>CACJRM010000005.1 GCA_902595805.1 uncultured Alphaproteobacteria bacterium | reverse complement strand
TTATTAATAGATAAAGAAAATAAAAAAATAAATTTTGATTTTGAAGATGAAATAATTAATTCTGTTTTGCTAACGCATAACGGGGATGTAAGATTGGAGCAATTTAAGTAATATGGAAGCACATTCTTCTGAAGTTTTTGTTATTGGACTAACAGTATTTTTCTTAGCTTGTATTATTGGCTATTATGTAGTTTGGTCAGTTACTCCTGCTTTACATAGTCCTTTAATGGGTGTTACAAATGCAATATCAAGTGTAATTATAGTTGGGGCAATATTGGCAGCTGGTCCTCAAGGTTTTGATACTTCAAAAATTTTTGGATTAATTGGTGTTGTATTAGCTTCAGTTAATATTTTTGGAGGTTTCTTAGTAACATATCGAATGCTCTCGATGTTTAAGAAAAAAACTAAAAAAACAAAGGAAAAAAAATAATGTCTTCTAACATGGTTGCGATATTATATTTAATTTCTGCGTTATTATTTATCTTTGCTTTAAGAGGTTTATCTCACCCTGAATCTTCAAGAATGGGTAACATTTTTGGTGTTATTGGTATGATTATAGCGGTGTTCACAACGCTAATGTTCAAATCAGTTCTTAGTTATTATGAAATTGGTGCCGCGATACTTGTTGGTGGTGCTATAGGTTCATTTATTGCTCTCAGAATTGAGATGACCGCATTACCTCAATTGGTAGCTGCTTTTCATAGCTTAGTAGGTTTAGCTGCTGTCTTTGTTGCTGCTGCCGCATTCTATGATCCCGTAGCTTTTAGTATTGGAAAAGTTGGTTCGATTAAAACTGCTAGTTTAGTTGAAATGAGTATTGGAACATTTATTGGTGCTATCACTTTCTCTGGTTCAGTTTTAGCTTTTGGAAAATTACAAGGTACAATTTCAGGAAAGCCAATAGTATTTAAGTTCCAGCATCTTATAAATGCACTAATTTTCCTCCTAATTATTTTCTTGATTGTATTATTTGTAATTAATCAATCTCCAACAATCTTTTGGACAATAGTTATTGTTTCAATATTACTAGGATTTCTTGTTGTAATTCCTATCGGTGGTGCTGACATGCCAGTTGTCGTTTCTATGTTAAACTCTTATTCAGGTTGGGCAGCTTGTGGCATAGGATTTACCCTAAGTAATAATCTCTTAATTATAACTGGTGCTCTTGTTGGAGCGTCTGGTGCAATATTGAGTTATATAATGAGCAAAGGGATGAACAGATCCATTATTAATGTTGTTTTAGGAGGTTTTGGTGGTGAGCAAGACACTGGTGCTAGTAAGGATAACTCTGACAAAATTGTTAAACAAGGTAATGCAGAGGATGCGGCATATATAATGAAAAACGCAGACTCTGTAATTATTGTACCAGGATATGGAATGGCTGTAGCGCAAGCTCAACATGCTTTAAGAGAAATGGGTGACATATTAAAAAAAGAAGGAATAGAAGTAAGATATGCAATACATCCAGTCGCTGGAAGAATGCCAGGTCATATGAATGTTTTACTAGCTGAAGCTAATGTTCCTTATGAAGAAGTCTTGGAGCTAGATGAAATTAATCATGATTTTCCTATGACAGAGGTTTCTTTTGTTATTGGAGCAAACGATGTAACAAATCCAGCTGCAAAAACTGATGAGTCATCTCCTATTTTTGGTATGCCTATTTTAGATGTAGAAAAATCTCAGAGTGTTTTATTTGTAAAACGTTCAATGGCAACTGGTTATTCTGGTGTTGATAATGAGTTGTTTTATAGAGATAATACAACTATGCTATTTGGAGATGCTAAAAAAATGTGTGAGGATATCGTAAAAAGTCTTTCTGCTTAATCGTTATTTCTTTTTGCAGACTTCCTAGCTCTTCTAATATTTTCTTCTTTTTCTCGAGCGCGTTTCAAACAAGGTTTTTCGTAGTGTTTACGTAGTTTCATCTCTTTATACAAACCTTCACGCTGCATTTTCTTTTTAAGCGTTCTAATTGCTTGTTCTACGTTATTATCTTTTACATTTACAAAAAGTGTCATTGGGACGGGCTAGTAACACAAACTCATATTATTTGCAAACGGATATATTGAATTAATCTATTGGTATATTAAAAAAAATACTTATATTTATTACGTGTCTATTCTTAAAATATCAAAAATCGGTCATCCCATCTTGCTAAAAGAATGTTCTGAGATAAAAGAATTCTCTTCAGATTCTCTAAAAAAAATAGTTTATGATATGTCTGAAACAATGCTTGACTATAACGGTATAGGTTTAGCTGCACCACAAGTACATATTTCAAAGAAAATAATAGTATTTCGTAATCCTGATAATGAAGAGAAAGATAAAATTGAGATAACACCATTAATAAATCCTATTTTTACACCCATGGGAAAAGAAACTGAGGATGACTGGGAAGGTTGTTTATCAATACCTGGTATGCAGGGTTTAGTAAGAAGATTTAAAAAAATCAAATATTCTGGATTTGATCTTGATGGTAAAGAAATTGAAAATGAAGTTGATGGCTTACACGCAAGGGTAGTACAGCATGAGGTAGATCACTTAAACGGCATTTTGTATACATCACGCTTAGCACATAAAAATGCTTTTGGTTTTGAAAAAGAAATAACTACATATTGGAAAAATGAACAAAACAGAAAATAAAAAAAAAGAAGATATTCTCAAAAAAGCAAAAAAAATCGTATCAATTGAAGGTTGGTCATCAGAAATATTTTCCAAATTACAAAAACAAAATATAGAAAAAAATGATTTATTCTATTTTTTCCCTGATGGATATAAAGATATATTAGAATATGCTTTACACAATATTAATGAGAAACTTAAATATAAATTAAAAAAAATTAATTTAATTAATTTTCCAATTAACAAAAGAATAAAAAAAATATTATTATTACGATTTGATATATTAAATGAAGATAAAGAATTTTATAAAAAAACCTTTAACCATCTTTTGCTACCCACAAATAACAAAATATCAAAAAAGAGTTTATATAATTCAGTAAGTACAATGTGGTATTTAGCTGGAGATAATTCAACAGATTTCAATTTTTATACAAAAAGACTGATTTTATCAGGAGTATATACTAATGCCTTGTTCGTTTTTTTTTCAAAAGAAATGAAGCATGTTGAAGAAAATATTGATAAAAATCTAAAGAGAATATCAAAAATTCCAAGACTTAAGGAAAGAATATCTTTTATTAAGGATAACGCTCCTAAATTTTTAAAAAGTTTTTTAACTTAAGCGATACTATCTGGCTCTAATTTATTTTGAATTTCTAATATTTTATCTTTTAAGATTAATTTTCTTTTTTTTAACCTTTGAATTTGTAAAAAATCTACAGTATTTTTTTCTTGAAGCCTGATGAGTATTTCATCAAGATCTCTGTGTTCTTGTTCAAAATTTTTTAAAATTTCTATAAGTTTGTTTATGTCATCCATGAAAATAAATAAGTAAAAATATAATAATAGTATATAAACGCCCTGTGGTAAAAAAAATAGCAATATTAACAAGTGGTGGAGATTGCGCAGGTTTAAATGCAGTAATTAGAGCTGTAACCTTGAGAGCACATAATAAATACAATTGGGAAGTCTATGGAATTAAAGATGGAACATTAGGCTTGTTGAAAGAACCACTGGACGTTATCAAATTAAATCCACAAAATTTTGAGGGTAGCTTAATGAGGATGGGCGGAACTTTTTTGGGATCAAATAATAAAGGCAACCCTTTTAAAAAAATTATAAGGAATGGAAAAAAAATAGACTCATCTGATTTAGTTATAGAAGGTTTTAAAAAATTAGAAATAGATGCACTAATAGGTATTGGCGGAGATGGAAGTTTAAAAATCCTTCAAAGTATTACAAAAAAAGGAAATATAAATTTTGTAGGTATTCCAAAGACTATAGACAATGATGTAAAGCATAATGAGCTTTCTATAGGATACGATACTGCAGTTGACGTTGCAACAAATGCATTAGATATGCTTCAGCCAACAGCTGCTAGCCACAGAAGAGTAATGATTTTAGAAGTTATGGGTAGAGATGCAGGTCATATAGCTTTGAATGCAGGAATAGCTGGAGGAGCAGATGTTATTTTGATTCCTGAGATTCAATATTCTATAAAATCTATTGCTGATCATATTGAGAAACTTAGGTCTAAAGGAAGAAATCATGCATTAATCGTTGTTGCAGAAGCTGTAAAAAAAGAAAACGGTAAAAAAGCTACAGTGAAATATGTTGATGGAGAGGTACGCCTTGGAGGGATTGGAAATTATCTTGGTGATGAAATCTATAAAATAACAGATTCAGAAACAAGAGTTACAGTTCTCGGGCATGTTCAAAGAGGTGCTCAACCAACTCATAGAGATCGTCTAATTGCAAGTGCCTTTGGGGTTTATGCGGTTGATTTAATTGCAAAGAAAAAATTTAATAGAGTAGTTGTATGGAAAGACAGAGGAGTACAAGATTTGATGCTTAGTCAAGTTGCTGGATATTCAAAAACTGTTCAAAAAAATGATCCTTTGATTAAAGTAGCTGAAGGACTTGGAATTTATATTGGTCAAACAAACTAAAAATTCCCTAATTTTTTCCATATAAAAAAATATATTTTGTAAGGTAATATCCTTGTAAATTTAAAAAAATATACAATCAAATAGGGAAAAATTATTTCAAATTCTTTACCTTTAGTTAATCTATCAAATATTTTTTTTCCTGCATATTCAGCACTTTTTAAAAAAGGCATTTTGAAGCTATTTTTTTTGGTTGCTTCGGTATCAATAAAACCTGGACATATGACTCTAACATTAATGTTCAATTTTTTGAAATCAAAATATAAGCTTTCACTCAAGCTTAATTGAGCTGCTTTAGAAATACCATACGCTCCAGCTGTTGGCCAACCTCTATATCCCAACGGTGAAGAAATAATAGCAATCGTATTATTTCTATTTTTCATAACATCTTTTAATTTGTTAACACAATACAAAGTGCCTTTGATATTTACATCTACTAGCAATTCATAGTTTGAAATATCAAATATTTGATTTTTATTTGGACTATAAGCTGATGCATTTAATAATGCTATATCAATTTTACCAATATTTTTTTCTATAGAATTAATCGTTTCATCAACATTATTTTTTGAAGAAATATCACATACAATAGCATGAACTAAATTTTTATTATTATTTAGTTCTAATTTTTTTTTTGCAGATTCAAGTTTTATTTTATTACTTGAAGAAATTACAACTTGCCAATTATTATTTATAAATTCTTTTGCTGTAGCAAAACCAATACCTGAAGATCCACCAGTAATCCATATAGTTTGCAACTATAGACTCCAATCATTACGAATAATTGTTATAATATTTTTTTTATCATTAGGATTTTTGAATTCCATTTTCATGAGCTCTTTTTCAAAATACCAAAGTGTATACTCAGGGAATGGCCCTTTATCTTTTGGATTTTTTGATGCATTGAAAACATACTTGTTAGATAATATTTCAATGTCATTGATTCTAATTTTTTCATCTTCAAGTTGCTTTACTTTTATAGTTCTTACAATACCTTTTTGAGTATCAAATACCTCTTTTTCATTTAACATTTCAAGATTCCAATAATTTAATGGTAAGATATTTTTATCTAATTTTAATTGTCCATCCATACCACTAGCAATAAAAAAATTGTCTTCATCATTTCCAATTATTTTATACTCCCGATCATCTTCAAAATCTGTAAATCCATCTATTGATACAAATTCACCATTTTTCCAAGTTTCTTTAGTTTCTTGAAAAAATTTGTATGCTGGAATAAATAAAACTTTTACATTTATCTTTAAGATTGAATGTATAACAACACTATCTTCATTTTCTATAAATTTTGATATTAAGCTCCCTATATTTTTCTTTTTTCTAATAACATCAAAGCTAACTTCTTTATCATCAGGTATTGGAAACGGCTGACTAAAAACGCTAAGAGAAAAAAGAGATAAACAAATTATAAAGATATATTTCACGATTTAATTCTTAATGATGATCTTCCTCCATCTATATGAAATATTTGTCCAGTAATCCAACTATTTTTATCACTTAATAGAAAACTTCCAATATCAGAGAAATCATCACCAGATCCAATTTTAGGTAAAGGATGCATATTTTCAATTGCTTTCTTAATAGTTTCATTATTAAGTAAGTTTTGTGTCATTTTTGCGTCTGTTAAACTTGGCGCAATACAATTAACTTTAATTTTTGGAGCAAATTCTGCTGCTAAACTTAAAGTAAGCCCTTCAATGGCACCTTTTGCGGTAGAGACTATTGTGTGATTAGTAAAGCCCTGTTTAACAGCAATAGTTGAATAAAGTAGAATACTACCAGTATTTTTAGCTAGAGTTTCTTGATTAAACTTAATTGCATTTACAGCACTAAGTGTATTTATTTTAAAAGAATCAATAAAATCCTCATTTTTTGTCATTTTGAGAGGTTTTAAATTTATAGATCCAACACAAAAAGCAATACCACATAATCGATCTTTATATTCTTCCGAAATACTTTTAACTTTATCAAAATCTAAAACATCACAAACTTTATATTCGCAACCAATTTCCTCAGATAATTGTTTTAATTCTGTCTCATTTCTAGATATAATTATCGGATCATAGTTATCGCTCTTAAGTTTTTTTGACAATGATTTTCCAATAGAACCCGTTCCACCAAAGACAAATATATTTTTGTTAGACATTTTTAACCTTTCTAATTTTAATTTGATGATAACTAATTAATAAAGTTGATAATAACAAAATTGAATTAGTTTGATGTAAACTTGCAACTGGTAAGTAAACATTACTTAAAAGAGTAATAATACCTAAAATTACTTGTAATGTAAGAAAAAATAGGACGAAATACACGATAGTACTTGAAACGTTTTTATTATCAAATTTAATAAATCTGAAACACACAAATAGAATATAAAAAAAAACAAAAATTGATAACCAGCGGTGGTTAAAATTTATAGCAACTGTATTTTCAAAAATATTATAAATACCTAAATCATCAATAATGTAATCATCAGGTATAATTTTTCCATTCATTAGTGGAAAAGTATTAAAAGATTGTCCAGAGTTTGTTCCTGCCATAAATCCACCTGTTGCAATTGTGATAAATATTAAGATTACAGCGACTAAAATGTAAAATTCAATTGTCTTTGGATTAGATAAAAAACTTATATTAGAAGAATACCTGTAATCCATTGCTATCCATAATAGTATAGAGAAAATTATAAGAGCATTTAAAAGATGAAAAGTAAGTCTATAAGGGCTTACATAAGGATTTTCAGTCAAACCACTCTTTACCATCCACCATCCAATAACTGCCTGAAACAAACCAAACATAAAGACAATACCAAGCCTTATATACAATGATGATTGAATTTGTTTTTTAAAACTAAAGTAAATTAATGGTATTAAAAAGACAACTCCTATTGCTCTTGCAAATATTCTATGAAACCACTCCCACCAAAAAATATATTTAAACTCATTTAACGTCATATTTTTGTTAACTATTTTGTATTCTGGTGTTTGTTTATACATTTCGAATACAACCAACCAACTTTCTAAACTCAGTGGAGGAATTACACCTAAAATTGGACGCCAGTCAGTCATAGAAAGTCCAGAGTCTGTTAATCTTGTCAGACCTCCTATTACTATAATTAATAAAACCATTGCGGTTATTGTTAATAGCCATATATAAATCGCAGGATTATAATATTTTGAGGTATTAGCGTAATTCATTTAGATTATATATAATCCCTAGAAATAATAAAAAAAGTTGTTATTTTTCACATATGACAGAAAAAACTGATGTAATAATTATAGGTGCAGGTCCGATAGGCTTATTTGCTGTATTTGAATTAGGCCTTTTAAATATAAAATGTCATTTAGTTGATAATTTAGATAAGGTTGGAGGGCAGTGTGCTGAATTGTATCCAGAAAAACCAATTTATGATATTCCCTCTAGACCAGTTGTAACAGGACAAGAATTAACTGACGAGTTAATTAAACAGATAAACCCTTTTAAACCTAAATTTCATCTTAACCAACAAGTCGAGAAAATTGCTAAAACAGAAAATGGTTGGATTGTAGAAACTAATATTGGAACAAAAGTTGAAGCAAAATGTATAGTAGTGGCAGCAGGGGCAGGGAGTTTTGTACCTCGAAAACCTCCAATTGAGAATATTGAGAATTTCGAAAACAAAAATGTTTTTTACGCAATTCGAGACAAATCAATATTTAAGAATAAAAAAATCTTAATTGCAGGAGGAGGAGACTCTGCTTTGGATTGGACAAATGAACTATCTAAGGACTCCAATGTAACTCTTATACATAGAAGAAAAGAGTTTAGGGCAGCACCTGATTCTGTCTCAAAAATGCAAGAACTAGAGACAAAAGGAAGAATTAAATTTTTAAAAGGCCAAATAAAAAAGATTTCTAAAATTCAAGATAGTAGAATAATGCTTGAATACGAAAATGATGATGAAATATCAAATATTGAAGTAGATTATCTTTTACCATTTTTTGGTTTAAAAATGGAACTAGGTCCAATTGCGGAATGGGGTCTAAACTTACACGAAAACTTAATTAAAGTGGACACTGAAAAATTTCAAACTTCTACACCTTCAATTTTTGCGATAGGTGACATAAATTGGTACCCAGGAAAACTTAAGCTTATTCTATCAGGATTTCACGAGTCTGCCTTAATGGCCCAAGAAGTATTTAAGTATTGCTTTCCTGATAAGAAAAACATTTTTAGATACACAACATCTTCCAAAGAACTTCAAAAAAAACTAGGCGTTTAATGCCAAAGTTAATAATCACAGATAGATCAGGTAAAAAGACTGAAATTGAATATGATAGTAATTTTACATTAATGGAAACTCTTAGAGACAATGGCTACGATATTGAAGCTTCCTGCGGAGGATGTTGTGCTTGCGCTACCTGTCATGTTTATATTGATGAAAGATGGACAAACAAGCTGAAAAATATGGATGATGATGAAGAATCTATGCTAGATCAAGCTTTTGATGTTAAAAATAATTCCAGATTATCTTGTCAAATTGAGCTTTCTGAAGAGCTTGATGGCTTAGAGATAGAAATCGCACCAGAATAGTATTGACGTAAATTATTAATTTGTATACAAACAGTTTGTATAAAAACTATGGCAGACACTTCTCTTAATGAGAATAGATTAGCATTATTAATTTGGCAAACATCAAACTTATGGCAATCTAAAGTAAGAAATAAATTAAAAGAGAGTCATATCACATTAAATGAATATCTTATTCTCGAGACAATTTATTTATTACAGCAAGAAAACATAAATATTACTCAACAGGAAATATGTAAAAATGCATCTATTGATAGATCAGTTGTTAGTTTACGTGTTTCTAATCTAGAAGAAAAGAGGTTAATATCAAAACAACAGCCACAAGATAAAAGATCTGATAGTTTAATTCTAACTGCTGCAGGGAATGATTTAATTAATAATATTATTGATAATATTGTAGATTTAGAAAATGAATTATTTAATAAATTAGGATCTGAAATTTTTAATTTCACAAATTCATTAAAGTTGTTATTGGGTAAAAAAATTAGAATTAGAGCAAAATTAAATGATTGATCAAGAATTAGCACAATCCTTAAAAGCTTGGCCTTTTAAAGAAGCATTTCAAATCATTAAAAAAAATGGTGGTTTACTAAACTTTAAAATTCCATCTAAGGGATATGTATTACTAGAAACTGGTTATGGCCCCTCAGGTTTACCTCATATTGGAACTTTTGGTGAAGTTGTAAGAACATCAATGGTAAAAAATGCATTTAGCTCTATAATTGATTGTCCAACAAAACTGATCACATTTTCTGATGATATGGATGGATTAAGAAAAGTTCCTGAAAATGTTCCAAATAAAGAAATGTTAGAAAAATTTATAGGTAAGCCACTTACTTCTATACCAGATCCATTTGGTAAATTTGAAAGTTTTGGACATCATAATAATGCAAAACTTAGAAGTTTTTTAGATGAATTTAATTTTGACTACGAGTTTGTTAGCTCAACAGAGAAATATCAAAGTGGAGATTTTAATGAAACAATATTAAGTATATTTGAAAACTATACAAAAATATTAGATATTATTTTGCCTACTTTAAGGGCAGAGAGAAAAGAAACTTATAGTCCCTTTTTGCCAATAAGTGAAAATTCAGGAGAAGTACTTCAAGTAAAAATTGAAGAATATAAAATGGATTCAAAAACAATTATTTACAAGGATCCATCTTTAGAAAAGTTAGTTGAAACAGAAGTAATTAATGGAAAATGTAAGTTACAATGGAAAGTAGATTGGGCAATGAGATGGATGTCGTTTGATGTTGATTATGAAATGTGCGGTAAAGATCTTACAGAAAGTGTTGATTTAGGATCCAAGATTTGTAGAGCATTAAATAAAAAACCTCCTACTAATCTAATTTATGAAATGTTTTTAGATGAAAAAGGAGAAAAAATTTCTAAGTCAGTCGGCAACGGTATTAGTGTTGATGAGTGGCTACGTTATGCCTCTCCTGAAAGTCTTGCACTCTACATGTTCCAAAAACCAAAATCAGCTAAAAAACTTCATTTTGATGTAATTCCTAAAACTGTAGATGATTATCTTTCTCATTATAATTCATACTCAAGTTTAGATAAAAATAAACAGTATGATAATCCAATTTGGCATATTCATTCAGGAAAACCAAAAGAATTTAAATCAGAAATAAATTTCAATACCCTTACCAACCTAGTAAATGTTTCTAATTCTAAAGATAAAAAAGTAATATGGTCTTTTATCAATAAATATGATGATAATATTAATGCTGATAAAAATCCTGAATTTGATCGCCTCATAGATTTTGCACTTAATTATTATGAAGATTTTATTTTGCCTAAAAAGAAATTTTTAAAGATTGATGGTAGCAATAAAGAGGTATTTATTGATATTATTAATGTTTTAGAAAATGATATTAATGAAAAGAGCTCATCTGAAGATATACAAACATTATTATACGAAGTAGGAAAAAAGCACGAATTTGAAAATCTAAAAGATTTTTTTAAACTAGTATATCAAGTTATGCTTGGTCAGGATCAAGGTCCTAGACTAGGATCATTTTTTAAATTATTTGGATTAAGAGAAACTATTGATTATATAAAAAAATTAATAGATAATTAATTTATTGTACAATAGTTCATTAAAAATATTAAGTTTATTACCTCCCGAGATATCTCATACTATTACAATTAATTTTTTAAAATATTTCAAAGTAAGACAAAAAAATATTGAGGATCCTATTCTTACACAACATCTAATGGGTTTAGATTTTATAAATCCCATTGGACTTGCTGCAGGTTTTGATAAAAATGCTGAAGTGATGCATTCCATGTTTTCATTTGGTTTTGGGTTTCTTGAAGTTGGTACAATTACTCCACAACCTCAAAGTGGCAACTCTAAACCTAGAGTATTTAGATTAAGTGAAGATAAAGCCATTATCAATAGTTTAGGATTTAATAATAAGGGTATAAAAAAAGTAAAAAAAAATTTAATTAAATACAAAAAATCATACTTAAGTAATAAAATTGTAGGAGTTAATATTGGAAAAAATAAAAATTCTATTGAAGCTATTGACGATTATCTGAAAGGTTTAGAAGAGTTAGGCGATTTGGCAAGCTATATTACTATAAATATATCTTCACCAAATACTGAAGGGTTGAGAGATCTACAATTGAGAGGAAAGATAGAAAAATTAATTAAAAAAATTATAGATAAAAGAGATGAAATAAAAAATATTAATACCAAGCCAATATTAATTAAAGTTTCACCTGATTTAAATGAAGATCAACTAAGAGACATAGCATTAATTTCCTTAGCTAACAACATAGATGGTTTAATACTTACAAATAGCACTATAAAAAGGGAGAGCAATTTAATTTCTATAAACAAAGGAAAAAAAGGTGGTTTAAGTGGTAAACCTCTTTACAAGAACTCGAATATAATTTTGAAAAAAATGTATGATTTAACAAATGGTCAAATACCATTAATAGGAGTGGGTGGTATTTCAAGTGGAAGGGACTGTTACGAAAAAATTAAATCTGGTGCTTCTTTAGTTCAGTTATATACTGCATTGGTTTATTCTGGCCCAAATTTAATCAATAAAATGAAAGGTGACTTGATTGACCTAATTAAAACTGATGGATATAAAAATGTTTCTGAAGTTATTGGAAAATCAGTATAGCAGTGAAAGAAATTAAATCCATTGAAGAAATTATTTATGATTATGACAATTTTATAATTGATCAATGGGGTGTAATGCATGATGGAGCATTTGGATACGATCATGCCTTTAATACTATAAATATTCTAAATAGTAATAATAAAAATTTGTTTATAATTTCAAATTCATCAAAAAGATCAAAATCTTCTATTGATAGATTACCAAAACTTGGCTTTAAAAAGAAATCTTTTATAAATACAGTAACAAGCGGAGAAATGATTTGGCAATTACTTAAAAAAAAATTTTTAGATAATAAAAATAAAAAAAACTGTTTTCATATTTATGATCAGGAAAAAGAGGATGGTCTAAATTTTAGAGATGGTTTAAACTTTAATTTTGTAGACAAAGTAGAAGATGCAGATTTAATTTTAGCTTGTACCCCTTTTATAAATTTTCAGCCAATCGACTACGTTCCATTACTAGAAGTAGCTTATAAAAAAGAAATAACAATGTATTGTGCAAACCCTGACTTTGAAACTGTTGAAAGTAAGAGTAATAATAATGTCTTTTGTATGGGTGCTATTAGTGAAATATACAAAAAAATGGGTGGAAATGTTATTATAAAAGGTAAACCTGATGTAAGCATATATGCTGAAACCACTAATCAAATTAATTTAGAAAAAAAAAGAACATTAGCTATTGGAGACTCATTGTTTCATGATATTCAAGGAGCTAATAATTTTGAAATAGATAGTGTTTTAGTAAAATCTGGTATTCATAAAGATTTAAATAAAATAAATAATTTAATTAAAAATCATCAAATAACACCAACTTATATCATAGATAAATTTAGTATTTAGAATACTTGACAAAATAATATTTATAATTACATGCAATTCCATTATGTCAATGCAATGTGAATTAACTGGAAAATCTTTTCAAACTGGTAATAACGTTAGTCATGCTAAAAATAGAACAAAAAGACGTTTTAAACCAAATCTTCAGAATATAAGTTTTGTTAGTGAAGTTTTAGGTCAAAAATTCCAACTGAAAGTTGCTGTTAGTACAATTCGAACAGTTGAAAAAAAAGGTGGTTTAGATGAATTTCTAATTAATACACCTAATTCTAAATTACCGTTAAAAGCTAAAAAACTAAAAAAAACTATTCTATCAAAATCTAATTAATTTTTTGTAATGGGATTTTTCTTTGAATTAACAACAATACTTAATTCCCTTAGTACTGAACTAATGTGGTTCATAATGCTACTTTTTTGTTTTTTTTCTATTCTTATTTTTTTAAGGATATTTGGATATATAGGAATTTTTATCTATTCTGCACTAGCTGTAATTGCCGGAAATATTCAAGTTTTAAAAACAGTAGACTTTTTTTATTCACCTGAACCGGTAGCTTTAGGAACCATACTTTTTGCTTCCACATTTTTATGTACTGATATTTTATCTGAATATTATGGCAAGGAAAAAGCTAGAATGAATATTTTAATCGGTTTCAGCGCATTCTTATTTATGACTTTATTAATGGTAATTACTATAGGTTTTCAACCATCAGATGCTGATTGGGTACAAGAGAGTTTATCAAATGTATTTACTCCAATGACAAGATTTTTCATAGCTAGTATGATAGCATATTTAATAAGCCAATATTTTGATGTGTGGTTCTTTAATTATTTGAAACAAGTTTTATCAGGCAAGTCTCTCTGGTTAAGAAATAATTTATCTACTATTATCTCCTCTTTGGTTGATAACACTGTCTTTAGTGTATTTGCTTGGATCTTATTAAATCCTGAACCAGTAAGTGTGTATAATGTCATAATGATTTATATTTTAGGCACTTATCTTCTAAGAATATTTATAGCCTTACTTGACACTCCTTTTATTTATATAGCTAAGTTTTTTGTCCCAAAAACTAATGACTGACTTTTCTTGGAAAGTTAAAAAAACAAATAAAAATAATAAAGCAAGAACAGGAAAAATTTCTACACCACATGGTGATATTGAAACTCCAGCATTTATTTTTTGTGCAACAAAAGCTGCACTAAAATCTTTTACTACACTTGAAGCAAAAAAAAATAATACACAAATTATACTATCCAATACATACCATCTAATGCTTCAGCCAGGTAGTGAACTAATAGCTCAACACGGAGGTCTTCATAAATTTACGGGTTGGGATGGACCTATGTTAACAGATAGTGGTGGATTTCAAATTTTTTCTCTTGGACATGGGTCAGTTGCCGATGAAATAAAAGGGCGAAAAACAAATTCAAAAAACAAAAAAACTTTAATAAATTTGAGTGAAGAGGGCGCATTATTCAAGTCATATATAGATGGTTCTACTCATATTTTATCTCCTGAAAAATCAATAGAGGTCCAAAGAAATCTTGGATCAGATTTCATCTTAGTTTTTGATGAATGTACTCCCTATAATGTAGATAAAATATACACATCTGATTCTATGTTAAGAAGTCATAGATGGTCTTTAAGATCTATTAATGCATTTAACTCTAAACTTAATTATAATCCTAAAAATGGCTCAGCTGGTAGACAAGAAATGTATGGTATTATTCAAGGAGGGATTTATAGAGATTTAAGAGAAGAAAGCATTGAATTTAATACAAAAAAAATCAACACTTTTGGAATTGCTATTGGTGGAAGTTTAGGATCAAATAAAGATGAAATGAAAGATATAGTTCATTTTACTTCTTCTAAATTAGATAATACTCGTCCAGTACATTTACTAGGTATAGGTGATCCAAGGGATATATGGGATTTTGTTGCAGGTGGAATTGATACATTTGATTGTGTAAGCCCAACTAGAATTGCTAGACACGGATCAGCTTTAGTTAAAGGTAAACAGGGAAAAATAAACTTAAAAAATGTTAAATATAAAAATAATTTAAACCCAATAGATAATGAGTGTAATTGCTATACCTGTAAGAACTTTACACTGGCATATTTATATCACCTTTTTTCTGCACAAGAATTACTAGGATTACAATTGCTTACTAATCATAATATATATTTTATGAATAATCTCATGAAAGACATTAGGAGCTCAATTGATAACAATGATTTTGATAATGCAAAAAAGAAATGGTTAAATTCTTAATTACCTAAATGAAAAGTAGCAGATAATTGATTTAGTAATACTTCACCTAACTGATCGACATCCATTATTGTTACAGCCTTACTATAGTATCTAGAAACATCATGCCCAATTCCTATGGCAATTAATTCAATTTCATCTTTTTTTTCAATTTCACCAATTATATCTCTTAAATTTTTTTCTAGATAATTACCTGGATTAACAGAAAGTGTTGAGTCATCAACTGGAGCACCATCACTTATAACAATAAGAATTTTTCTTTTTTCCTTTCGAAAAGATAATCTATTATAGGCCCATGATAAAGCTTCTCCATCGACATTTTCCTTCAAAATTCCCTCTTTCAATAATAAGCCCAAATTTTTCTTTGATCTCCTCCATGGTGAGTCTGCAGATTTATAGATAATATGTCTTAGATCATTTAATCTGCCTGGATTAGAAGGCTTTCCATTTTTGATCCATTTTTCTCTAGAGTTACCTCCCTTCCAAGCTTTGGTTGTAAACCCTAATATTTCAGATTTAATTAAGCATCTTTCCAATGTTTTTGCTAAAATATCTGAACAAAGGGCTGCAACCGTAATTGGTCTGCCTCTCATTGAACCAGAATTATCAATTAGAAGACTCACAATAGTATCTTTAAATTCAATTTCCTTTTCTATTTTGTAGCTTAATTTATTATTTGGATTAGCAATGATTTTAGCTAATCTTGATGTATCAAGAAAACCTTCTTCCATATTAAAATCCCAATGACGATTTTGCTGAGCTAAAAGTTTTCTTTGTAGTCTATTGGCAATTTTAACAATTAGTGGTTGAAAAGAAAACACTTGTTGATCAAGATTTCTTCTAAGTTTCTCTAATTCTTTGATATCACAAAGTTCTTCAGCGTTAATAATTTCATCAAAATTATAATCATAAACTTTATAATTCTCTAAATTTTCTAAAATTTTTCTATCTGGTAAGTAATCTAGTTCAGTATCTCCACTTTCTTCTCCCATATCGTCATTTTCTTCTAATGAAACTGACTGCTCAATAGCTGTTTCACTTGTTTGCATTTCAATATTTGACTCAGTTTGTTCATCATTTTTTTGTTCATCATTTTTTTCATTTTCATTATCTTGATCTTCATCATTTTGATTAATATCTTCATTCTGAGTATTGTTTACACTGTTATTAAGCAATCCAATTTCATCTAGTTTTTCAACTATAGTAGATGTATATTTTTCCTGATCTTGTAGATATTTCTTTAGATCTATAAAAAAGTTTGAATAATCCTTTTTTAATTTTTCTTTTACAATACTTTTAAAACTACTATTAATTTCACCTAAATCTACACCAACAATTTCTTCAAATGCTACGTTTTTAAATGCTTTAATTAATAAATTTTGATCTTTCTTAGTATTTCCAATTTTAAGATCTTTAATATACTTTTTCTTTAGATTTTTTTGTATTCCCTTGAATTCACTACTACCTATAGCTTCTACTCGTGCTTGTTCCAAAACATTTATTATTTCGTTTGATAACTCATCTTGATTTAAAAAGTTTTGATGTATCTCTTTTGAATGTAATCTGAACTCTAATGCAAAAGAGTCCGCTTCAGCTCTTAAATATTCTAGGTTATTTTTAAAATTTTCAATTTTTGGTTCAGTTAGATTTATAGTATTACCAATAATTGAAGGATTTTCTTTAACAAAATTAATCTCTATATCTTCTTTTTTACCTATTGATTTTATTGTAGCACTTAATGACTTTTTAAAATCTTCAATAATTTCGCTATTCTTTGACATTAGCTACCTTAGCATCAGTAATATCAATTCCAAATGACCTTTGAAAATATTCCTGTAAGATAGATCTTTCCATTTCATCGCATCTATTTAAAAAAGATAGTTTAAAAGAATACTCTATATCATTGAATAGAAGATAATTTTCTGCCCAAGTCAATACAGTTCTTGGACTCATAACAGTTGAAATATCACCATTAATGAATCCTGATCTTGAAAGATCTGCAGTTGCTACCATGCATTTAACGATGTCTTTGCCATTCTTATTACTAAGTTTTTTTACTTTACTTAAGATAATATTTATTTCTTGCTCGTTACTAAGGTAATTTAAGGTTGATACGATATTCCATCTATCCATTTGACCTTGGTTTATTTGTTGAGTACCATGATACAAACCAGATGTATCACCAAGACCAACAGTGTTTGCTGTAGCAAACAACCTAAAAAATTTATGGGGTTTGATTACTCTTGATTGATCCAGTAGAGTTAATTTACCTTCTGACTCTAAAATACGTTGAATTACAAACATTACATCAGGTCTCCCTGCATCATACTCATCAAACACTAAAGCTACAGGATTTTTGTATGACCAAGGAAGTATGCCATCCTGAAACTCTGTCACCTGTTTATTATCTTTGAGTACTATAGCATCTTTGCCAATCAAATCTATTCTACTGATGTGACTATCTAAATTAATTCTAATACATGGCCAATTAAGTCTGGCTGCTACTTGTTCGATATGAGTAGATTTACCAGTACCATGGTAACCTTGAATCAAAACTCTTCTATTAGAAGAAAAACCGGCAAGTATTGAAAGTGTTGTAGCTGGATCAAAAATATATGTTTGATCTATTTCTGGTACGTATTCATTTTTTTCTTTAAATTTATAAACCTCAAACTCACAGGAAACCCCAAATATTTCTTTGGGATCAATTTTAATACTAGGAGATATTTCTATATTTTTTTTATCAGTCATTTTTAAATTTTTTTAAAAGTATTTTGTATGAGTTATTTATTTCCTTAAACTTTTCTTCTGCTTTTTTATCGTTACCATTTACATCAGGGTGAAAAATTTTCACTAGTTTTTTGTAAGTTTTTTTAATTTTATCCAATTTCAATGGTAGATCTAAATTGAATAATGATAGAGCTTTACTTTCTTCTTTTGTAAGATTTTCATCAACAAGCTTATTTTTGAAGTAATTATTCTCTCGTTCATTTGGATTTAAATCGTTCATTTCTTCGTTAAAAAAATTATTAATTTGATCCATTACTTTGTGATAATTTCCCTTTAATGGCCAAGATGGCCTGTTCCAAATTATATCTTCTCTCATTGAATTCTCAATTTCATTAACTGATAATCCTTTATAAAAATCCCATGACTTATTGTATTCCTTAATATGTTCCATACAAAAATAATAATATTGATTTAACAAAACTCTAGATTTTGGTGCTTTAAACTTACCTTCGCTATTACAATCTTTGTTATCACATTTTCTAAAAAATGTTTTTTCCCAAGAAAGACTATTTTTATTAATATCTATTTTATGTTTACCCACACGTAATATATAGTTTAAAAATAATGAATCGTAAGCAAAGAATTAATAAAATTTTATCAAATAAATTTGACAATTTTTTATTAGAAATTGTTGACAATTCAAATTTGCATAAAGGGCATAATAATTTTACCGGTAGTGGCGAAACTCATATTAAGATAATCTTGACGAATAAAGATAATTCTCCATTTAATAGATTAAATATTCACAGAATTATTAATAGTTTGCTTAAAGAAGAATTTAACAGTGGTTTACATTCTTTAGAAATTAAAATTAGTTAATTTTTGTGATTTCAACCTTAGATATTTGTTTTTTTGAATGTGATAAAACTTTGTAGTTAAAAAAGTTATCCTTAAAAGTCTCTCCATAAGAAGGTATTTTTTTTGATATATCTAAAATATAACCAGCTATAGTTGATGATTCTATTTCTGGCGGGTCTAAATCAAAACTTTTATATAAATCTCTAATATTTTTTTCTCCATTAATTATCACTTTTCCATAATTATTAAGTTTAAAATCATTTTCTGGCACATCAATTTCATCAACTATTTCACCAACGATTTCTTCAATAATATCTTCTAATGTTATTAATCCAAGTAACTCACCAAATTCATCAACCACAAAAGCTAAGTGCTCTTTTCTTTTTTTAAATTCAACCAACTGTTCTAGCAGATTTGTTGTTTCAGGAATAAACCAGGGATTTGAAATTTTATCAAAAATAATTTCCTTAGATTCATTGTGATTTTTTAAATCAATATTCAAAGCTCTAACGTTTAATAAACCTATAATATTTTCAGGATTATCTTTCCAAAATGGAATTCGAGTATACCTTGAATTATTAATTTTATTTATTATTTCTTTAGTCTTTAAAGATGTGTCTATTGAGTAGATATTTTTCCTATGTGTAAAAATTTCTTCAACAGTTATATCGTTTAATTGTAATATACTTTGTAGCATATCTTTTTCTTGCTCGTAATCCGGGTTTGAAGTTTTGTAAAGATCTATAACACCTTTTAATTCTTCTTCAGATTGAATATCTTTATTTTTTATATCAGTATCATTTTTTCTAAAAATTAGTCTGACTATTAAATTAATTATAAATACAAAAATAAATAAAACTTTGTTTAAATAATAAATAATTGGGGAAATTAATAATGCAGTTCTATTTGGTCTATTTATAGCATAAGTTTTAGGTAGAACTTCAGCGAATATTACTATTACAACTGTCATTATTAGTGTTGCATAAAAAATACCTTCTACCCCAAAAATATCATAGAAAAATGCAGTAGCTAAAGAAGATGCAAGAATATTAACTAAGTTATTAGATAGTAGTAAAGTAGATATAACATTATCTTTTTTATTAAGCAGATCGAGAACATACTCTGCTCTTTTACTACCCTTTTTTTTCTTATAAAGTATTCTCGCTTTAGAAGTTGCAGTTATTGCAGTCTCTGATCCTGATAAAAAACCAGATAGAATTACAAGGATTACTAATAATATTAGAAGAAAAAGACTTGTCATTAAATATTTTGTAAAATTTTATAAATTTTATTTTTATTCAATTTTTTATAAAAAATTGAACTACCAATTTTGTTAATTAATGAAAAATTTATATTATTTAGTGAATTTTTTTTATCTTTGGATAAAAATTCTATCAGTATCTTATTATTTAATACTTTATCATATATTTTAAGTTCATATTTTTTAAAATGTTTAATAATTCTCTCTAATTCATTATTCGATAATAAGCCAAGATAATTTGATATTTTAGCTTCTGTAACCATACCGACAGCAATTGCTTCACCATGATTAAATTTTCTATATTTATAATAACTCTCTATAGCGTGTCCTATCGTGTGTCCAAAATTTAACATTGCCCGTGAGTTTTTGTTTGACAAAAACTCTTTTTCATCATTTTTTACATAAAAAAGCTTTATCATTATTGATTCATAGATTGCTTTTTCTAAAACAGATTTATTTAATTTAAATAGTTTACTTGAATTTTCTTCTAACCAACAAAAAAATGAATAATCTTTTATTAAAGCGTGTTTAATAATTTCTGCATAACCCGCTTTTATTTCTTTTTTTGGTAAACTATTTAAAATAGCAATATCAATTAAGACTTTTTTTGGTTGATAAAAAGTTCCAAGTAAATTTTTTCCATAAAAAGTATTAATTCCATTCTTACCTCCAATCGAGCTATCTACTTGTGCCAAAAGTGTTGTAGGTATAAGATAAAAATTTAATCCTCTTAATAGAGTACTTGCAACAAATCCAGTCAAATCGCCTAACGTACCTCCGCCAATTGCAATAATCACAGATTTTCTATTTATATTATTTTTAATAAGTTTATCTGTAAGAATTCTATATCCATCAATTGTTTTAATAGTCTCTCCACATTTTATATATATAAATTTTAAGTTTTTTTGCTTACTTATATTTAAGTTAGTTTTAATTTTTGAATCTATAACACAAAATACAAGTTCATTTTTTTTGGCAATTTCTTTTATAAAATTAGCAATATAATTTTTTTTTATTAATATTGATGTTGCTAATTTTTTATTTTTTATAATGAATTCACTTTGCATATGATCTAAGTTTATTTTTAATTTCATTTATAACTTTATATTTATCATTATTATTATTTACAATAAAATCAGCTTTTTCATAAAATTTTTGCCTATCTTTAAAGAGATTTGTCAAAATTTCTTCATTGTTTTTATTTTGATATAACAAAGGTCTTTTATTTGATTTTTTCACTCTAATTAACAAATTTTTTATATTTACATTTAGATAGATTGAGTAAGAATTTTTTTTTATTGACTCTCTAATCTTTGAATTAATTATACTTCCACCCCCCAAAGATATTATACAATTCTCATATCTTAATAATTCCAAACATATTCTTTCTTCTAAATTTCTGAAATAGAGCTCTCCTTCTTCTTGGAATATCGAATTAATACTTTTTTTTGTCTCATCTTCAATTGCTTTATCACTATCGAAAAACCTTAAATCAAGATACTTGCTCAATTCTTTTCCAATTATTGATTTACCTGACCCCATAAGGCCGATAAGACAAATATTTTTCTTTTTAATCTTAGTTAGATCGAACATATTATAACTATTTCTTATTCTTGACAAATTTTTGTTGAAATTAGAAAAAACTTAAAAAAACGGTAAAAACATATAATAGTGATTTTTTATTAGCATATATGAAAACTAGATACATTATATATTTTTTTGCAATACTAACAATAATCCTTTTTATATCGCTTTATATGATTGATATACCTGCACCTTCTAATGTTATTACAGAAAAATTCAAATTAGATATAAAATGAAATTTATTTTAATTATTTTATTTATTTTTTTTTCAAATTCTATTTTTGCAAATGATGAGAACAACAACGAAGTAGAGGTAATTAATCTACACGATAGTAAAAGTTTGGATCAAATGGTTTTAGATAATCTTAAAGTTGAAGAGAAGATTGAAGTTGAAGTTTCAAGTGAAACAGAAGTAATTGAAAATAGTGAAGTCGAAGAAAAGGAAATTGAAATTAAAAAAGATATTTTCATTTATAAAAGTGAAACTAATGATTTAAAAAATTATTTTGATAAGCTTCAAAAAATTAATTCAAAAACTTTACAAAAGGAGATGATTAAAGTTCTAGAAAATGTTCAATTCAATTTAGAAATAAATCAAGATAGAGAAATATTTTTTTTATTATTGAATTATTTAAATTCAATTGGACATATTAATAAAGCTTATGAAATAATTCAAAAATATGAATTACCAAATGATCAAAATTTTGATTTCTATACAGGAATAAAAATAAATTATCTTTTATCAACTTTTCAATTAAATGAAGCATGTAATTTTAAAGATGATTTGAATTCAAATATAAAGTTAGAATATTTCTTTTTAGAAAAACTTGATATATTCTGTTTAATTTTACAAGATAATCAATCTGAAGCTAGTTTATTAAATTCTATCTTATTAGATTCAGAAAATAATCCAGATAATTATTATCAACATTTATTTTCACTTTTAACTAATACATCAGACCAATTAGTTGTTGATAAGGAAATAAATAATAAAGACATAAATTTTAATTTAATATTTTTATATAGCGCTATGACAAGGATAGCAGAACTTCCTTTTTCAGATGAATTTTATAATCTTGATAAAAAAAATCTTTCAATACCTATTATTCTTAATCAATCTTCTCCCATTGATTTAAGAATTAAAGCAGCAAATCAAAGTTTTTTGGATAATCTTATTACAGTTGATAGTTTAGCCGCGTTGTATATGTCTGCTGATTTTAATTCAGAACAATTAAATAATTCAATGAATACATTGGATTCATTTTCTAATAATATCCAGCTTAGTATGGCTTTTTTATATCAATTGGTAAATATTCAAATTTTTCCTAACGATCGATTAAATATTTTAATTCAATTTTGGGAATTTGCTAAAAAAAATAATTTAGAAGAAATAGCTTATAAACTGTCAAATAATATGCTGAGTTCAATTGAAGTCACTTCTGAAAATATAGTTTTTGCTCCTCAAATAGCTACCGCTTATATTTTTAATGATAATTATGAAAGTGCAATTTCTTGGTTAGATTTATATGAGAATGCGAAGCAAATAGACTCAAAAAGTGTATATACAAGAGTTTTACTAGATCTGTATTTCTCTAATAATCTTGATTCATTTATAAGTTCAATAAATATTACTTTGAATAAGTATATAGAAGATGAAGAAAACAAAAATGAAGAATTATTGTTTGTTTTAAAATCTGTGATGAATTTGGATCTCACCTTTAATACAAATATTAATTTAGATAAATTATTTGATGATAGATCAATGCCCTCTATTTTCCTCTTTAATGAAATAAATAATAGTATTTTAAATGATAATAGTGAAAAATTTCTCTTTTACTCACTTCTTTCATTAGAAGGTAAGGAATGGAATAATATACATCCTGAACATCTTAAATTATTACTTAAAGGTTATCTGCTATACAATAATGGAGAGCTTTTTAGAGATTTGGTTTTAGAAGTATTTAAAAGTTATAATTTTATAATATGATTAAATATTTTGAATTTGAAAAAGGAATAGACAAAATCGAAAATTTATTAAACCAATTAATTGAAAACAAAGAATTAAACTATGAGAAAATTAAAAAATTAGAAGATGAAAAAAAAGAATTATATAAAAAAATTTATTCTAATTTGAATCCATGGCAAAAAGTTCAAGTTTCTCGACACCCAGAAAGACCACATACTTTAGATTATATTGAAAATATTTTTGAGAATGTTGTTTATTTGCATGGAGATAAAAAATATGCTGATGATACTGCAATTCTTGGTGGATTAGCTAGAATAAATAATTTTTCTGTTTTTTTTATAGGTACAGAAAAAGGTAATACAATGGAATCAAGAATTAAACACAATTTTGGAATGGCTAAACCGGAAGGATATAGAAAAGTTCAAAGACTATTAATATTGGCTGAAAAATTTAAATTGCCTATTATTTCTTTTGTTGATACTGCTGGAGCATTTCCTGGTAAGGATGCAGAGGAAAGAGGACAATCTGAATCAATAGCTTCATCTATACTTTATTTTCTAAAGGCAAGAATTCCAACAATTTCAATAATTATTGGAGAAGGTGGATCGGGAGGAGCAATTGGAATAGCTACATCAGATAGAGTTTTAATGTTAGAACATTCAATATACTCTGTTATTTCTCCTGAAGGTTGTGCATCAATTTTATGGAGAAATACAGAATTCTCTCAAGAAGCAGCTAAAACTTTAAAATTAACCTCAATTGATTGCAAAAAATTTAATATTATTGATGAAATTATTCCTGAACCATATGGAGGTGCACATAGACATCCAGAAAAACAAGCACAAATTTTAAAAGATAAGATTATTAACTTTATTAATGAACTTAAACAATTTTCAATAGATGAATTAGTTCAAACTAGAAAAAAAAAATACTTAAATATTACTTCTGATATTTAACTACCGTGGCATTGTTTATATTTTTTGCCAGAACCACATGGACAAGGTTCATTCCTTCCTATTTTTTTTGTAATAATTCTTCTTGGCTCATTCTTTTCTATTTTATTTTTATCATTATTATTTTCATTTACTAACTTTATATTAAATAAAGTTTTTAATACCCTTTCATTCTGATTTGAGAGCATTTCATCAAAATAATCAAAAGATTCTTTTTTATATTCATAAAATGGATCTTTACCTCCCAAAGCTCTCAGATTTACACTTCCTCGTAAGGAGTCCATTGCTGCTAAATGATCTCTCCAATCTTTATCTATTTGAAATAACATTATTCTCTTTTCTGCAAATTTAAGTAATTCAGATGAATATTGATGTTGTTTTTCTTTGTATTTCTGATTTATTTCATCTAAAAATCTCTTTTTTATCTCTTCATCATCAACACCTTCTTCTTCAAACCATTTTGAAACTGGAATATCTAAATTAAATATTTCTTTACTTTTTTCTTTCAATAAATTTGCATCCCATTCATGCGAGTACTTCTTTGGAGGAATTGCCTCTTGAATTAAATATTCAACATAATCATCAATCATATCTTCAATAATTTTTGATTGATCATTAGTATTGAGGATTTCCCTTCTATTTTGGTAAATAATTTTTCTTTGATCATTTAATATATCGTCAAATTTTAATATTTGTTTTCGCATATCAAAATTATGACTTTCTACTTTTTGCTGAGCTCTTTCCAAAGATTTAGTAATCATTGAGTGAGTTATAACTTCACCATCTTTGAGACCTAATTTTGACAATACATTTTCAAGAGTTTTCGATCCAAATATTCTCATTAGGTCATCTTCTAATGATAAGAAAAAAATACTTTCTCCTATATCGCCCTGTCTGCCTGACCTACCTCTCAATTGATTATCTATTCTTCTACTTTCGTGTCTTTCTGTGCCAATTATGAGCAAACCACCTGCTTTAATTGCTTGTTTTTTTAAATTAGCATCACCATTTCCTAACTTAATATCAGTACCTCTTCCCGCCATATTAGTTGAAATAGTTATATTGCCGGGCATTCCAGCTTCTTCAATAATTTTTGCCTCACTCATATGATTTTTAGCATTTAGAATATTATGTTTTAGATTTTCTCTTTTTAATAAATCAGAAATCTTTATAGAATTTTCTACTGATGTAGTTCCTATAAGGATTGGTTGATTAATTTTATTTCTTGATTTAACAAGATCTAATACAGCATTATATTTCTCTCTTTTTGTCATATAAATTTGATCATTTTTATCAATACGATTTACTTTTATATTAGGAGGAATTTCAACAACTTCCAAATCATATATACTTTCAAATTCTTTCGCCTCTGTGGTGGCAGTTCCTGTCATCCCACTTAAACGATGATATGTTCTAAAAAAATTTTGATATGTAACAGAAGCAATAGTTTGATTTTCTTTTTGGATTACTAAATTTTCTTTCGCTTCTATAGCTTGATGCAATCCATCACCATATCTTCTACCTTCCATGGCTCTACCAGTTAATTCATCAATGATGACTACATTTCTATCTTTTATTATGTAATCTTTATCTTTTATAAATAAATGATGTGCTCTAAGTGCTTGGATAATATTATGGTTCAAAACCATATTTCCTAAATCCTGAAGTGTACCTTCTGTAATAATTCCATTTTCTTTCAGTAATTTTTCACAAAATTCCATTCCCTCTGTAGTAAGTAAAATACTTTTATTTTCTTCATTAATTTCAAAATCATTTTGTCTAAGAATTTTTATAATTTTATCTATTTTTGGAAACAAATCTGTATCAGAATTTGATTCAGCAGATATTACAAGAGGTGTTCTAGCTTCATCAATTAAAATACTATCGACTTCATCAACTATGGCAAATGCATTCTTTTTAAAACATAAGTTATTGTAATCATTCTTCAAATTATCTCTTAAGTAATCAAACCCTATCTCATTATTAGTTGCATACACAACATCTGCATCATATTGATTTGATCTTTCTTCATGCGCTGTTTCTGAAGTAACACAGCCA
This sequence comes from uncultured Alphaproteobacteria bacterium, assembly GCA_902595805.1. Classification (GTDB taxonomy): domain Bacteria; phylum Pseudomonadota; class Alphaproteobacteria; order HIMB59; genus CACPNW01. The sequence continues at coordinate 67,928 of CACJRM010000005.1, read as the reverse complement.
ACACTAAGACCAAGAAAATTAAATATTTGACCCATCCATTCTGCATCTCTTTTTGCTAGATAATCATTAACTGTAATAATATGTACCGATAAATTTTCTATAGCATTTGCATAAGCAGCTAGAGTAGCGACTAATGTCTTTCCTTCTCCTGTTTTCATTTCAGTTATCTTGTTTTCGTATAAGACCATTCCACCTATTATTTGAACATCATAGTGCCTCATATTTAATGTTCTTTTTGATGTCTCTCTAACTACTGCAAATATTTCTGGTAATGATTTGGATATTGATCGAGTTTCATTAAATTTATTTTTAAAGTAATTTGTTTTATCTTTTAATTCTTGATCTGAAAGTTTAGAAATTTCTTCTTCTAGTTTATTTACTTTCTCTACAAAACTAGCATATTTTTTAAGTGAATTAGATTTTATAGAACCAAATAATTTATTAACGATATTAATCATGATATGATAGATGGCAGTTAATATATGAAAAATATTTCTTCTACAAAGGAATTTAACCTAAAATATGGTCAATAAAATGATTTCAATATTTAAGCCAAAAAAAATCAAAGATTTTAATCCTAGCGGCCTCGATATCTATACTTTTAATGCTGGATTTAAAAAAAAAGATAAAGATCTTTTATTAATAATTTTTAATAAAATTATAAATGTTTGTTGCGTTTATTCTAAAACATCGACACCTTCAGCCCCTATAATATGGGATAAAAAATATAACAAAGGTAAGGCCAAAGCATTAGTTGTGAATGCTGGTAACGCAAATGCGCATACTGGTAAAGATGGACTTAAAATTATTGATAAGTATGTGAAAGCATTAACAAAAAAAATTAAATGTAAATCTAGTGAAGTATTAGTATCATCTACTGGTGTAATTGGTGAAAAATTTAATCCTAATTTAATAATAAATAAATTTGAAAAAATAAACTCCAAAAATAAAAATAGTTTACTTGAAAGTGCTAAAGCAATTATGACAACAGATACTTTTCCAAAGGTATCAATTAAAAATATTATCTTAGACAATAAATCATTCAAAATTTATGGAATAGCAAAAGGATCAGGAATGATACAACCAAATATGGGGACAATGTTAGTTTATATTTTTATAGAATGTGAAGTTTCAAAACAATTAATGTTCAGACTACTTAAAAATAACTTAGACAATACATTTAATTCAATAACTGTTGATAGTGATACATCAACAAGTGATACTTTAATGATGTTCTCTGTTGCTAATAAAAATATAAATTTAAATAAAAAAAATTTTAAAATATTAAATCATAAAATATATGAATTAATGCATGATCTATCTCTTCAAGTAATTAAAGATGGTGAGGGTGTTTCTAAGTTAATAAAAGTTAATGTTTTGAATGCAAGATCAAAAAATCAAGCAAAAAAAATTGCATTTAGTATTGCTAATTCTCCTTTGGTTAAAACAGCTGTAGCCGGTGAAGATGCAAATTGGGGTAGAGTAATAATGGCAATTGGTAAAACTGGAGAAAAAATCAATCAAAATAAAATTAAAGTTTTGTTTGGAAACAACGTTGTATGCCAAAATGGTTCTATTAGTAAAAAAATAAATATTAGAAAACTTAATAATTATATGAAAAATAAAATTATAGAAATCAACGTAATATTAAACTTGGGTAAGTATTTTCACACGGTTCATGGAAATGATCTTACCTTTGAATATTTAAAAATTAATGCTGATTACAGATCGTAATTTTATTTTTTCCAAGCACAAATTGTATTAAAATTTATATCAAGACTAAAATTATCTTTATAATATTTTTTTTTGAATTGTTTCTCTAAAATAATAAAGTATTTCTTATTTTCAAAATTAGTTTTTTTATCCTTACCTGCATAGGTCAAGTTCAAAAATCTTACATCATCAAGTAGTTTTTTAAAAACTGAATATTCAATAGTAAAATTATTATTATTTATTAAAGGTGCATCAAAGTTATACATTTTAAGCAGTTTAAAAATATCATTTGTATCTAAAATTGGATTAACTCTTTGATACATACCTCCGTATAAAATATTGTCAGTTTCATACATTGAATTTATAAGCTGGTATACATTTACAGCACTTGGAATCGTTGCTATAAAAAGCCCATTGGAATTTAAACTTTGAAAAATATTTTTTATCAATTTCTCAAAATTGGATGTTAGTTGACAAAAAAAATTACTATAAATTAAATCAAATTTTTTATCTTTAATTTGTATATCGTCCAAATCAATTTCTATTAATTGTCGATCTGTCTTTTTAATAAAAAATGATAAATCAATATCAGCACTTGTTATTGAACAAGTAGGAAATCTTTCTTTCAGATAATTAATAATTAATTTATCATTAATCCCAAGTTCTAAAATATTATTAAAAGGAACTTTCAAAATATCTAGGGAATCAATTATATTTTTACTTATTTCATTATAAATAAAGTTTTCTCCATATCTTCTATCTTTAGATCTTAATAGTTTAAGATATTTTTTGTTTATCATTTTTTTTATTAAGTATAAAAAGTAATTATGGATATTATTCTTAAAGAGATTGTTGCAATTATTAAAGAAGAAACTGAAAATATTAATAAAAAAATTTATGGAACTACTTTTTTAGAAATATTGAAAGAAAAAATCTTAAACAGACAAGATCAAATTTCTTTAAAAAATCTAGTAATGCAAAATTCTAATATTGAATCAGAAGAAAATATAAATGTTCTTAATAAAAATCTTTTTTTTAAATTATCCTTTTACCAAACTCCCAAATCATTATTGAAATTTGAACTTAAAAAAAATTTTCTACTTATTAATTTTAAAGAGCTTATAAAAATTGATATTTTAAATCAAAATACTCAAAAATATGTCAATATTAGCTTAAAACCTTTTATGGGTCTAACCTTGTCAAAAGGAACAGTATGTAATTTAAATTTTCCAAAAAATTCATTAATTATGCAATTAGAATCTGAAGATGTTGATTTGGATATTGAAAAAAAAACAGATGAAACAATATAAGATATATGATTGTATTTAATCTTTCTTGCTCAGATTGTGATTTTTCTTTCGAAGGATGGTTCGAAAATTCGAATGACTACAACAAGCAAATAAAACAGGGGTTGGTGTCTTGTCCTTCCTGTAATAGTATTCAAATTAGAAAAGGTTTAATGGCACCAAATGTGGCCAAAAAATCAAATTCAAAAGATTCTAAAAGAAATAAATCAATTGCTTCTAATGTTAAAAAACTAAAAAAAATTATTGAAAAAGAATTTGATTATGTTGGTGATAAATTTACAGAGGAAGCTAAAAAAATTAAATATGGTGAAGCTAAGGAACGTGCTATTTATGGCGAAGCTTCAATTGAACAAACTAAAGAACTAATGAATGAAGATATTGATGTATTACCATTACCTTTTTCAACAAAAAAAACTAATTAATTAAATTTGCAGTACAAAAATAATTGATCATATAATTATTTGACAATTTCCATTCCCCACTTAATGGATCAAAAACAAGACCTTTAATACTTTTAAAATGAAAATTTTCTTGTGTTAAAGTTTTTTTTAATTCTTCAGGTTTAATTAATTTATAATAATCATGAGTTCCTTTAGGTATCCATTTTAGAATATTTTCAGCAATACTAATTGCAAATAACTTAGAAAGTGAGTTTCTGTTGATTGTGGAAATTATAACTACACCATTTTTATTTAAATTTTTTTTTATCTTTTTAATTGTTTTTTTCCAATCATCTAAATGTTCTAAAACTTCAAACATTAGTATTAAATCAAATTTTCCATCTAATTTTGATTTTTCAACATCTTTATGAATATAATTGATTTTAAGTTTATTTTTTTTGGAATGTATTTTAGCAGCATTGATATTATTTGGAGCAAAATCTATTCCCGTAACTTTTGCACCTAATCTCGCTAGTGGCTCACAAATTATTCCTCCACCACAACCTACATCCAGTATTTTTAAATTTTTAATATCCCTATTTTCAATTTGATCTAGTATATAGGTCATTCTATGACTTTTGATTTGATGAAGAATCTTAAATTTTCCGTTTTCATTCCACCATTCATCTGAAAGTTGATTAAACAAGGTAAATTCTTCATTTTTTGATTTTATATTCATCATAAAACTTGTTTGTTAGAAACAATAATTATAATAGCTGGAATAATTTAAAAAATATTTAAGTCAATGAAACTTATAGTAATGAAATTTGGTGGTACTTCAGTTGGCAGTATCGATAAAATCAATAATGTTGCAAACATTGTTGAAAAGCAAGTAAATGACAAAAAACTAATTGTTGTTTTATCCGCAATGTCAGGCGTTACAAATAAAATGCAAGAATATATAGATGAAATTGAATCAAATGAGATTATTGAAAATGATTTAATTTTAACATCTGGTGAAGCGGTTTCAGTTGGACTTCTTTCGGCTATTTTAAAAAAAAGAAATATTAAATCTATTCCATTACTTGGATGGCAAATCCCAATTATAACAGACAGTAACCATCAAAAAGCTAAAATCTTAAACATAGATAAAGATAGAATTTATAAATATCTAAATGATTTTGATGTTTTAGTAGTTGCTGGCTTCCAAGGTATCGATATAGATGGAAAGATTACATCATTAGGAAGGGGTGGTTCTGATACAACTGCAGTTGCTGTTGCCGCTGCTGTTGATGCTGATAGATGTGATATTTATACAGATGTTGATGGTGTTTATTCAACTGATCCAAATCTGGAGCCTAAAGCTAAAAAAATTAATAAATTAGCATTCGAAGAAATGTTAGAAATGTCGTCCACTGGAGCAAAAGTACTTCATACTCGCTCCGTTGAATTAGCGATGAAAAATAATCTTACATTGCAAGTGCTTTCTTCAATCACAAAACAAAGTGGTACTCTTGTTGTAGATGAAAATAAATTAATTGAAAAAGAAATTGTAAGTGGTGTGAGTTATAGTAATAATGAATCAAAACTAACTTTATCTGGTATTGCTGATAAACCTGGTATATCTGCAACAATTTTTGGATTGTTAGCTAATAATAATATTAACGTAGATATGATTGTTCAAAATACATCACAAGATGGTGTAACTGCAAATATCACTTTTACTGTCCCAAATAGTGAAATTCATAATGCTAAAAAAATATTAGAAGAAAATCAAAATTTAATTAATTTTAAATCTATTGAATCCGATAGTAATATTTCTAAAATATCAGTAATTGGAATGGGGATGATGTCCCAATCTGGAGTAGCAAAGAAAATGTTCACAACTTTAGCTGATAATTCAATTAATATATTAGCCATCTCGACATCAGAAATAAAGATAAGTGTCTTAATTAATAAAAAATTTACAAAAATTGCTGTAAAATCTCTACATGAGGCATATAATCTAGGAAGTTAAATGAAAACAGTCGGTCAAATTTTATTAATTGCAAGAAACTCGAAAAATCTGTCTATCATCGATATATCAATCGAGTTAAAAATTTCCAAAAGTATCATTTTTGATCTTGAAAATGATAATATAAAAAACAACCCAGATATTATTTTTAACATTGGACATCTAAGATCTTACTCAAACTTTCTTGAGTTAGATACTGACACAATTGTCCAAAAATTTAAAGATCAAGTATCATTTAATAGTAAAGAAGAGAAAAAGAATATTACTCCAATAGTAGAAAATAATTTTTTCAAAATAGAAAAATTCTTTGCTGCTTCTCTAATCTTAATTATATTTACTTCATTTTACTTCTTATTCGTCGATCAAAATGATAATGAAATTAAGTTTGCTTTAATTCCAGATATACCTGAAAGTTTGGAGCCTATAGTCGAAAAAGCAAATACTTTTGATAATTTATCTCAAAGTAGTGATATTAACAAAAGTGATTTGATAAATAATTCCAGTGCTATAGCATCAATAGAATTTGATGAAAATGTTACTACAGTTGCTACATTAAAAATGTTAAATCCAACTTGGCTTCAATTAAGAGATGAAGAGAATAATATTGTTTTAAGCAAGTTAATGGATAAAGATGAAGAATTTTCATATGAATTAAAATTAAATTATAATATTACTGCAGGAAATGCAGGGAACATTTTAGTTCTTATAGATGATGAAGTAAGAGGAAAGATAGGTAAATACGGTGATATTTTAGACTCCTTTGTTCTATATAAAGATTTTACAAATTAAATAGATGCTCAGACCGTATCAACAAATTAATAGAAGAAAATCGCGCGTTATCAAAGTTGGAAATGTTAGTATTGGAGGCAATAATCAAATTGCAGTTCAAACAATGACAAATACTCTGACTTCTAATGCTAAAGATACTATCGCTCAAATAGAAAGATCTGCAAATCTTGGAGTTGATTTAGTTCGCGTTTCTGTTCCAGATAAAGAATCTTCACATTCTTTAAAAGAAATTGTGAAACATAGTCCTGTACCTATAATTGCTGATATACATTTTCATTACAAAAGAGGTATTGAAGCAGCAAACAATGGTGCTTCTTGTATTAGAATTAATCCTGGTAATATTGGGAGTATTGAAAGAATAAAAGAAGTTATCAAAGCTGCAAAAGATAATAATTGCTCAATTAGAGTAGGTGTTAATGCAGGAAGTTTAGAAAAACAAATTTTAGAAAAATTTTCTGAACCTAATCCAGAAGCTTTAGTTGAAAGTGCTAAATTAAATATAAAGATACTTGAAGACAATGATTTTACCAACTTCAAAATCAGTGTGAAATCTTCAGATATATTTATGTCAATAAAGGCATATGAACAATTAGCTGAATTGTGTGATTATCCATTGCATTTAGGTATTACAGAGGCAGGAGGAAAAAGAACAGGTTCAATTAAATCTTCAATTGGAGTTGGAAATTTACTTTTGAGAGGAATAGGAGATACAATTAGAATATCATTATCAGATGAGCCTGAGGAAGAGGTAAGAGTTGGTTTTGAAATCTTAAAAAGCTTAGGATTAAGGAATAGAGGTGTTAAAATTATATCATGCCCTTCATGTGCTAGACAACAATTTGAAGTAATAAAAACTGTAAAAAATTTAGAAAAAAAATTAGATGATATTTCCACACCTATAACAGTGTCAATAATTGGATGTGTTGTTAATGGTCCAGGTGAAGCAACTATGACAAATATTGGAATAACTGGCGGTGGAAATGATACACATATGATTTATCTTGATGGTAAAAAAAATAATGTTGTAAAAAATGTTGATTTAGAAAATTATCTTGAAGATCTAATTAGAAAAAAAACTAAAGAAATAGAACTTAGTAATTAATATGAAATTAAGATCAGTAAGAGGCACACATGATATATTTGGAGAAGAAATAGATAAATTTAACTTTATTTCTAATATTGTTTCTAAAAACGCTAATTTAAAAGAATATAAAGAAATCCAAACACCAATTTTTGAATTTAGTGATTTATTTGCAAAACCTCTTGGCGAACATTCAGATGTTGTTTTGAAAGAAATGTATTCATTTGAAGACCGAAATAATGAATTTTTAACACTTCGCCCTGAGTACACAACGCCCATGATTAGAGCGGCTATTACTAATAATCTCTTAAACGATCTTCCATTAAAAATTTTTGGAATTGGGCCAATGTTTAGAAGAGAAAGGCCACAAAAGGGTAGATATAGACAATTTAATCAAATTAATTTTGAAATACTTGGAACTAGAGATTTTCTTGCAGATGTTGAGTTAATTTCTCTGTCAAATAATATTTTAAACGAACTGCTACCTAAATCTAAAATAAAACTTCATATTAATTCTTTAGGAGATAAAAAAACCTTAATTGATTTTAAAAAAAGTCTTACAAAATACTTTAATACCCATAAAAAAAAACTATCAGAAGAAAGCATTAAAAAAATTGAAACTAACCCATTAAGAATATTAGATTCAAAAAACGAGGAAGATATTGAAATTTCAATATCTTCACCTAAAATAAATGAATACTTAACCGATGAGGCCAAAAAGCACTACGAAGATATTAAAAGATCATTAAAAATACTAGAAATTGATTTTGAAGAAAACACCAATCTCGTTAGAGGTCTTGATTATTATTGTAATACAGTATTCGAATACAAATCAGATAATTTAGGAAGTCAAGATACATTACTAGGCGGTGGAAGATATGATGGTTTAATAAAAGTATTAGGTGGGCCTGATATACCAGGTATTGGATGGGCTGCAGGTATTGAAAGAATTGCATTATTAATGGAGTACGAAAAAAAAATAAACTCAACTATTCATATTGCAGTAACAAATGAAAAATTTACTGATTATTTTCTTTATCTACAAAAATATTTATCTGAAAATAGAATTTCATATTACTGGAATTATAAATACAATTTAAAAAAATCATTTACAAAAGCAAATACATCTTCAGCATCATATATAATTATTATTGGAGAAAATGAGTTTAATGGGGATTTTTTTACTATTAAAAATTTAACGACTGGTGAACAAAAAGAATTAAAGCTTAATCAAATATTAAATCATTTGAATGATAAATCTAGATAAACAATTTTCAATAATTTTAGAAAAATTTAAATTAATAGAAAATTCATTAAATAATATGAATGATATTGACTCAAATGAATTAATTAAATTAAACAGAGATTATTCAGAGCTCCGCCCAATTGTAGAAAAAATCCAAGAATACAACAATTTACAAAAAGATATATTAAATCTTGATGAGTTAGCAAAAGATAATGATTTAGAGATAAGTAAAATAGCGGAAACGGAACTCATTGAAAAAAAAATTCAAATTAAAGATCTTGAACAGGAATTATTAAAGTTACTAATTCCAAAAGATGAAAATGACTCTAAAAATTCAATTTTAGAAATCAGAGCCGGTACTGGAGGCGATGAAGCATCACTTTTTGCTTCTGATTTATTAAATATGTATCAGAGATATGCCGATTTAAATTCATGGAAATTTGATATTCTATCAATATCAGAAACAGGTTTAAAAGGAGTAAAGGAGGCTATTTGTAATATTTCAGGATTAAATGTATTTTCAAAACTTAAATTTGAGTCTGGTGTTCATAGAGTGCAAAGGGTTCCTACGACTGAAAGTAGTGGAAGAGTCCATACATCAGCAGCTACTGTAGCAGTTCTACCTGAAGCTGAAGAGGTTGATATTGAAGTTCTTGATAAAGATCTAAGAATTGATGTTTTTAGATCAAGTGGACCAGGAGGACAATCCGTCAACACTACTGATAGTGCCGTAAGAATAACACACATTCCAACTGGTATAGTAGTTTCTCAACAAGATGAAAAATCTCAACATAAAAATAAAGCAAAAGCTTTAAAGATTTTAAGATCAAGATTACTAGACAATCAAATACAAGAAAAAAATAAAGAAAGATCTGAGCAAAGAAAAAATCAAGTAGGTTCTGGAGATAGATCTGAAAGAATAAGAACCTATAATTTTCCTCAAGGAAGAGTTTCTGATCATAGAATAAATCTTACATTATATAATCTTTCAGAAATACTTGAGGGTAAAATAGATGAGTTAATAAATCCTTTAATTGCTGAAGAAGAGAGTACAAAGCTAGCAAACATGAAAAATGAATAATTTAATTAAAGAGAGTTTAATTAAATTAAAACAAAAAAATATAACTAGTCCGGAACTAGATCTAAGAATTTTACTTAAACATGCTTCAAAAAAAAATGATGAAATTATTTTAAGTAATCTTAATGTAGACAATATTGATATTGTTAAATTTAAATCTTATCTACAAAAAAGAATTAATAGACAACCAATAGCTAAAATTATTAAAAGTAAGCCTTTTTGGAAAAATGATTTTTATGTAAATAATTTTGTTTTAGATCCACGTCCTGAAACAGAATTAATAATTGAGGAAGCATTAAATATTTATAGAAATAAAAACCTTAAATTAAAAATATTAGATATTGGTACTGGATCAGGATGCCTCGCAGTATCACTAGCAAAGGAATTTAAAAATGCATCTATTACAGCTATAGATATATCTAAAGAAGCATTAGAAGTTGCTGAAAAAAACTTAAAAATACATAGTTGTTATAATCAAATTCAACTTAAGATGATAGATTATGAAAATATAAATTCCAAGTTTGATTTAATTGTATCTAATCCACCATACCTTACAAACAAACAGTTTAATAATGCTGATCCAGAAGTTAAAAATTTTGAGCCTAAATTAGCCTTAGTTGGAGGAGATGATGGTTTGAAATTTTACAGAGAATATTCAAAAAATATTAAAAATCTAATGAATAAAAGTGCTTATTTTATATGTGAAATTGGCATTAATCAGAGACAAGATTGTGAAGAAATTTTCGAAAATTCTGGATTAAATTTGAATAAAATAGTTAATGATCTTCAAGGAATCGAGAGAATTCTAAGTTTTTCCAAGATATAAGTTGAAATAAATAAAATGAAATGTATAGATTAGTTAAATATTAATAATTTATTAAAAATTTTTAATTTCCAAACAAAATGTATAAAAAAAACGGTAGAACCGCTTATAAGAGTAATAGAAGAACCAGTTTTAAGAAACCTGGTGGATATAAAAATTTCAATAATAGAAATAGAGGAAATGTATCCCAACAATATAACAAGTACTTAAAACTAGCTAAAGAAGCATCAAGATCAGGTGATAGAATTCAATCTGAATACTATTATCAATTTACTGATCACTACTACAGAATAATGGTTGAGCTAGGCATTAATATTGAAGAAAACTCTAATTTTGATGACCAAAAACAAAGCACTTCAAATGAAAAAACTTTAGATACTGATAATGAAACTATTGAAGTAAATGATAATGATAAAGTAGAAGATGATTCCATCGAATCTATTCCATTTATAGCTGAACCATCTAAAGAAAAAAGAACAAGATCAACAAAGTAGTTATTCGTATAACATGCTCAAATGATCAGCATATATTATTTTATATTCTTCTTTAAATTTTTCTAATTCTTTACCCTTAAGAATTTTTCCAGAAGGAAGTTTTAGTTTTAACGGATTTATATGTTTATTTTGATAAATAATTTCATAATGGAGATGAGGTCCTGTAGAATTTCCTGTACTACCCACATAACCTATAATTTCACCTTGGTTAACTCTTACCCCTTTAGAAATACCTTTCTTATAATTTGACAAATGTGCATACGCCGTTTTATACCCATTATTATGCCTTATACGAATATATTTTCCATATCCTCCATTCCTTCCAACATATTCAACAATTCCATTCCCTCCAGCATAAATTGGTGTTCCTGTGGGTGCAGCAAAATCAACACCTTTATGCATTTTATTAAAACCTGAAATAGGATGTTTTCGCATACCAAAATTTGATGAAATTCTTGCACCATCTAATGGTGTCTTTAAAATTGATTTTTTAACATTTTTTCCCTCTCTGTTAAAATAATCAACATAACCATCATCAGTAATAAACTTAAAATATTCTAACTGTTTTCCATCAATTATTATCGAAGCATATTTAATATCGTTATATTCTAGTTTTCCTGTTTCAACTATTTCATCAAATTCATAGGATATTGAAACAACTGTATCGACTCTAATATCTCTTTGAAAATCAAGATCAAAACTAAAAAGGCGTATAATTTTAACTAAAATATCTGATGATACATCATTTTTAATACCGTCTGAAAATAATGATTCTGAAATTGTATACTCTTTCGATTCAATAAATGAATTCTTCGTTAACTCTATTATATTTAGATTTATTTCTTTATCTAAATTAACAGAGATAATAGTCTCATTGTTTTTAAAAAATTCAATTTTTTTTATTTCAGCAAAATTATTTTCAAATACACTTATAATTTCTCCAGTTTTAATTTTCTTTAAATCATAAGTTTCTTCGATCTTACTAATGATTTCATAAATTTTTTTCTGCTTAAAGTTTAGATTTTCCAAAATAGAGACAAAAGTATCACCTTGTAAAATTTCAATTTTTTTCTTAACTAATTGTTCTTTATCAATATTTTTTTTTATATTTGGTGTTGCTACTTCTTCTTCTTTTTTTTCTTGAATAATTTCTTTTTTATCTTCTACTATTTCTTTTTTTATAATTTTTTCCTCAAAAATATATTTCTCTGATATATTTAAGTATTCAGAAATAAATAAATAATATCCTGATGATATTAAAGAAATTAAAATTAGATATCTTAAAACTCTAAACACCTAGAAATATTTTGAATTAAAATATAAAAGTGGTTTCAATTTATCGTTAGATTGTAATTCTAATATCTTACATATAAAAATTATGTGGTCACCTTTTTTTATTTTATCCATTAGCTCACATTCAAGATTTGCTATACAATTTGGTATAATTACTGTTTTATTTTTCCCTTCAATAAATTTAATATTTTCTAAATTAGGTGTAGTTAAAGCAAAATTGTCAGATAATTTTTTTTGTTTACTAGATAAAATATTTATTGATAAAAATTTAGTTTTTGAAAACTGTTTTATTGAGGACGAGTAATTACCTAAAGAAAATAGAACCATAGGGGGATTAAGAGATAAAGAGTTAAATGAGTTAACGGTTTTCCCATATATTGAATTATTATTTTTAACACATACAACTGTAATTCCTGTTGAAAATTTACTAAGTGTTTTTTTAAAATTGTCAGTGTTTACTTTTTTCATAACCTTTTTTGCATATAAATTGAATCAACCCACTTATTTTTTTTAAAACCAGCTTTCTTTATAGTTCCAATATACTGAAATCCATTATTTTTATGTATTTTTATAGAAGCAAAATTATTTTTTCCACCAATCACTGCTATCAAATTTTTAATCTTTGAAATTTTTTTACATATTTTAACAAGTTCTTTTAGTATTTTATTACCATAACCATTATTAATGAAATCTGGATCAACATAGATTGAATGTTCATATGAAAATCTATATCCACTTTTTTCTCTAAATTTATTTACAAAAGCTAATCCAATAACTTCATTTTCTTCAATTGCTAAAATAAATGGTAATTTATTTTTTTTAATTTTTTTTAATAATAAATTAAATTTTAATTTAGATAATTTTTTTTCTTCAAAATTAGAGAACGAATTTTCAATAAAATAATTATAAATTTTTAGAGCTTTAGAGATTTCATTTTCTGTAAAATTGTTTTTTTTTACCTTCATTTATCTCCTAATATTAATATTCAATTCTAAGAATAATTCTAAACTCTGAATATTATTTAATAAAAAATTGATCAATATGTTTATAATTTATTTACTTAATTAATGATTAAAAAGGGTTAAATTAAGTATAATTTAAAAATATCATACAATCTTTCAATTATTGCTTTACCTTTAAAAGTCATTATATTTCAAATATTATATTTTTATAAAATAAAATTCTTGGGTGTGTAGCTCAGCGGTAGAGCACTGCCTCGACACGGCAGGGGTCACAGGTTCAATCCCTGTCACACCCACCATAGAAATTTAAATAACTATTCTTGAAATTTAATAATATGATATATTTATATAATATGTTTAAATGTTTAATAGTAGCCACTCTAATTGCCTCATTAATTTTCTTAATTATAGACGTAATTTGGCTAAGCTTTGCTACAAAGTCTTTTTATAGACCTCTTATAGGTAATTTACTAGCTGATAAGCCTGTAATTTGGGCTGCTGCTCTTTTTTATATATTATATGTTTTTGGTATGTCCCTGGTTGTAATTCAACCTTGTGTTGAATCTGGTAACTTAATGAAAACATTGTACACCGGCTTCATATTTGGTTTGGTTGCATATGGCACATATAACTTAACAAATATGGCAGTGCTTAAAGGATGGTCACCAACCGTTACTTTTGTAGATATGTTCTGGGGTGGATCATTGACAGCTGTATCAGCTACATCTGGATTATATTTAGCAAAAAAAATAGTACATTTTTAATTTAGTCTATCCATTCCAAATTTTAGCATTTTTATTAGTATAGGGTATTGTCTTATTTTATTTTTATATTTTTTTACAAAAGTATTAATTTTGTTATTACATAAATCAGTAACTTGTTTTTCACCAATTAATTTTAGTAAGGTACTTTTGCCTTGCTCAACATCTTTACCTGGTGTTTTCCCAATTTTCTTAAAAGTTCCAATTTCATCTATTAAGTCATCTATAATTTGAAATATCAAACCAAATAACATTCCATAATCTTTTGCAAATTGAATATCTATTTTACTTTTATCTTTTAATATAAAAGGTGCAGAAAAAGAGAATTCAAATAACTTGCCAGTTTTTCTAGAATACATATCTAAAATTTTATTTTTAGATAACTTTTTATTTTCATATTCTAAATCTAAAGCTTGACCAAGAGCTAATCCTTTATGTCCAATACACAAAGAAAGATAATTTATTAAATTTAATCTAGAAATAACATTTTTATTTTTAAAATTTCCTGAGATCAATTCAAATGCTAAATCATGTAAAGCATCTCCTGCCAAAATTGCAGTAGCTTCATTAAATTTTTTATGAGTACTTAATTTACCTCTTCTGTAATCATCATTATCCATTGATGGTAAATCATCGTGAATTAAGGAGTACGAATGTATACATTCAATACATGAGGCTATAATAAAAGCATCATTTGATGCAATTTTTGCTATTTTTGCAGACTCCATTACTAAAAATGGCCTTATTCTTTTTCCTCCATTCATGGAGCCATAAAAGATTGCATTTGATAAACTTGATTTGTCTAGCTTATTTTTTAGAAGTTTTTTAAATTCAATATCAAACTTTCTTTTATTTGCATTTATTAACGTATTTAAGTTCATAGATATAAATTTATATTTGTTTTAATTTCTAAATTATTTAATACAAATATGCGAATGTATTTATGAGAATCGAAGAAGAAATTAAACTTGACTACTCAGATGTCCTTTTTAGACCAAAGAGAAGTACTTTAAAAAGTAGGAAAGATGTTGATTTGAATAGAAAATATACTTTTAAACACTCAAGATCATCATGGAAAGGAATTCCAATAATAGCTTCTAATATGGATGGTGTTGGCGAAATAGATGTTGCAAAAAAACTAAGCTCTCACAAACTAATGACTGCTTTAACAAAACAGCATGATATCAATCAAATAGGAACTATTTATAAAAAAAATATTTACTTTGATTCAATTGCTCTTAGTTGCGGTACAAGTAAAGAAAGTTACAATAGGTTAAATTTAATTTTAAAAAAATATCCAAAATTTAAATTTATCTGTATCGATGTTGCAAATGGTTATTCAGAAAATTTTAGTAATTTTGTTTCAGAAGTAAGAAAAAAATATCCAAAAAAAACTATTATTGCAGGTAATGTTGTTACTGCAGATATGACTCAGGAATTAGTTTTAAGTGGGGCAGATATAGTTAAAGTTGGTATTGGTCCTGGAAGTGTATGTACCACTAGAATACAAACAGGAGTAGGGTATCCACAACTAAGTGCTGTAATGGAATGCGCTGATGCAGCACATGGATTAGGAGCACATATTATTGCTGATGGAGGCTGTACCTGTCCTGGTGATGTTGCAAAGGGCTTTGGTGCAGGTGCAGACTTTGTTATGCTTGGGGGAATGCTAGCAGGTCATAAGGAAGGCGGAGGTGATATAATTGAAGAAAACGGAAGTAAGTACATTGAGTTTTATGGATCAAGTTCTGAAGAGGCAAATGAAAAACATTATGGTGGTCTTGCAAATTATAGATCATCTGAAGGTAAAAAAGTTAAAATACAAATGAAGAATTCGCTAGATAGTACAATTAGAGATATATTAGGAGGTGTGCGAAGTAGTTGTACATACGTAGGCGCTTCATCCTTAAAGCAGCTTAGTAAGTGTACTACATTTGTAAGAGTTAATAATCAGTATAATGACACTTTTGGGAAAGTATAGATTAGTAACCTATCGCCATACCATCCTTTCGTGGATCTGAACCCCCGATAAGTATTCCATTTTTTCTATCTATTTTTATACATTGACCACCACCAATAGCATTTTTATTTATTTTAATTTTATGACCAATATTTCGTAATTTCTTTACAATTTTATTATCTAATGAATTTTCAACATTTAAGATACCATTAAGAGCAAATGCTCGAGGTAAATCTAAGCCTTCTTGTACTGACATATTGTAGTCGATTATATTTTGAATCAAATGAGATTGACCAATTGGTTGATATTGTCCTCCCATTACCCCATAAGAATACAAGGTCTGATCATTCTTATTAGTAATCAGACCAGGGATTATTGTATGAAGTGGTCTTTTTTGACTATCAATTGAGTTTGGGTGATCATCTTCTAATCTGAAATTTACACCTCTATTTTGAAAAAGAATTCCTGTTTTATTACTTGTAATTCCACTTCCAAAACCATGACATATTGAATTAATAAAAGATACTGAATTCAAATCTCTATCTACAACACTTAAATATATTGTTTCAGGATGAGAAGTTACATAAGCTTTTTTTGAAGAATAAATTTTATTTTTATTTATTCTAGAACATAAAGAGCTTATATATTCATTACTTAAATAATCTTTTATATTTATATTATTAAAATTAGGATCACCAAATATTGTTTCCTTAACCTCAAAACATATTTTTGAAATTTCAGCTTGAAGATGATATCTTTCAAAACTTGAAGGATGGTATTTTTTGATATTTAATTTCTCAGTCATTGCCATCATCATCAAGACAACTAATCCAGGACTATTTAGAGGGCATTGATGGATCTTTAAATTTCTATATGAATTTGTTATTGTTTTTGAAAATAACGTTTTTTGATTATAGAAATCTTCTTCTGTATGCAGTCCTCCAAGTTTATTTAGTGTTTTCACCATGTCCTTAGTTATTTCACTTTGATAAAATCCTTTAATTTTATTTTTTGAGATGATTCTTAAAGTATTAGCTAAAGGAATATTCTTAAAAACTTCACCATAACTATAACTTAGATTTTCATTTAAAAATAATCTTTTAGAATTAGAATTTTTTTTAAGTTTTTTTTCATTCTCTTTCCATGAAATAGCTTCAACTTCATGAACAGGAAATCCTTTTCTAGCAAAATTTTCTGCACCATTTAAAACTTCATTAAAATCAATTCTTCCAAATTTTTCATGCATAGAGCACCATGCATGAACTGCTCCAGGAATAGTGACTGAATGCGGACTTGTTAAACCAATATTTTTTATTTTATTATCTTTAAAAAACTGTAAATTTGCTCTTTTAGGAGCAATTCCAGACCCATTTACAGCAATTGGTTTTTTCCCATTCATCGAAATAATTGCAAAACAATCCCCTCCGATTCCTGTTGCGCTTGGACATACTACAGCTTGGACAGCTGAAGCCGCAATAGCAGCATCAACAGCATTTCCACCTTTTTGAAGTACATTAATAGCCACCATAGAACTTAATGGATTTGATGTTGCCACCATACCATTTTGAGCTAAAACATTAGATCTTCCTGGGTAAGATAACTTTCTCATATTAATTCAGACAATATATGTTTGACAAAACAAATCCCAGAATTTAAAGCGCTTTTTATGAAAGTTAAATGTTCATTAAAAACTGCCAAAACTAGAGATAAGGATTGTAAAATAGTTCGTAGAAAAGGTAGGATTTATGTAATCAATAAGAAAAATCCCAGAATGAAAGCAAGACAGGGATAATTAATTTTCTGCTATATATTTTTCAGCCTCTAAAGCAGCCATACAGCCCATACCAGCAGCAGTTACAGCCTGCCTATAAATTTTATCTTTTACATCACCTGCTGCAAAGACTCCCTTAATACTTGTTTCAGTACTATCAGGTTTAGTAATTATATAATTTTCCTCATCCATTTTTAACTTATCTATAAAAAGTGAAGTAGCGGGATCATGCCCTATTGCTATAAAAGCACCATTCACATCTATAGTTGATTTAATTCCGTCTAATGTGTTCTCTAAAATAATTTTTTTTAATGTATTTGGATTTTCTTCTCCAACGAACTCAGAAACCTTACTATTCCAAATTACTTCAATTTTTTTATTGTTAAATAGTCTTTCTTGTAAAATTTTTTCAGCTCGTAAACTATCTCTTCTATGGATTAACAAAACCTTTGAAGCAAATTTAGTCAAAAACATTGCTTCCTCTACTGCACTATTACCTCCACCAATCACTGCTACTTGCTGATCTTTGAAGAAAAATCCATCGCAAGTTGCACAAGCAGAAATACCAAATCCTTTAAATTTTTTTTCACTTTCCAAATTCAGCCATCTAGCCTGAGCACCTGTTGCAATAATTATCGATTTGGAGACAAATTGTTTTCCTGACTCAGTTTTGGAAGTAAATGGATTTTTTTTAAAATCAACTGAAGTTACAATATCATTGTGAAAGATAGTCCCTACTTTTATTGCTTGTTCTTTCATTTGTTCCATAAGCCAAGGACCCTGAATTACATTTTCAAATCCTGGATAGTTTTCTACATCTGTAGTGATAGTTAGCTGACCCCCTGGTTCTAAACCTGAAACTAAATGCGGTTTTAAATTTGCTCTTGCTGCATAGATTGCAGCAGTATAGCCTGCTGGTCCAGAGCCAATAATTAATACATCATTTTCTATTTTTTCAGTCATATAATTAAATTAATAATTTAAGCATTTTTTTCAACTGGCCAATCTGTATTAAAAGTAACATAATTTATTTGAATACACCTTCTTTCTTTTTGAATTTCTTTTAATTCAAGACCATGCCAAGTATCATCTCCTGAAGAAAAAAAATAACCACTATTATGAACATATTTAATTGTTTTAACTAATTTAAAATTTTTATCATATAGGTCGGTTCCCAAATTTGACGCTTCATTATATGGGTTCGCCCAAACCATCATAGTCATTAATTTTTCTGAAATATCTTTGTGTGGTTTTAACCAAAATCCTTTTTTATCTCCAATTACTTCTAATCTGACGTATGAATTTGATAAATCTTTATCAATTATTTTCGATATTTTATTTACGATTTCTTTGCTTTGTAAAGACTGAATTAATTTTGTTAGATATGGAAAATTTTGACAATTATTTTTTGTTATAAAAAGTCTTAATTTACCATCAACTCCCTGTCCTGTATGATCCGCAGCTCTTGTCCCATCGTACATTCTGTCTCCTGAAGGAATATTGCTATAGGAAATTTCATCTAATGCGCCTTCTTCTAAACAATTACTAAATACCCAGTGATTAAAGGGAAAATCTGCATGAGTTAAGTTCTCAAGATTCATTTTGCCTTTTTATAATTCTTTTTTTTATAATTCCAGCAATTCTTTTGCTTTCCTCTAGTTTCGTATATGTCCAATTTTCTAATTTATCTAAAGTATTAAAATTTCTTGTTATATTCATTTTTTTAAATTCTTCATGGAATCTTATAAATCTTTTACTTTTTCTCTTCATTGGTAATTGATAAACATAAATTGGCTTGCCAGATATACTTGCTTCAGAAATCAT
Source organism: uncultured Alphaproteobacteria bacterium (assembly GCA_902595805.1). Lineage (GTDB taxonomy): Bacteria > Pseudomonadota > Alphaproteobacteria > HIMB59 > CACPNW01. The sequence continues at coordinate 48,432 of CACJRM010000005.1, read as the reverse complement.
AGAGGTTGAGTCAGAAGTAATAATAAAATAACTGGAATTATAAATAGCAAATTCGTATGGATTCTTCCCTTCTCCAAGCCATAATGTAGAGGTAGTGCTCAATTCTTTTCTCAAAATATGCTTAATTTCTTTATTAGTTCTTCTCGAGGTAAGAACTAAAATTTCATTATTATTAGACTTTAATTTTTTTATTTTTTTACAAAGATCTAAAGTATTTTCTTTTGAGAAATTATAGTGATTATTTTCGCCTCCAATAATACATGTGATCAAATTTTTTGTATTAATTTCATAATGATTTTTCAAATTATTAAATTGTTTAAAATGATGTATTGCACCAGTAGAATTAATTATATTGTCACCATATAAACCATCATGATTTGGGGCTATAACATAAGAAAAGTTTTTTGAAGAAATTTTTGGGTTTTGAATATGAATATTAATAATATTTGGATATTTTTTTTTAAGATAGATTGATAGGTAAACACTTTTTCTTCCACAACTGATAACCAAATCAGGTATCTCATCATTTGGTATCTTATTTTTAAATATCCAATTAAAGATAGGAAGTATCCCAGGCTGTAATTTATTCCAAGGAAAAAATATTTCAGTTTTAATTTCCTTTACATTCACACTCAATTCATTTGCCAGACCTTTAGTCTGACTTATCATTCCTTGTGAACCATCAGTTAATGACCAAATTTTAGGATTGTCTATATTCAAATGTATTTTATTGATAATATTGTATAACTTTTTAAACCTTTTGGACTATTGATTTCAACATTGTCTTCTACTGTTTTACCAATCAAGCCTCTTGCTAAAGGACTTGTAATTGAAAGCTTTTTATTTTCAATATCTGATTCATACTCCCCAACAATTTGATATTGTTGTTTTTCCCCACTTTCATCATCTTCTATTTCAACTGTTGCACCAAATTTAATATCGTCACCTTCAACAGATTTAACATCTATTACCTCTGCTTTACTAATAGCACTCTCTAAATCTATAATTCTTCCTTCAATTAAACTTTGTTGTTCTTTAGCATATTGATATTCTGCATTTTCAGATAAATCACCGTGGCTTCTAGCCTCGGCAATTGCTTCAATAATTTTTGGTCTATCTTCAGAAGTTAATTTTTTTAATTCATCTTGTAATTTTGTATAACCCTCAGCAGTCATAGGAATTTTATTCATAAACTCATGATGATTTATTTATTTTTTATAGTCAATAAAATTAATTTATAGTTTGAAGACTTTTTATTGTGAATTCTTGAGTTTTCATATGTTCAATAGCATCTACAGCAACTTTTGCTCCAGCTATTGTCGTATAATATGGAATATTATACATTAATGATGTCCTTCTAATACTATAGCTATCTCTAATAGATGATTGAGTTTTTGTTGTATTAATTACTAGCTGAATTTCATTATTAATCAATGAGTCAACTACATGAGGATTACCTTCTTTTACTTTATTTACTATTTTTGTCTTAATGTTATTAGAATTTAAGTATTCAGCAGTCCCTTTAGTTGCAAGTAGATTAAAATCTAATTCTTTTAACTTTTTTGCTATCTCAATAATGAACTTTTTATTATCATTATCTATTGAGATAAATACTGTACCTTTAGATGGCAGAATATTACCACATGCTATTTGGCTTTTTATATAGGAAGATAAAAATGTTTCATCTATTCCCATAACCTCTCCTGTAGATTTCATTTCAGGACCTAATATTAGATCAACTCCATCAAATTTATTGAAAGGAAAAACAGATTCTTTTACATTAAAGTTTTTTAATTCATTAATTTTATAATCATTCAAAATTGAATTAAGATTTTCTCCGACCATTACTTTTGCTGCAATTTTTGCGACTGGAATACCTTTTGATTTGGCCACAAATGGTACAGTCCTGCTGGCTCTTGGGTTTACTTCTAAAACATATATTTTTTTATCTTTAATTGCTAATTGAGTATTCATTAATCCAACAACATTAATTTCATTGGCAATTTTTGATACCCATTCAATTATTTTATTCTGGGTTTCTTTACTAACTGAGTATGGAGGTAAGGAACAAGCACTATCTCCAGAGTGAATTCCTGCTTCCTCGATGTGTTCCATAATCCCAGCTACATATATTGTTCCATTTTTATCTCTAATTATATCTACATCTATTTCTTTGGCATTCTCAAGATACTCATCAATTAAAATTACGTTATTTGAAGAAACTTCAAGAGCTTCATTAGAAAATGATTCTAAATTATCTTTATCATATGCGATTTGCATAGCTCTTCCCCCAAGTACATATGAAGGTCTAACTAAAACAGGATATCCAATTTCTTCAGCTTTTTCTAAAGTTTGAGCTACCGAATTTGCAAAAGCATTTTTTGGTTGAGCAATTTTTAGCTTCAATAATATTTCACTGAATCTATCTCTATCTTCAGCTAAATCTATTGCTACAGTTGAAGTTCCAATAACTTTTATTCCAGCCTCTTCTATTTCTTTTGCAATTTTTAAAGGAGTCTGACCTCCAAATTGTACTAACACACCAAGAACATTTCCATTACTTTTTTCTTTATTGTAAATTTCAATAACACTTTCAGCTGATAGTGGTTCAAAATAAAGTCTATCAGCAGTATCATAGTCAGTTGAAACAGTTTCTGGGTTACAATTTATCATTATTGTTTCAATTCCCTTTTCTTTCAATGCATAGACAGCATGTACACAGCAATAATCAAATTCAATTCCTTGACCTATTCTATTAGGGCCACCTCCAAGAATAATTACTTTATCTTTTGATGTAGGTTTTGCTTCACAGAATTTAGTATTTTCAAAATCCCAATCGTAAGTAGAATAAAGATATGGAGTTTTAGAACTAAATTCACCTGCACAAGTATCTACAAGTCTGAAGACGGGATTAATATCGTTATTATTTCTAAATTTTCTTAATTCTTTTTCTTTAAGATTTAATATTGATGAGATTTTACTATCCGAGAAGCCTATTTTTTTTGCATATAATATAATATCTTTGTTAAGGCCTTTTTCTTTTAAGATTTTTTCAAAATCAATTATTGTTTTAATTTGGTATAAAAACCATTTATCATATTTTGTAATTTGATTTATTTGATCAATTGTTATTCCAATTCTAAGAGCTTCTCCTACCACTAACAAGCGTTGAGAAGATTGTATTTTAAGTTCATTCAAAATTGTATTTTTATCAGTTGAGTCAAGTTTTGGTTTATCAAAACCAGTTAGACCGTACTCAAGAGAATTAAATCCCTTTTGGATTGATTCATTAAAAGATCTACCTATACTCATTGCTTCTCCAACTGATTTCATCGATGTCGTTAAGTCAGAATTAGCACCAACAAATTTTTCAAAAGTAAATCTTGGAATTTTAGTTACAACATAATCAATAGTTGGCTCAAAACTTGCGGGTGTTGTGGTTGTAATATCATTTTCAAGTTCATCCAAAGTGTAACCTACGGCTAATTTTGCAGCAATTTTTGCTATTGGAAAACCCGTTGCTTTTGATGCTAATGCAGAAGATCTACTAACTCTTGGATTCATTTCAATTACATTAATTTCTCCATCTTCAGGATTTATTGCAAATTGAACATTTGAGCCACCAGTATCTACACCTATTTTTCTGAGAACCTTAATGCTTGCATTTCTTAAAATTTGATATTCTTTATCAGTCAATGTTAAGGATGGAGCAACGGTAATGCTATCTCCAGTATGAACACCCATTGGATCAACATTTTCAATTGAGCAAACAATAATACAATTATCTTTATTATCTCTAACAACTTCCATCTCAAATTCTTTCCAACCTGAAACAGATTTTTCAATAAGTATCTGATTTGTTGGGCTAGCATTTAAACCCCTATTACATAAATCTATAAAACCTTCATCATCATATGCAACACCACCTCCGGTACCTCCAAGTGTAAAACTTGGTCTTATAACAAGAGGTAAATTTAATTCTTTTTTTACTCTTTTTGACCCTTCAATAGTATTAACCACGTAACTTTTAGGACAGCTTAGACCAATTTCTTTCATAGCATCTTTAAATTTTTGCCTATCCTCAGCTAATTCTATTGCTGTTGGATTTGCTCCAATCATTATTACTCCGTGTTTTTCAAGAATACGATTATTAAAAAGTTCCATTGAAACATTTAAAGCTGTTTGTCCTCCCATAGTTGGCAGAAGAGCATCTGGTTTTTCGATTTCAATTATTTTTTCTACAAATTCTTTAGTTATAGGTTCAATATAAGTTTGATCAGCTAATTCTGGATCAGTCATTATTGTTGCAGGATTTGAATTAATTAATACAATTTTATAACCTTCATCTTTGAGAGACTTACATGCCTGAGCACCTGAGTAATCAAATTCACAAGCCTGACCAATAACTATTGGGCCTGCACCTACTATTAATATTTTATTTATATCAGTTCTTTTCGGCATTATTCTCAACAAGTTTATAAAATTCTTCAAACAAATAATGACTATCGTGTGGACCAGGCGACGCCTCTGGGTGATATTGAACACTAAATACTGGTAAATGCTTATGTCTTAAACCTTCATTAGTCCCATCAAATAGCGAAACATGAGTTTCAATTATATCTTTACTAAAACTATCTCTATCAACTTCAAAGCCATGATTTTGTGAAGTAATTTCAACTATACCTGTTGTAAGATTTTTAACAGGATGGTTGGAACCCCTGTGACCCTGAAACATTTTTTTAGTCTTTGCATTTAATGCCAATCCTAAAATTTGATGCCCTAAACATATTCCAAATATTGGAATATTATCATCGATTAATTTTTTAATTACATCAACTATTTTACTACCTGTAGCATAAGGATCACCAGGGCCGTTTGATAAAAAAATTCCTGAAGGATTAGTTTCTACTATTTCTTCGTAGCTAGAAAATAAGTTTAATACAGTTGGATTAAGATTAAATTCATTTAGATTTCTTAAAATATTATTTTTGATACCAAAGTCTAAACAAGTGACATTATATTTAAATCCACTTTTAATTGATTTATCGGTCTTCCATATTCCTTTTTTCCAATTATAGTTGTGCTTTGTCGATACTATTCCAGCCAAATCTAAATTTTGAAGACCTTTCCAATCCTTTATTTGAGTTTTAAGTTTTTCAATTTTATTTTCACCTTCTCCAAAGTGAATAATTGCGGCCTTTTTAGCCCCCTCAATAGACAATTTCTTAGTTAAGTATCTAGTATCAATTCCAAAAATACATGGAATTTTGTTTTTTAAAAAATATGAATTTAAGTCATTTTCTGCTCTCCAATTTGAATACTCTGATAATGGCTGATTTATTATACAACCATCAGCGTAGATTTTTTTGGACTCTTGATCTTCTTGATTTGTACCTACAATTCCAACATGTGGAAAAGTAAATGTTATAATTTGTTTTGTATATGAGGGATCAGATAATGCTTCTTGATAGCCCGTTTGAGAGGTATTAAAACAAAGTTCACCGACTGCAGCTTTTATCTCTCCTAATCCATAACCCCATAAGATTTCACCATTTTCTAATACAAGAGCTGCAGTTTTATTGTGTATATGTGGTTCTTTTTTTAAAACTTCCATTATATTTAGATGAAGCAAAATGATAGTTAGTAGGCATTTATAACAATGTAGTCAAGGATTAGTTGAAATTAAAAAGAAGAATTATATTATTAAATTAAATTTATTAGAAGGTGAAAATATATGAGCTTAAGGGACAAAATTGAAAGTCATTATAATATTTCTATCAAAGAAAAAGATAGTAATTCCATCAATACTTTAAGATTAATAAAGAGTGCTATTAAAGATAAGGAAATTTCTCTTAGAGGTAAACAAGACTCTTTGACCGATTCTGATATATTAACTTTACTTCAAAGTTTGGTAAAACAAAGAAAAGATTCAATAGATGCTTTTGAAAAAGCGAATCGGAATGATCTTATTGAAAATGAACTAAATGAAATCAAAGTAATAGAAATGTTTTTACCAAAACAAATGGATGAAGATGAAACAACATTGATCATCCAGAATATAATTCAAGAGAATAATTATACATCACTCAAAGAAATGGGCGCACTTATGAAAATAATTAAGGAAAAATATACCGGAAAAATAGATATGGGTTTGGTAGGAAAAATAGCTAAATCTTTACTGGGCAATTGATGTCATTTTCAAAAAATGATCTTGAGTTAATAAAATCAAAAATAATTCTTTCACAAGAAATTGAAAAGAAAACAAAAGTCATAAAAAAAGGTAAAGATAGTTGGTGTTGTTGCCCATTTCATGATGAAAAAACTCCATCATGTAAAATAAATGATGATTTAGGTTCCTACTACTGTTTTGGTTGTGGGGCAAAAGGTGATATTTTTACCATATACACAGAACTTTATAATTTTTCGTTTCCTGAGGCTGTAAAAGAATTAGCTCAAAGAGTTGGGATTAGAATAGTTGATAACTTTGAGATTAATAAAAATAAAAAAAATGAAAAAATTTACAAGATTTTAGAAATTTCGACAAAATGGTTTCAAGATAATCTTCAGAAAAATAAAGATTGTCAAAGGTATTTAAATAAAAGAAATTTATCAGATGAGACAATTAAATATTTTAAGTTAGGATTTTCTTCTAGTTCAAAGCAAACTCTATATCAATTTCTAAAAGAACAAGATTTTGAAGATAAAGAGCTTCTTGAAAGCAATGTAGTAAAGCTAGATAAAAAAAATAAGATACGTGATTTTTTTTATAATAGACTTATCTTTCCAATTACAAATGAATTTGGAAAAATTGTCGGGTTTGGTGGAAGAGTTTTAGATAATTCAAATCCCAAATACATCAATTCACCTGAAAGTGATTTTTTTAAAAAGAGAAATATTTTGTATAATCTTTTTAACGCTAAACAGATAATAAGATCAAAAAAAAATATGTTGATTTGTGAGGGTTATATGGATGTAATAAGTTTGTATGACAAAAATATTAAAACAGCTGTTGCTCCACTTGGAACTTCTTTAACTGATAGCCATCTTTTATTATCATGGAAATATGTAAATAAACCAACATTGATGTTCGATGGAGATGCATCAGGCTTAAAAGCTTCTTTTAAAAGTGCTATAATGTCATTACCTTATTTAACCCCTTCAAAATTATTACAATTTGTAATTTTGCCAAATGAATATGATCCTGATACTTACATAAATGAATATTCTTTAAGTAAATTTGCAACTTACTTAAAAAATCCACTTTCAATTGTAGATTTTATTTTTCAAGAATCATCAAAATCAATTGATTTACAAAAATCTGATAATAAAGTTATTTTTGATAATTATATCGATGAATTAGTTAGCAATATTAAAGATAGTAAAATAAAATATTTTTATAAAAATGAGTTTAAATCTCTATTTTTTCAAAAATTAAAATCATTTTCTATGAAAAAACAATCAATTAAGATTACCCCAACAACGTCTTCATTAAAAGACAAACAAATATGCTCTTTTCTTACAGCTTATTTAAATCATAAGAAGTTAAGACATGAGCTTAATTTACTATTAATATCTTCTGAATTATTGAATGATAAACAGGTTGAATTCTTAAAATTTGTTCATAATTCTGAATTTTTAGAGGCTGAGAAAAATGATATTGATACTATTAAATTACCTAACAATTTGTTAGAAATTTATGAAAATATTAAGGATAATAGTATTTTTCAACTTTTCCCATATGCTAGATTAGATTATGATTCTGATAAAGCTATAAAAGAAATTAAAGAATCCATAAAAAATTTGAAGACAAGACTTTCAAATTTGAAAAAAATAAATAAAAGCCTAAATAATATAGACATTAATTCATCTTCAATGACATGGGAAGAATTAAAAAATATCACTTTTAATCTTCATAATAATGAAGAATTATTAGAATAGAGTTATGGCAATAAAAAAGAAAAAAACTGTTAAGAAAAAAACAATTACTCGAAAAAAGAAAACCTCTATTAAAAAAAAATTAACTAAAAAAAAATCAGCTTCTAAGATTTCAAAAACTTCTAAAACAAAAAAAATTATAAAAAAAAATAAAAAAACTACAGCAAAAAAAGTATCTAAGAAAACTTTAATTAAGCCTTCATTAGAAGATAAACCAAAAAAAATACCTAAATCAATTTTAAGATTTGATGAAAATATTAAAGAAATTTTTGCAAAGTTAATCAATAAACATAAAATTGATGGAATTTATACTCAAAAAATAATTGAAAAAGCCATTCCTAAAAAATTTAGACTAGAAGAAAATATAAAAAAATTTCAAGATTTAATAACCACAAATAATATAAAAATATATTCTGAAGAAGAAGCAAAAGAACTTATACTTTTAGCTAAAGAGCAAAGTGTTAAAACTGAAGAAGGATCTGAGCAACAAGAAAAAAAACAAACAGGTAAAACTGATGATCCCGTAAGACTATATTTGAGAGACATGGGTGCTGTTGAACTTCTTAGTAGAGAAGGAGAAATAGCTATTGCAAAAAGAATTGAAGCAGGAAGAGAAAAAATGATTGGTGCTATATGTGAAAGTCCAATGACCATCAGATCAATTATTAATTGGAAAGATTCAATTAAAGATGGGACTATGCTTTTAAGAGATATAGTAGATCTAGAAGCTACCTACGATATGTCAGATATATCAGATTCAAAACTTGAAGACACACTAAAGTTAATTGAAAATGGAGAAGATGAAAAACAAGATATTAAGAAAAAAAGTGATAACGATAACACTGATGATGAAAATAATGGTGATGATCAACAACAGGAAGATGATGAAGATGATAGCTTAAATGTATCTCTTGCAGCAATGGAAGAAAAACTTAAACCAAAAGTTTTAAATGATTTTAATGATATAACAAAACTCTTCAAAAAACTTCAAAAGCATAGCCTCGAACTAATCAACGCAGACAAAAAGAATGAAAAAATTTTTATTTCTTTAGAAAAAAAATATACAAAAATACAAAAAGAAATGGTTTCAGCTATGAAAGCTGTACATTTTAATTCAACAACAATTGAAGCTTTAATGGAGGCTTTATACGAACTAAATAAAAAACTTCTCTTGAGAGAAGGGAAAATGCTTCGTATGGCAACTAGTGCTGGTGTTAAAAGAGAAGATTTTATTTCTCAGTATTTGAATTTTAATTTTGAAAAAAATTGGATACAAAGTTTATTGGCGACAAAAGATAAAAACTGGGAAAAATTTATTAATAGAAATCATATAGAAATTAATAAAAATATTGAAGAAATTAGAGAAATTCAAGCTGCTTCAGAATTACCTCTTTCAGAATTTAGAAGAATTGTTGGAACTGTTCAACAAGGTGAGAGATCTGCTAATAGAGCGAAAAAAGAAATGATTGAATCCAATCTTAGATTAGTTATTTCAATAGCAAAAAAATATACTAACAGAGGTCTTCAGTTTTTAGATTTAATTCAAGAGGGTAATATTGGATTGATGAAAGCAGTGGATAAATTTGAATACAGAAGAGGATATAAGTTCTCAACATACGCAACTTGGTGGATCAGGCAAGCAATAACAAGATCAATAGCAGATCAAGCTAGGACAATAAGAATACCTGTTCATATGATTGAAACAATAAATAAAATTGTAAGAACTACAAGACAAATAATGTCTGAAATTGGAAGAGAACCAACACCAAATGAATTAGCAGAAAGATTACATATGCCATTAGATAAAGTCAAAAAGGTATTAAAAATTGCTAAAGAGCCAATCAGTCTTGAAACTCCTGTAGGTGATGAAGAAGATAGTTCACTTGGTGATTTTATTGAAGATAAAAATGCTCTTATTCCAATAGATGCAGCTGTAAAAAGCTCTCTTCGAGATACTACTACTAGAATACTTTCATCATTAACACCTAGGGAAGAAAGAGTTTTAAGAATGAGATTTGGCATTGGAATGAATAGTGATCATACTCTTGAGGAAGTTGGACAACAATTTAGTGTTACTAGAGAGAGAATTAGACAAATTGAAGCAAAGGCACTTAGAAAATTAAAACACCCAACAAGAGCAAGGAAATTAAAAACGTTTCTTGATGAATAATGAAGCTAACGCTTCTTGGAACAGGCTGCCCTTCTGTAGATTTTAAAAGATGTGGTTCTTCTAATTTAATATCTACAAAATCAACAAAAATTCTAGTCGACTGTGGATCTGGAGTTACACAACGATTAGATCAAAGTAAAAACTCTTCAGCAGATATTGATGCACTTTTACTAACTCATCTACATACAGATCATGTTATAGATATATATCAACTCATAATTTCTTCATGGCATTTAGACAGAACTTCCCAATGGAAAATCTACGGACCAAAAGGTACAAAGAAACTTGTGGATAAAATTTTCTTAGCTTGGAAAAGTGAACGTAAATTAAGAATTTCTTATGAAAAAAGAAAATCTTCCAAAGCATTAAATTACAAGGTTTATGAGTTTCAAAAAGAAGGATTTATAAATATTAATGATATTAAAATAAAATATTTTGAAGTTGATCATAAGCCAGTTCCTTATGCATATGGTTTTTCTTTTTTTAATAAGAATAAAAAACTTACTATAAGTGGTGACACTAAACCGTGTGAAAGTTTGATGCTTAATGCTCAGAATGCTGATGTCCTTTTACATGAAGTTTTTATTGAGTATGAGATTAATCAAACTTCAGGACTCAGATCAAAAAAAACATTACATAATGTTAAAGAATATCATACCCCTAGTAATTTAGTAGGTAAGGTTGCAAAGTTATCTAATTGTAAAAAACTTGTATTAACTCACTTTGTTCCTACTAGATTTAATATTTCAAAGTTAAAAAAGATAATCAGAAAAGATTTTGGAAAAGATCCAATAATTGGAAATGATTTATTGACGATAAATATTTAATTTATTTTATTTAAAAACTTTTCAAATTCTTCATCCTTAATTTCAACAATATTAGAAGGTGCGGGAAATTTTTTTTCTTTCACATCATTAATGAATTGTTTTAAACCTTCTGTAGTATCATCTAAGAGTTTTTCATAAGATTTATTTGTGTCTTTAAATATTTTAGCATGGCGAGGCACTCTTTCTGTATTTGTGCCAATAACATCTTGAATAAATAAAAATTCAACATCACATTTTGGTCCACTTCCCATTGACAATGTAAGTAAATTAACTTTCTTAGTAATTGTTTCAGCCACACGATCTGGTACACATTCTACTTCAAGTCCTATAGCACCAGCATTATCGTAATCAATTGCATCTTGATAAACTTTTAATGCAGACACAGCATCTTTACCAACAGCTTTAAAGCCACCGGTCCATGTACTCTTATAAGGTATTAGTCCAATATGACTGACTGCTGGCAAACCTTCATTGCGAAGAGCTTCTATATATTTTGGGCTATTTCCACAGTATACAGCATCTGCCCCATTGTCTCTTGCTATTAGTGCAGCATCAATAGCTTTGTCAGGTGATGACAGTTGACCAAGACCATATATCATAAAAGTATTTGGTGCAGCTTCTCGAATATCCTTTATGTGGGCATCTCTAAACCATCTATTTGTTGGTACTCCTGTTCTAAGGGTTTCTTTTTTAAAAGATACAATTTGGATATCTATTCCTGCTTTTTCAGCAGCATAAGCCTCAAGAGCATTTGTTACATATAATTCAGTTAACTTAACTTTTCCTTTTTTATCAAATAAATCTTTAACAGTTAGTTTAGTCATTAATTATATTGAGGTAAGTAATTGCCATGTGCTTCAATCATTTTGTCAGTCATATCATATATCTCATCTATTGTTAAATTTGCACCTGTTAATGGATCAAGCATAGCTGCATGATAAATATGTTCTCTTTTGTTAGTTAGTGCAGCTTCTGCAGTAAGTATTTGAACGTTTATGTTTGTTCTCATCAGAGCAGTCAATTGTTCTGGTAATTTTCCAATTTTTTGTGGCATAAATCCATTTGAATTAACAATACAGGGAACTTCCACGCAGCAATTTGAAGGTAAATTTTCTATATATCCTTCATTCATTATGTTTGCATTTATTATAACTTCATTACCATTTACAATCCCATCAACAATATAGGATGCGTATTCATTACTTCTTCTAAGTGGTTGATCATAAATTGGAGACATATCTTTTTCTAAAGCATTCCATAATTTAATATTATTTTTGCATCTATCTAAGTACTCCTCTATTGGAATTTTATATTTTTCAATTACATCATTTCTATTTTTTTTGATAAACCATGGTACGTATTCGGCAAAGTGTTCACTTGATTCCGTAACAAAGTATCCAAATCTTTTTAAAATTTCGTATCGTACTTTTTCATAGAGAATTTTATTAGATTCATTATCAACTAAATTACTTCTGGAAGACTCTTCTTCATTATTTATAATTTTGTCAGCTAATAATTTTAATTTTGGATATAAGTCCTCATTAGCTTTGCCTTCTATTTTTTTTTCAAATTTTTTATAGAAAGCCATATGATTTATACCAGCACATAGGTATTCGATATTGTTGATATCTTCATTTAAATCTTTTGCTAACATTTCAGCAGTTCCTTGTACTGAGTGACACAATCCCATTACTTTAAGTTCAGGAAATGCTTTATTGATTGCAATCATATTTGAGCACATAGGGTTAACGTATTGTAACCAAATAGCTTTTGGACAAATCTCTGTTATGTCTTTTGCAATATCTAGCAACACAGGAATTGTTCTAAGTCCTCTCATTATTCCACCGATGCCCAAAGTGTCTGCTATAGTTTGTTTTAAACCAAATTCATTCGGAATTTCAAAATCAATAATTGTAGATGGATTATAACCACCAACTTGAATTGTAGTTTGCACAAAGTCTGAACCCTTTAAAGATTCTTTCCTATCTGTGTGAGATGTTATTTTAGGAGTAGCGTCTAATTTTTTTGAAATTATATTTAATAAATCATGTGATGCTTTTAGTCGGACAGGATCTATATCATGAAGAGCTATCTCCATATTCTTAAAATGATCAATTGATAAAATATCCGTTACTATATTTTTTGTAAATACTGCGCTTCCTGCACCAATAATAGTTAGTTTAGTCATTAAATTTATGTATAATTAAAAAAACCTTATTACTAAATTTTTTTTTTGTATATAAGGCTTTTTTAGGGCTCTTAGCTCAGTTGGTTAGAGCGCCCCGCTCATAACGGGGTGGTCCGGGGTTCAAGTCCCTGAGGGCCCACCAAATTTCAATTTTTAGTTTAAATTAAGTATTTTAAAAATACCCTGATATGTTACTAAAACTTATTAATTTTAGGGAGGAAAAATGAAAAAATTATTAACTTTAGTAATTTTATTTACCTCAACTATAGCATCTGCTGGTACATTAGTAATTAACTCTAACCAGTCAGGTGAATCCTCGATGGCAGGTTTCAATTCATATGTTGAAGCATTTAAAGCTGCTCATCCGGAAGTAACAGTTGTTGTAAATGAATTTGAACACGAAGCTTATAAAACAGCAATAAGAAACTTTCTTACTGCTGAGTCTCCAGACGTTGCAATTTGGTTTGCTGGAAACAGAATGAAATTTTTTGTTGATCAAAATTTATTCATGGATGTTAGTGATGTTTGGGATGATGCAGGATTAAATGATTTAATGGCATCAACAAAAGGTTCTTTAACTGTAGACGGAAAACAATATGGTGTTCCATGGGGTTACTACCAATGGGGTGTTTACTACAGAAAAGATCTTTTTGACCAACTTGGTTTAAATGTTCCTAGAGATTGGGATGAATTTAAATGGGTTTGCGCAATGCTTAAAAAGAATGGCATTACCCCAATTACTATTGGTACAAAATTTCTTTGGACTGCAGGTGGTTGGTTTGATTACCTAAATTTAAGAATTAACGGTTATCAGTTCCATATGGATTTAACTGCTGGTAAAGTAAGTTATGAAGATCCAAGATTAGATGCAGTATTTGATCATTGGAGAGAATTAATTGATCCGGGATACTTCCTTGAAGATCATGCTTCTTTCTCATGGCAAGATGCACAAGCACCACAAATCAATGGTGAAGCTGCTATGTACTTAATTGGTAACTTTTATGTACCAACATTTGAAGCTGCCGGTATAGGTGATCAAATGGACTTCTTCCAATTCCCTACAATCTACGAGGGTGTGGGAGTAGCTGAAGATGCGCCAACTGATACTATGCATATTCCTGCAGGTGCAAAAAATGTTGAGGATGCAAAAAAATTCTTAGCATTCATGTCAAATGCAGGTGCAGCTGGTGAATGGGCAAAAATTGCAGGTATGTTAAGTCCTAACAAAAATGCTCCAAAACCTGAAAATAGATTTTCAATAATGGGTGCAAAAATGCTTGCAGCTGCTGATGATATTGCTCAATTCTGGGATAGAGATTCAAATCCAGATATGGCAAGTGCAGCAATGGAAGGTTTCCAAGAGTTTATGGTTAAACCTGACCGTGAAGATAAAATTAGAGCTCGACTAGAAAAAGAAAGAGCTAGAATTCACGGAGCATTATAAAATAAATATTAAATAGAGGTGTAACTTTACACCTCTATTTTTCTACTATTTAAATTAAATATTATAAAATTAATAGAAAGAGATATTACAATTAAATGACATTCTGGGAACGTAATCAGTTAAAATTAGCCCCCTTTCTTTTTCTTGCACCAGCAATCTTTATTTTTTTAGTTTACGTAATTTATCCTATTTTTGATTCTATATGGGTTAGTTTTCATGAATGGAATGGAATGGATAAGGATGGAGTAAGAGGTACGGGAAAACCTAACTGGGAGTTTGTTGGTTTTAAAAATTATATAACTTTATTCACTGATGATGATGAATTTTACGTATCTCTTTTTAATAATATAAAATGGTTAGTCTTTAGTTTACTAGCAATTCCAATTGGTTTGGCATTAGCTCTATTTGTTAATCAAAAAATTTTAGGTATAAGATATATTAAGTCATTATTTTATTTTCCCTTCGTAATAAATGCTGTTGTTATAGGAGTTATATTTACTTGGTTTTATAACCCTAAGTATGGAGCTCTAGCATATGTCTTAAGTTTTTTTGGTTTAGACCCAATACCTTTTTTAGCAGATGAAAATCTAGCAACTTATGGAATAATTATAGCATCATTTTTTCCAGGTATAGCTTACACAATGATTTTGTATATTACTGGTTTGACTGGTGTAAGTCGTGAAATGATTGAAGCTGGAAGAATAGATGGAGCGTCTGGATTTACAATGTTATGGCACGTGGTACTACCTCAATTAAGAGCAGCAACTCTAATTGCTATCGTTGTAACATTAGTTGGTGCACTTAGAGCATTTGATTTAATAGCTGTAATGACAGCTGGAGGTCCTTGGGGTAGTTCAGAAGTTTTAGCATATAAGATGTATCAAGAGGCATTATTTAATTACAGAATGGGATATGGTGCAGCTATAGCAACTATCCTTTTTTTAATAATGGATATTTATATTGCTTGGTTCTTGTATCGTTTATTTAAAAATGAAAGTTCAGAAAAATAATGTTTCCAACACCAATTCAAAATTATTCTTTAAAAATTAATATTGGATACAGAGTTATACTTGTAATCACTCTTTTAATTTGGTTATTGCCACTAATCGCTGTTATGCTTACTTCGATTAGAACTTTTGAAGATGTTCTTGCAGGTAATTACTGGACTTTTCCAAAAGAAACAGCATTTCTTTCTAATTACGCTGAAGTATTTGCAGATGGAAAAATGGCAGGTTTTTTCCTTAATAGTCTTATTATTACAATCCCAACTGTAATAGGAACATTATTCTTGAGTTCTCTTGCAGGTTATTCGCTCGCTATGCATCGGTTCAAATTAAACTTATTAGTATTTGCAATGTTTATTGCAGGAAATTTTGTTCCATATCAAATACTCATGATACCCGTTAGAAATATATCTATAGAATTAGGTATGTATAATAGTCATATGGGTCTAATTATTTTCCATATTGCTTTTCAAACAGGTTTTTGTACTTTCTTTTTAAGAAATTTTATTAAAGAACTACCGTTTGAACTTATTGAAGCTGCTAGAGCTGATGGAGCTACAGAGTGGACAATTTATAGAAAAATAATTATTCCTTTAACAATACCTGCTCTTGCAGCATTGGGTGTATTAGAATTTACTTTTATTTGGAATGATTATTTTTGGGCTTTAATTTTAACACAGGGTGATACAGTTAAACCTATAACTGTTGGCTTAGATGTATTAAGAGGTCAGTGGACAACTGCTTGGAATTTAGTTTCAGCAGGATCCGTTGTTGCAGCATTACCTCCCGTAATCATGTTCTTTATTTTACAAAGACAATTTATCCAAGGACTAACATTTGGAGCAGTTAAAGGATAATTAGTTGCAATTAAATTCTTAAAATATAAAAGAACTCAATGTCTTTAATTTCTCTTAGACAACTTTTAGATCACGCAGCTGAAAATAATTATGGTGTACCTGCATTCAATGTAAATAATTTAGAAGCAATTAGAGCAATAATGGAAGGGGCTAAAGAATTAAATAGTCCCGTAATACTTCAAGCTTCAGGTGCTGCACGTAAATATGCCGGACCAATTTTTGTGAAAAAACTAGTTGAAGCAGCAATGGATGAATTTTCAGAAATTCCAACAGTTTTGCACCAAGACCATGGTGGTTCTCCAAAAGATTGTAAAAACTGCATAGAACTTGGTTTTACATCTGTGATGATGGATGGTTCGTTATTAGATGACCAAAAAACTCCTTCAGATTTTGAATATAATGTAAGAGTTACAAAAGAAACAACTGATATGGCTCATGCATTAGGAGTATCAGTCGAAGGGGAGATAGGCTGTTTAGGCTCTTTAGAGACTGGAACAGGTGAAAAAGAAGATGGAGTTGGTGCTGAAGGTAAACTTGATCATGATCAACTATTAACTGATCCTGATGAAGCTTCAGATTTCGTTAAAGCTACAAATGTTGATGCATTAGCTATTGCTATTGGTACAAGCCATGGTGCTTATAAATTTTCTAGACCACCAACTGGAGATATTTTAGCAATAGATAGAATAAAAGAAATACATTCAAGACTTCCAAACACACATCTAGTTATGCATGGCTCATCTTCGGTTCCACAAGATTTAATAAAAACTATTAATGAATATGGTGGAAAAATTAAAGAGACATACGGTGTACCAGTTTCTGAAATTCAAGAAGGCATAAAACATGGCGTAAGAAAAGTTAACGTTGATACTGATTTAAGATTAGCTGCTACTGCTGCAGTAAGAAAATACTTTTATGAGAATCCTTCACAATTCGATCCTCGTAAATATTTATTACTCTCTAAGGATGCTATGAAAGAAGTTGTTAAAAGTAGATTGCAAGAATTTGGAACTGCAGGAAATGCTTCTTCTATTAATTCAATTTCTCTTGGAGCAATGGCTACAAAATATAAATCTGGAGAATTTACAGCAGTCATAAATTAAAATTTTTTTATTGAAAAAATAAATTTTTTGTTTCACAATACTTTAGTGAAAAAAATTTCAAAACTTGATGAATATCTTTTTGATTTAAATGGATACCTTATTATAAATAATGCATTAAATAAAAAAGAACTAAAAGATCTTAATAATATTCTTGATAAGTTAAAAAATATTAAAAACGATGAATGGGCAGGCTATGTTCATGGTCATAATTATGGTGGAAAAGAGGGTTTAAATCTTCAGCAAATTTATGAAGCTGGAAAACCATTTGAAAAATTAATTGATCATCCATCATGGATAAATCATATGTTACATTTTGTTGGAGGAAAGGGTACCTTTGATCATCTTCATGGACCTCTTTTTATTGATGAAAACTTTGCCAATATTCGTGGACCTGGTGAAGCTATTGGTATTCATTCCGGCAATCCTGAGGGTTTGCAAAGAAATCATTTTAGATATCAAAATGGAAAATTTCATTGTTCACAAGTCAATATTCTTCTTGCACTAACAAATATTGGTCCAGGTGATGGTGGAACTGTTATAATTCCATCTTCACATAAATCAAATATTGTACATCCTGAATTTAAAGATAATAAAATGTTAAAAGGAGGCAAAGTATCTTCAGCAGAAGGAATGACAGGAGCTAAAGAAGTTTATATGAAAGCTGGAGATGCTCTTTTATTTGTTGACTCACTCTGTCATGGATCAGCAAAAAGAATAAATAAAGGTGAAAGAAGAATAGTTGTTTATAGATATGGACCTTCTTGGGGTTTCTTTAGGCATCCATACAGACCATCTAAAGACCTTTTATCAAGACTATCAAAATTTCAAAAAAAAATAGTTATGCCTCATCAAAATGTGTTAACACCTAATAATAAATAAAATGGAAAAAATTAAATGGGGTATCATTGGTCCTGGAAATATTGCAAATAATTTTGCTGATGGATTAAAAGGTTCCTATTCTGGACAATTAGTTAGCATAGCGAGTAAAAGTGAAGATCGCAGGAAAAATTTTGGGGACAAATATGATATTCATCCTGATTTTAGATTTGATTCTTATGAAGATATAATAAATTCAGAGCACATAGATGCAATTTATATTTCTACACCCCATACCTTACATGCTGAATGGACGATAAAAGCTGCCGGTAAAGGCAAACACATTCTTTGTGAGAAACCTGGAGCTATAAATTTTAATGAAGGAAAGAAAATTATTGATGCGGTAAGAGAAGCTGGTGTTTTTTATATGGAGGGCTTTATGTATCGTTGCCATCCACAAATCCCAAAACTAGTTGAGATAATTAAAAACAAAATAATAGGAGATGTAATATCTATTGAAACCTCTTTTGGTTTTGATATGGGTAAGACTATACCTGATCATAGGCTATTTAATAAAAATTTGGCAGGTGGGGGAATACTTGATGTTGGACTATATCCTATTTCTTTTTCTAGACTTATTGCAGGAGTAGCAACTGGTGAAAAATTTTTGGAACCTAAATTTATAGATGCTGAAGCTAGAATAGGAGAAACAGGCGTTGATGAAGTTGCTCACGCAAATTTAGAATTTAAAAATGGTATAAAAGCAAAAGTCTCAACAGCAGTTATGGAAAGTATGAAAAATAATGCAGTTATTTCTGGATCGGAAGGTACAATTGAGCTACCAGATCCATGGATGCCTGGTAGAGAAGGCGGACCTTACTATGCTAAAATTATCATTACAAAAAATGCTAATGAAGAAATTATAGATGTAAAAGGACCAGAGCATTTATTTTTCTTTGAAGCAGAACTTGCAAGTCAGTGTATTGCAAAAGAAAAAACACAACCACCTCATCCAGCAATGACTTGGGAAGATACATTAGGTAATCTTCAAGCTCTTGATACATGGAGAGAAAAAGTAAATTATAAACTACCACAGGATGAAATATGAAATATGATAGAATAGAAGGAATAGATAAAAACATATCCAAGCTTGTTATGGGTTGTGATAACCAAGATGATATTAACGAAGCTTCAAAGTTATGGGATCATTGGATTGAAGTCGGTGGCAATATGTTTGATACGGCATTTATTTATGGCGGAGGTAATCACGAAAAAGTTTTAGGACAATGGTTAAAAAATAATAAAAATAGACAGGATATTTTAATACTCGGCAAGGGAGCACATACTCCTGATTGTAATCCTGATGCTATTTCTAAACAATTAACAATCTCTCTTGAAAGAATGAATACTGATTATGTTGATATTTATATTATGCACCGCGATAATACAGAGTATCCTGTTGAAGAATTTATAGATGTTTTAAATCAAGAGAAAGAAAAGGGTAGAATTAAAATATTTGGTGGCTCTAACTGGACTATTGAAAGATTTAAAAAAGGAAATGAATGGGCACAAAAAAATAATAAACAAGAAATGTCCATTCTTAATAATAATTTAGCTCTTGCTAAAATGATTAATCCACTTTGGAATGGTTGTTTATCATCTAATGTAAATGAAACATTAGAGTATCTTAATTCTACTCAAAAATCTCATATGTCATGGTCAAGTCAAGCAAGAGGTTATTTTTTAGATGATAAAATTACAAATGAAATAGAGAAAAAAATTACTGAAGCTGAGTCATCTTGGAGAAAGCCTGGAGAAAATTCTAGTGGACCTATAAGTTGTTATGATAGCGAAGATAATAGAGAGAGAAAAAAAAGAGCTATGGAACTGGCTGAAAAAAAAGGATGTTCTGCTCATAATATTGCAGCAAGTTGGACCATTAATCAATCATTTCCATCATTTGCATTAATTGGACCAAGAACAATTGATGAGCTTGATACAACATTACCTTGTTTAGATATAGAGTTAACAAAAGAGGAAATTAACTGGTTAAATTTATTATAGTTTAGGTTTTTTTATATTATCGCTTGTACCTTCATTTAAAATAGGTTCGATAAGAGTAGATACTTTATTTATAGGAACACCTTTATCAAGATCTTGTAACATTTTAACAGAATGTTTACCCATTTCCATTAAAGGATGAGAAATAAATGTAAGATTTTGTGAGCTTAAAAAACTATCTTGATCATTAAATCCCACTACTGATATATCTTTACCAATTTCTAACTTCAAATCCTGACATTTTAATAAGCACCCAGTAAAAAAACGAAGATGTGAACAAATTATAGCTGTTGGGGGTTTTTTTAAACTTAATAAATAATTAGCCATTGCTGATCCAGATTCAACAGTTTCAATTAAACTATCTTGATAATATTCTTTTGAGAATTTAAGTTTTAATTTATTTATTAAATTTTCATATGCTCTTTTTCTTTGTGCCCCATAATTAAAACTGCGATGAACATTTATAAAAGCAATTCTTTCATGACCATTATTTGAAAGTTTATTGATTAAAATCTCAATACTTTTACGATTATCTAAATCAATCCATGCATGTTCTTTTTGTTTATTTGTCCTGCCCCATGTTACAAATTTTATCCCTTTTTCATTTAAAAAATTAACTCTTTCATCATTTTTTTTTATTCTATAAAAAATAAATTTGTCTGCCTGTCCTGTAGAGATAAGTTTTTTAAAATAATTCATTTCTTCTTCTTCATTTAAACAAAACTTTGTAATTAATTCAGTATTGGTATTTTTTATTCCCAAAGTAATGCCGGCAAGAAACTGCAAAACAACATGATCTGGTGCATCTGGATGAATTGCAGAAATAAAAGCAATTGTATCTATCTTTTTAGAAGCGAGTCTTTTTGCATTTAAGTCTGGAAAGTAGTTATATTTTTTTGCAGTTTTAAAAATTTTATCTTTTGTTTTCTGTGATATATTGTCATAGCCATTAAGCGCTCTTGATACTGAACTTACTGATAAACCTAATTTTTGAGATAAACCAACAATATTTATTTTCTTGTTTTTCTTCATAATACTTAAAATCTATTAATTAAATTAAATAATACTATTTGGCTTGACAAGTAAAACGTTTTACTAAATTGTAAATTTATTTAAAAAAGGGAGGAAAATAATGAAAAAATTTTTTTCAATATTATTAACTATATTTTTACCCCTATCTTTTACTAACGTTTCCAAGGCTGGTGGTCACATGGAAGCTGAAGTAATTCACTGGTGGACTTCTGGTGGAGAGCAAGCTGCAATTTCAGAATTTGCTAAGGCTTGGGAAGAAATGGGTAATACTTGGATTGACACTGCAATTACGGGTGGTGATAATGCAAGAGGAACTACTGTAAACAGAATTATTGGTGGAAATCCACCAACTGCAGCACAGTTCAACGTATCAAAACAATTTGTAGATTTAGTTGAGCAAGGTTTACTTCAATCACTTGAAGAAGTTGCTTCTGCAGAGGGTTGGAGAGATTTTATTTATCCACCTGAATTAATTGAAACTTGTGAATTTGAGGGTGAATTTTATTGCGTACCTGTAAATATTCACAGCTGGCAATGGATGTGGATCAACAATGACGTTTACAAACAGGTTGGTTTACCAGTACCTCAAACTTTTGAGGAATTTTTAGCTGGAGCTCCAAAAATTCAAGAAGCTGGAATCATTCCATTGGCACTAGGTGGTCAGGGATGGCAAGAGTCTGGTATGTTTGATGTTGTTGCATCTTCAATCATGGGCTTTCCTCTAATGCAATCAATTTATAGAGATAAAGATCTAGATGCATTTAGAGATGGAAGATTTGAGTCAGTTCTAAACACTTACAGAGAATTAAATCAATTCACAGATGAAGGTTCTCCTGGAAGATTATGGAATGATACTACAGCTATGGTTATCGAAGGAAAAGCTGCAATGCAGGTTATGGGAGACTGGGCAAGAGGTGAATTTGCTGTTGCTGGACAAGAAGCAATGGTTGATTATTCTTGTGTAATTCCTGGTAAAGAAAAATATGTTGCTCTTGGTGGTGATGTATTTGTTTTTCCTAAAAATGATGATCCAAAAGTTAAAGATGCTCAGCTAGCAATGGCAAGTATGATGGTTAATCCAACAGTACAAGCTAAATTTAACAATGCTAAAGGTTCTCTCCCTATGAGACTTGACGTTGATACTTCTGCAGCTGATGCTTGTATGCAAATGGGTTTAGATTTAATTCAAAATCCAGATGCAATTATGAGAGAAAGTGATGATTGGAATACTCCTGCTTTCACTGCAGCATGGGGTGATATTATTTCTGAATTCAGAAATGATCCTAATTATACTGTAGCTCAAGTAATGGATGACTTAGAAGGCGTTTTAACAAGCGGTCTTTAAATATATACGAAATGGCAGGATTAATTTATCCTGCCATTTAACATTTTATGCCTTTTTATAGAAACATAGCTGCAAAAATAGCACTGTTACCAATGATAGTTATATCATTAACTGTCTTTGTCGGATGCATTATTTATTCTTTTGTTTATTCTCTAACAAATTCGAAATTAGTACCAGTAATGAATTATGTTGGTTTTGATCAATACGAAAGATTATTTAAACAACGAAAATGGGATGTAGCTGTAGAAAATATTTTTATTTATGGTTTTGTATTTACAATTGGGTGTCTGATCATTGGTTTTTTATTAGCAGTTTTGATTGATCAAAAAATAAGAGGTGAGAGTTTATTTAGAACAATTTTTTTATACCCTTATGCCATGTCTTTTGTTGTAACTGGTTTAGTTTGGAAATGGGTTTTAAATCCAACATTTGGCCTGGAGAATTCAATGCATATGTGGGGTATGACATGGTTTGAATTAGACTGGTTGGTAAATAGAGATCTTGCAATCTATGCTGTATGTATAGCTGCTGTTTGGCAAGGTGCAGGTTTTGTAATGGTATTAATGTTAGCAGGACTCAGAGGAATTGATGAAGATATTTGGAAATCGCTTAGTATCGAAGGTGTAGCTAAATGGAAATCTTATATTTTTGTTATTTTACCAATGTTAAGACCAATGGTAGTAACTGCAATTGTCTTGATTGCAGCTGGCGTAGTAAAAGTCTATGATTTAATATTAGCCCTTACATCTGGGGGACCAGGATATGCCACTACAACACCTGCAATGTATGTAATGGAGAATTTTTTTAGTAGAGCAAATTTAGGACAAGCTTTTGCAGCTTCTATAATAATGTTTATTTCAGTTGTATGTATTCTTGCTCCTTGGGCTTTTTATGAATTTTATCTAAGAAACAAATACGCAAATAACTAATGTCTACTATTCCTAAAGGACCTCGACCAAAACATCTTACAGTAGGAAGAATAGGTTTGTATTGTTTTATAATTATGTGCGCATTATTTTTTTTAATGCCCTTATATGTAATGATTATTACTTCTCTTAAAGATATGGATGAAATAAGAGCTGCTAATATTTTAAACCTTCCGAAAGAACTTAGTTTTTATGCTTGGCCAAAAGCTTGGTCTCAAGCTTGTACAGGATTTGTATGTGAGGGATTGAAGCCTGGTTTTGTTAACTCAGTGAAGATAACTGTACCTAGTGTAATTGTATCCGTAGCTTTAAGTGCACTAAATGGATATGCATTAGCTTTTTGGCGTTTTAGGGGAGCATACTTCTTTTTTGGCCTATGTATGTTTGGTGCATTCATTCCTTATCAAGTAATGGTGTATCCACTTTTAAAAATAGAAGATTTCTTAGGTATTTATTCATCATTACCAGGCATCATACTTGTTCATACTATTTTTGGTATGCCAATACTAACACTTATCTTTAGAAACTTTTACGCTAGTCTTCCAATAGATCTATTTAAAGCTGCCAGAATAGATGGCGGTAATTTTATAAAAATATTTTTTTATGTAATAATTCCAATGTCTACTCCCATAACTATCGTAGCTGTCATTCTTCAGGTTACAGGAATTTGGAATGATTTTCTTCTAGGATTAGTTTTTGCAGGAAGAGACAACCAACCAATGACAGTTCAATTAAATAATATTGTGCAAGTAGATTATGGTGTTGCTGAGTACAACGTAGATATGTCAGCTACAATTTTAACTTCTCTAGTTCCTCTTTTTGTATACTTTATTTCTGGAAGATGGTTTGTGCGTGGAATAGCAGCTGGGGCAATAAAGGGGTGAGTATGAAAAATAGTGTTGAAGTAAAAAATATATCCTTCAGTTATGGAAAAACTGAAATATTAAATGATTTAAGTCTTGATATTAAAGAAGGAGAATTCATGGTTTTGCTTGGTCCTTCAGGATGCGGAAAAACTACTTTATTAAACTGTATAGCGGGTCTTTTGGATTTGACGGATGGCCAGATTTGGATTGAAGATGATAACGTAACATGGAAAGAACCAAAAGATAGACACATAGGAATGGTATTCCAATCATACGCATTGTACCCAAGTATGACTGTTGAGAAAAATTTATCATTTGGTTTAAGAATGATTGGTACAGCAAAAGATTTAATTAATGAAAAAATTAAAAAAGCTGCAAATCTACTACAAATAAATGAACTACTTAAAAGAAAACCATCTCAACTCTCTGGAGGTCAAAGGCAGCGTGTTGCTATTGGTAGAGCTTTGGTTAGAGATGCAAAAGTTTTTTTATTTGACGAACCTTTAAGTAATCTTGATGCAAAATTAAGAGCTGAACTACGCTATGAAATTAAAAAACTTCATAGAGATTTATCAAATACTATGATTTACGTTACTCATGATCAAATAGAAGCGATGACGCTTGCGGACCGTATATCTGTTATGAAAGATGGATTAATACAGCAATTAGATACACCTAAACAAATTTACAACAAACCAGCTAATTTATTTGTGGCTGGGTTTATTGGATCTCCGAGCATGAATTTTTTAAAAGCTAAATTTGATCAATCAAATCAAAATTTAATTGTTGGCAAAAAACAAATTGATATTACTAAATATGAAAATATAAATAATTTAATGAATGATCAAGAGGTTGTATTTGGAATAAGACCTGAAAATATAAACATAGAAAAAAATGAACATTCTATTCAATGTAAAGTTGAATTAGTGGAGCCTATGGGAGCAGATACTCTTGTTTGGACTAGTGTTGAGGGTAATCCAATATCTATTAGATTAGAAGGAAGTTCAAATTTTAATTTAAATGATGAAATAACTATCTCTTTTGATATAAATAAATCGTCTATATTTGATAGTAAGTCTGAGGAGAGAATTTAATGAATAGAAACGAAATAACTATGCAGTTGTATACCACAAGAAAATTTCAACCTTACGAGCCAATATTTAAATTCCTATCTGAATGTGGAATTAAAAATATTGAATTATTTGATTTAGATAAAATTGATTTAGATAATTTTAAATCAATGATGGATGAAAATAGTATTTCCATAAAATCTTCTCACATAAGTTTTCAAGCAATTACAAATACAGAAGAAACAATTAGAAGGATGAAATATTTAAATATTAAGCATGCGATAGTACCTTCTGTGCCTGAAAAATTTAGTAAAGATTTTGCTTCAAATTTTGATCTTGATGAAGAAACTTGGAATAACTTTGGTAAAGATCTCTCATCATATGTTCAAACTTATGAAGATAATGGTCTAACTCTTGGTTATCATAATCATTCATTTGAATTTAGACCTCTTCCTAGTGGTAAGCTTCCAATAGAATGTATGATGGATCACAATGAAAATCTAAAAATGGAACTTGATCTTGGATGGGCAGTTGCTGGAAAAGTAGACCCACTTGATTGGATAGAAAAATATAAAAATAAAATTATTGGTTGTCACTTAAAAGACTTTTATGATCAAAGTAAAAACTTATTAGAACATGATGAACAGTCTGCTGTAGGAGAAGGTTTTATTAATTGGCCTTCACTAATTTCTGAAGTTAAAAAAACACCATGTGAAGTTTTTGTACTGGAGCACGATGATCCAAAAGATTATAAAGAATACACAATCAAATCATTAGATTATTTAGAATCAATTTAATGAATATTGGAATTGTTGGCTGTGGAAATATTTCTGAAACCTATTTTGAGTGTCAAAAAATATTTAATAATTTTAAAATAGTTGCTTGTGCAGATATAAACAATGAAGCTGCATTTAATGCTGCAACTAAATATAATGTTAAATCTCTATCAGTTGAGGAAATTTTAGAAAATAATGAAATTGATTTAATTATTAATCTAACAATTCCTGCAGCCCATAAAGAAATTATTACAAAATCAATACAAAATGGCAAACATTGTTTTAGTGAAAAGCCATTAGCAATGAATTTTCAAGAAGGTTTAGAAATACAAAAATTAGTAAATGAAAAAGGTTTATATGTTGGCTGTGCTCCAGATACATTTTTAGGTGCAGCTGGTCAAAGAGCTAGAAAATTAATTGAAGACAATAAGATAGGTAAAATTGTTCTAGGCACATTTAATTTGATGTCTCATGGGATGGAACATTGGCACCCTAATCCAGATTTTTTCTTTAAACCTGGTGCAGGACCAGTTTTTGATGTTGGCGTTTATTATATTACGCAATTAATAAACCTAATTGGACCAGTTAAACAAATTAATGCAATTAGTGGAACTGCTACAAATGAGAGAACAATTACTAGCCAACCTAGATACGGTGAAAAAATAAAAGTTGAAACACCCACAACATTAATGGGTTCTTTAGAATTTCAAAATAATGCAAAAGTTCAGTTTTTTTGTACTTGGGATGTCTGGAAAAATAATCATTCAACAATTGAACTTTATGGACTTGATGGCTCAATGATTGTTCCTGATCCAAATTTTTTTAGTGGCGATTTATTAATTTCCCAAAAAGATAGTGATTGGGAAACTATCAATAATGATAACATGTTGTTAGGTATTCCGAATAAAAGTGATGGAGATGGTAATAAAAAAGCAAATTATAGAGGAATAGGTCTTTCAGAAATGATTGATTCAATTTCTAATAATCGAAAAGCTAGATGTTCTCTTGAATTATCTCTTCATGTGCTTGAGATTATGGACGGAATTATAAAGTCGGCTGAGGAAAACAAATCTTTCAAACTCTCAACCAATCCTAATCAACCTGCAATATTAACTGAAGAAGAAATAAATAAATTAAAAATTTAATTATTTTGTATTTTATTAGATATTATTCAGTAATTTTCTGATAACTTATTTCATTTTGATCAGATAAAACTTCATTAAATTTTGAAAGATCATTATCAACTTTTTTTAACATAGAATTAAATTCTGATCTTTTTGTTACTACTAGTGAAATATCAGCAACAATTAAATCAATAACAAAAAATCTTTCTTTTGATTCTTTTACCCGCCATGTTACAACAACTGAACCAGTATCTGAAAAGATCTCCATATCAATTAGAGTAACTTGATTTTTTTGATCGTATTTTGATTTTGATAATTCATAGGTTTGGTCTGAATATCCTTGCATCATTGAAGCAATATTTAAAGCTAAATGTCTTTTAAAATTATTGATGTAGATCTTTTTTGTATTTTTATCTGATTTTTTCCAAGCTTCTCCTGCAACAAATTTAGCAATACCCGTACCTGCAAAATTATTATTTATTGTTTTTTCAATTAGAAGAAATCTGTTTTCATTTGAGAGATTTTGATTTTTATAAGCATCAAGAATAACATCTATTTCTCTTTTAAGCCATTCTGAAGTTTCACTAGAATATAAATTTTTTGAAATAAAAATTATAAAAAAAATTACAATTAACTTAAACTTCATTATTCGAATTCAATGCTAATAAGTGGTAATGGTGTTAATTCTGAGTCATCTACATTGTTTATTGCTGCCTTTCGGTTTTGATAATAAGAACTTCTTACTGCAGCATAATAATCCACTGAATTATCTCTTAATGCATTAACCTCATCTATTATTTGAGATCTTGTATCAACTGCATTAACTGCTGTTCTCATTGGAACTAACCATGCTTCACCTTCACTTACTGCATATGCATTAATCGGATCAGTCATCATAGTTAAAACCATGCCTGAAGTGTCTCTTAGATTTGATGGCCCAAATAATGGAAGTACTATATAAAAACCATCCCCAACACCCCAAGTTGCAAGTGTCTGTCCATAATCCTCCTCTTTTTCTTCAAGTCCAATTTTTTCAGCTATGTCAAATAATCCAAATACACCTACGGTACTATTGACAATAAATCTACCCGATGATTGGACGGCATTTTCACCTTGTCCTTGCAATAGTTGATTAACAACAACTAAAGGAGCTCTTAAATTGCTCAAAAAATTATTTATTCCACTTTGAATTGGTGAAGGTAATTTTTTGTAGCCTTTTGCAATTGGCTCTAAAACAATTCTATCAGCTACATTGTTAAAACTAAATATGGCTCTATTTACTGGCTCAAAAGGATCATAAATTTCATCTTCTATCGTCGTTGTTTCAAAATCCTCTGAGTCAGTATTTACTTGATCAGCATCACTAGCAATTACATTATATGATAGGAAAGAATAAAATAGAAAAATAAGAATTATAATTTTTTTACTCATAGACTAATCATTAATATCTAAACTATTATTTAATATAGTTTATAAATTACATTATATATATCTCTATTATAGCAAAAAAATGACAGAAAATTCTCAAAATTATCTTGATTTATTGAATAAAGAGCAAAGAAGTGCTGTAGAACAAACCAATGGATCTCTTCTTGTTTTAGCCGGTGCTGGTAGTGGAAAAACTAGGGTATTAACCTTTAGAATCTTGAATATATTAGTAAAAAAACTTGCCACTCCTAGGCAAATTTTAGCAGTCACTTTTACAAATAAAGCAGCAAGTGAAATGAAGTCACGAATCGGAGATGCACTAAATTTTCCCATAGATAATATGTGGGTAGGAACATTTCACTCTTTATCACTAAGAATACTAAGACAACATTATGAGGAAGTAGGATTAAGAAAAAATTTTCTAATTATTGATGTAGATGATCAATTAAAATTAATTAAGAATATATGTGAGTTAGAAAAAATAGATACAAAGGAAACTTCACCTAAATATTATTTATCAGCAATAGATAATTTAAAAAATAAAGGAATCAGCTCCAATGAATTGAGTGAAAATAAATATCGAAAGAATGGTAAAGAAATTAAAAAAATTTACAGCATTTATCAATCTGAACTTCTTCGATTAAATAGCGTAGATTTTGGTGATTTAATTTTATTTTGTATAAAAATTTTTAAAAAAAATAATAATATATTATCAAAATATCAAAATATTTTTAAATATATTCATGTAGATGAATATCAAGACATTAACCCAATACAACAACAATGGATTCATTTCTTATACAATGGAAACAAAAATATATGTTGTGTTGGAGATGATGATCAATCAATATATTCCTGGAGAGGAGCTGATGTTACTAATCTATTAAATTTTGAAAAAAATTTTGATAATGTAACTATTGTAAGACTAGAACAAAATTATCGATCAACAAGAAATATATTAAGTTGTGCATCAACTCTTATATCTAAAAATAAAGGAAGATATGGAAAAGAGTTATGGAGTAAAAATCAGGCTGGTGAAAAAATTACAATTAATGGATTTTGGGAAACAAAAGAAGAGTCCATTTTTGTAACAGACAAAATAGAGAATATTATAAAAGATAAAATAAATTTGAGTGAGATCTCAATCTTATTTCGAGTTGCTGCACATACCAGATCGTTTGAAGAAAGATTAATCAATCTTGGATTACCTTATAAAATAATTGGAGGTTTACGCTTTTACGAAAGAAAAGAAATAAAAGATATTATAGCATATTTAAGATTAACAAATAATCTATCAGATGACTTAGCTTTTGAAAGAATAATTAATGTACCTAAAAGAGGGATAGGAAAATCAACTGTTAGCAAAATTAGTAGCTATGCAAGAATGAACAATATTTCTCTATTTGAATCTGCACAACAACTGACATTCAAGAGTAATTCTAAAGCTAAGAGTGAATTATATAATTTTACTGACAACATTTTAAAATGGCAAAAGGTTAAGAAGAAATTTGACCATATTGAATTGGCTAAAGTAATAATTGAAGACTCAGGTTATTTAGAATATCTAAAAAAAGAGGAAGAGATTTCTAATAAACCAGATAGTCTATCACGAATAGATAATTTAAATGAATTTATAGAAAGTTTAAAAGAATTTGAAAACATTGAAGGTTTTTTAGAACATGTATCCTTGGTTATGGAAAACATAACAAATACTTCAGAAGAAACACTTACTCTAATGACAATGCATGCTGCTAAAGGATTAGAGTTTGATTATGTATTTCTAGCTGGTTGGGAGGAGGGAGTTTTCCCAAGTCAAAGATCAATAGAGGAATTAGGTAATCAAGGTTTAGAAGAAGAAAGAAGACTTGCCTATGTTGCACTAACTAGAGCGAGAAAAAAAATTTATATTACCTATGTAAATCAAAATAGATATTCTTTTGCATCACATGATTATAATTTACCTTCAAGATTTATAAATGAACTTCCAGAGGATAAAGTAGAGATAAACGATTCCAAATATATTCAAGATAATAACTTTTTAGATAATTTTTTAGAAAGTGATTCATTTAATGAAGAAATTATTACACCCGGCAGAAGAAGATTATTAGAAAACTCAAAAAAAAATAGTATTGATTGGGATTTAAATCAGGATTTTGACTATGATATTAAGATATCTAAAGGGAAAAATGTTTATCATCAAAAATTTGGTACAGGAAAAATTATTAAATTGGATGGTGATAAAGCTTTGATTGATTTTAAAAACTTTTCTTCAAAAAAAGTATATTTAAAATTCTTGAAAATTATAGATTAATTTTTTTTAGAAATTCTTTCTCATTTAAAATTTTAATTCCTAATTGTGTTGCTTTATCTATTTTTGAACCTGCTTTTTCTCCTGCTATTAAAAAATCTGTTTTTTTACTAATACTAGATAATATTTTTGCTCCTTTAGTTTTTGCTAAGTACTTAGCTTCATCTCTAGATAGTTCAGATAAAGTACCAGTAAAAACTAAATGTTTATTTGAAAAAAAATTATCTAATACTTCATTCTCTATAAATGTAATAGATAAATGTTTTTTTAAATTTTTAATAGTTTCCTTATTTATATCTTTAGAAAAAAAATCTATAATTGATGAAATTGCTTTTGGCCCTAAACCGTCAATATTTTCTAACACGCTTATATTACTTGATGATGAAATAAATACATCTAGCTCTTTAAACTCATTTGCTACAATTTCGGCATTAACCTCTCCAATAAACCTAATACCAAGTGAATAAATAAATTTATCAAATGATATTTTTTTAGAATTATTAATAGAATTTATTAAATTAGAGAAAGATAATTCGCCCCAGCCATCTAATTTAATAATTTCAGATTTAAACTTTTCAAGATTAAATATATCTTCTACTTTATCTATATATTTTAGATTAAATAATTGTTTAACTTGTTTCTCACCAAATCCATCAATATTTAAACTTTTCTTACTTACAAAATGAATTATTCTTCCTATTTTCTGAGATTTGCAACCATATGTATTTGAACATCTTAGTATTGCTTCATCTTTTTCTTTTAAAACAATACTCTTACAGATAGGGCAATTCCTAGGAGGTTTTATTTTACTATTAAATTTACTATTTTTTTTAACTAATCTAGTAACATATGGGATAACATCTCCTGCTCTCTCAATTTCAACAAGATCTAAAACATTTATATTTTTTTTATTTATTTCATCAAAATTATGCAAAGAAGCATTAGATATGATTACACCTCCTAAATTAACAGGTTGCATTCTAGCTACTGGAGTTATTGCTCCAGTTCTACCAACTTGGTAATCAACAGATTGAATAATAGTATTTGCTTTTTCAGCAGAAAATTTTAAAGCAACTGCCCATCTTGGATTTTTTCCTACATAACCTAATCTTTCTTGTAGTTTAAAACTATTTATTTTTACAACTAACCCATCAATATCATAATCAATATCTGATCGTTTTTGATCTATTTGATTATAAAATTCAATAATCTCATTAACTGAGTGACATTTTTTGTTTAGATTATTAGGAATAATATTCCAATATTTTAGTTGATCATAATAATTCTCAATTTTATCAAAATTATCAGAACATTTCCCAATACCATGAGGTGTAAATTTTAAGGGTCTACTATGACTAATTGAAATATCAAGCTGTCTTAAGCTTCCAGCTGCAGCATTTCTTGGATTTGCAAATTTAGATTTATTTTCTAATCTTGAATTGAGTTTTTCAAAATCACTTTTATTTAAAAATACCTCTCCTCTAATTTCAATAAAATCTGGAAAGTTTTTTTTTAATTTAGATGGAATATTTTTTATATTTAAAATATTTTCAGTAACATCTTCTCCTATGAGACCATCTCCTCTTGTACCAGCTGAAACCAAATTTCCATTTTTGTATACAAGATTTAAAGATAATCCATCAATTTTAGGTTCACATATATATTCAAAATTATTATCATTCTTTAAATTTAAAAATTTAACTGAGCGTTTTATAAACTCTTTTATGTCATTATTATCAAAAGCATTAGCAAGTGAATACATTTGAGAGTCATGCTTTATTTTTTTAAAATTATCTTTTATTTTACCGCCATAATTTTTGTTAGGACTATTTTTAGAAATTAAATCAGGATATTTTTTTTCTAGAGTATCATTTTCTTTAACTAATTTATCAAATTTTTGATCAGATATTTTAGGTTTATCTAAACTATGATAATAATAATTATGTTTTTTGATTAAATCTGCTAGTTCTTCTAATCTTTTTTTAATTTTTTTTTCTTTATCCATTAAAAAGATTTCTAATTTTTTTTAAGAATGTCTCTTCACCATCGATTTGTTTAACTAAATTATAACTATATTTATACCATTTAGATTCAGGATAATTATAACCAAGTAATGCTGCTGTATTGTAGCTTTCTTCATACATGCCCATTTCATAATAGGCCTCTACCATTCTATGTAATGCCTCAGGTGTAAATTTAGTCATTGAATACTCATCTATAACTATTTTAAATCTATTTAATGCTGCAATATATTTTGAATTATCTAAATAAAATCTTCCTATTTCCATATGTTTTGCTGCAATATTTGATTTAACTAAAATGATTTTCTGTAAACTATCTTTTGTATATTTGCTCTCTGGGAATCTTTTAATAACTTGATCAAAAGAACTTAATGCAAGCTCATTATAATACCCATCCAATGCTTCATTTTGAAGTTGTTCATAATTACACATTGCAATCATATAATAAACATAATCCAAATCTTTGTGAGAAGGGTATTTATTGATTATCTTGCTATAATTTAAAATTGCACTTTCATAATCCATTTCGATATAATCAATAAATGCTATCATTATTTCTGATTGAATTGCTTCATTAGATAAAGGAAAAATTTTGTTAATTTCTCTGAATTGCTCTCTTGCTAATTCAAAGTTTTGCTCATCAAAACTTATTTTAGCTAATTTGTATAGAGTCTCTGGATCGTTTAATATATTTTTATTATTATCAATATTTGAATTGTTGCTGTTATTTGAGCAGCTAATACATAGGTATAATAATATTAGACAGATAATTTTTTTTATCATAATTTATTTATATATTTTAATTTTAAAATTTGAATGAAATATATAACTAAATACAAATCCCCAAATTATAATTCAAGAAAGAATTCAAAAATACGACTAATTATAATTCACTATACAGCTCTAGAAAACTCATTAGATGCTATTTCATATTTATGTAAAAAAGAAAAAAAAGTAAGCTCACATTATCTGATTTCACAAAATGGCATTATTTATAACTTGGTAAAAGACAATTTTAGAGCTTGGCACGCAGGAAAAGCATTTTGGCAAGAAATTACAGATATTAATTCCATTTCAATAGGAATAGAGCTTGATTACAATCCTAATGGAGAAAACAATAAATTTTCATTAAAAATGATAAATTCATTAAAAAAACTAATACTTAAACTACAAAATAAATATAAAATTAATAAAAATAGTATCTTAGCACATTCAGATATTGCGCCTTTTAGAAAAAAAGATCCTGGTAAATACTTTCCTTGGAAATCACTCTCCTCTTCAAAGTTGATTTTAAGTATGAAAAAATTAAAAAGAATTGAAATAGAAATTATAGAAAAATGGTTTAATAATTATAGTCTGAATTCAAAAAAAAAGAAAATAATTATGGCTTTATCATTGATTGGATACGATACTCGTGAAGTATATAAAAATGTAAAGCTCTACAGTAAACTTATTAGTGCATATAGAATTAGATATTTAAAAAGTGAAGATATTATAAAAAATAAATCAATATATAATACTTTAATTAAACACCTATTTAATTTTATGTTGACGAAAGATTAAATAAATTTAATACTAATTTAGATGGTGCGATGATCGCTTGAGTATTCAAGAGGAAAGTCCGGGCTCCACTGGAAAAAAAACCAGGTAATACCTGGCAAGTGTAAGCTTAGGGAAAGTGCAACAGAAAAAATACCGCCTGCAAAGGTAAGGGTGAAATGGTAGGGTAAGAGCTTACCGCTTTTTTGGTAACAAAAAAGGCATTGCAAACCCTTTTTGGAGCAAGGTCAAATAGGAATGGCAATCAGTTCCAGCTGAGCTATTCGGGTAGACTGCTTGAAACAAATGGTGACATTTGTTCTAGATTAATGATCATCAATTTTTTATTAAATCACAGAACCCGGCTTATGCACCATCTTTATCTTTATTGAGAACATACAAAGAACATTTATCATAATTTCATATACCCATTGACGCCCATATATTCCCATGATAACCCATAATAAATGGATTTATTTGTATCTAAATATATTAATAAAATAGATAAGAAGGGAAGAGTTTCCCTACCTTCTAGTTTTAGAAATGTACTTCCTAAGGCTAATAGAACTGAAATTATTTTATACAAATCTATTAAAACACCTTCTATTGAGGGTTGCGGCGTTGGAAGATTAAAAGAAATAGCAAAAAGAATTAATAATTTAGATTTTTTTTCTGAAGATTATGATGATTTTTCAACATCAATTTTTTCTGAAATAGTCACAACTAATGTTGATAAAGAAGGAAGGTTTTTAATACCTGAAGAATTAAAATTATATGCAGGAATAAAAACAGAGGCAGCTTTTTTTGGTCAAGGACATTTTTTTCAGATGTGGGAACCTAAACAAGGTTTAAAAAATACTGAAGATTCAAGAAGACGTCTTTTAAAAGAAAAAAAATCATTACGAATGATGTTAACACAACAAAAATAATATGGAAAATTTACATAATTCAGTAATGATTAATGAAATAATATCATTTCTACCATTAAAAAAATCAATAAATGTAATAGATGCAACTTTTGGCGGTGGTGGCTATTCAAAAACTATTCTAGAAAAATTTAATGTAAATCAGTTTTTGGCAATAGATAGGGATCCAATTTCAAAAATATTTGCAAAAGAAATAGAATCAAAATTTTCAAATTTTATTCTAATAAATGATAAATTTAGTAACATTGAAGAAATAGTAAATAACACAAAGTTTAAAGACAAAAAATTTGACATAATTCTTTTTGATATAGGCACAAGCTCAAATCAAATAGATAATGCGCAAAGAGGTTTTTCATTCAACAAATCTGGACCACTTGATATGCGAATGGGTGCTTCAGATAAAAAAGCTTATGATATAATTAATAATTATGAAGAAAAAAATTTAGCTGATATAATTTATCAATATGGAGAAGAACGATACTCAAGAGTTATTGCAAAAGAAATAGTAAAAAACAGAAAAATAAAATTTATAAGTGACACTATAGAATTATCAAACATTATTAAAAAATGTATACCAAAAAAGAATCAATTAAAAAACAAGATCCATCCAGCTACAAAAACATTTCAGGCAATTAGAATTTATGTAAATGATGAGTTAAATGAACTTAAGACGAGTCTAGAAAAAACTTTAAAAATTTTAAATAAAGATGGTTTGATTTTAGTAGTTTCTTTCCAAAGTCTAGAAGATAGAATTGTGAAAGATTTTTTTAACCACAATAGTGGTAAACGATGGCGTTCCTCCCGCCACTACCCGGAGTTACCTGATAAACTGGCAACTCAACTTAAATTAATCACCAAAAAACCAATATTGCCGTCAGCTTCTGAGATTTTAGAAAATCCCAGATCTAGATCAGCAAAGCTTCGGGTAGCTCAGAAAATTTAATAATGAAGTATACAAAATCAATTATATTCTTTTTAATTCTTAATTTAATACTGGTTTTTTCAATGATTTTTATAGCCAACAATACAAGAGAAATCGAAAAAAATAATGTTTATTTGAAAACGAAAATTTCTAAGATTTCAGAAAACTTAAAAATCAATAAAATTGAATTAGCTACTCATCAAAATAGCTCATATTTAAAAGCACTTTGGGAAATGTATTTTTATGAAATACAAAATAATAATGCTCCTCTTATAGTAAAATTGAAAGAACTTTCAAATAAAGACAAAAATATCAAACTTGTAAGTTCAAATAAATAATTAATGTTAAATAAACTAAATTTATTTGATAGTGACTCTTTAAAATTACTACATAGAAGAGTATTTTTTTCAATTACAATTTTTATCTTTGTCTATTTTATTTCTATTTATAGAATCTCATCAATAATGCTCTTTCCTGATCTAGATGATGATACTACTAATTATGTAACAAAAGATATCAGGGGAAGTATTTATGATAGGAATGGAAATATAATTGCCAGCTCAATTCAAAGTATCTCCTTATCAATTAATCCTAATAAGATAAAAAACAAAAAAGAACTTGCTAATAAATTGGGATTAATTCTTGATTTAGATATAAAAAAAATAGAAAAAAAATTATTTTCTACAAACAAATTTGTTTGGATAAAAAGAAATATAACTCCAATTGAACATCAAGAAATAATTAATCTAGGTGAAATAAATATTAAAGCTCATAAGGAATTTAAAAGAATATATCCTTATAAGAATACGTTGTCACATATTCTTGGATATGTAGATATTGATCAAATTGGACAGAGTGGAATTGAAAGGTATTTTGAAAATGATCTTTCAAAATCACAAGATATAATTATTAGTATTGATACTAATCTACAGCAGCTGGTTAGAGAAAATCTCCTTAAAACAATAAATGATTATAAAGCTGAATCCGGTTTAGCTATAGTTATGGAAATTCCTAGCGGTCAAATTTTATCATCAGTTAGCTTACCTGATTATAATCCTGAGGATAAATCTTCATATAATAACAATAATTTAATGAATAGAGTTTTTCAGTCTAATTATGAAATGGGATCAACTTTCAAACCAATAACTGCAACTATTGGATTTGATTTGGATATTTTAGATCCTAAAATGACTT
Source organism: uncultured Alphaproteobacteria bacterium (assembly GCA_902595805.1). Taxonomy (GTDB): domain Bacteria; phylum Pseudomonadota; class Alphaproteobacteria; order HIMB59; genus CACPNW01. The sequence continues at coordinate 10,550 of CACJRM010000005.1, read as the reverse complement.
TTGATGTTACAAAAAAATATTTAAACATTAGTGATCATGATAAATACAAAGATAACGGTATTTATGATGTTGAAAAAATAATTGTTGAGTCATCAAATATTGGTACTGCTCAGATTGCTACTCTGATTGGAAAAAAAAATCAAAAAGAATTTTTTGAAAAAATAGGTTTCAATAAAAAAATAAATATAGAAAATAAAGAAAGCTCAGCTCCTTTAGGAAACAAAAATAATTGGGGTAAGTTAGAAACAGCAACTATAGGATTTGGTCATGGATTTGCAATTACGCCTCTTCATTTAGTTAAAGCTTATGCTTCATTAGCGAATAATGGGAATGAGGTTTTTCCTACTCTTCAATTAAACAAACAATTTGAACAAAAACAAATTTTTAATAATAAAGAATCATCTAAATTCTTTATTGATTTATTAAATTCAGTTGTTCTCAAAACTGAATACACTGGTCCCAGAGTAAAAGTAGATGGTTATTCTGTAGGAGGTAAAACGGGAACATCAGAATTACTAAATCCAAATGGTGGATATTACAAGGATAGAAACTTAACGTCCTTTATTGGAATATTCCCAATAAATAATCCACGATATGTAATTTACACTGCTATTGAATATCCAAAAAAGAAAACAGGTACTAATGAAAGAATGACTGGAGCAAGAGTAAATGCACCCTTGGTAAAAAACATTATTATTAATATTATAAGCCTCTTTAATATTTCAAAAGACAAAAACGATGATCTTCTAAAAGTAGACACAAATTTTTTATATAGAAAATTAAATGCTACTGTCTAATTTATCAAAAGTTATAAGTGTAAAAAAAACCTATAACTTTAATAAAAATAAATATTTCTCTGCAATTACCTCAAATTCAAAATTAACTAATAACAAAACGTTGTTTGTTTATGACAAAAATAAAAGTGTAAAAAAGATTTATTTAAATGAAGCACTTAGGAATAAAACTCCTGCTATAATTTCGAATAAATATATTAATAACTTAAAAATTACTCAATTTGTTGTATCTAATATTAATTTTGAGACCTATTCATTATTAAATAAGCTTCATAATAATTTTCCCTTTAAAACGATAGCAGTTACGGGGACAAATGGAAAGACATCAGTTGTTTGGTATATTTCAAAAATTCTTAATTCACTAAAATATAATAATACAACAGTTGGTACTTTAGGTCATTTTAAAAACGGGAAAAAGATAAATGATATAAATTTAACAACTCCTGCATATGAGGAATTATTTAAATATGGATCTTCGAATAAAAGAGAAAAAAATATTTACATTTTTGAAGCTTCAAGTCATGCTTTAGAACAAAACAGATTAAGAAACTATCCCATAAATATTGCAGCTATAACAAATATTTCCAAAGATCATCTTGATTACCATAAAACATTCTTAAATTATAAAAAATCAAAAATTAAACTTTTTACCAATCATTTAGAAAATAAAGGATTTGCTATAATTAATTCAAGGTTAAAAAACTCATCAGAATTAAAAAAAAAATTAATAAAAAAAAATGTCCAATTAAAATATTTTGGAAATAAAAGTTTGAAATTGTTAAAGATTAAAGATGTTGTATATTTGAATATCAACGATAAAAAATATAAATTAGAAAATATAAAAGTTAAAACAAATATAGAATTTGAAAATTTAGAATGTGCAATTACTTGTTGTTTAGCACTCAATATTAGTCAAAATAAAATTATAAAAGTACTATCAAAAGTTACTAATCCCGCAGGTCGTTTACAAACAATTGAATATAAGAAAAAAAATTCAAAAATTATTATTGATTATGCACATACACCAGATGCATTAAAAAAAATATTAATTGCTTATAAAATCAAAAAAATAAAACCAGCAATTTTATTTGGTTGTGGGGGTGATAGAGATAAAAGTAAGCGAAAATCCATGGCATTAATTGCAAATAAATATGCAGGTAAAATTTATATAACAGATGATAATCCCAGAAATGAAAATCCATCAAAAATAAGGAAAAATATCTTAAAGTATTGCTCAAGAGCTATTGAAGTATCTGACAGAAGAAAAGCAATTAAAGTAGCTATTAAAGAATTAAGAATGAATGAAATTTTAATAGTAGCTGGTAAAGGGCATGAAAAATTTCAAGTTTTAAAAAATAAAACAATTAAGTTTGATGATTTTACAGTTGTAAAACAATCACTAGATTAATGAGCGAATTAGATAAATTAGAGCAATATATAATATCTAAAAAAGATAAAATTCAAATATCAAGTAAAGATATTAAAGTTGGTGATATATTCCTTGCTTTAAAAGGTAAAAGATTTCATGGAAACAAATTCATAAGTGAAGCAATTAATAAAGGTGCAAGATTTTGTATAACTGATAATAAAAATTTTAAAGAAAATAAAAAAATTATATATGTAAATAATATTTATAAATATCTTGCAGAAATAGCAAAAAGAAAACGAGATTTATATAAAGGTAAAGTAATAGGTATTACTGGCAGTGCTGGTAAAACAACTTTAAAAGAAAGTTTAGCATTTTTTTTAAAAAAAGATCATACTATTTCTTTCTCAAAGAAAAGTTATAATAATCAGTTAGGTGTATTAATATCTTTACTAAATTTAAACTTAAAGTCTAACTTTGCGATTTTTGAAATTGGAACAAACAATTTTGGTGAGATAAAATTTCTAAGTAATATAGTTAGACCATCAGATATATTTATTACAAATATTCAATCTACGCATCTTGAAAATTTTCAAACTAAAAATAATATTGCTAGAGAAAAAGCTGATATATTTATTTCAAAATATAATAAAAATAGACAAAACCTATATCTAAATGTTTCATCTAAATCTGAAAATATTTTAATTACAAAGGCAAAAAAAGAAAAAAATCTTAAAATAATTCGTATTGATAATTCTTCAAAAAAATATTTTATTAAAAAGATATCTCCTATTAAAAAATTATATAAAGTTACTTTATCAATTAATAAAAAACAAATTAAAATTATTACTGATTTAGTTGTAATGCATAGATTAAATAACTTATTATTTTGTCTTGCATTTTATAATGAAAATTCTCTAAATATTAAATCGGTTGTTAATCGTTTCAAGTTTTTAAAACCAGTTGAAGGAAGGGGATTAGTTCATAAAATTTCTTTAAATAAGAAAAAAATAAATATTATTGATGAATCTTACAATGCTAATCCAGATACAATGATCCAAAGTATACAAAACTTAAAAAATATAAAAATAAATAATAATAAAAAAATAATAATACTTGGAACAATGAATGAATTAGGAAATAATTCTTATAAAATTCATTATAAATTACTAAAACAATTAGATAAAACTATTTTTAAATTTGTAATTTTATGTGGCGAATTCTTTGAATTATCTATAAAAAAATTTTTTAATCCAAATAATGAATTTATCTATTTTAAAAATACGAATAAAATCATGCAATTTTTAGAAGAGAATGTGCATAATAATGACATTATTTTAATTAAATGTTCTAATTCAACAAAAATAAATGAATTTGCAAAAACATTATTAAAGCAGGTATCGATTTGATTAAATATTTGGCCTTTGAATACCAATCTTTATTTAGCTTTCTAAATATCTTTAGTTATATAACATTTAGAGCTGGTGCCTCTATTCTTACTGGATTATTTTTTTCTCTAATATTTGGAAATTATATTATTAATAAATTATCTAATATTCAACCAATTGGTCAGCCAATAAGAGATGACGGTCCAGAGTCACATATAATTGCTAAAAAAGGCACTCCCACAATGGGTGGATTATTGATTATTCTAAGTGTTTTAATCTCAACCATTATTTGGGCTGATTTACAAAATATTTTTATATGGATTTTACTTCTAACTATTTTTATTTTTGGATCTATTGGTTTTGCTGATGATTACAAAAAAATAAAATCAAATACAAGTGATGGCATTTCATCAAAAATAAGAATTTTATTTCAAATTATTTTTTCATTTCTTATTACATACTCAATTCTTATCAATTTAGATCCAAGTATAAGCAAATCTATGACATTTCCTTTCTTTAAAAATTTAATTATAGATTTTGGAATATTTTATTTTCTCATTTCTATATTTATAATTATTGGATCGGCTAATGCAGTAAATCTAACTGATGGACTTGATGGTTTAGCAATTGTCCCTGTAATGATAGTTGCTATGTCTTTTGCTTTCATAGCTTATATTTCAGGCAATATAGTTTTTTCTAATTATTTACTTATTCAATATATTCCTGGGACTGGTGAATTAGCAGTTTTTTGTGGTTCTTTAATTGGAGCTGCTTTAGGTTTTCTATGGTTTAACGCGCCACCCGCTAAAGTTTTTATGGGTGATACAGGATCTTTAGCATTGGGGGGCTCTTTAGGCTCAATAGCAATAATATGTAAACATGAAATTCTTCTTGCAATAATAGGAGGTTTATTTGTTTTAGAAACATTATCTGTAGTAATCCAAGTATTTATTTTTAAAATGACAGGAAAAAGAGTTTTTTTAATGGCTCCACTACATCATCATTTTGAAAAAAAAAGGATGGCCTGAGTCAACAATAGTTATTCGTTTTTGGATAATTACCATTGTATTAGCTTTGATAGGTCTTGCAACTTTAAGAATTCGATAATGTATTTAATTTATGGAATTCAAAAATCTGGACTTTCTATAGTAAATTATTTTGAAAATAAAAAAATAAAATTTAAGATGTGGGATGATAATCCAATAGTAAGAAAAACTATAAAAAAAAAATATAATAAAGATTATTTTTTCAATATTAAAAAAGATAATTTGAATGATTTTGAAAAAATTTTTGTTAGCCCAGGAATATCTTTAAGACAAAAAAAATTTCAAAAAAAAAATATATCTAAAAAGGTAAATAGAGACTTAAATCTATATATTTCAAATTTAACTAATCAAAAGATTGTAGCTATTACTGGAACAAATGGGAAATCCACAACAACTAAATTAATAGGAGATATTTTAAAAAAAAATAATATCAAAACATTTGTTGGTGGCAATATTGGAGAATCATTATGTAATGCTTTTCTTTTGAAAAAAAAATATAAAGTTCATATTATCGAATTAAGTTCCTTTCAATTAGAAACTGTTAAGTCACTTGACAGTAGAATATCAGTAATAACAAATTTATCTGGCGATCATTTAGATAGGTACAAAGGTATTGGTGATTATATTAATCAGAAAAAAAATATTATTTCTAAAAATGGAATTAATTTGTTATCCATAGATGACATTTATTCAAGAAAAATATTTAATCAAAAAAAAATTAAAAATAAAATTAGTTTTTCTTTAGTCGATAAAACAGCTGATTGTTTCGCTAATAATGATTATATTCTAGATAATTACTTCAAAAAAAACAGAAAATTATTTATAAAAAAAATCTCAAAAGACTTAGAGGGTCATTTTAATATCCAAAATATTTTAATAGCATACATATGTAGCAAAATATTAAAAATTCCAGAAACTAATTTTCTTAAGGTTATTAAAACATTTCGGGGTCTTCCATTTAGATCATCTACAATTTTTACAAATAATAAATTAAAAATAGTAAATAATAGTAAATCTACTAATTTAAATTCAACAATAAATTCAGTTGTAAATTACAATAATATTTATCTAATTTTAGGAGGCATAGCTAAAGAAAAAAATTTTGAAATTCTTCTGAAATATAAAAATAAAATTAGTTGTGTATATACCTATGGAAAATCAGGATCTTTTATTGAAAAAAAATTAAAAAAAGAATTAGTTGTAAAAAGATCGGCAAATTTAAAATCAGTTATTAAAAAAACCCTCAGGGATATTAAAAAAAATTCAAATCAATCAACTATATTGTTTGCACCTGCTTGTGCCTCTTATGATCAATACAAAAATTTTGAAGAAAGAGGCATACATTTTAATAAATTAATAAAAAATTATATAAATTAACCATGGAGTATTTAAAAAATTGGTGGAACTCAATTGATAGAATTAACATGATATTAATATTATCATTGGGTTTTACGGGATTAATACTTTCATTTTCGATAGATGAAAATTTATCCATAAATAGACACTCAATTTTTTTTCTTTTTTCAATTTTCTTACTTATTTCGCTATCAGATTTAGATAGTAAAAATATAAGAAGAATCTCATTATTTTTATTTATAATTTTATTAATAATAATACTTTTAATCCTTTTTTTAGATTATGAAGTTAAAGGTGCTAAGAGATGGTTCCAAATATTTAACTTTACACTACAGCCTTCAGAGATAATTAAGCCTATTTTTGTCATATTGACGGCATGGTGTATAAGTAAATCTATAGAAGATAAAAAATTTTATTTACCTTTACTGTTTCTCTTTTTCTTCTTACTTTTATCTTCAATACTTATGCAACCTGATTTGGGAATGGCAGTTTTACTGTCGGCAACTTTTTTTTGCCAGTTATTTGTTGCTGGTTTATCAATTTTTTTAGTTATTCTTGCATTTTTATTTATATTAGGAATTTCAATTTTTTCTTATTTTATTTTTGATCATGTTCAATCAAGAATTAATTCATTTCTTGGTGGGTTAGGTGGGACTGATACATACCAAATAGATTTAAGTATTCAAGCTTTCAAAAATGGTGGGTTACTTGGTAAGGGTCCCGGGCAAGGTATTTTAAAAGAAAAAATTCCTGATGCTAACACAGATTTTATTTTTGCTGTAGCTGGAGAAGAATTAGGACTTATCTTTTGTTTAATCATTATTTTTATAATTCTATCAATTATAATAAGAAGCTTATTAAAAGTTCTACAACTTGAAGATCCATATAAAATTATAGCAATTAGTGGTCTAATTTGCTCATTTGGATTACAGTGCTCAATTAATATCTTTAGCTCTTTAGGCCTTATACCTACAAAAGGTATGACACTGCCATTTGTAAGTTATGGAGGTTCTTCCATGATATCAATAGCAATTTTATTTGGTTTCTTATTATCTCTTACAAACAAAAAAAATGAAGAATTATGAAAAAAAATTTTTTACTAATTACAGGAGGAACAGGAGGGCATGTTATACCAGCGAAAAATTTTGCTAATTATTTATCTATCAAAAATATAAATTGTACAATTATAACTGACAAAAGAGGCTACAAATACTTTGATAATTATAGTGGAAAAATTTATGTAATTAGTTCGTCAAATTTAAATGGGAATATAATATTAAAAATCTTTGGTATATTTCAAATTTTATTAGGATTAATTCAATCATTTATTATTATATTTTTATTAAAACCATCCCACTCTATTTCTTTTGGAAGTTATGCTTCGTTTTCTCCAATGTTATCATGTATGGTATTTAAACCATTCTATAAAATTAAACTTTATATACACGAACAAAATTCAATAATAGGTAGAACGAATAAATTTTTTCTGAATTTTACAAATAAATTATTTTTAAATTTTGATATTAAATCTAAAATCAATTCTAAGTTTAAAGATATAACATTCGTAGTAGGGTCGCCAGAAAATAGTTTAAAAAAAAATTTTAACATAAGCAATAAAAATTCTGAAAGCAATTTTACAATTTTTATTTCTGGAGGAAGCCAAGGATCAGAATTTGTATCAAACTTTGCAACAAATCTAATTAAAATTATAGATAACGAAAAAATTATAAAAGCTAAATTTATATTTCAGTGTTCTAAAAATTTGATAAAAAAACAAGAAGAAAAATTAAGAAATATTAAATCACCAATCATTTTAAAAGATTTTTTTATAAATATAGATGAAATACTAGCTAATGCTAATTTAGCAATATGTAGAGCTGGAGCAGGCACAATTGTTGATTTAATTAACTTTAAACTTCCCTCAATATTAATTCCTTTACCTTCTTCAAAAGACAATCACCAATTTTTTAATGCTAAAATATTAGCTAAACATGACTTAGCCATAATTATTGATCAGAATAATGATGATTTAGATCGAGCAAAAAGACATATTTATGAAACATATAGTAATACAAAAAAATTAGAATCAATGAATAAAAAATTTGATATGATACAAGTTAAAAACTCTAATATTTTAATTTATAAATTAATAATAAATGAAAATTAACAGTAAAATACATTTTATAGGTATTTCAGGAATAGGAATGTCTGGTATTGCAGAATTGATGTTAGATAAAGGATATTCGATTCAAGGTAGTGATTTATCAGTAAACGACAACACAAAAAGATTAAAGAAAAAAGGTATAAAATTTTTTTTAGGACATAATAAAAAAAATATTAAATATGCCCATGCCGTCGTATATTCATCAGCTATAAAAAAAAATAATCCTGAAATAAAAGAGGCATATATTAAAAAAATCCCTGTCCTTTCTCGAGCGGATATGCTTTCAGAATTAATGAAAAATAAAAAATCTATTGCAATAGCCGGATCTCATGGAAAAACTACTACTACTAGTTTAGTTGGAAATATTTTTAATGAAGCAGGTTTAGACCCTACTATTGTTAATGGTGGTATTATAAATTCCTTTTCTAACAATAATCGTTATGGAAAAGGGGAGTGGATGATTGTTGAAGCCGACGAAAGTGATGGTACTTTTTTAAAACTCCCACATCAAATATCAATTATTACCAATTTAGATATTGAACACATGGATTTTTACAAATCAAAGAAAAATTTAATTAATGCTTTTGAAAAATTTATAAATTTGCTTCCATTTTATGGAACCACAATAATGTGTTATGATGACAAGAACCTTAAATTACTAATTAATAAAATAAAAACTAGGAATATTTTAACTTATTCAATAAAAAATAAAAAAGCAGATGTAATAATCTTTGACATTATACAAAACAAACTAAAAACTTCCTTTAAATTAAAAATTAACAATAAAATTACTCATTCTTCCAATTATAAATTTACTATCAATGCAATTGGCAATCACAATATTTTAAATGCAACTGCGAGTATTGTTGCAGCCAAACTAAATGGGATAAAAAATAAAGATATTAATAACGCATTGACTAATTATGTAGGTGTAAAAAGAAGATTCTCATTTTTAGGAAAAAAAAATATGGCCTATGTGTACGATGATTATGCACATCATCCAACAGAAATTGCAGCTACATTAAGTGCAGCTAAAAGTCTAAAAAATAAAGTAATAGTTGTATTTCAGCCACACAGATACACTAGAACTAAAATACTAATTAGAGAATTTATAAATGTTTTATCTAAAGTTGATTATTTATTTTTATTAGAAACCTATTCAGCTGGAGAGAAGATTATCAAGGGTGCAACTTCAAAAGATATATTTTCTAAAATATTAAAAAAAAATAAAAATACTACATATTTAAAGAATATAGGTGATTTAAATAAATTAATGAAACCTCATACAATGAACCAAAATACTATTGTTTTTATGGGCGCGGGCTCAATATCAAGTATTGCAAAAAAATATTTGAATAACTAATGTCAAAAAAAATTATAGAATTAGGTGATAAACTTAAAAGTAAATTTTACTCAGATTATAATGCTGGCAAACATACCTGGTTCAGAACAGGTGGTAATGCAAAAATATTTGCTATAGTTGAAGACAGTTTAGAGTTAGAAATTATATTAAATGAAATAAATAATGAAAATTTTTACATAATAGGTTCAGGTTCAAATCTTTTAATTAGAGATAATGGTTATAATGGAACTCTTATAAAATTAGGTAAAGGTTTTAATACTATTAATATTATTAATAACAAACTTGAAGTTGGTGCTAGTATTTTAGATATTAATTTATCAAATTATGCATTTAGACAAAATATAGAGGGTTTTGAATTTTATAGTGGTATTCCAGGATCAATAGGTGGAGCAGTTAAAATGAATGCTGGTTGTTATGGTTCGGAAACTGTAAATGTTTTAAATAGTATAGAAATTTGCGATAATTTTGGTCAAAGAAAAACTATTACAAAAGATAAATTAAATTTAAAATATAGATCTTCAAACATAAATAATACAGACATAGTTACAAAAGCTATTTTTAATTTTAATTATGGAGATCAAAATTTAATCAAAGAAAAGATTAACGAAATAAAGAATAAACGTTTAGAATCTCAACCAATTAAACATAAAACTTCTGGCAGCACTTTCAAAAATCCTAAAAATCTTCATGCGGCAAAACTAATTGAGGAGGCAGGATGTAAAGGTACAAATTATGGAGATGCATATGTGAGTGAGCAACATGCAAATTTTTTAATAAATGGGGGAAGCGCTTCAGCAACAGATATAGAAAACTTAGGTAAAAGTATTGTTGAAAAAGTATATGCCAAATTCAATGTAAAATTGGAATGGGAGGTAAAGATAATAGGTGAGTAATAAAAAAATTTTAATTTTAGAAGGTGGTAATAATGAAGAACATGAGGTATCTTTAGTAACCTCTAGAGAAATTCAAAAAATTCTTAATCAAAATAAATTGATGTTTAAGATATTAAGAGTTAATCCAAAAAATTTTCATAAAAAAATAACTAATTATAAAAATTTTATTTGTATTAATGC
>CACJRM010000004.1 GCA_902595805.1 uncultured Alphaproteobacteria bacterium | reverse complement strand
AATTTTCAAATATGATATTATATCACAATAAAATTATTATATCACCTTTAACAACACATATTCAATTAAAAAGAATTTCTAAAGTAATTTCAAACAAAAAATATTTATATAATAAAATTTATAGTTTATCTAAATCACTTATAAATGATTTTAATATTAAGAAACCAAAAATGATTATTTCAGGATTAAATCCTCATGCTGGGGAAAATGGGTTAATTGGAAAGGAAGAATTGGAATATATAAAACCAACTGTAAAAAAATTACGTAAAAATGGTATTAATATTGTTGGGCCATCATCAGCGGATAGTATTCTTATTAAAAAAAATTTTATAAAATATAATTGCTTTATATTTTTATATCACGATCAAGCTTTAATCCCATTCAAATTTATTAGTCAATTTACTGGTGTTAATTATACAGGAAATTTAGATATTATTAGAACTTCTCCAGATCATGGTACAGCCTATGAATTAATTGGTAAAAATAACATTTCTAATATATCATTAATAAATTGCTATAAGTTAATTAAAAAAATTTCTTATAATCGAAAAATTAATGATAAGGTCTAAAAAATCATTAAGTCAAAATTTCCTAATTGATAAAAATATTTGTAGAAAAATCTTAAAATACACAGAAGTTAAAAATAAAATAATTTTGGAAATAGGCCCTGGATATGGATCGTTGACAGATTTTATAATTCAACAAAAACCAAAAAAATTATATTTAGTTGAAAAAGATTTTCATTTGATAAATTTTCTGACAAAAAAATATGAAAATAATAGTAATGTTGAAATTATAGGTAAAGATATTTTAAAATATGATCTAAAAAATATAAAAAACATAATTGTTATATCTAATTTGCCATATAATGTAGCTACAAAAATTATCTTATATTTATTTAATTTTAATGACAATATTGTAGAAATGATTTTTATGTTACAAAAAGAGGTAGCATTAAAATTTAATTATAATTTACCAATAATGAATAAATATAAATTTTTAACTAAAGTTGTATCAAATTTTACAATATGTTTCGATATTTCTTCAAAAGTTTTTGTTCCTAAACCAAAAGTAAAATCTTCTTTAGTGAAATTTGAATTCAAACGAAAAAATTTTAATTTAGAAAAAGCTAATTCTTTCTCAAAAAAAATCTTCAAAAATATAAGAAAGAAAATTAGTAATAATCTAAAAATAAAACTACCGGATCCGTTACTAGATAAAAGAGTTAATGAAATATCAATTAATGATTTAATGAGAATTTATAATTTTTTTTAATTTATCATCTAACATTATGTTCTGACTAGAAATTAATTCATGATACTTAATAATTTTTTTAATATCATTAACTGTTTTTTGAACATTTTCATTAATTAATACATATTTATATTCATTATAATGTTTCATTTCATCAATTGCATATGATAATCTTAAATTAATCTCTTTTTTATTATCTCTTCCTCTTTTAATAAGTCTTCTTTTTAACTCAACTCTAGAAGGTGGTAAAATAAAAAAATCTAAAATATTTTTTTTATCATAATTACGCCTAATTTTTCTTGCACCTTTCCAATCAATATCAAATAACAAATGGCATTTATTTTTTTCAGATTTGCGAATATTTTTAAAAGGTGAGCCATAAAAATTGTTGAAGTTTTTCGCTGTTTCAATAAAAAAATTATTCTTTTTAAGATTTTCAAATTGAGTTTTAGTAACAAAATAATAATCCTTACCATTTATTTCATTGAGTCTTTTATTTCTTGAAGTATAAGATATCGATAAGTCAATATTTTTCATTTTTTTTAATAACAATTTGCACAATGTTGTTTTACCTGCTCCAGAAGGGGAAGATATAATTATTAATTTATTTATTTTTTCTATATTCATTCAATTTTCTTTTATGCTCATCAAAAGTTTCTGAAAATATATGCTTATTTAAAGATTTATTAAAAAAATAAAACAAAAAATCAGTTTGGTAGTTTTCAAATATCACATCTAATGTTTCTTTACCGACATATGAGATTGGGCTAGGTGGCAAACCATAAATTCTATATGTATTATATGGATGTTCATATTTATAGTCACTTATAAATAATTTTCTATTTAAATTATACTTACCGTTAGTTAATGCAAACAAAACTGTGGCATCTATTTGCAATTTCATATTTTTTTTTAATCTATTTAAAATAACGGAAGATATTTTTAGTTTATCTTCCCTATCTAAACCCTCTTTTTCTATTAATGATCCTATAATCATAATCTCTTTTTCAGATAATAGTTGTGTGAGAAAATTGTTTTTATATTTATTAAAATAATTTTCTTTTACATTTATTAAATTTTTACGAAAATGTTTGTAATCAATATTTTTTTGAAAAAAATAAGTATCTGCAATTACATTTTCATAGGAAATATTATTAAAATTCTCAAAATATTTAGAAAGTTCTTTGTTTAGTTGTGCAGAAGACCAACCTTCAACAATTGTTATTTTATTTAATATATTACTTGATTTTGATATTGTTTCTAAAAAATCAAAAAAAGAAATATTTTTTTCTAGAAAAAAATCACCAAAATGAATAAATTTATTAAATAAAATATAATTAGCTTGATAATATTTTATTATTATAAATGTTTCTAAATTAGAATAGTTTGTAATATTCTTTTTTATAACTTTTTCTATTTTGTCTCCTTTATTAATTGTGATTAGATTATTCTTTAAATAAATGGTTTTGTTTAAAGTATAATAAATATATGAGCTAAAAAGTAAAAAAATTATAAAAAAAAATATGCTAAATACTTTTAAATAATAACGCAGTATTAGTTCCTCCAAATCCAAAAGAATTACTAAGTGCAATTTTTATTTTTTTATCAATAGGTTCTTTGGGAATTAAATTAATATTATTTATACTGATTGGATTATCTAAGTTTAATGTAGCTGGTAAAATATTATTGTTAAGAGACATTATAGAAAAAATTGCCTCAACACTACCAGCGGCTCCTAGTAGATGACCAATAGATGATTTTGTGGAACTTACAAATATGTTTTGTTTAAATAATCTTGATATTGCATTTAATTCTATTTCATCACCTTTAATTGTAGATGTACCATGCGCATTAATGTAATCAATTTCATCGGATGAATAATTTCCCATTTTAAGAGCTGCCTGCATTGCCCTAAAACCACCATCACCATCATCAGCTGGAGCAGTTATATGGTAAGCATCCCCAGACATACCATAACCAATTAATTCCGCATAGATGTTTGCGCCTCTTTTTTTAGCATGTTCCATCTCTTCAAGCACAACTATACCTGAGCCCTCACCCATAACAAAACCATCTCTATCTCTATCCCATGGTCTTGATGCTTCTGTAGGTCTTTCATTAAAAGATGTACTTAGACTTCTTGCAGCACAAAAACCAGCTATACCCAGTTTGCATACAGCAGCTTCTGAACCACCTGCTATCATTACATCTGCAGCACCTCTTTTGATCATTTCTCCTGAATCACCAATGGAATGAGCACCTGTTGCACAAGCGGTAACAACAGAATGATTAGGTCCTTTAAATCCATATTTTATAGAAATTTGTCCTGATAAAAGATTAACTAAGGATGAAGGAATAAAAAAAGGTGAAAGTTTTTTCGTTTCTTTGCTGTTAATTGTTAAAGATCCTTCATAGATTGTTTCAAGTCCACCTATTCCAGATCCAACTGACACCCCTACTCTAAGTTTTTCGCTGTCATTTAAGTTATTAAGACCAGCATCCTCAATCGCCATATTTGCTGCAACCAGACCATATTGTATAAACCGATCATTTCTTTTTATATCTCTTTGCTCAAGAATAGAGTCTTTATCAAAATAATCATCTTCTTCTGTATTATTATTTATATATCCAGCAATTTTTGCTGGTAAATCAGTAGTATCAAACTGATTAATAATTTTTATACCGGATTTAGTGTCAATTAAATTTTTCCATGAAATTTCTTTGTTATTACCTATTGAAGTAAGTAAACCTATTCCAGTAACAACAACTCTTCTCATAAAAATTAGTAGAAATTTATTTTTTACTTTGAATATAATCTATAGCGTTTTGAACTGTTTGAATAGTTTCTGCAGCGTCGTCAGGTATTTCTATGCCAAATTTCTCTTCAAAAGCCATAACTAATTCAACAGTGTCTAAACTATCAGCTCCTAAATCATCAATAAATTTTGCTTCAGGAATTACTTTTGATTCATCGATCCCCAAATGATCTATAACGATTTTTTTTACCTGATCTTGTATATCACTCATATTTTTCTCCTTAATACCTTCTTTTAGATTATTTTTAGAATGTATGTCAACAAATTAAACCATTAACATTCCACCATTAACATGAAAATTTTGACCTGTTATATAGGAGGATTCATCACTTGCTAAAAAGTATGCAATATTTGCGATATCCTCTGGTTTGCCAAATCTAGACATTGGAATTTTTGAAAGATAAGTATTTTTCTGATCAGAATTTAAATTATCTGTCATGGTAGTTGAAATAAAACCTGGTGAAATAACATTAACATTTATGTTTCTTCTAGCAACTTCTGAAGCTATAGATTTATATAATCCTATCATTCCAGATTTTGAAGCAACATAATTAGCTTGTCCAGGATTGCCAGTAGTCCCAACAATAGAAGATATGCCAATAATTTTTCCATATTTTTTTGATAACATATTAGGCAGTAACGATTTAATTATTTGATAGTTTGAATTTAGATTTGTTTGTATCACTCTAAGCCACTGTTCACTTTTCATCCTAAATATTAAGCTATCTTCAGTTAGACCAGCATTATTTATTATTACAGATATATCTTTATGATCAACAGAAATAGAGTCTAAGCATTTTTGAAGATTTTGAGGTTGAGAAATATCTACTTTATAATAATGATGTTCATTTCCATATTTATTTTTTAAATTTTTTAGTTTTTCATCTGATGATGAGGTTAAAACAAGTGTGAAATTATTATCTAAAAACTTTTCAGAAATAGCAGAACCAATACCACCTGAAGCTCCTGTTATAAATATTTTGCTCATCTAAATTTTATAATTGTTTAATTCTGTAATTAATCCAATTGATTTAATATCAAAATTTTTAGAGATTCTATTGATTAATCCACTTAAAACTTTGTTTGGGCCTATTTCTATAACATTTTTTTCACCAATTTCTTCGAGTCTTTTAATACTTTGTGTCCAATTAACTTTATTTGCCATTTGATTTTGTAAATTTTTTTTTATTGATGCTGTATCTGCATGATCATTAGCATCATAATTGGAAATAATTTTAATTTTGTTTTCATAAAAATTGAGTTTTTCGATATGTTCACTTAAAATTTGTTGAGCTTCAATCATGTATTTACTATGAAAAGCTGCTGATACGTTTAGCTCAATAAATTTTTTTATATCATTACTTAAAAATAAATCTTTACTATTTTGTAGTTCTTTTTTCATTCCTGATATTACAACTTGTAAAGGAGAATTATCATTGGCAATTTCTATATTTAAATTGTTATCTTTAATAATTTTTTCAACATAATCAGAATTTTTTCCAATTAAAGCTGCCATTCCAGTTTGATTAGGAGCAACAGCATTATTCATAAGCTCACCCCTTTTTTTTAATATTAAACTGCATTCTTTTAAATTTATTTTGTTACTGCATGCTAACGCGGTATACTCTCCAAGAGAATGGCCAAGCATTACATTTATATTCTCAATATTTATGTCATTTTCAATTAAATTAGTTTTAAAAATAACATATGAGGTAGCGAAAATACAAATTTGAGTAAATTGTGTTAGGTTTAACTTATTTTCTTCATCACTAAAAATTATTTTCCTTATATCAATATTAGTATAATCTTCAATTTCTTCAAAAGTTAATCTGGCTATATCAAAATTATCATTAAAATCCTTTGCCATGCCTAGTGATTGGCTACCTTGACCAGGAAATACTATTGATGCCATAAATACTTGATTTATTTTAAAAAATTAATATATGCAAGTTTAACTTCTCTTGTATAAAAAAAAATATAAGATTAACCATGGAGTTTTATGAACAAATTTGAAGTAGTATTAATCTTTAATCCAGAATTAGCTACTAATTCACTTAAATCTGAAATTGATAATTTTAAATCAAAAATAAAATCAGAAGAGGCAACAATTGTTAATGAAGAAAACTGGGGTTTAAGAGATCTAAGTTATAGTATTAATAAATTTAAAAAAGCCTTTTATCAATATTTCCAAATAGAAGCGCCAGGAAAAATTGTTAAAGCTTTAAATAAAGATTTAAATCAATCAGAAAATTTGATTAGATATTTATTTATCAAAGTTAAAGATCATCAAGAATTACCAACAAAATTAAATTATGAAAAGAAATAAATCAAATTACAAAAAAGATGAAAGATCTAATTCTCCATTTGAGAACAGAAAAAAATTTTGTCCTTTTAGTAAGCCGGGTTCACCTTTGATAGATTACAAAGATATCAGATTATTATCACGATATATAACAGAAAAAGGTAAAATAATTCCAAGTAGAATTACAGGAGTTTCAAAGAAAAAACAAAAAGAACTATCTAAAGCAATTAAAAGAGCTCGTTTTTTATCATTAATGTCTTATACAAACAAATCACTATCATCATGAAAGTTATTCTAACATCATCAATTAAAAATTTAGGAAAAGTTGGAGATAAAGTAACTGTGAAACCTGGTTATGCAAGGAATTTCTTATTTCCAAACAAGATGGCCTTAAGAGAAAATAAAAAAAATAATGAATATTATGAAAAAATTAAAGATGAAATTAAAAAAAATGAGGAAAAAAAATTAGCTGAAGCTAAAGAGTTAGTTGAAAAATTAAAAAATATTAATATTTCTTTTGATAGAGAGGCAGATGAAAAAGACCAATTATATGGCTCTATATCAAAAAAAGAAATAATTGATTATTTACTTAATAAAAATATTAAAGTTAAATCTGATGATATATTAATAAGAAATCAAATCAGATCGCTTGGTGAACATAAAATTGAAATAAATCCATATGAAAATATAAGCGAAGAAATTACTGTCTCCGTGAACAAAAATTAATTTATTCACACTATTAATATATTATTAACCTATTTCGCTTTGTAGCTATTGTTGATTTTTAATAGATAGTTTAGTTAGTGTTGATGTCAGTAGAATTAATAAATTCTAATCAAACTAATCCAAAAACGGATCATAACTTTTCAAACTCTGAAGCAGAAATAGCACTAATTGGATGCATATTATGGGACAATAGAAATTATGAAAAAGTTTCTGATTTTCTTGATGAAAAACATTTTGTAGATGAAACAAATAAAATTATATTTTCTACTATTAAAAATTTATTAGATAAAAATGTACTGGTTTCTCCAATTACTCTAAATAATTATCTTCCGGAAGATAAGGTTAGTTTTAATAAAATTAAGTATCTTAATCAACTTAAAGATAGTGCTCCATCTACACAAAATACCTTTAATTATGGTAAAATTATTTATGATTTATATGTAAAAAGAAATTTAATTGGAATAGCACATAATATAATTCAGGAAACGAGTTCAAGTGATAAGATAGCAGAGAACCTGATAGAGGAAGCAGAGAATGATTTATATAATCTATCTCAAATAGGAAATTCAGAAAGATCATTTATTAACTTTGGAAGTGCTTTACAGGGTGCAGTTGATATTATTAGTGAAGCTTATAAAAGAGAAGGTAAAATAGCTGGTGTTCCTACTGGGTTTAGAGATTTAGATAATAAGTTAGGAGGGTTACATAAATCAGATTTAATAATTATTGCTGGAAGACCATCGATGGGAAAAACAGCTTTAGGTACAAATATAGCTTTCAATTGTGCGAATAAATATTTGGAAGAAAAAGATGAGTTTGGAAATAAAAAATTAATTGATGGAGGAAAAGTAGCCTTTTTCTCTCTTGAAATGTCGTCTGAACAATTAGCTACTAGAATTTTAGCAGAGCAAACTAAAATATCAGGTGATAAAATGAGAAAGGCTGAACTTAACAAAAATGATTTTAATAAGATAGCAAAAACTTCATCTAATTTAGAAAATTTAAATTTAATAATTGACGATAATCCAGTTCTAACAATTCCAACATTAAGATCAAGAGCAAGAAGATTAAAGAGATTGTATGATATTAATTTAATAATAATTGATTATCTGCAGTTAATGTCATCATCTTCAAATAATAGAAATGATGGTAGGGTTCAGGAAATATCTGAAATAACCAGAGGTTTAAAATCTATAGCAAAAGAACTAAATATTCCTGTTATCGCTTTATCACAACTTTCGAGACAAGTTGAACAAAGAGAGGATAAAAGACCTCAACTATCAGATTTAAGAGAGAGTGGAACAATAGAACAAGACTCGGATGTTGTAATGTTTATATATAGAGAAAGTTACTATTTAGAAAGATTAGAACCAATCAGAAAGTCTGAAGAAGATGATATGAAATATAATGAAAGAGTTTCTCGTTGGCAGCAATTGACCAATGAAAATTATAATAAAGCGGAAATAATTATTGCAAAACAAAGACATGGGCCAATTGGATCAATAAAGATGCACTTTGATGCTAATTATACAAAATTCAGTGACTTAACATCAAAAGATTATGATAATATTATTGAGTGATTAACGAAAGTGGCATTCTAAATATAAATACAAAAAATTTAATTTATAATTACAATTTTTTTAAAAAACTAAAAAAGAACCTAATAGTAGCTCCAACAATTAAAGCTAATGCATACGGTTTAGGAGATAGGAGAGTTTATAATCTTTTAATAAATCAAGGTTGTAAACATTTTTTTGTTGCTACATTAAATGAAGGAATAAGATTAAATAATAAAAATAAATTAATAAAAATATATGTTCTTAATGGATTACAAAATTATAAACTGATTAAATTCACTAATGCAAATTTAATACCTGTAATAAATACAATTGAAGAATATAACAGAATAAAGAATGCTAAGATAGATTATGCTATTCATATAGATACAGGCATAAATAGATTAGGTATTTCATCTAAAGATGTGAAAATGTTAGATCTTACAAATAGAAATATTAAGTTAGTAATAAGTCATTTGTCAAGTTCTGATGAATACAAGATAAAATACAACATTAAACAAAAAAAACTTTTTAATACTTTTATTAATCAAAAACCTAAAGGTGTAATTTTTAGTTTAGCTAATGCACATGGCTCAATTCTAGATAAAACATATTTATATAATATGGTTAGACCTGGAATAGGTATTTATGGTTGTTATGAAAATAAAAAATTAGAAAAAAAAATTAAAAATGTAATCAGTTTTAAAGGAAAGATTATACAAATTAAAGAATTACAAAAAAATCAATATATTGGATATAATCGTACATACAAAACAAAAAATAAAACAAAAGTAGCAATAATTGGTCTTGGCTACGAAGATGGTGTACCTAGATTATTAAGTAATAAAGGTTTTGTTTATTTTAAAAAAGATAGATATAAAATTATAGGTAGGATTTCAATGGATTCATTTACTATAGATATAACAAAATCTAGTCATGATTTAAAAGTAGGAATGTACGTAGATATTATTAATGAAGAATACAGAGTAAATAAATTTGCTAAAAGATGCAAAACTATTTCATACGAAATTTTAACTTCTATTGGCAATAGAGTGTATAGAAATTATGAGTAAACAATTAAAATTTATTTTACTAATAATTTTTATCTTATCTTTGTTTTTTTCTAGCTTATATATAAAAGATTTTAGAATTGATGCATCTTCTGATAGTTTAGTTTCACAGAATGATGAAGATTTTAAATACTTCTCTTATTATCAAGATCTATTTCCTACAAAAAATAGTCTTGTAATTGCAGTAAATGGCAATAATGAAATAGATAGATTATTACTAGCTGAAATAGAAAAGATAAGTGAAAAATTATCTGATTTGCCAGAGGTTTATTCTGTTTTTAATATTAATAAAGCCCCTATTCTTCTTTTAAATAACACTGATCTTTTAGATTTAGCAAATGATAATTATGAAACAATATTAGATACAAATTTAAAAATTGAAGATGTTCTAAATGAGTTTTCAAAAAGTCCTATCTACAGTGATCAAATTATTAATGAGGGAAAAAATATAACTTCTATTATAATTTTTCTTAATGAAAACAGTAAAGCAATTGATCTTAAAAAAAATAAAAATTTATACCTATCTCAGGGAAAATATTACAAAATAAAAACAGAAATAGATAAAGAAAGAAACGAATTAATTAAAAAAATAAGAAATATTATTATTAATAGCAATCAAAATTATACATACTATTTAGGTGGAGTAGAAATGATATCAAGCGATGTTATTGCTTATGTAAAGAATGATATTTTAATATTCAGTTTAACTGTTCTTTTAATTATAATTTTAATTCTTTTCTTAATTTTTAGAAGAGTCAAATGGGTATTTGCCATTTTATTTACTTCAATTAGTGCAGTTTATTTGTCAATGGGTTTAGCTGGTTTTATTAATTTTGAAATTACAGCTGTTTCAGCAAACTTCTTATCATTAATGTTTGTTTTATCTATATCTATGAATGTTCACATAATGAATAATTTTTTACAAAGAGATATTAAAATCTTAGAAAATTTTAGGATGATGTTTTGGCCTTGTTTTTATACTTTTCTCACTACAATTGTTGCTTTTGTATCTCTAGTAATATCAGATATTAAACCTGTAATTGATTTTGGAATTATAATGATAGTAGCATTATTTATAGTTTTAATTTCATCATTTTTAATCTTACCTCTAATTATTTCTTTCTTTTCAAAGGAGGAAAAAAACTATTCTCTAAATTTGAGTTTTTTAAAATCTTTCTATCCTTTTGCATATAAGAATAGTAAGTATA
Organism: uncultured Alphaproteobacteria bacterium; assembly: GCA_902595805.1. Taxonomy (GTDB): domain Bacteria; phylum Pseudomonadota; class Alphaproteobacteria; order HIMB59; genus CACPNW01. Next base: position 85,301 of record CACJRM010000004.1, on the reverse strand, counting down.
TTCTTGGATTGAACACTCTAATATTCTTCATATCTCTATATGGAATTAGCAATCTGAATGTTGAAAACTCATTTGTAAAATATTTTAAAAAAAATACAGAAATTTATAAAGGAATGTATCTTATTGATAATAATTTAGGTGGAACTACACCATTAGACGTTATTCTTAAATTCAAAAATGATGATCAAATAATTGATACAACAATAAAAGTTGAAGAAGAAGATGATTTAGAAATTGAAGATGATTTTTTCTCAGATGATCTTTTTGGAGATGAAAATAATATTTGGTTTACAAATGAAAAAATTGAAACAATTAAAGCTGTTCATCAATATTTAGAAAGTAGAATAGAAATTGGAAAAGTTACATCAATTTATTCACTTATAGATATTGCAAATAAAATAAATAAAACTGATCTATCAATGTTTGAATTATCAGTATTGCATAATGAAATACCTATTGATTATAAAACTGATTTAATAGACCCATATCTTAATGTTGAAAATAACATGATAAAAATATCTACAAGAGTTAAAGATTCTAAAGATATTAAAAGAAGTGATCTTATAAATGAAATTAATTCTTATTTATTAAATGAATTCAATAACTTGGAAGAGTTTAAAGTTAATGGCTTATTAGTATTGTATAACAACATGCTAAAATCTTTATTTAGCTCACAAATTAAATCGTTAGGTTTTGTAATTTTAGCAATTTTTATAATGTTTGTAATATTATTTAGATCCTTTAAATTAAGTATAATAGGAATAATTCCAAATATTTTAGCATCAACTTTTATTTTAGGTATAATTGGATTGCTCAAAATACCACTTGATATAATGACAATTACGATTGCAGCAATATCTATCGGTATAGCAGTTGATAACACAATACATTATATTTATCGTTACAAGGAAAATATGAAGTTAGGTATAAATCATAGTGAAATGATTGAAAAAACACATTTAACAGTAGGTAATGCGGTTTTAATTACATCTATTGCAATCACTGCTGGTTTCCTTACTCTTTGTCTATCAAACTTTGTTCCTACAGTTTATTTTGGTCTATTTACTAGCTTAGCAATGATATTTGCTATGATAGGAGTGCTAATTACTTTACCATCAATATTGAAATATCAAAAATGACTTTTTTAAACTTTGAATTAATATTTTTCGATTATGTTGTATTAATCTTAACTGCAGTAATTATTATTTTTAGTTTCTGGAAAGGATTTATTAATTCTATATTAGGGCTATTAACATGGGTTGGTTCTGTATTTGTAACCATATATAGCTATGAATATCTTTCAAATTTTTTAAGTGAACAACTATTAAATATTAATTTTTTACAAAGATTTGAACAATTTGTTAGTATTATAAGTATAATCATTTCAATACCAATAATTTTTTTAATTAGTTTATTTTTATTAAAAAGAATAAGAAAATTTTTAAATAGTGACTTAGATAAACAAATTTTAGGAGTAATATTTGATAAATTTTTTGGAACTTTGTATGGCATTCTATTTTCATATATAATTTACAGTAGTGTATTGTATTTAACTGATAATAATGATTTTGAAATAATGAAAAATTTTCATTTATTTTTTGTAGAAAATTCAAATATTCTCAATCAAATTTCTGAATATAATAATAATATTATTGATAGTTATACGAATACAGATCAATAATTACTAATCATAAGGATTCTTAGATTTAGAAAATAAAATTTTTAAATTTCTACTTTTAATTTTAAAGTAATTATAAAAATTATTAAGCAAATATCTTTTATATGAATTAGATATTTCTTTAGAAAAGTTTGAAAAAATTTTAATTGTTAAAGGATTTTTTGAAACCTGAGTGCCATATTTGAATTTTACTTCTTTTCCATTTATTCTTGGGTGAGAATTATTTTCAACAACATGATTTAACCATTTATTAATTTGCGATGTTGATACATTTTTATTTAATTCTAAAATAAGTTCACGAATCTTATTTTTTAAAAATAATATATCTTTATTATTTAATGTTGAAATTGGAATAATAATTATATTTTTTGATTGAGAAAATTCATAATTAATATTCTTTATTAATTCACTAATTATCTTCTTTTTATTTTTTTTTACTAAATCAGTTTTATTAATTATAAATAATAAAATATTAGATTTTTGATATATTAAATTAAATATTTTTTTAGATTGAGTATCAAAACCTTGTTCAATATCAATAAGGAAAATATTTAAATTAATTTCATTGATAATCGATAAAGTTTTTTTGGTGACATAAAAATCAAGACTATTTTTATCAATTTTATTTTTTTTTATTAAACCTGCAGTGTCTTTAATTGAATATGTATTACCTTTAAATTTATATGAAGAAGAAACAATATCAGTTGTAGTTTTTGGTTGATTACTAACAATTGATCTCTCAAATCCTACTAATTTATTTAAAAGAGTACTTTTCCCTACATTTGTTTTACCAAATAAACCTAATGAAAAATCATATTTTGTTAACTTATTATCTTTAGCATCATATTTTAATAAAAATTCTAAAAAGACATCAATGCCTACATTATGTGAACATGAAATAAAAAAAATATTCTTTATACCAAGGCTGTCAATTTTTTTATCTTGTTTAAAATTATCATCTTTATTAATAATAACTAAAATATCCTTATTAAATTTTCTTAATTCATTTATTAATTGTTTATCTATAAAGTAATTCTCTTCTTTATAGTCAATAACATAAACAAAAATATCTATTTTCCTTATTATGTTAATGATACTCTTTGTTACTAAATTTTTTTGATTAATTATTCCTGGCGTATCATATACATTAATATTACTATTTAATTTAAGAGGTGATACATGCCAATCTCTTGTTGTACCAATTGTATCATGAATTATATTATTATTTTTATTTGTAATTAAATTATAAAGTGATGTTTTGCCTACATTTGGCATACCTAAAATTAATATATTCATTTTAATAAATGTAAGTAATACCTTTTGCAGTACTTATAAAAATTTTATTTTGATAGTTATAAACTTTATTAATATTCTTAATTTTAAGATTAACCGTTTCTTGAATTTCAAGATTTTGATCAAAAATAATTATTTCACCATTATCTGTAAATAAATGCATATTTTTATTTATGATTATAGAATTTATTATTTTTGATTTTTTATTTAATATTTTGTTGATATTGATGCTTGAGAATAAATTTCCATTCTTAATATTATAGAATTCAATAAAATTTTCATTTTTAGAAATTAGTGAATTATTAAATAATATAGCTGAAGACGAATTTTTTATTACAAAATCAACTAATACAAACTTGTCTTTATTTATATCGTAAGTATGAATAATATTTCCATCATCAAAATAGACTAAAAAATTTTTGTATAGGTGTATTTGATCTTTTAAATTATTAAGAGAAGTATTAAGTTCAATATTGTCAAAATTTAATCTATGTTCTTCAAACAAATACGTATCTAAAGAATTGAATTCACTATTAGGGAGTATAAAAAAAACAATATTAAAATAGTTTTCAATCTTACCTCCCGATGATTGAATTATATTACTTGATTTAAAAGATTGCTCATAAATTATATCTCCGCTTAAAATTGATAAGAAAACTATATTGTCTTGGTACAATATTATTAGATATTCATTAAATATTTTGACTGGAGTATTTAATAAATCTTCATTTTTAAATAACCAAATAACTTGACCTAATTTGTTAATTCTAACAACTTCTCCTGATTTAAAAGCAATAATAAAATCATTATCATAAAGAGAAAAAGATATAGGTACTTTTTTTTCTTGATCAAAATCAATGTTAATTCTTTCAATCAACTTTCCATTATTTAAATCAAACTTTAGAAGTTCCCCATCTTTACTGTATGAATAAATACTTTCATCGAGATATATGACATTTATCGGTTCATTATTGTTATATTTTGCTTCATAGTTATTAATTTTTAATACAACTTGATCTTTATCTAAAAAATTATAATCAGATGCTTTGTATGTATAGTTATCAATTACGTTATCTGCATACTGTTCAAGAAAATTAAAATCTAAAAATTCTTCTGTTTCTAATTGAAAGGTATAATCTTGAGAAACTATATTTTTATCATTTCTTAATGATGAAATCGTATCCTGACATGAAATAATAAATATGAAAGATAGATATAGCGATATTTTATTTATAAAGCTGAAACTCATGAATCTTTTTCACTCTTTCTTTTGTAGAGGCAGAAACTAAGCTTGAATTAAATATTTCATTATATTTATCCAAAGCTTTTGAATTACTATATTCAGATTTATTTAGATCAATTTCTGTAATGATTAATAAATATTCTAATTCTTTTTTAATAGAAAAATAACTATCCAACTCATCATTAATATTATTTATATAAATTGATATATCATTTAAATAATTATTAGTATTTTCTTCATAAGATGCATTAATCATTGTGTATGAGGCATTTGCAGCGATAGCCGATTTATACAAATCATCTAAATCTGATGAAGTTAATATTTCTTTATACAATTCATTAGAGTAGCTAAAGTTATTATTTTCATTATTTTGCTGAATTAATTTTAATTTTGATAAAATAGAAAAAACATTATCATCATCAATTAGGTTTTCTAAACTACTTAAATCATTTTGATCATCTTGGATAATATCAAAAAAACTTATACTAGAGTTTTTAATATCTTGAATTTTAAAATAATTATAAATTTGGAAACCAATAAATATAATTAACAAAATTACTAATGAAATTATTAATTGTATGTAGTTTTTAAAAATAAAATTTTGTATTTTTTTTAATAAACTATTATTTTTATTCTCCTCACTCATACTATTTCCACTTTATTGAACAACCAATACTATTCATTTGATTAGTTGGACCTATTCCCTCATTTTTGATTTTAATCATTGCATTAAAAAGATCTCTTTCAATATTTGAATTTTGATTTGCATTCATTACACCTGAGTCTATTCTACCTCTATATTTTAATTTAAGATCTTTATCAAAACCAAAAAAATCTGGAGTACAAACAGCATTATAATTTTTTGCCACTTCTTGTGTTTCATCATAAAGATACGGAAAATTAAAGTTATATTTATCAGAGAAAATTTTCATATTATCATATGAATCATCTGGATAGTTAATTACGTCATTAGACATAATGGCAATTGTATTTATTGAGTGCTCTAGTAAATCATCAGCATCTTTTTTTAATCTACTTGCAATTGCTTTAACGTATGGACAATGATTACATATAAAAACAATAACAGTACCATTTAACCCTTTTGCATTATCTAAGGATACCATTTCATCATCAATATTTTTAAGATTAAATGATGGTGCTAATACATCTAAATTATCATTTGGAGCATTTACAGGCATAAATTTATGTTATATTCTTAATTCATGGGCTTAGTAACATCTAGTGCTTCAACTAACAATCACAATCTCTACTTTTCCAAAGATGAACTCGCCAAAATCCTAAATCTTTATTCTAAGGGAGTTTCTAATGGAGAATGGAAAGACTATGCTATTGATTTTAATAAAAATAATGCGTTTTTTTATATATTTAAACATAGTCTAGCAGCTCCAGAATGCGTACTAAACAAATCACTTGAGAGAAAAAAAAGAAAAATCTTTTATAATTTAAAATCTAAAAACCAAAATAAAAAATATGAAAATTTAGATCAACTATTATCTTCACTGAACAGAAAAATATTTAAAATTTTAGATTAACTTTTACTCCCATTCTATTGTTCCAGGAGGTTTAGAAGTAAAGTCATATAATACTCTGTTAATGCCTTTAACATTATTAATTATTCGAGAGGATATTTCTTTAAGTTGATTATTTGAAAACATATAAAAATCCGCTGTCATTCCATCCACTGAAGTAATAGCTCTAAGTGAAACAGAGTAATTGTATGTTCTTTCATCGCCCATAACACCTACTGATTTTACTGGTAAAAGAACAACAAAAGCTTGCCAAATTTTATTATAAAGATTTTTCTCTTTTAGATACTCAATAAAAATATGATCTGCCTCTTGAAGAATTAAGATCTTTTTTTTATCAACTACCCCAGGTATTCGGATTGCTAAACCTGGACCTGGAAAAGGATGTCTTAAAAGTAAATGTTTATCTATTTTTAATTGCTTTCCAACATTTCTTACCTCATCTTTAAATAATTCTCTTAATGGCTCCACAATTTTTAATTTCATTTTTTTTGGTAAGCCCCCAACATTATGATGACTTTTTATTTTAGCTGTTGGACCTCCAAAAAATGGAATACTTTCTATAATATCAGGATAAAGAGTCCCCTGCCCCAAATAATCTACATTTGTTATTTTTTTAGCTGCTTTATCAAAAACATCTATAAATGTTTTGCCAATAATTTTTCTTTTTTTCTCAGGATCAGAAACATTTTTTAAATTTTTTAAAAAAATATTAGAAGCATTTATTTTAGTAAAGTTTTTGCCAAATTTTTTGGAAAATATTTTTGACACTTCGTTAGCTTCATTTTTTCTTAGAAGACCGTGATCAACAAAAATACAATATAGATTTTTGTTAATGGCTTTGCTTAATAAATATGCAGTAACTGTGGAATCTACACCTCCAGATAAACCACAGATTATTTTTTTATTCTTAATTTCATTTTTTAATTCTGATACTTTATTTTCAATAAATTTTTGAATTTTGAATTTATTTTTTATATTTACAATATTGAAAACAAAATTATTAATTATTTTTGAACCAAAATCTGTATGATAGACCTCAGGATGAAATTGAAGGCAATAAATTTTATTTTTATAATTTTCAATAGATGAAATAATCTTATTATTTGATAAAGAAGTTATTGAAAAAAGTTTTGGTATTTTATTGATATTATCTCCATGAGACATCCATACTTTGATTTTTTTTTTCTTAATTCCTTTAAATAAAAGTGATTTTTTTTTAATATTTATAATAGTGTGACCATACTCTCTATGCGTGGAACGTTTTACTACACCTTTCAAATTTTTTGTTACTAATTGCATACCATAGCAAATTGCTAAAACTGGTTTTTTCATTTTTAAAATTTCTTGATTTAATTTAGGAGCATTTTTGTCTAGTACTGATCTAGGTCCTCCAGATAATATAAATGCCGATGGTTTGATTTCATTTAAAATTTTCTTTGTAATTTTATTAAAAGGGTACACAAGACAGAAGACTTCTAACTCTCTGATTCTTCTTGCAATTAATTGTGTATATTGTGATCCATAATCTACAATTAAAATAGTTTCTAATTTACTCTTCATGAAATCTAAATCCTCTTGATATTATAAATATTTCACTTGATTCTTGTCTTGATGATTTTGGTTTAAAATACTCAACTTTATCAAAAATTTTTTTAAGCATCTTTATAATTTCCTTTTCTTCCTCTCCCTTCCAAATTTTGAATATAAATGATCCTTGTTTTTTTAATATTATTTCTAATCTGTCTATAATTTCATATATTAATTGACATATCCTGAGATGATCTGTTGATTGATGACCAGTTGTGTTAGGAGCTACATCTGATAAAACCAAATCAAATTTATTTTTTAAATTAGTAAAATTATATTTAAAAAAATCCTCTCTATAGAAAGCTATACGTTGATTATTAATTTTCATATCTAATAAATCAAAACAGGTTATATTAGTTTTTGAATTGTAATTTAAGATGATTTGAGTCCAACCTCCTGGAGAAGATCCAAGCTCTAGTATTTCTCTAGAGTGTTCAATTATTTTATATTTTTGCTCAATCTCTTCAAGTTTAAACGCAGCTCGATTTATATACCCTAACTGTTTAGCTTTCTTTACAAACTGATCATTTTTTTGTCTATTAACCCAGTTTTTTGATTTCATATAAGATAATAAAGTTAACAAAAAATTGTTTTTTATTAACTTTAATATATATGACATGTACGATATTTAATGAAAAGATCAATATTTATAGCCTTCATAATACTTGCCGCTGTTGTTGGATGGATTGGTTCTGGTCAATTTACAAATAATGTTAATGCGCAAGATGAAGATACAGAAACTAGCACCGAAACAGAAGTATCATATTCACAAGATACAGAAAATAACGATAATAAAGATTTTACATTTTCTGTTGAAACAAAGATATTTACTTCCAGTTTAATTGATCAATCTATTGAATTACAAGGTCAAACTATTCATAATAAAAAAATTGATGTTAAATCTGAAACATCTGGCAATATAGATAATATACAATTTACAAGAGGAGATAAAGTATCTCAAAATGCCAAAATGATTACAATCTCACTAGAAGATAGAAATGAAAAGCTATCTAGTGCAAAAAAAGATTTAGAAAGACTTAATAAAGAATTAATTTTAAATGAAAAAAACAGAGATAATCTACTTAGACAAAATGTTGAGAGAATTGAATTGTATGAAATTGAATATGCATCTGCAAAACAACTTATTGATAAAGGTTTAAGTTCAAAATCAAAATTAAGTTTAGCATCTTTTAATCTTGCCAATGCTCAAGCGGATAGAGAAGATATTAAAATAAAATTTGAATCTACCTTAGCAAACCTTGAGGCTCAAATTTCAAATGTAAAATCAATTTTAAAGAACATAAAACTTGATATAGAAAAAACTACTATCAAGGCGCCATTTGATGGAATTATTTCAGAAAAGATGGTTGAGGAAACTGAATTTATCTCAATTGGTACTCCCCTATTTACTATAATTGATTTAGACCCTATCAAGATTGAAGGTTATTTATCTGAATTTGATGTAAATAAGGTGAGTATTGGTACTAAAGCTTTAATTGAAGATAGTAATGGTATTAAAAAAAATGGAATAATATCTTTTATTTCTCCATCAGCCGAAACTAGTACTAGAACATTCGAAATTACGATTGAAGCTGATAACAAAGATCTCGTTTATAAAAGTGGCATAACAACTAAAATTATTATCAAAGGTTCAGAACTTAAAGCTCACAAAATACCACCTTCTATACTAACTTTATTAGATGATGGTACCGTAGGTGTAAAAGCTGTAGATAATGATAATAAGGTTACATTCTATCCAACCAAAACAATTAAGGATACAATAGACGGCATGTGGGTTTCTGGATTACCCGAGAAAGTAAATTTAATTGTAAGTGGTCAAGAATATATAAGTATTGGTGAAACAATAAACTAATCTAAATGAAAATAAATATTATAGACTATGCAATCAACCATTCCCGAGTTTTCATGGGAATACTTATTTTTATAATTTTTTCAGGTGCATCTACTTACATCACAATGCCTAAAGAATCATCTCCTGATGTAAGCATACCAATAGTGTATATTTCACTAAGTCAAAATGGTATTTCTGCACAAGACTCTGAAAGGCTTTTAGTTAAACCAATTGAAGACGAAGTTAAAACTGTTGAAGGGGTAAGAGAAGTAAGATCAACAGCTTATTCAGGTGGGGGAAATGTTTTATTAGAATTTGATGCTGGATTTGATTCCGATCAGGCTATGGTTGATATCAGAGATAAAGTTGATAGAGCTAAAGGTGATCTACCTAGTGAAGCCGATGAACCAACAGTAAACGAAGTTAATATAAGTACATTTCCTATCCTATCCATATCTTTAAGTGGAGATGTGCCTAATAGAACACTTCAAGATTTAGCTGATATTTTGCAAGATGATATAGAAACAATTCCTAGTGTCTTAGAAGCTAAAATAGGTGGTAAAAGAAATGAGCAAGTTGACATACTAATTAATCCAACTGCAGTTGATAGCTATGGCATCAATCTTGAGAGTCTAATTAATATTGTTAGAGAAAATAATAAAATGGTATCTGCTGGTGGTCAAGACACTGGTGACGGAAGTTTTGATATTAAAGTTCCAGGTTTATACGAAACTATTGAAGATGTATTAAATACTCCTGTTAAAACTAATGGAGATTCAGTTATTACTTTCAGGGATATTGCCGAAGTTAAAAGAACATTTGAAGATAGGCAATCTTATGCAAATGTAAATGGATCTAATTCAATAACTATTGATGTTTCTAAAAGAATTGGTGAAAATATCATTAATACTATTGAAGAAGTAAAAAGAATAACTGCAATTACCGCTAAAATTTTTCCTGAAAATGTTGAAATTTCTTTTGGAAATGATCAATCAAAAGGAATTAAAACTATGTTAAATAGTCTGCAAAATAACGTCATAGCAGCTATAATCCTTGTTTTAATTATTATTTTAGGAGCATTAGGTGTTAGATCTGGTTTATTAGTTGGTGTTTCTATTCCAGGATCATTTTTATCAGGTTTATTAGCTCTTTCTGTAATGGGTTTTACTATTAATATAGTAGTATTATTTGCTCTAATTTTATCTGTTGGATTATTAGTCGATGGAGCAATTGTTGTTGTTGAATATGCAGATAGAAAAATGAAAGAAGGTCTTGGTGTAAAAGATGCATTTGCAAACGCATCAAAAAAAATGTCACTACCAATTATATCTTCAACTGCAACTACCCTAGCTGCCTTTTTACCATTAATATTCTGGCCTGGAATAGCTGGTGAATTTATGAAATATTTACCAATAACACTTATATGTGTTCTTATTTCTTCTTTGTTTATGGCACTTCTGTTTGTCCCAGTTTTAGGATCTATTCTAAATACTGTATCAAGAATACTTCTACAATTTATTGTACCATTACTAATATCATTAATTTTTTACAATCTATTATCTTATGGATTTGGATTATTAGACATTCAAGGATTTAGTTTATTTATAACAATTGGAAAATATTTACTAAGCTTCGCTTTATTTATATTCGTATTCATAAGAATTATACCTAGGGTTTATAAAATTTCAGAAAATGTAAATTCTACAGATAAATTAGTTTCTAAAAATGCAAAAATCTTATCTTCAGAATCAAATGAACCTGTTTTAAACGTAACTGGTTTTGTTGGATTTTATGCAAAAGTATTAAACTTCTTATTATTTCATCCTTTAAAGGTGATGATTAGTGCTTTAGTAATATTAGTTGCTGTAAACTACACCTATACTAAAGTTGGAGAAGGTGTAGAATTTTTCCCAGATGTTGAGCCAGATCTTGCAAAAATCGTTGTCTTTGCAAGAGGTAATCTCTCTGTTGAAGAAAAAAAAGATTATGTATCAAGAGTTGAGAATATTATTTTAAAGCTTCAATCGGAAAGACAGGAATTTAAAAATATTTATTCTTTAAGTGGAAATGTAAGTGAACAATCAGAGGCATCAGAAGACTTTATAGGATCAATAAGTTTGGAATATACAGATTGGGATAAAAGAAGAAAATCAAAAGTAATTCTAGCAGAAATTTTGGAAGCCACAAAAAGTATAAATGGAATAAAAGTAGAATCAAGAGAACAACAAGGTGGTCCTGGTGAGGGTAAACCAATTAACATTAAATTAACCAGTGATAACAAACAACTTTTAATTGCTGAAGGAATTAAGCTTAAAAAATTTATGGATAGTTATCCAAAGTTAATGAATGTAGAAGATAATTTACCAGCACCTGGGATAGAATGGGAAATTAATGTAGATAGAAAACAAGCTTCTAAGTTTGGAGCTAACATTACATCAATTGGTAATGTAATTAAACTTGCAACAAACGGTCTTAAACTTGGTGAATATAGACCTGATGATAGTAATGAAAGTATACCACTTTATCTTCGTTATCCAAACGAAGGAAGAACATTGGATAGAATTGATAACTTAAGAGTAACTACTTCAAATGGTTTAGTTCCAATATCCAATTTTGTAGAAATTGTTCCAAATAGCAGAACAGGAAATATAATTAGAGTAGATTCAAAAAATGCTATAAATATTCAGGCAGATGTAGAGCCTGGAACTTATCCTGACGGAAAAGTAAAAGAACTTGAGTACGTATTAGGAATTTCAGATACTGCTCCGTCTTGGAGAGGAAGAACTTTAGATTTGCCTCGTTATGAATTAGATAACAAAGTAAGGGCTGAACTTATTGGAGAAAATGAAGACCAAAAAGAAGCTCAAGAATTTTTAACAGGAGCTTTTGGTGTAGCTTTATTTTTAATGCTAATGATACTTCTATTACAGTTTAATAGCTTTTACAGTGCATTTTTAATTCTTTTTGCAGTAGTAATGTCCACAGCCGGTGTTTTTATAGGTTTAATGGTGACAGCACAGCCATTTGGTATTGTTATGTCAGGAGTTGGTGTTATTGCTCTTGCCGGAATAGTGGTAAACAATAATATTATATTGATTGATACATTTGATTTTTTAAAAACTAGAACCTCATCTATAAGAGAAGCTATTATCAAAACAGGAGCACAGAGATTGAGACCAGTTTTACTTACAACAACTACAACAGTACTAGGATTATTACCAATGGTTACAATGACAAATGTTGACTTCATATCTAGAGAAATAACCAGAGGTTCGCCAGATACCCAGTGGTGGGTTCAATTATCAACAGCTATAGTATTTGGACTACTTTTTGCGACATTTCTCACATTAGTTGTAACGCCATCAGCATTAATGTTTAGAGAAAACATTAAGAATTGGTATAAGAATAAAATTTCTAGTTAAATTTTTTCTAATAAACATTAAATTTATGACTATTAAATCTATTACTGTCTATTGCTCATCTTCAGATAAATTAAGTAATAAATATTATCAAGATGCAGAAGAAATTAGCAAATTAATATCATCATTTAAAATAAATATTGTCTATGGTGGGGCAAAAGTTGGTATTATGGGTGTGGTTGCTAAGACAGCAAAAAAATATAAAAATAGAGTTACGGGAGTTATTCCAAATTTTTTATCTGACAGAGAAATAATTTTTGAAAATATAGATGAATTAAAAATAGTGGATAATATGTCTGAAAGAAAAAAGTTACTATTTGAGTTAGGTGATGTGTATTTAGCATTACCAGGTGGAACAGGTACTTTAGAAGAAATAGTAGAAGTTGTATCTTGGAAAGTAATGGGGATTCATAATAAGCCAATAATATTTTTTAATAAAAATAATTTCTGGGATAATCTATTTCAGCAATTTAAATTTTTTGAAGATGAAAATTTTTCAAATAAAAATTTACAAAACAGTTTTCACATTATAGATACGGTTGATCAATTAAAAAATATATTAAATAAATGGCAAAAATAAAAGTTAAAAATCCTGTAGTTGAAATCGATGGAGATGAAATGACCAGAATCATCTGGGAGTACATCAAAGAACAATTAATTTTGCCCTATCTTGATATAGATATCAAATATTTTGATCTTGGAGTGATTAAAAGAGATGAGACAAATGATCAAATCACAATAGATGCTGCCGAGGCGGTGAAAAAATATGGTGTAGGAATAAAATGTGCAACAATTACTCCTGATGAAAATCGAGTAGAGGAATTCAAATTAAAACAAATGTGGCGTTCTCCCAATGGAACAATAAGAAATATACTAGGAGGAACAATATTTAGACAGCCAATTATATGCAAAAATGTTCCAAGAATAATTACAAACTGGAATCATCCAATTGTAGTTGCTAGACATGCCTTTGGTGATCAATATAGAGCGACTGACACATTAATTAATAAACCAGGAACTCTTAAAATGGTTTTTGAACCTAAAGATGGATCTGAAGGATTTACAAAAGATGTATATGAATTTGAAAAACCTGGTGTAGCCCTGTCAATGTATAATTTAGATAATTCAATTAAAGACTTTGCTAGAGCTTGTTTTAATTATGGACTTAACCTTGGTTGGCCAGTTTACCTTTCTACTAAAAATACTATTTTAAAAGTCTACGATGGAAGATTTAAAGATTTATTTCAGGATGTATTTGATTCTGAATTTAAAAATAAGTTTAAAGAAAAAGACATAGTTTATGAGCATAGATTAATCGATGATATGGTGGCCTCAGCTTTAAAATGGGAAGGTAATTTTATTTGGGCTTGTAAAAATTATGATGGAGATGTTCAATCAGATTCTGTTGCTCAAGGATTTGGATCACTAGGTTTAATGACAAGTGTGTTAATGACCCCAGATGGTAAAACAGTAGAAGCTGAAGCAGCACATGGAACTGTTACAAGACATTTTAGAAATCATCAGAAAGGTATAGAAACTTCAACTAATCCTATTGCATCAATCTTTGCTTGGACAAGAGGTTTAAGTTTTAGAGGAGAATTTGATGGTAATAATGAATTAATAAATTTTGCTAAAAAATTAGAAGAAACGTGTATCAAAACTGTAGAAAGTGGTGAAATGACAAAAGATCTAGCAATATTAATTAACAAAGATCAGAAATGGTTAAACACTCAAGATTTTTTAAGTGCAATAAAAAACAATTTTCAAATTAACTAATAGAATTTAATTTATCTTCTACGTATTTTATACTTTCATTAATTTGACTAACATCTGATCCTCCTCCTTGAGCAAGATCTTTTCTACCACCCCCACCCTTGCCACCTAGAATAATCGAAATTTCTCTTATTTCTTTTGAAGCATCAAAAAGATCTGTAATATCTTCAGTAACTCCTAGCACTATAGAAAGTTTGTTATTATTATTTGAAATTATTAACGAAACACTATTTTTGTTATATTGTTTTTTTTGCTCATCAATAAATGTTTTCAAAGATTTATTAGGGTAGTCTTCAGCAATCAAGTATATGAAATTTAATTCTTTGATTTTTTTTACAACAATATTATCAATATTTTTTGATATAGACATATTTTGTTTTAATTTTTCGTGTATCTGAATTAATTCTTTAATTAACAAACCTTTGTCTTCAGATTGATTTTTAAAATTATAATCAGCATTAATCTTTTTAATTTTATTTTTTAAATCTTCAATTTGATTATCTTGGTTTTTATTTTTTTCTATTAAATTTTTTTCTATTTCTTTAATATATTTATCTACTGCAGCATTAGATACAGCCTCTATTCTTCTAATTCCAGATGCAACACTAGATTGATTAGTTATTTTAAATTTACTTATTTCCCCTAATTTAACAACATGAGTTCCTCCACATAATTCTTTTGAAAAGAATGATTCATTTTCTTGACCCATTGTTACTACTCTTACTTCATCGCTATATTTTTCTCCAAACAGTGCCATCGCACCTTCTTCAATAGCCTTTTTTTGATCCATTATTTTAATTTCAACATTTCCATTTTTTTTAATTTGATCATTTACAATTTTTTCAACATTTATGAGTTGATCTTTTTCAATTGGGTTATTATGACTAAAATCAAATCTAAGTTTTTCTGAATTTACAAGTGAACCCTTCTGCGTGACATGCTTGCCCAGTATTTTTCTTAGAGCAGCATGTAATAAATGAGTTGAAGAATGATTATATTTAATAAAATCTCTATTCACCGTATTAATGCTTGCTTTAATGGTATCTTCAACTTTGCACTCACCATTAATTACTTTACCTTTGTGAAGAAAATAGTTTCCAAATATTTTTGTTGTATTGATAACTTTAAACTTAAAATTATCATTTTCAAAAAAACCCTGATCACCCACCTGACCACCACTTTCTCCATAAAAAGGTGTTTGATTTAATATTATAATTGCTTCTTGATCTTTTTTAATTTTATCTACTGACTTACTGTCTGATATGATTGAAATTATTTTACAATCAGCTTCCATATCAGAATATCCTAAAAATTCTGTTGGCTCTATTTTAGAAGTTATTTCAAACCAAATGCCTTCATCCTCTATGTCTCCTGTACCTTTCCAACTTTGTCTCGCTCTTTCCTTTTGATCTAACATTTTTTGTTCAAATGTTTTTATATCGACTTCAATATTTTTACTTTTCAAATAATCTTGTGTTAAATCTAAGGGAAATCCATAGGTGTCGTATAATTTAAATGCTACTTCTCCATTAAATATATTTGTTGAGTTAGAAATTTCCTCATCTAAAATTTTTATTCCTTTTTCAACAGTTTCTTTAAATTTAGTTTCTTCATTCATTAGTGTATTAGTAATGAGTTCTTTTGCTCTATCTAACTCAGGATATGAATTTTTAATTCCATCTAAAAAAATAGGAAATAGCTTATGAAATACAGGCTCTTTATTACCCAAAGAATGAGCGTGTCGCATTCCCCTTCTCATTATTCTTCGTAAGACGTACCCTCTACCTTCATTTGAAGGCATTACTCCATCAGCAATTAAAAAAGAGGAGGATTTTAAGTGATCTGCAATCACTCTGTGGCTAGGATTTGTTATTGAACTTTCATCACCACATAGTTTTGTTGATTCATTTATAATTGGTTGAAATAAATCTGTTGAATAATTATCGTTAGAACCATCTAGAAGAGCTGTCATTCTCTCTAAACCCATTCCAGTATCAATGGAGGGTTTTGGTAGATTTATTCTCTCAGATTTAGATATCTGCTCATATTGCATAAATACTAAATTCCATATTTCTATAAATCTATCACCATCTTCGTTTGGAGAACCTGGAGGGCCTCCATCGTATTTATCACCATGATCATAAAATATTTCAGAACATGGACCGCAAGGACCAGTTTCACCCATTGACCAAAAATTATCAGAAGTACTAATTTTAATAATTTTATTTTCAGATAATCCAGCTATTTTTTTCCATAAATCAAAAGCCTCCTGATCATCAGAATAAACAGTTACTAATAGTCTATCTTTATTTATTGAATATTCTTTTGTAATCAGATTCCAAGCTAGTTCTATTGCCAACTCTTTAAAATAATCTCCAAAAGAGAAATTACCTAACATTTCAAAAAAAGTATGGTGTCTTGTTGTATATCCCACATTTTCTAAATCATTGTGCTTTCCGCCTGCTCTTACACATTTTTGAGCAGTTGTTGCCCTGTTATAATCTCTTGTCTCTTTACCTGTAAAAATATTTTTAAATTGCACCATTCCAGAGTTAGCAAACATTAGAGAAGGGTCATTATCTGGTACTAGAGAACTAGAATGAATAACCTCATGTCCATTTTTTTTAAAATAATTGAGAAATGTTGACCTAATCTGATTTGAATTCATGAAAAGGTATTATAACTTGAAAACTCTATTGTCTAAATAAAAAAGCGCCTATTTTGAAATAGGCGCCAAACAAAAATAATATTACTATTCTTTTATTTCTTCTGCTTCTTTTTCTTTTTCTTTTTCTTTATTCTCTACTTTTCCTTCCATCATAGCTTTTTCAACTATTCCAGCATTTTGTAGAATTTGATTTTCAATTTCTTTAGCTATACTAGGATTGTCGTTTAGAAAGTTTTTAACATTTTCTCTACCTTGTCCTATTTTAGTATTTTTGTATGCAAACCATGATCCTGATTTATCAATAATTTCTGCTTTGACACCTAAATCAACTAATTCACCTAATTTAGATATTCCCTCTCCATACATTATATCAAATTCAACAACCTTGAAAGGTGGCGCGACTTTATTTTTAACTATTTTAACTCTAGTTTGATTTCCAATAATTTCATCTTTATCTTTAATTGCGCCAATTCTTCTAATGTCCATTCTTACAGAAGAATAAAATTTTAAAGCATTACCGCCTGTAGTTGTCTCAGGACTACCAAACATAACGCCAATTTTCATTCTAAGTTGATTTATGAATACAACTAGAGTGTTTGATTGAGCTATAGAACTTGTGAGTTTTCTTAAGGCTTGACTCATCAATCTTGCTTGCAACCCAGGTAATGAATCTCCCATATCGCCTTCTAGTTCAGCTCTTGGGACAAGTGCCGCAACTGAGTCAATAATTAGTACATCAATACCTCCAGATTTAATCAAAGAATCAGCAATTTCTAAACCTTGTTCTCCTGTATCAGGCTGAGAGATTAATAATTCTTCTAAATTTACACCTAGTTTCTTTGCATATGCTGGATCTAAAGCATGCTCTGCATCTATAAATGCACAATTACCACCTTGTTTTTGTGACTCTGCAACAATATGAGTGGCCAAAGTAGTTTTACCAGAACTTTCAGGCCCATAAATTTCAATAATTCTCCCCTTTGGAACTCCTCCAATACCAAGAGCTATATCAAGTCCTAATGAACCGGTAGATATTGCTTCAATATCTACGTTTGTTTTAGAACCCAATTTCATTATTGAGCCTTTTCCATAATTTTTCTCTATTAGGCTTACAGCGGCTTCTAGAGATTTACTTCTGTTTTCTTTATCCATTGAATTTTCGTTATTTACTACTTTTAATTTAGCTTGAGACATTACATTTCTCCATTAATTTCCTATGTTTTTATTAAGATTCTTGCAAATCATGTTTACTTGTACACGTTTTGTTCTATTTTTAAAAGTTCTATTTTTGTTCTTTTATAATAAATTAATTAACTTATTGATAAATAATAATTATTTTTAAATAATAAAATTTCATTATATCTTGAATAAATAAAATCATTTGATAAATCAGCAACGTTTTAAAATTATGACTAAATTACCCAAAAATTACAAACCAACTCAGAAAGAAAAATTCATGAATGCCAAAATGAAAGAATATTTTAGGCAAAAATTAGTAAGTTGGAAAAAAGATTTACTCAAGGAGTCATCTCAAACTTTAAATAATCTTCAGAATGAGAATGAAGCAAAACCCGACATAACTGATAGAGCATCTGAAGAAATAGATAGATCTTTCGAACTTAGAACAAGAGATAGAGAAAGAAAGCTAATTAATAAAATTGATGCCGCCCTTCAAAGAATTGAAGATGGTTCATATGGTTATTGCGATGAAACGGGTGATCCAATTAGTATCAAGAGATTGGAAGCAAGACCAGTTGCAACATTGAGTTTAGAAGCTCAAGAAATGCACGAAAAAGCAGAAAAAAGAATTAGTTAATTTTTTTTAAATGTCAGATTTTTATATAGGTGATCTTACACCAGGTACATTTGTTGTAAATGTCAGTAAAGAAAAAGAATGGGGAATTGGTCAAGTACAATCATGTATTAATAATATCGTTACAATTAATTTTGAAAATGTTGGAAAAAAAACTATTAACCCTAGAGAAGTTGAATTAAAAATAATTAATATAAATGCAACTAATTGATCAATATTTAAGAAAAGTAAATTATCTAAGAGTATCTGTTACAGATAGATGTGATCTGAGATGTGTTTATTGTATGAAAGAAAAAATGCAATTTCTCCCTCGAAAAGACATACTCACTTTAGAAGAAATTGAAAGATTATGTGACAACTTTATAGAACTCGGAGTTGAAAAAATTAGATTAACTGGGGGTGAGCCTTTGGTAAGAAATGATATTATACAATTAATTGAAAAACTTAATACCAAAAAAGAAAAAACAAATCTAAAGGAAATAACACTGACAACAAATGGTACATTATTAAAAAAATATGCAAAATTACTGAAGCTAAATGGTATTAATAGGATTAATGTTTCTCTAGATACAATTAATCCTGAAAAATATAATAAAATAACAAGATTTGGAAATATTGAAAAAGTTTTTGATGGAATTAATGAAGCACTTGATAACAATATAAAAATTAAAATTAATACTGTAGTAATTAAAGATTTTAATGAAAATGAATTTGAAGAATTAATAAATTGGACTAGTAATAAAAAAATTGATCTTACATTGATCGAAGTAATGCCAATGGAAGAAACAGATATATCAAGAGAATATCAGTTTATCTCATTATCTGATACTTTTTCAAAACTAGACAAAATATATAATTTTTCTAAAATTGATTATAGTACTGGAGGTCCAGCAAGATTTTATACTAGTGATTTAGTTTCTAATAAAATTGGGTTTATAAGTCCTTTAACAAATAATTTTTGTGCCTCTTGCAATAGAGTAAGAATATCTAGCACTGGTAAACTTTTCATGTGCCTTGGTCAGAATGACTTTGTTGATTTTAGAGAAATAATGAGAAAAGATTATAGTGATGATTATATAAAAGAAAAAATTAAGTTTGCTCTTAATATTAAACCAAAACAACATGATTTTATGATTGGAGAAAAAATTAATAAATATATGAAAAGACATATGAACGTAACAGGTGGATAATGAAATTTCATTTTTTATCATCAAACAATCCTGAGGCAAAAAATACAGAAAAAAAACTAATAGAATTATTTGGACAAAATTCTGTGGAAGATGCCGATTACATTATTCCAATTGGAGGCGACGGATTACTTTTAAAATCACTTCATAATTTTAATAAACTAAACAAACCATTTTTTGGAATAAACTTTGGTTCAATTGGCTTTTTAATGAATAATCTTAGTAATGAAAATTTAAATGACATGATTATCAATGCAAAAAAATCTACTTTTAAACCATTAAAAATGACTGCACAAAGTGTTAATAATGAAATCTTTGAGGCATATGCATATAATGAAGTTTCTCTTATGAGGCAGACTCATTTGGCATCAAAAATTAAAATCAAAATAAATGAGAAAGTAAAAATGGAAGAATTGATATGTGATGGCGTTTTGTTATCTACATCAGCTGGAAGTACAGCTTATAATCTATCCGCACATGGTAGTATTCTACCTTTAGACTCAAATATACTTGCATTAACTCCAATCAGTGCCTTTAGACCAAGGAGATGGAGAGGTGCTCTGTTATCTGAAATTAGTAAAATTGATTTCGAAGTATTAAATAATGATGAACGCTCATCTAGCGTAACAGCAGACAATGTTGAGTTTAGAGATATTAGTAAAGTGAATATTGTTTCTTCAGATGAAAATAAATGCACTGTATTATTCGATAGTAAGCACTCTATTGAAGATAAAATTTTGAATGAGCAATTTAATTATTAAGATCAAATTTTTTTAAAAATACAAATCTTGTTACCATCTAAATCCCTTAAATATGCATAATAATCTTTACCATGTCTGGGGCCAGGTATTCCTTCATCTTTTGCTCCAAGACTAATTCCAATTTTATAGAATTCATTAACAGTTTTTTTAGAATTAGCTTTAAAAGTAATCATTGTACCATTTCCTATGGTTGCTTTTTTTTTGTTATGAGGTTTAATCAAGTATAATTCTATTTTTTTAGGAGTTTCTTTTTTAGCATAACCATAATATCGATTATGAGTTAAAACTTTTTTAATTTTTAGGGGTTTTAAAATTTTACTATAAAATGCAGAAGATTTTTTTAAATTATTTGTTCCAATGGTAATAAAAGCAAACATAATTTAATGATTGGTAGCCTCGGCCGGACTTGAACCGGCACTCCCAAAAGGGCAAGGATTTTAAGTCCTTTGTGTCTACCATTCCACCACGAGGCCTATTTCTGGACTAATATCAAACTATAGAACTTTTTCCACCATTTAATTCAATCATCTTAGTTATATCATCAACTATTGGTTGAATAGATGTCATCTCCCATGATGAAACAACTATGTTAACACCACCTGTTTTAGCTGCAAGATTAAAATAGGGGTAACTTCCGATTGAAGCATTTGTATAATTGTTTTGAATATTTTTTAAATTTTTTGCAATTTTACTTTCGTATAAATTAGTATTAATTGTTGTAACAAGTTTTGGCTTACCTTTTTTAATTTTTTTCATTAATTCCTCGAACATAACTTGCATTATTTCTGGCACACCAGGTAAAACATAAATATTTTTTACAATAAATCCTGGTGCAGCGGTCATTGGATTTAAAATAAGCTCTGAACCAAATGGCATTTTGGCCATTCTTTGCCTGCTTTCATTAAATTCACCTTTTGGATAATAATTTTCAAGAATCTCAAAAGCCATTTTATTTGTTTCATATTGTAAATTAAAGGCTTCAGATATACTTTCTGAAGTTATATCATCATGAGTTGGTCCAATTCCTCCAGTAGTAAAAACATAAGAATATTTTGAGCAATATTTTAAAACATTTTCTATTATTGTTTTTTTCTCATCCTGAATAACAATAACTTCTTCTAACTTAATACCAGCTTCTAATAATTTTTTTGCAATATAATTTGAGTTTGTATCTTGAGTTCTGCCAGAAAGTATTTCATCACCAATAACAATAACTCCTGCAGTAAAAGAACTCATATGATTAATTGATATTTTCTATATATTATTTATTAATTGTAAGTAATTATTTTTTAAATGAGAAACAACAATATCCCAATACATACGAAAAAAGATTTTGAGGGCATGAGGGGGGCTGGTTCTTTAGCTGCTGATGTTCTAGATTCTTTAAGTAAAAAGATTGTTCCAGGAATAAGTACTCAAGAAATAAATGACATATGTCATGATCAAATTATTCAAAATAATGCAATACCTGCTCCTTTAAATTATAAAGGTTTCCCAAAATCAGTTTGTACATCTGTAAATCATGTTGTTTGTCATGGAATTCCTTCTGAAAGAAAAATTCTATCTGATGGTGATATAGTAAATGTAGATGTAACAGTTATTCTAAATGGTTGGCATGGTGATAGTTCCAGAATGTTTGTAGCAGGCAAGACAAATAAAAAAAATTATGAATTTTTAAAAATAACTTATGAATCTTTATTAATTGGTATTAGTGAAGCTAAACCTGGTAAGCATATTGGTGATATTGGAAATAAAATTCAGAAACTTGCTGAAGGAAAAGGTTATTCTGTAGTAAGAGATTTTTGTGGTCATGGAATTGGAAAGGAATTTCATACTCCACCTAGTGTTTTACACTTTGGAGAACCAGGCGAAGGACCTATGTTAGAGCCTGGTATGTTTTTAACAATTGAACCAATGATTAATTTAGGTGGATGGCAAACAAAAATACTTAATGATGGATGGACAGCTGTAACAAAAGATAAATCTTTATCTGCTCAATTCGAGCATACAATTGGAATAACAGAAGAAGGAAATGAAATATTTACATTATCTAAAA
The DNA here is from genome assembly GCA_902595805.1 of uncultured Alphaproteobacteria bacterium. Classification (GTDB taxonomy): domain Bacteria; phylum Pseudomonadota; class Alphaproteobacteria; order HIMB59; genus CACPNW01. Next base: position 62,421 of record CACJRM010000004.1, on the reverse strand, counting down.
ATAATACAGCTTTCCCAATAAAGGATGTATAAGTAGATAAAATGATACCTAGATATAATAGACCTAAAATTGAAAAAATCTGGTCATTAGAAAATAAATTTACAATTTGGACAGAAATTGAGTGTTTGATTGCAGAAAAACAAGCGATGCTCGGCGTTATTCCTAAAAAAGCTGCAAAAGAAATAAGAAATAAAGCAAAATTCAATGTTAAAGAAATAGAAAAAATTGAAAAAGAGACAAAACATGATGTTGTTGCTTATATTAATAATGTAAGCAAATATATTGGCGACTCGTCAAAGTATTTTCATTTTGGTGTAACTTCCAGTGATATTATTGATACTTCATTTTCTGTACAACTTAAGCAAACCTCTGAAATAATAAGAAAAAGTTTAGTAGAGTGTATTCAAAGTCTAAAAATCAAATCAAAAAAATATAAAGACACATTAATGATTGGAAGAAGTCATGGGATACATGCTGAACCTATTACTTTTGGATTAAAATTATCTTCCTTTTATTTTGAGTTTAAAAGAAATTTAGAAAGACTTGATCAGGCGATCAACGAAATATCTGTTTGTGCTATTTCTGGACCTGTTGGAACATTTAATTCTATAGACCCACGAGTTCAAGATTATGTAGCAAAAAAACTTAAACTAAATTCTGAAGATGTATCAACTCAAGTAATTCCAAGAGATAGGCATGCGTATTTTTTCTCAGTATTAGGAATTTTAGCATCTTCTATTGAGAGGTTTGCAGTGGAAATTCGAAATTTACAAAAAACAGAGGTATTAGAAGTTGAAGAAAGTTTTTCTTCTAAGCAAAAGGGTTCTTCTGCTATGCCTCACAAACGTAACCCAGTATTAAGTGAGAACTTAACAGGTATCGCACGTTATATTAGAAGTGGTGTAATACCTTCACTAGAAAATGTTGTACTTTGGCACGAGAGAGATATTAGTCATTCTAGTGTTGAAAGAATTACGACACCAGATATTACAATTGCAACTGATTTTGCACTGAGTCGTTTAAATGGCATTATAAAGAATTTAAAAGTCTATCCAAAAAATATGTTAAAAAATTTGAATATGCTTGGAGGTTTACATAGAACTCACAATATTATGTTAAAACTAATTGAAAAAGGATTGAAAAGACAACAAGCCTACAAAATTGTTCAAGAAAGTGCCATGGAAACATGGAATAATAATAAGAATTTTTCTCAAGTTTTACAAAAAAATAAAGAATTAAACAAAAAATTAAATTCAAAAGAAATCGAAAAAATCATTAAAGATGATAACGATCTAAAGAAAATAGATTGGATTTTTAAAAATAAAATTAAATAGTCTTTATTTTTTTTAATATCTGAACTATTTTATAGGTATGCCAATGACTGTTGAACAAATTGAACAATTTATTAAAGAAGCTATACCAGATGCAACTGTTGAAATTGAAGATCTTAAAGGAGATGGCGATCATTACAGTGCTATAGTGACGTCAAAATCCTTTTCTGGAAAAACAAGAGTAGAACAACATAAGATGGTTTATGATGCTTTTAATGGTAAAATGGGTAGTGATTTGCACGCACTTAAGCTAAAAACTGTATCGGAGTAATAATGAATAATAACGACCATGTATCTCAAAATATAGAAAATGAAATTAACTCAAATGATGTAATGCTTTTCATGAAGGGCACCCCTGTATTTCCAATGTGTGGATTTTCTGCAAGAGTAGTTGAAATATTAAATAAAGTAGGTGTTAAATTTGGAAGTGTGAATGTATTAGAGAGTGACGAAATGAGAGAAGGTATTAAAACATATTCTAATTGGCCAACCATACCACAACTTTATGTTAAGAAAGAATTTATAGGTGGTTGTGATATCATAACTGAAATGTTTGAAAGTGGTGAATTACTAGAATTATTCAATACAAATGGAATAGACGTAAACCCATCCTAGTTTGTTAAATAATAAATTTTCTAAAGGTGTAATATTTTCCTGTATTGCAGCAATTTTTTGGGGGCTTCCACAACCCCTTTTTTTTAATGAATTAAATCACGTTGAGACTATTGAAGTTGTAGCTCACAGAGGTTTCTGGTCATTTATTTTTTTATTTTTATTATTAATTTTAATTTCAAATATAAATGATTTTATAGAAATATTTAAATTTAAAAAAAAACTTTTTCTTTTAACAATTACAGCTTTTCTTATTGCAGGTAACTGGGCAGGTTTTATTTATTCTGTAGGACAAGAAAGAGTTCAGGATGCATCAATGGGTTACTTTATTACTCCAATGATCAGTATTATTCTTGGTTATTTTTTTTTAAATGAGAAAATTACTAAGCCTAAATTTGCATCTGTATGTCTTATGTTATTAGGTATATTATTCTTATTTATTAATTTAAATCAATTTCCATTCCTAATATTTTGGATTGGAACCTCATGGGCAATATATGGATTATTAAGAAAACAAGTTAATGTTAATCCTTCAATTGGTTTACTTTATGAGACTTTCATAATATCTTTAATATCTATCCCCTACTTAGTTTATTTATTTTGGCAAAATGAAAATAGTATCTTTAGTATTGATTTGAAGACATCATTATTTTTAATTCTAACAGGAGCTGTAACAATTTTTCCATTATTATTTTTTAATTTGGGCTTAAAATTTATTCAATTAGGTCTAGCGGGAGTTTTATTTTACTTAGCACCAACATTTCATTTTATAACTTCAGTATTTATTCTTAATGAAGAAATTTTACAAATTAAGTTAATATCATTTATAATTATTTGGATAGGAATAATAATTTATATTTATGATAGTTATAAAAAAGAAATTATCTTGAATAATACTCAATAACTAAATTAGGTTCCATAGTTACAGGATAAGGAACATCATGAATTAGAGGCGCTCTTAAAAAACGACCTTTCAACTCTTTTACATCAACTTCTAAGTATTCTGGAATTTCTCTTTCTTGAGAACTAACTGATTCTACAATTAAGTTAATTTCTTTACTTTTATCTTTTATTGAGATTTCATCTCCGTCGCTAACACTATAAGATGGAATGTTCACTCTTTTTCCATTGACCTTTACATGACCATGATTAACTAGCTGTCTTGCAGAAAAAATTGTAGGTACAAATTTCATTCTATAAACTGTAGCATCTAATCTTCTTTCTAAAAGTTCAATTAAAATCTGACTTGTATCACCTTTAATATTAGAAGCTTTTTTGAAAATATTCCTAAATTGTCTTTCAGTTAAATCACCGTAATAAAATTTAAGTTTTTGCTTAGCAAATAACTGATTTCCATAATCTGATAGTTTCTTTCTTTGTCCTTGAACACCATGCTGACCAGGCTTTGAGTTTCTTCTATTAAAAGGGCTTTTAGGTCTCCCCCATAAGTTAACACCTAACCTTCTATCAATTTTGTATTTAGCGTTATGTCTTTTTGTCATTATTATGAGGGGTATATAGTGATTTAAAGTACTATGTCAAATTTAATATACTCAATTTTTGGCTTATTTATTAAGTTTTTTAGTAATTCCCCATAATGTCTGCAATTCTTTCTTTGTGAGAGGGATTTTTGTGAAAATACTATAAATATTATTTTTCATACTTTCTTTTTTTTCACTTGGAGTAAAAAATTTTTTATTTTCAAGTTTCTCAATCACATAATTTAAGAATTTAGATAATTGATATTTACTAATATTATCTTTTTGAATTGAAATAGAATTAGTAATTTTTAAATTATTCAATTCAAATAATTTATGACTTAAAACAGTAACTGCATGAGAAAGATTTAATGAATTACTTTTACTACTTGTTTCAATAGTAAAAATAATATCAGATAATCTCAAATCCTCATTTGAAAGTCCTGAATTTTCAGGACCAAAAAGTATTGCTGTTTTTTTATTAGCAATAATTTTTCTTTTAATGAATTTAAAATCGTTAGTAGAATTTTTTTCCAAATATCTTCTTCTATTCGTTGTGGCCACAACATAAGAAAAATTAGAAAGTGCAATTTCTAAATCATCATAAACTTTAATATTCTTGATAATTTTCGTTGCTTTTTTTGCTGCATTTATTGATTTATTATTTAACCATTTATCTCTTGGCGAAACAATAATTAGATCTTTTAAACCAAAGTTGTGCATAACACGAGCAACCATTCCAATGTTTTCAGGAAGTTGGGGTCTAACTAAAATTATGCTTGGATTTTTTGGAGTCAATTTTTATTCTTTAAATCATTTAAGAGCTTAAATGTAATGCTATCAAAAATAGCGCTATAAGATGCATCAATAATATTTGGAGATACGCCAATAGTTGTCCAATGTGTATTAGTGGAATCAGATGATTCAATTAAAACTCTTGTAATAGCGCCAGTACCTTTTTCTGATGAAAGAATCATAACTTTGTAATCAGTTAACTTTAAATCTTTAAGATCAGGATAATAATCAATTAGGGCTTTTCTTAATGCACTATCAATAGCATTTACTGGACCATTTCCAGTACCCACTGTCATCATATTTGAATCTTTAACTTTTAAAAATACCGTAGCCTCTGCTTCAGTAACAATTTCACCTTTAGCATTCCATCTTCTTTCATCTGTGACTCTAAATTTTTCTAAATTATAAAAATCCTCAAAATGACCAAGATAACGTCTTACTAATAGTTCAAAACTAGCTAAAGCAGTATCAAATGAATATCCTTCTGATTCTTTTTCCTTGATAATCTCTAAGATATTGTTGATTTCATTTTTAGGTAGATCAATATTAATCTTATTTAATTGATTTAATATATTAGATCTTCCTGCCTGATTTGAAATTACTACGTTTCTAGAATTACCAACAATTTCTGGTTTAATATGTTCATAAGTTGAAGAATTTTTTTCTATGGCAGATGCATGTAATCCACCTTTATGAGAGAAAGCATGATCTCCAACATATGGAGCATTTTTTCTTGAAGGCATGTTTAGAATATCGTTTAATGTTCTAGAAATATGAATTAAATTTTTTAACTTATCTTTTGAAATATTTGTTTTATATTTTGTTTTTAGAACCAAAGATGGAATTAAGGAAATTAAATTAGTATTTCCACATCTTTCTCCTAAACCATTAATTGTTCCCTGTATCTGTCTTGCTCCAGCATTAATAGCTGCTAATGCATTTGCAACTGCATTGTCAGTATCATTGTGAGCATGTATACCAACATTTTGACCTGGTATAACTTTTACTACTTCTGAAACAATATTGTAAATTTCATCTGGAAGAGTTCCCCCATTTGTATCACAAAGCACAACCCATCTTGCACCAGCGTCATACGCTGCTTTAATACAATTCAATGCAAACTCTTTATTTTCTTTAAAGCCATCAAAAAAATGTTCTGCATCAAAAATTGGCTCTTTGTTTTTATTTTTTATTGATTGAATACTATCACTGATCATTTTTAAATTTTCATCTTCAGATATTTCTAAAGCGTTTTTTACGTGAAATGATGATGATTTACCTACAATACAAACACAACTTGCGCTTGAATTAATAAGTGCATTTAATCCTGGATCGTTATCTGCACTTCTACCTGGTCTTCTTGTCATACCAAAGGCAGTCAATTTACTTTTTGAAAATTTTGTATTTCTAGAAAAAAAATCATTATCGGTAGGATTTGCTCCAGGCCATCCACCTTCAATGTAATCTATTCCTAAATCATCAAGATGTTGGGATATATTCATTTTATCACTAACAGAAAAATTAACTCCTGTTGTTTGCTGACCATCTCTAAGTGTGGTATCGAATAAATATACTTTATCTTCCATAATTACTAGATCGCTAATAGAGTATAAATTAAAATTTACTAGATTTTTCCAAGTTTTTGCAAGATTTCGTCTCTATCAAATAATGGTAGTAGATATTTTAATTCGGGTCCATGAGATTTTCCTGTCAAAATTAACCTCAAAGGCATAAATAAATCTTTTCCTTTAAGCCCAGTTTTTTTGTTAATTTTTGATGTCCAATGATCCCATGTTGTTTCATCAAAAGGACCCTCGGGTAATTCATCAACTGCCGTATTAATAAAACTATCATCAATATTTAAATCTTTAGCATTATTTATTTTTGTAATTACTTCTTCCCATTCTTTAGCTTGATTAACAAATGAAATATTATTTTTAATAAAACGCCAAAAACTCTCTTTTTGAAAATTAGATTTTATGTTTTTTAACTTATGACTAATCTCATTATAATTAAATAATTTAATAGTATTTTCATTAAGATTTCTTAAGGATTCAATTGAAAATTTAGCAGAAGATCTAGATAAGTTTTGAATATCAAATTTTTTTACTATTTCATTTAAATCTTTGATTGGATCAATATTACTGCTCGAACCAATAAAAAGAAAATAATTAAGTAAAGATATATTTTCGTATCCTTCGTCTCTAAAATTTTCAATTGAAAGACTGCCAAGTCTTTTGCTAAAACCCTTACCAGTTTCATCGACTAAGAATGGATGATGAGCAAATGATGGAATAGAAGATTCAAGAGCCTTAAAAATTTGAATATGATAAGCAGTATTAGCAATGTGATCTTCCCCTCTAATAATATGCGTAATTTTTTCTTCAATATCATCAATGACTGAAGGTAAATGGTATAACAATGTTCCATCAGCTCTAATTAAAACAGGATCATTCAAATTTTTTGCATCAAATGAAACATCTCCTTTAATGATATCTTTCCAACCAATATTTTCATGATCTAATTTGAATCTCCAATGGGGTTGGATTCCAGATTCTATTTTTTTTTCTACTTCTTCATCACTTAGATTTAATGATGATCTATCATAAATAGGTGGTTTCCCAGATGATAACAAAGATTTTTTCTTTAAAGCTAATTCCTCTTCTGTTTCAAAACATGGATAAAGTCTTTTCTTTTGTTTTAGAATTTGGATTTTCTCATTGTAAATATGCTGTCTAGAGGACTGATTAAAAGTGTAACTCCAATTTAATCCAAGCCATTTAAGATCATCTTTGATACTTTTCTCAAATTCTTTAGAACTCCTATTGGCATCAGTATCATCAATTCTTAATACAAACTCACCTTGATTTTTTTGACAAAAAATCCAGTTCAAAATTGCTGATCTAGCATTACCGATATGTATTTTTCCTGTAGGGCTAGGAGCGAACCTACACTTCATATTATTCTTTAGGAATTTCGCAAACAGGAATAGGCTTCATCTTATGAAGATTTGGCTTTCTAATTTCTTCGTATCTACTGTAGTATTCACTAGACTTATTTTCCATTGCTTCTTCTAATTGCTTATATGAAAGACCAAGCTGGCTTTCATCATTTCTACTATCATCCCATAAACCATCTGTCGGTGCTGCGCTAATAATATCTTTTATAACCCCAATTTCTTCAGCTAATTCCCACACCTCAGTTTTAGTACAATCTGCTATTGGCGATATATCTACACCTCCATCACCATATTTTGTATAAAATCCAACACCAAAATCTTCAACTTTATTTCCAGTACCAACAACTATACCATTATTACTTTGAGCTATTTGGTATAGAGTTACCATTCTTAGTCTAGATCTTGAATTTGCAAAAGCTAACTCACTATCAAAATTTTGCATCGTATTTTGAAATGTTTTAAAAACATTATCTAGCTCGATTATTTTTGTTTCTACATTTGGGTAATTTTGCTCTAAAAATTCTAAATGTCTTAAACTTAAATCATGTTGTGATGAATTTTGCTTAATAGGCATTGAAACAGCTATAGTTTTTAAACCAGTTTGAGCACATAAGGTGCTAGTAAGAGCTGAGTCCACTCCTCCTGACACTCCTATTACTAGGGTAGTTGGATGATTATTTATAGATTTAGCGTAATCTTTAATCCAATTAGAAATGTATACGATCTTATCTTTTGAATTCATAAGTAATATATAAATATAAATTTATAAATTTGAAGATTGCTTTGAGAACAATTTTTCTTCTTTTAAAAAATCTGATAATAAAAAAGCCAATTCTAGAGACTGCGAGGCATTTAGTCTCGGATCACAATATGTATGATATCTATTTTTTAGATCTTCATCTGTTATTTCTTGAAGACCTCCCATACATTCTGTAACATCTTGACCAGTCATTTCTAAATGTACGCCGCCTGGATATGTTCCTTCGCTTCTGTGAATTTGAAAAAATTGCTGAATTTCAGAAATTATATCTTTTAATGGCCTAGTTTTAAAACCCGTGTTAGATTTGATAGTATTTCCATGCATGGGGTCACAAGTCCAAACAACATTTTTACCAGCTGAATTAACTGATCTAATTATTTTTGGAAGTATTCCACTAACTTTTTCATGACCCATTCTACATATCAGCGTTATTTTTCCAGCTTCATTATTTGGATTCAACACATCTAATATCTTTAATAGTTCTTCTGTCTTTGTGCTTGGACCAACTTTAATGCCTATAGGGTTCTCAATACCTCTTAAAAATTCAATATGTGCTCCATCAAGTTGTCGTGTTCTGTCACCTACCCACAACATGTGAGCTGAAACATCGTACCACTTACCTGAAGTACTATCTATTCTTGTTAATGCTTCCTCATATTGAAGAAGTAGAGCTTCATGACTTGTAAAGAAGTCTGTTTCATTTAATTGTCTTACACTGTTTCCATTTATTCCACATGCCTCCATAAAAGATAAGCATTCGTCAATTCTAGAAGATATCTCTCTAAATTTAGTAGCATTCTCACCTTTAACAAAATTTAGGTTCCATTGATGTATTTTATTTAAATTGGCAAAACCACCCTGAGAAAAAGCTCTTAAAAGATTAAGTGTAGATGCAGACTGATTGTAAGCCTGAATTAATCTATCTGGATTAGGATCTCTGTCTTTTTGATTGAAGTCTATACCATTAATTATATCGCCTTTATAAGACTCAAGTTCTAAATCATTAATAACTTCTGTGGCAGATGATCTTGGCTTTGCAAACTGTCCAGCAATTCTTCCTACTTTAACAATTGGACAAGAAGCGCCAAACGTTAATACAACAGCCATTTGTAAAATAACTTTAAATGTATCTCTAATATTATCTGGATGAAAATCTGCAAAACTTTCTGCACAATCTCCACCTTGTAATAAAAAAGCATTTCCGTTTGAAACTTCTCCAAGTTTCTTTTTTAATAGTCTCGCTTCTCCAGCAAAAACTAAAGGTGGATATTTGGAAATTTCATTTAGAGTTTTATTTAGATGATCTTCATTCTGATAGTTAGGCATATGAAGAGCATTTTTATTTCTCCAACTATTTGGTGACCATTTATCGCTCATAATTTAAAAGGCTCATAAACCCTAATATATCTTGAAACAAGGGTTATTATTTAGATCTTTTATTTCTTAGAATTTTTAAGGCTGATCTTTCAATAGCAAGTGAATTTTTCGGAATATTTTTAGTGATGACACTACCTGCGCCAATTCTAGATTTAGACTCAATTACAACTGGAGCAATGAGTGATGTGTTTGAACCTATAAATACATTATCTTTTATTATCGTTTTGTGTTTTTTCTTTCCATCATAGTTACAAGTTATTGTGCCGGCACCTATATTCACATTATTTCCTATTTCTGAATCTCCAACATACGAAAGATGAGCAATAGAAACATTATTTCCAATTTCAGAATTTTTTATTTCAACAAAGTTACCAATCTTTGATTTTTTTCCGATTTTTGTTTTTGGTCTTAATCTAGCACTTGGACCAATATGTGAATTTTCATCTATTGTAACCTCTTCTAAATATGAATTACTTTTAATTATTGAACCTTTTTTTATAATTGTTTTTTCCTTTATTGTAACATTGCTTTCAATGGTAACAGTAGGTTCAATTTTGGTGTCATAGCTTAAATAACAAGTATTGGGTTTTAAAAAATTGACTCCATTTTTTATAAAATTTTTTACGTATTTTTTTTGCAAGATATTTTGTACAACATTAAAATCATCCAATGTATTTATGCCCAACATTGTTTCTTTGTTGCACTCAATATAATTGATAGGAATATTTTTTTTTGAAAAAATTTTGCATATATCAGGAAGATATCTTTCTTTTTTAATTTTATTTTCTTTAATATTTTTTAAATTATCAAATAATAATTTAGTATTTGCTATCAAAATACCAGAATTACATAAATTGATTTTTTTTTGTTCAGGTTTTAAATTGATTTGCTCAATTATTTCTTCAACGTAGTTGTTATTTAATAATAACCTACCATAACCATGTGGCTCTGAAGTATTAAATGCAATTAATGAAGCTTTCGCTTTACTTTTTTTAAATTTACTTACTAGTTTTCTTATATCTTTAACTTCAACTAAAGGTGTATCACCAAATAAAATTAAAATATTTTTTGATTTAACATATTTTTTAACTTGCTCAATTGCATCAGCGGTTCCTTTTTGTTTTTTTTGAACAACTAACTTTGAGGTATTTAATATTAACTTTAATTCTTCTTTATTTTTTTCATTAGATACAACTAATATATTTTTACCAGATATTTTTTTTGCAATATTAAAAATATGTGAAACAATTGGTAACCCGCATAATGGATAAACAAGCTTTGATTTACTTGCTTTAAATCTCGTACTATTGCCTGCAGCAAGTATAACAGTTGTGATATCAGACATTAAGTTAGAAATTTCTTAAAATTTCGTTTCCAATATTAATTATTTCTTTTGAAGCATCTGATGTAACACTTATATCTACTACACCCCTTCCAACTGAGAATGTTTCTGCAAATAATACTTTGCTAGACAGTCGGGAGCGAGCAATTTTAGCGCCAGCATATCTTAAACGCAAAATCATTGCGTCAGTTAATTTTGCTCTCGGCATCACTCTATTAAGAATAATTATTGGATTTTTTCTTTCTTGTTTTGCAATTTTTAAAAAAGGAAGTGTAGCCATTAAGTCTACTGGACTTGGTTGTACTGGAACGAATACCCTATCAGAAGCTTTTACAACCTGCATTGTTTCAAAAGTTATAGATGGAGGGCTATCAATTATTATAAAGTCGTACTTTCTTTTTATGGCTTTAATTTCATCTATTAAATTCCTTATATCAAAATTTAATTGAGTTATTCCAATATCATCTTCACCATAATAAGATTTTCTTGCTTCAAGCCAATATGATAGACTTTTTTGTGCATCAGCATCTATAACAGCTACTTTGTAACCACTATTGCTCCACAAAACTGATAAATTTGCTGAAAGAGTCGATTTACCTGAACCACCTTTTTGATTCGAAAATGCTATAACTTTTCCCATATACAAGTATTGATAATAACTATTTTAAAGATAGATGGAAACATTTTATAAAAAAATATGAAAAAAAATAAGTTAGATATTGCAAAAAATTTATTGAGCAGTGGAGAACTTGTAATATTTCCCACAGAAACAGTATTTGGTCTTGGAGCAGATGCAACAAATGATGACGCTGTAAAATCTATTTTTAAAGTAAAAAAAAGACCACGAAGTAATCCAATTATCTGTCACTTTAAAAGTATTAAACAAATAGAAAAATATTTTATTTTAAATAAATTTGAAAAAAAATTAGGTTCAAAATTCTGGCCTGGTCCTTTGACAATAATATTAAAAAAAAAGAAAAATTCTAAAATATCAAAATTAGTCTCTAACAACTCAACTTTAGTTGGCTGCAGAATTCCCGGTAATAAATTGGCTAAAAAATTAATTACTTTATTTGACCTGCCTATTGCAGCTCCTAGTGCTAATCTATCAGAAAGAACTTCCGTAACCAATATTATGGATATTGATCCTATTCTAGTAAAAAAAATATTTGTTTTAAAAGATAAACAGTCTTCTCATGGACTAGAATCCACAGTTGTTAGAATTGATACCAATAATGAAATTGAAGTATTAAGATATGGCAGCATAACTGTTGAAGAGCTTAATAAATACGCAAAAATAAAAATTAAAAAGAAATCATCTATTTCTCCTGGTAATTTAAAAAAACATTACTCAACTTTAAAGCCAATAAGAATGAATGCTAAGAGAATACTAAAAAATGAAGGTTTATTAAATTTTGGCAATAATAAATTAAAGTCTAAAATAATTAATTTAAATTTGAGTAATAAAAAAAATTTAAATGAAGCAGCAAAAAATTTTTATCATTATCTTCATAAATTAGATCAAAGTCGATGCAAAAAAATTGCTGTAGTAGAAATACCTGATAAAGGGCTTGGCAAAACTATAAATGACAGATTAAGAAGAGCAATTAAGTAATTACAATCTATTTAAATAATCCATTAACCTATAATAAATAATCGCTGAGGAATACAATGGTCTTCTAAACATGTTGCCGCCTGGAATTTTAAAATGATTAATTTGCTCAAATATATCAAAATTATTTGATTTATTTAAAATTTTTTCAGCTACCATTTTTCCTCCCATAATACTCATAGCTAATCCGTGCCCAGAGTAAGCATGGGCATAATATAATTTTTGATTCATTATAGTTCCAAAAATAGGTAATCTATTAATTGATATTGCCAAGGTACCTCCCCAAGAAAATTCAATTTTAAATTTTTTTAATTCAGGAAAAACTTTATACATTCGTTTAGAGACAAAACTCTTTGCATCTTTTACAAAATGAGATGTAATTGTTTCAGGTCCTCCAAAAAGAAGTCTGTAGTCTTCTGAAAATCTATAATAATCAATCATAAATCTAGAATCTATTACACCACAATTTCTTTTGATTAATTTACATGCCAGATCTTTTCCGAGAGGTTCAGTAGCAATAATATAATTATTTATAGGCATAAAATAATTTCTTTTTGATCCCAAAAGATTATCAAGATAACCATTGCAACCAATAATTACTTTCTTCGCTTTAATAATATTTTTTCCAGAATGAATTATAACTTCTTTTTGATTATCAACAATTTTATCAGCTGGAGAATTTTCATATATATTTATACCATTTGCTAAACACTGTTCTGCTAAGCCATATGTCAGTTTTAATGGGTTTAAATGATAAGAATCCTTTAAAAGCATTCCAGAAAAATATCTGTCACTATTAACTTCATCTCTTATTGAATTTTGATCAAAGTATTCATAGTTATTATAATTATAATTCTTCTGCATATGCTCAATTTCATCTTGAAAATATTTATAATCTTTTTTTGTGTTGCCTACATGAAGAACACCTTGACTAAGCGCACAATCTATTTTGTATTTTTCAATTAAATTAACTACATTTGAAACAGCATCTAATCCAATTTTCCAAAAAAATTTTGCTTTTTCAATACCAAATTTTTTTTCTAAGTAGAATTGATCTTTTCTCATTCCAATTCCTAGTTGACCACCATTCCTACCAGAAGCACCAGATCCAACTTTATTTGCTTCCAAAATCGTTATTGATAAACCTTGCTTAGATAAATTTAATGCTGAAGAAATACCTGTTAAACCACCTCCAATAATACATACATCAGTTGAAATATTCTCATTTAATTTAATTTGATTAGGAAAATTAGGTGCTGAAAATTTATAAAAACTCTCTTTTTCATTATCATGTTGATTAAAGGTTCTTTTTTTTGTAGTAAACATTAACTTATCTTTAATGGTTTAATAATAATTAGTAAACAAACACTCTCAATATGATTGAAAAATTTCAAAATTGGTTTCATGAAAACTCTATTACAGAAGTTGAATGTTTAGTTCCAGATCTTGGAGGTATAGCAAGGGGAAAAATTTTACCAACTAATAAATTTTTAAAAGGACTGGAAGATGAAAGTCACAGATTACCTCAGTCAACTTTTATTCAAACGATATCAGGAGATTATGCAACTGAGGACTCTGCCGGTGCTTTACCAAGAAGTGTTTACAATCCAACTGACATTGATGTAATTTTAAAACCAGATTTTGATACAATGAGAGTAGTGCCATGGTACGACGACCCTACTGCACAAATTATCTGTGATGCAATAAATCTTAACGGAGATGATGTTATAAATTCTAGTAGGAATGCTCTTAAAAATATTTTAAAACTTTATAAAAAAGATAAATTAACTCCAATTGTTTCACCAGAGTTAGAATTTTATTTAGTGAAACCTAATGCTGACTCAGATTATCCCCTTGAAGTACCAGTGGGTCAATCAGGTAGACAAGAAACAGGTAAGCAGGCCTTGGGTATAGATGCTGTTAACGAATTTGATCATCTTTTTGAGGATGTATATAATTATTGTGAAGCACAAAATATTGAAATTGATACTATTAATCATGAATCTGGCTCAGCTCAGATGGAAATTAATTTTCAGCATGGTGATCCTTTAGATCTAGCAGACCAGGTATTTTTATTTAAAAGAACTTTAAGACAGTCAGCTTTGAAACATAAACTTCATGCAACATTTATGGCAAAACCTATGGAGAACCAACCTGGTAGTGCAATGCACATACATCAATCGATATATAATGAAAAAAATAAAAATATTTTTTTTAATCAATCAACTAAAATTTCAAAAAAAATGAAAAACTATTTAGGTGGTTTGGAAAAATATACTCCATTATTAATGCCAATATACGCTCCAAATATAAATTCATTTAGAAGATTGTTTGCAACTTGGGGTGCTCCTAAAAATGTTAAATGGGGAATAGGTAATAGAAGTTGTGGTTTTAGAATTCCATCAATTGAGGAAAGGAATATACGTATTGAAAATAGAATTCCTGGATCTGATACAAATCCATATCTAGTTTTTGCAGCTAATTTAGCTTCAGGATATTTAGGAATGAAAAATAATTTAAAACCAAATCCAGAAACTAAAGATAGTGCATTTAAAGATAAAAATTCTAATCTACCTAAAAATATGGATGAATCGTTAACTCTCTTTGAAAATGATGAAGATATAAAATCCATATTTAATGAAAAATTTGTAAGGTCGATTGCTGCGATAAGAAGAGTTGAGTATCAAGCTTATTTATCAGTAATAAGTTCTTGGGAGCGAGAATATTTATTACTTAATGTTTAAATTTTTTATTAAAATAAAAATAAAATAAACCAATTATTATTAAAGCAAACATTAAAATTGCTGATAATGCGTTTACTTCAGGACTCAATCCTAATCTAACTTTAGAAAAAACTACAATTGGCAATGTGTTAGCTCCAGGCCCAGTAGTAAAACTCGCAACAACTAGATCATCTAAAGAAATTGTAAAAGCTAATAACCAACCAGCAATAATAGAAGGTAAAATTATTGGTAAAGTTATCTTATAGAGTACCTTGGTATAATTATAGCCTAGATCCATCGCAGCTTCCTCAATATTTTTGTTAAAGTCAGTTAATCTTGCTTGAATAATAATTGCGACAAATGCAATACAAAAAGTAACGTGTGATATGAAAATAGTTAATTGTCCTCTAGATGATGGAAATCCAATTACATTATTTAAGCTTATAAAAAAAAGTAACATTGAAAGACCTAAAATTAATTCTGGCAAAACCAAAGGTGTTGATGAAAGAAAAATATAAAATGATTTAAAAGGAATTTTTCTTATTCTTACAAGTGAATATCCAATCATAACTCCTAAAATTGTTGCAAAAGTTGCAGACAAAGCTGCAATTTTAATACTAATAATAAATGCCTCAATTATTTGTTCATTATTAAATAATTCATTGTACCATCTTAAAGAAAATCCTTTCCAAACCATTACTCTCTTATTTTCATTAAATGAGTAAAAAATTAAAACTAAAATTGGGAAATATAAAAAAAATAAACCTAAAAAAATAACTGTACTTTTGATTAAACTAGATTTCATTTTTTTGACTCCAACGAGAATAAAGTATTTGAAAAATAACTATTGGCAAAACCAAAATAATAATTCCACTAAAAGCTAAAGCACTAGCACCTGGCCAATTTCTATTAACAAAGAATTCCTCCCATAATATTTTTCCATAATACAATCTATCACTACCACCTAACATTTCAGGTATAATAAACTCTCCAACAACAGGTATAAAAACTAATAAAGATCCAGCAACAATTCCTGGAACAGACAAAGGAAGAATAACTTTATAAAAGGTTTTAATACGATTTAATCCTAAATCTTTTGATGCTTCAATTAAATTTAAGTCAAATTTATTTAAGTATCCATAGAGTGGTAAAATCATTAAAGGTAAATAAGTGTATACAATTCCCATGATTACAGCATATTGATTGTATAATAATTGAAGTGGTTCTGATGTTATGCCTAGGTTTAGAAGTATTACATTTAAAATTCCATTATTCTGTAAAATTATTTTCCATGCATATACTCTTAATAAAAATGATGACCAAAATGGAATAACTACTAAAACTAATAGGATATTTCTTAATCTGATATTTGAAGTCGCAATATAAAAAGCTAATGGGAACCCAATAAGTAAACAAAAAAAAGTAGATATTAGAGCTAGTATCAAAGAGTTTACAAAAGATCCAATGTAGTAATAATCACTAAATATATAAACATAGTTTTCAAATGTAGTATTGATCTTAAATCCATTATCAAAAAGAAAAATATCTTGATAAGGAGGCATCCCCCATTCTGATACCGAAATTGATATTTTAAAAATTATAGCTAATGGTATAAAAAAAAATAGAACAAGCCAAAAATAAGGACTAAAAACAAAATATTTTTCAAATAATTTATTTTTCAATTAATCCTCTAAAACCTTAATTGATTCACTTTCCCAACTACAAATGACTTTTCCCCCTTTTGGGAAATTATAATTTGAGCTAGAGTTAAAATTCTGATCTAAAACTGAAATTATCATATTTTTAATTTTAATTTCATAACGTGTAAAGCTTCCCAAATATGATTTTTCTAAAATTTCTCCACTAAAGGAATTAAATGAACTTGTTTTCAAATTATTTATTGATTGTATTTTTATTTTCTCTGGTCTTAGTAAAATATTAGTTTTTGTATTTTTTAATTTTTTGTTTAATTTAAAATTTATACCTAAATCATCAGAATAAAAATTTTCATCTTTCTTGTAAATCTCAATTATATTTGCAATTCCTATAAAATTGGCAGTATAAAGACTTTTAGGATTTTCATAAATCTCTTCAGGGCTAGAACATTCCAAAATAAGACCATTCTTCATTATTGCCATTCTATCAGATAAGGACATTGCCTCTTCCTGATCATGTGTGACGAAAACAAATGTAATTTTTAGTTTCTTTTGGAGTGTTGTTAACTCTAATTGTGTTTTTGATCTTAGTTTTTTATCTAGTGCTGCAAGAGGCTCATCTAATAATAATAACTTAGGTTTTTTTATTAAGCACCTTCCAAGAGCAACTCGTTGTTGCTCTCCACCTGATAATTGCTTAATTCTTCTATTTAATAAATGTTCAATGGATAAAAGTTCAGCAATATTTCTTACATTTATTTCAATTTCTTTTAGGGTAAAATTTTCTTTTATTCCAAAAGCTAAATTATTAAATACGTTTAAGTGAGGAAATAGAGCATACGATTGGAACATATAGTTTAATGGTCTATCAAAAGGCTCAAGTTTTGTTATGTCTGTTCCGTCGAGGATTACACGTCCTGTATCTGGCTTCTCAAATCCACCTAGTATTCTTAGTAAGGTAGTTTTGCCTGAACCCGAAGATCCTAGGAGACCAAAAAATTCAGATTTTGAAATATTTAAATTAATATTTTCTAAAACTTTGTTATCTCCAAAGGATTTAGAAATATTTTCAATTACTAGAAAATTATTATTATCCATCTTAAATCAGCACTAATATTAATATATTAGTGCTGAAATGAAGTATATTTTTTAATTTGATTTAAATTTATTGAAATATTTAGTTGATAATTTAGATTTTTTTGGAGAGTCAGCTGTATCAGCAAAAAGCATACTTAAAGTTGCTTCATCTGGATAAATAGCTGGATCTTCAAAAATTTCAGGATCAACTAACTCATTAGCTGCTTTATTTGGATTTGAATACCAAACATAGTTAGTAATATCAGCGGCAACTTGAGGTCTTAAAATATAATTTATGAATTTGTGTGCATTCTCAACATTTTTCGCATCAGCTGGAATAGCCATCATATCAAACCAAATTACTGTCCCTTCAGATGGAATAGAGTACCAGGCTTCTACTCCATCTGCAGCTTCATCTGCAGCTAGAAAAACGTCACCTGACCAACCCATAGTTAAACAGATCTCTCCATTTGCTAAATCATCAATATATTGAGAAGAATCAAAATATCTTATGTAAGGTCTTATTTGTTGTAACATTTCAAGAGCAACTTCATAATCTTTCTCATCCTCTGTATAAGGATCTTTTCCAACGTATTTTAAAGCGATTTCCATAACCTCTGTAGGAGCATCCAACATTGCGATTCCACAATCTGCATATTTTGATGCAATAGCTGGATCAAACAAAATGCTCCAACTTGTAATATCATTTTCATCAACTTTATCAGTATTATAGCCAATACCTGTAGTACCATACATATAATTTATCGAGTATTGACCTCCTGGATCATGTGCATCAATTTTTGCTAATACATCAGGATCTAAATTACCAATGTTTGAAAGTTGAGCCTTATCAAGTTTTTGAAAAACTCCAGCCTTGATTTGGTTTTCTAAAAAAGAACCAGAAGGCACGACAATATCATATCCAGACCCACCAGCTAAAAGTTTAGCTTCAAGAACCTCATTTGAATCAAAAACATCATAGGTTACATCAATGCCAAATTCATTTTCAAAATTTTCAATTGTATCTTCTGCAATATAGTCAGACCAATTGTAAATAAATAGTTCTTCTTTAGCCTGAGCTGAAAAAGAAATTAAAACTAATAGAGATATAAAATACTTAAGCATTATTCCCCTCCTAAATAAAAATTACATTAAATAAAATAAATTAAAAATCGAGAATTTTTTTATATAGATCTGGCCTTCTGTCTCTAAAGTTACCCCATAATTTTCTATATTCTCTTGAAATTAACAAATCTAAAGTCGCAGTTATTATTCCCTCATCCTTATCATTCATACGATTTATTATATTTCCAAGATGATCCAATATAAAAGAATTACCATAAAAATTTAATTCAATACCTGCTTCGACCTCCTTCCCTATTCTATTTGAAGTTATTATAGGGATTTGATTTGCAGCAGCATGTCCTACCATTGTATTAATCCAATGATCTTTTGAATTTAATTCGGGCATGTGTGGCTCAGAACCAATTGCTGATGGATATAAAATTAAATCTGCACCTTTCAAAGTTAATATTCTTGCACATTCAGGAAACCACTGATCCCAACAAATTGCACAGCCAACTTTTGCTAGAGGGGTTTCAAAAACCATAAAACCTGTGTTGCCTTTTTCAAAATAATACTTCTCATTATATCCAGGCCCTTCAGGGATGTGGGATTTATTATAGACTTCACTTATTTTACCTAATGAATCAATCATAACTAAAGAGTTAAAAAACTTATTTTCTTTTTTTTGAAAAAAACTAATTGGTAATGAAATCTTTTTATCTTTACAAATATTAGATAATTTTTCGAACATGGGATGAGAAGGAAAATCAATTGCAAGATCAAAAAATTTATCATTTTTTGTTGAGCAAAAATAATAATCTTGAAATAATTCTTGCAGAAGTAAAAAATCTACATTTTCTTTTGAAGCTTTTTCAACTAAACTAATCGCTTTATTTAAATTAGCTTCAAAGTCTCCTTTAAGAGCCTTAAATTGTGATGTTGCTACTTTTACTTTCATATTTTTGGTACATTCATTGTGATACAATGAATATTTCCTCCACCATAATTTATATTTTCTGTTTCCAACATTATAATCTCTCGATTTGGGAATAACTTTTCAAAAATTAATTTTACCTCATTGTCTTCCTTAACATTGAATTTAGGTAAGATAATTTTATTTTTACTGAAATAGAAATTTATATATGAGCTAATAATATTCTTATTGTTAATCTTTTTTCTTGTAGGTAAAGGAACTTCAATTAAATCAAATCTCTGATTAGTATCTTTAAAAAATTTAATAAGATCAGCTTTGTTTTTTTCTAATATTTCATAATTAGGATCTAATTTGTGAGTTGTAGCAATTAAATATTTATTTTTTCCTATCGGGCATAATAAATTATCTACATGACCATCTGTGTCATCCTCCATTAGTCCATTTTCAAATAAAAAAATATAATTTAAGTCAAACAAGAGCTTTAATTCTTTAATAATATATTCATTATTATATTTTTGTTTTCTATTTTTGTTAAATATTACATTTTTAGTACTAAATAAATTTTTTTTATCATCATAAGTTATTGCTCCTCCTTCAATGACTAAGTCAGAAGTTATTGTTGGGATATTTAAATAGCTTGAAATAAATTTTGATATTTTATTATCATTTAAATAATCTGGATACTTTCCATAACCATTAAATTCAAAACTAATTGATTTTAATTTTTCATCTTCGTTATAAAAAATTGGTGCAATATCTCGCATCCAAGAATCATCTAATTTACATTCTATGATATCTATGTTTTTATGATCAGTTTTATTTTGAATTTCATTTATGTCATCTTTTTTTGACAAAACAATAACATGCTCAGTTTTTGCAATTTCATTAATTACATTTGCAACTTCATCTCTGGCCTTATTTATAATTTTACCATAAAGATCTTTATTACACGGCCAAGCAATCAAACAATATTGGTGTTCATACCATTCAGGAATTAGTTTCATAAAATTTAAAAATATGTATAATTATTTCATGTCTAAAGATGAAGTAAAATTCACTGAAATGAAACATGGTGATAAAGAAGATTATGAACTTCTTGCTAATTTTGAAGATAAATTTATTGAAGGTACAGCTGATAGAATAGTAAGAGTGCTAGAAAGTTTAGACAACTCTTTAGGTGGCTATAAGGTATCTAGATTAGAACACTCTCTTCAAACTGCATCAAGAGCGTTACGTGAACAAGCTTCTGAAGAAATGGTGGTAGCTTCTTTATTGCATGATATAGGTGATGAAATTGCACCTCTTAATCATTCTGAACTTGCAGCTGCAGTATTAAAACCTTTTGTTTCTGAAAAAACAAGATGGATTGTAGAACAACACGGTTTGTTTCAAGCCTACTACTATAATCATTATTATGGAAAAGATAGAAATCTAAGAGATAAATTTAAAGGTCATGAATTCTTTAAAGATACTATAGATTTTTGCGAAAGATGGGATCAAGCATCATTTGATCCAAATTATGATACAATTCCTTTAAAAGAATTTGTTCCAATGGTTCAAAAAATATTTAATAGAACACCTTATAGAAATTTATAATTATTTTTTCAGCTTATTGATTAGTGTAAGGTTACCTGGATTAAAATTATTTTTATTTTCTTGAATGAATTTATCTATATCTTTTTGCTTTTCTAATTCTAATTCAGAAACTTTTCTAACATTTAAATCAACATACAAAGAACAAACCTCTGTTGTTGCTGCCCTATAACCTTCAAGCTTATGTGTCATTTCTAATTTATAAATTAATCTTTTTTTATCCCTATCAAGAAATAATAAATTAATATCTACTTCATCACCCTCTTTCACTTCTTTGTCATAAGTGGTGTGTGACTCTACGGCAAAAGTAGTTTTCTTCTCTGTTTTTGCAGAAGTTTCACCCATATTAAATTTTTGTAAAAGAACTTCCCATCCAGCATCAAAAAGATGAATATAAAATGCCAAATTCATATGACCATTGTAATCAGTCCATTCTTTTATAACTCTTCCTGTATTTAAATATATCTTCATTGTTTTTCTTTATTAATTCAAAAAATATAGTAGTTTAAAATAATGAATAATGAAGTAATAATTTCGTGTGCTGTAACTGGATCAGGAGATACGGCAGGCAAACATCCTGAATTACCTATAACACCAAAACAAATTGCTGATGCTTCAATTGAAGCTGCCAAAGCCGGTGCAGCGATAGCTCATGTACATGTAAGGGAACCTGATGGCAAACCTTCTAGAAATTTAAGTTATTATAAAGAAGTGGCAGATAGAATTCGCTCTTCTGATACTGATGTAGTTTTAAATTTTACAACAGGTATGGGTGGTGATTTTGAAGTGGGAACAGGTAAAGATCCTTTAAATCCAGTGGGAGCAAATACAGATATGATTGATGCATTAAGCAGATTAGAACATGTTGAAGAGTTATTACCTGAAATTTGTACTTTAGACTGCGGCTCACTAAATTTTGGTGACTCAAACATGACTTTTATTCATACACCGATACAACTAAGAACTGCAGCAAAAAAAATGCAGGAACTTGGAGTCAAACCAGAAATGGAAGCCTTTGAAATGGGTCATTTATGGTTTGCTAACCAACTTTATAAAGAAGGTTTAATTGACGGCCCTCCTTTTTATCAAATATGCCTTGGTATACCTTGGGGATCACCAGCAACAACGAGCGCAATGAAAGCAATGGCTGAAATGATACCTACTGAAGGTATTTGGTCTGGATTTGGAATAGGAAGATCACAAATGCCCATGGCTGCACAAGCAGTTATTTTAGGAGGAAATGTTCGTGTGGGACTTGAAGACAATCTTTATTTAAAGAAAGGAGTTTTTGCATCAAATGCACAGTTAGTTGAAAAAGCAAGATGCATTGTTGAAGATTTGGGGGCTTCTATTTTATCCCCTCAACAGACTAGAGAGAAATTAAAACTAAAAAAACATTTTTAATTTGAAAAATATTGCTGTCATTGGAACTGGTGTAATTGGTACCGGCTGGATACTTAGATTTCTCGCTAATGGTATAAAAGTCAAAGCATTTGATAAAAATTCTAAGCAATTACATTTTCTAAAAGAAGAAATAACAAGAACAAACTTAATTATAAAAAAATTATATAATACAAAAATCAATTTCAAAAATTTGGAAATCGTAGACAGTATTGAAGAAGCAGTAAAAAATGCAGATTTAATTCAGGAAAATGTCCCCGAACGATTAACTTTAAAAAAAGATGTTATAAAAAATATAAGTAAATATTCACCTTCAAATTCAATAATTGCTTCAAGTTCATCTGGTTTACTTCCATCAAATTTACAATCAAAATGTATTAATCCAAAAAGATTAATCATAGCTCATCCATTTAACCCTGTATATATTCTCCCTTTGGTTGAAATTGTAAAAGGTAAAAAAACTACAAATTTATATCTAAATAAAGCAAAAAAATTTTATCAAAAAATTAAAATGAAGACATTATTGGTAGAAAAAGAATTACCAGGCTTTTTATCTGATAGATTGCAAGAAGCTTTGTGGAGAGAGGGTTTACATATTGTAAATGATGGATATGCTTCAACAAAAGATTTAGATGAAGCAATCACTTATGGCCCTGGTATGAGGTGGGCTTTAATGGGAACTTTTCTTACTTTTCATCTTGCTGGAGGAGAAATGGGTATGAAACATATGTTAGATCAATTTGGGCCAGCATTAAAACTCCCATGGACTAAACTGAAATCTCCAAAATTGACAAAAAAACTTAAAGAAAAAATAATCAAAGGAACAAAAAAACAATCAAATAATCATTCTATAAAAGATTTAAGTAACATAAGAGATAATTTCTTAATAGATTTGCTAGAATTAAAGAAAAAATATAAATTATAATTATGACAATAATCTCAAAATATGTAGCTTTAAAAAATTATATACCAACTGGCTTACCCAAAGAAGAGGATTTTGAAATTAAATCTAAAACTTTAGAATTAGATGAAACACATAATATTCATGTTCTTAATTCATGGATATCTGTTGATCCGTATATGAGAGCAAGAATGACAGAACGTAAAAATTATAAACCACCCTTTTTATTAGAAGAGGAAATGGAAGGTTATGCAATTGGGTCAGTCCAAAAATCAAAAGATTCACAATTTAAAGAAGGAGATGTTGTTTTCAGTAATTTTGGAATGAGAGATAACTTCATTTGCAAAGGCGGTGATTTAAAAAAAATAAAAGATTCCAATCTTCCATTGCAAACTTATCTAGGACCTTTAGGAATGACAGGTCAAACAGCATATATTGGTCTTTTTAATCATGGGAATATACAAAGGGGACAAAGTATTCTTGTATCTTCAGCAGGTGGAAGTGTTGGATCAACAGTTTGTCAAATTGCAAAAAATTTAGGATGTAAAGTTTATGCTAGTACAGGATCAGATGAAAAAGTTGATTGGTTAAAAAATGAATTAAATGTTGATGTTGCATTTAATTATAAAAAAATTGATAACCTTGTTCTTCACTTAAAAGAAATTTGCCCTGAAGGATTTGACTTATACTTTGATAATGTTGGAGGTGATTTTTTAGAGTCTGCAATTTTTCGAATGAAAAATTTTGGAAGAATTGTTATTTGTGGAAGGATTTCTCAAATGAATTCAACTTCTGCTCCTGCTGGACTAAAAAATATGGCGCACGTATTAGTCAAAAGATTAACAATCAAAGGTTTTTTAATTTTTGATCATGAAAATGATAATGAGCCTTTTGAAACTGATATGCGAAATTGGATTTCAGAAGGAAAAATAAAATTTAAAGAAACAATTTATGAAAATATAGAAAATGCTCCTAAAGCATTTATAGATTTATTTAATGGTAAAAATTTAGGTAAAATGTTAGTCAAAATTTAACTAAATTGTAACGTACGGAGAAGTCCCTCTATATTTTATATCTAATTTAAGCTCTTTATCAATTGGAGGAAAAGCTCTTTGCTGACATTCCACTCTAGGGCATATCCTACACGAAACTCCAATTGGCATTTGTAATTTTTTATTATTTAGATCAATTCCTTCAGAATAAATTAGATCTTTAGCGTATTTCATATCACAACCTAAACCAATCGAAACAAAACTTTTAGGCATTCCATGTTTTTCAATTCCTTTCTCAAAAGCTCTTGCTATACAAAAATATACTCGTCCATCAGGCATTTTAGATATTTGAGGATGAATTTTTCCAGGATTTAAAAATGCAGTATACACATTCCATCTAGGACAAGAACCTCCATGTCTTGGTATATGAATACCAGATAAAGAAAATCGCTTTGACACATTTCCAGCAATATCTGTTTTTAAAAAATGAAATGGCACTCCTTCGTTTCTAGGTCTTTGAAGATTTGTTAATCTATGTGTAACTTGTTCAAAACTACAAGCATAATGATGCATCAAAATTTCCACATCATATTTATGTAATTTAGCACTCTTTAAAAAATCGTTATAAGGCATCATAAAAGCAGCAGCGTAGTAATTTAATAAAGATAGTTTAAGCAAAGGCTCTACTTCTTCTGACTCAACATTATTATCTTTAATAACTTTATTGATAACATCATTAGCCTCTAAATAAGCAACTTGTGATGCTAAATGAAAGTTTCTTGATGTGTAAGTTAACATTTCAGAAAGATAAAAAATCTTGGATTTTTCATCAAATCTTTTAACTATTTTTTCATCTTCGTTTATTGTTACTATTTTAACTTCAATTCCATGTTTTTCTTTGAGATAACGTGATAATTTAGATCCAGAACCAATGTTAGGCCCAGTTTCAAGACCTATTTTTTTTCTTAGATTTTCAGAACTTACTTCTAAATCATGAAAGTAATTTTTATTTTCTTGAAGAATATCTGAAACAATTTCTACAGGTAGTCTTGTTGGTTTTTCTATTTGATTTGCATTGACATCCATAGTTTCAAGTCGATTTTGCATATCTTCTTTAAAACTTTTAAAAGAATCATTTATTGTCAATAATGCTTTAGCTATGTTAGGATTTGAACCAATGAAGTCACTTGTGTCATGATTGGTAATCTTTAAATCATCAAAAATTTCATTGCTTAAAACATCCATCACGTCTGAAAGAAGTCGTTTGCTAGATTCTGTTGAGAAGTCTTTAATTGATAAATCTAATTTATCAGCTGCTTTAATTAGTAAGGAAAGCGGTATTTTTCTTTTTCCACTTTCAATTAAATTTAAATAACTAGGAGATATGCCAATAGTTTTTGATAATTCAGCTTGTGAAAAACCTTTGCTTATCCTTTGTTTTTTTAACCTTGGGCCAAAATTTATGTCAGATTCAATATTCATTTACAAAATTTACAAAAATAATAAATTCAAAGTAATTTTCTTTACATTAAAACTAAGAAAAACTCTAGTTTTTTTTTATTTTATTATGTATTTGTAAAATCTGTAAATATGAACAGTAAACTAACAGAAAATATTAATAACCAAAAAGACAGCCTAGAGCAGAGTTCTATTGAGAAGAAGGTTCTTGAAGGATCTATAGATTCAAATTATGACCTTAATCTTGCTGATGGTATCGAAGCATACTACAGCGAAAGATACGGTTGGACTCTTAGAAGAAAAACGATCTAATTAAATTAGATTTTATCTCTCTAACTAACGGTACTATTTATTTGGTCGTAAGCTTTTTCAGCAATCATAATAGTTGTTGCATTTAAATTCGCACTAACAATATCTGGCATTACAGAAGCATCAATAACTCTTAAATTTTGAATTCCATGAACCCTTAGGTCTTGATCTACAACTGAAGTTTTGTCCTCACCCATTTTATTTGTGCATGACGGATGATACGCAGATTCAGATGTATTTTTAATAACTTCATCTAATTCATTTTGATTAGATACATTCTTCCCAGGCCTAATTTCTGTACCAACATAATCTTTAAGTGCTTTTTGAGACAAAATTTTTTTAGCAATTCCTACACCTTCTCTCATTTGTTTTAAATCGTCTTCATGCTTAAGATAATTAAATTGTATTTTAGGATCATCTTTATAGTTATTTGTTTTAATTTTAACAAACCCCCTACTTTTTGGTCTATTCGGACAAACATGAAATTGAAAGGCTTCAAAATTAGGATTTTCCAAACCATGATTAATAACTAAGTATGGAAAAAAATGAAATTGTAAGTTTGGATGATTATATGATTTGTCAGATTTAACAAACCCTCCTAACTCTAAGTGTGAGTTTGCTAACCTACCTTTTTTAAACAAAAACCATTTTGATCCTTCAATTGCTTGATAGAGAAAATTTGTTGCTAAAGAATGTAATGTTTCATTTTTTTTTGATTTATATTGAATATACATCTCTAAATGATCTTGTAAATTTTCTCCCACCCCAATTAAATTATTAATTACTTCTATTCCCAAGCTTTTAAGATGTTTTTCATTACCTATTCCAGATAATTGAAGAATTTTGGGAGAATTAATTGAACCTGCACAAAGTATAACTTCTTTATTTGCTAAATATTTATTTGTTATATTTTTTTTAATAGTTTCAACACCAATTGCAGTTTTATTTTTAAAAAGAATTTTTTTCACATCAATATTATTTATTATTCTTAGATTTTTTCTATTTTGTATTGGTTCTAAATATGCTTTAGCAACACTTTGTCTTACACCGTTGTTTATTGTTACATCAAAAGTACCAAAACCTTCATTATCAGTATTATTAGAGTCATTAAATATTTTATATCCAGCTTCTTGTGCAGCTTCTAAAACTTTTTTAAATAAAGGATATTTTTTATCTATGTTTGACTTATTTACTTTTAATGGCCCCTCATTACCTCTTTCATTACTATTATGAGACCAAGTTTCTAATTTTTTAAAAAAAGGTAAAACTTTTTCATATGACCAATCAGTTAAACCACTTGAAGACCATCTATCAAAATCCTCTTTATGACCTCTAGCAAAAACCATTCCATTATGAGAAGAGCATCCCCCGATCATTTTACCTCTTGGGCAATATAAAGATCTATTATTTAGAAACGGTTCAGGCTCCGTATAATATTTCCAATTAAATTTTGGGTCATGCATTGCATATAGAAGTGCGCTTGGCATATCAACTTTCCAGGTTTTACTCGATGGACCAGCTTCTAATAAAATTACAGAATTCTTTGATTGTGAAGACAATCTGTTAGCTAAAACACAACCTGCTGACCCTGCTCCAACAATGATATAGTCAGCGTTGTTAACCACTAATTCATTCTTTCAGTATTTCCATCAACAGTCATGATTTGACCAGATACATTTTCTGAGGCATCGCTCAATAAAAATAATGCCATTGATGCAATATCTTCTTTTTCTACAAATGTTTTTAATGAAACCATTGACTCTAGATCTTTTCTTACTTTATTTTTTGTTGATTTAATTAATTTAGCTTTTGCATTTATGACTCTGTCCATTCTATCACCATTCACTGAACCTGGACAAATTGCATTTACTCGTATTTTAAATTTTCCCAATTCAACAGCTAATGTTTTAGTTAATCCAATTATTGCCCATTTACTAGATGTGTAAGGAGATCTTTGAGCATAACCAAACAAACCAGCAGTTGAAGATAAATTGATAATTGATGCTTTTTTAGACTTTTTTAAGAATGGTATAGCAAATTTAGTAAAGTAAAAATGTGAACTAAGATTTGTTTTGATTGTTTGATCCCATTCATCAATTGAAATATTCTGAAGATACTTTGTAGGTCCTGCAATACCAATATTATTTATTAATCCATCTATTTTTTTTAAGTTAGTTAGAGAATTAAAATATTCTTTAATGTCTTTTGGATTTGTACAGTCTAAGTGTTTAGCAAATATTTTATTACGATATTTTTTATTTGCATTTATTTTATCAATTTTTGATTTATTTATATCAGATAAATGTACCTTGCCACCTGAATTAACTATCTTATTTGCTATAGCAAAACCTAAACCATCTGCACCAGCAGATATAACATAATTTTTTTTACTCAGATTGATTTTCATTTATTGAATATTATCTATCTCCTTTTTAGAAATATATCCAATAGTTTTACCTTTATTGTCAGTAACTACTATTGTTAAATTATCTTCAAGAATTTTATTTTTAAAATTTTTTAGTTTTATATTTTGATTTACTTTGTAAATAGAACCTAATGTTAAATTATTTTTATTAAAATCGTTCTCAATTATCATTATATTTTTTGCTTCTAGATTATCTATTCTATTTTCTTTGCTAGAAAAAAAATTAAGTAAAAATTTAAATATATTCATTATTTAAAATATAGATTTACTAAGAAGATCTTTTATTCAAAAGATTGGTTAGCCAATCAGGATCCATTTCTGGAACTGAAGACAATAACAGTTCTGTATAATCAGGGTGTGGGGGATTTAAGATTTTACTTTTTAATCCTTGTTCAACTACTTTGCCTTGATACATAACTACTATTTCATCGGAAATAGCTTTAACAGTAGCAATATCGTGAGTAATAAAAATGTAAGTCACTCCAAGATCTTTTTGAAGTTTTTGTAAGAGTTTTAAAATTCCTTCTTGAACAATTTGATCCAATGCTGAAGTAACCTCGTCACAAATAATTAGATCTGGATTAGCAGCTAGAGCTCTAGCAATACAAATTCTTTGTTTTTGACCTCCTGATAATTCAGATGGCAGTCTATCTAAAAAAGATTCATCTAATTCAATCATTTTTAACAATTCTATTACTTTAGCCTCACGCTCTTTTCCTTTTACTCCATGGTAAAATTCAATTGGTCTTCCAATTATTTCATCAACAGTTTGTTTAGGATTCATTGCTGTATCAGGCATTTGAAAAATTATTTGAATTCTTCTTAATTCTTCTTTTGATCTTTGCTCAAGTTTTGGAGATAATTTTTTTCCATCAAATATAATTTCTCCTTTGGTTTGAGGCAGTAAGCCTGTTATCACTCTTGCAGTTGTTGATTTTCCTGATCCACTTTCTCCCACTATTGCTACAGTTTTACCCCTAGGAATATTAACAGAAACATTATGCAGAACTTTTGATGAGCCATAAGCTGCATCAATATTTTTAATGGACAACATATAATCTTCATTCGTTTCTTCAGGCTTGATAAGTGATCTTACTGACCATAGTGATTTGGTATATTCTTCTTTAGGGTTTGAGAGCATCTCTCTCGTTTCAGACTCTTCAACTTCTTCTCCATATCTAAGAACTTTAATTCTATCAGCCATTTGAGCAACTACAGCTAAATCATGAGTAATATAAATTGCTGCAGTATTAAATTTATCTACTATTGATCTCATAGCAGACAAAACTTCAACTTGAGTAGTTACATCAAGAGCAGTTGTTGGTTCATCAAAAATTATTAGTTCTGGTCTTGGTGACATAGCCATAGCAGTCATAATTCTTTGTAGTTGACCTCCAGAGACTTGATGGGGATATCTCTCACCAATATTTTCTGCATCAGGTAGTTGCAGTGACTCATAAAGTTGCACTGCATCTTTTCTTAAAACTTCAGTAGAATTTATCTTTGCTCTATTAGCTGCACTAATGGTTTGATCCATCAATCTATGAGCAGGATTAAAAGATGCTGCAGCTGATTGTGCAACATATGAAATTTTCGTACCCCATATTTTTCTTTTTTCAAATTCCGTCAATTTTGCAAGATCTGTGCCATTAAATAGTATTTCACCTTTAATAATTTTGCAACCTGGTTGAGTGTAACCCATTGCTGCTTTTCCCATAGTCGATTTTCCAGCACCACTTTCTCCAATTAATCCTAAAATCTCACCTCTGTATAAATTTAGATCAACACCTTTTAGTATTTTATGCCATCTCTCATCTGAAAATCCGTCAATATGAATATTCTTCATTTCTAAAAGAAGTTCTTTTTTATTATTTGATGTCATCTTTTAATCCGCTTGTTATGTATAAATACCAATCAATCACAAAATTAATTGCAAGAGCTAATAAAGCAATTATTGCAGCAGGTATTAGTGGTGTTAATCCAGCAGTAATATCATATTGGGCATATTGAATTAAAATTGCATTTTCTCTCACCATTGCAGCCCAATCAGCAGCTGGCGGTTGAATTCCTAAGCCTAAAAAACTTAAACTTGAAACTGTGAAAATAATAAAAATGAATCTCACTCCAAATTCTACAATTAGTGGAGATGCTATATTTGGTAAAATTTCTCTAAAAATTATATAAGAAAGTTTTTCTCCTCTTAATTTAGCTACCTCAACATATTCTAATACAACTTGACCAACAGCTACAGATCTTGAAATTCTAAAAAACCTCGTTGATTCTAATACCCCTAGAATTAAAATTAAGTTTAAGTTACTTGGCCCAAAAACAGATAAAAGTATAAAAGTAAAAATCATTACGGGAATTGCCATTAAAGTATCAATAGATCTACTTAAAATTTGATCAATGTAACTTCTATCTATTGCAGCAATTATTCCAAATATTGTTCCTATAAATAAAGCAATGGTACAGGCTAAAAAACAAATTCCTAGTGTATTTCTTGAAGCAAATATTAATCTGGAAAGAATATCTCTTCCAATTTGATCTGTTCCTAATAAGTGTTCTCCACCCCAAGGCGCATATGCTACTGGAAAAACTTCAGCCTCACCATGTGGCGCAATAAAAGGAGCAAAGAATGCAGCAATAAGATAGATAGATAGAACAATCATTCCAAACCAAGCAGATAAAGGAGCTTTAGAAAATGCTATTTTAATTCTTTCAAATCTAGTTCTTCTTTTTGTTATATTACTAACTTCACCTTTTGCTGAATATGATTGTGTATTTTCACTCATTTTGGATACAAAAGTCTAGGGTTTGAAATTATGCCAATTAAATCAGCTAGTAAATTTAATATAACGTAAGTTGATGCAAATATTAAAGCGCAAGCCTGAACAACAGGAATATCTCTATTATAAACGGATCCAACCATTAATCTTCCTATGCCTTGATAATTAAATACAAACTCGACAACAACTGAACCAATTAACATGTATGCAAGATTTATAGTTATTACTTGAGCAATTGGAGCCCAAGCATTAGGCAAAGCATGTTTCACAATTACTTCATATCTGGTAGCGCCAGATAATTTTGCCATTTCGATATATTCACTTGATAAAATATTGATTATTGCAGATCGAGTCATTCTCATCATATGACCCATTGTTACAAGCGTTAAAGTAAAAACAGGTAAAGCAGTTAAATAAAACCTATCAATTAAGGATGTGTCTTCATTGACATTTGCTATAGTAGGAAAAACTGGAAACAAGGTAGCTAATAAAAGAATAAAAATATATCCAGTAAAAAACTCGGGAGAAGAAACAGTAACTAAACTAAAACCAGTTGCCGATCTATCGTAAACACTATTTCTGTATAAGGCAGCTGAAATACCTAGAAGTAATGCCAGTGGAATAGCTACAAGAGCACTTACTCCGGTTAAAAAAAGTGTATTTTTCAGTCTGGGAATTATTAGTTCCACAACAAGTCTTGATCTATCACCTTGATCACCTTGTACTTTTGATCTACCTGAGAAAGAACTTCCAAAATCTCCCTGAAATACATTGGACAACCATTCAAAATATCTTGGGATTGGATGTTTATCTAAACCTAATTCTGATCTAAGAGCCTCAACTGAGGATTTTGTAGCTGATTGTCCTAGAATCTCAGTTGCAAAATCTCCTGGTAAAAAAGAAAAACAGCTAAAAATAATTACTGAAAAAGCGAATACAGTAATTAATCCAAGGCCAATTCTTAAAAAAATTGTTCTAAATATTGGGTGAATTTGGCTAATATTGTCCTCCTAAATATTTTAATTTTGTTATTACTTAATTAGACCATTATGCAACCAAAATTTCATAAATTATCCGTTGAATTTAAATAATTTATATGTTTGTATGTTAATTAACTTAAGTTTGTTTTTTGTTAAATTTCTAGAAATAATGAACAAAAATAAAGGTTTTTGTTCAATAAAAGGGAGGACAAATGAAAGATAAGAAAATAGACAAATATATTAAAGAGCAGTCTTCAAAGCTCACTAAAGGGCTAATTGACAGAAGACAGTTCATGATGTCTGTTCTTGCAACTGGTGTAACTTTACCAATAGCACTATCACTCGCTGATAAAGCTGTTGCTGCTACTCCAAAAAAAGGCGGACATTTAAGATGGGGTAATGGTGCGGCTGATACTACAGATACACTTGATCCTGCAACTTATCAAAGTTCATTCATGCAAGCTACAGCTTGGTCATATCAAAACTGTTTAACGGTTGTTGACTCAGACCATACCATTGTTGGAGAGCTTGCTGAGTCAATTGAATCTGATGATGCTCAAACTTGGGTATATAATCTTCGTAAAGGAGTTGAATTCCATAATGGAAAATCAATGACTGCAGAAGACGTTGTACTTAACTATCAGTATCACATGAATCCAGACACCGCTTCAGCAGCAGGCGGGTTGTTATCTCAAATTGAAACAATTTCTGCTGATGGAAATGACAGGGTTATTTTCAAGCTAAAAGGTGCAAACGCTGACTGGCCTGCAATAACTACTGACTATCACATTATGATTAAACCAACAAAAGATGGAGTTGTTGATGCTCAATCTACTGTTGGAACTGGTCCTTACATTATGGATGAATTTAATCCAGGTGTTGGAGCAAAATTTGGAAAAAGAAATCCAAATTATTTCAAAGGTGATAGTGTTGCACACTTTGATTCAGTTGAAGTAATCGGAATTAATGATCCTGCTACTAGACAAGCGGCATTATTAAATGGTGAAATAGACTGGATGAACGGTGTTGACTTAAGAACTGCAAATTTACTAACAAGAGATCCAAATGTTGAAATTACTGCAGCATCTGGATATGCACATTATACAGCTCCAATGAGATTAAATGTGCCGCCATTTGATAATTTTGATGTTCGTATGGCAATGAAGTTTGCAATCAAAAGACAAGAAATTGTTGATAAAATAATGCTAGGATATGGAACAGTTGGTAATGATCACCCGATCTCAACTGCTCACCCATACCACAACAATGCTTTAGAGCAGAGAGAGTTCGATGCTGATAAAGCTGCTTATCACTGGAAAAAATCTGGAGTAAGTGGACCAATTGAAATTAGTACTTCTGAGGTTCCTTATGCAGGATGTACAGATGCAACTAACTTGATAGCAGCATCTGCTCAAGAATGTGGTATCGATCTTCGAGTTAAAAAAGAACCTGAAGATGGTTACTGGAGTAACGTATGGAACACTAAAGGTTTCAGTATGAGTTCTTGGGGTGGAAGACCTACAGAAGATATGATGTGGTCTGCTGCATTCACAGATGATACTGAGTGGAATGAAGCTGCTTGGGGTAATCTAGTTCAAACTGATTCAACTGTTCGTTTCAATGAACTTGTTAGAGCTGCTAGATCAGAACTTGATGCAGAAAAAAGAAAATCAATGTACTGGGAAGCACAAGCTCTTTGTAACTACGATGGTGGTGCAATTGTTTATGCATTTAACCAATATGTTGGTGCTGGTTCTAAAAAACTTGCTCACGGTGAAGATGTTGCTGGTAACTGGGAAAGTGATGGTAACAAACTTTCTGAACGTTGGTGGTTTGCATAAAATATTAATTTTCTTTGTGGCGCATTTAAATGCGCCACACTTTTGCTTCTAATCTTCCAAAAAATGTTTTTAAAAAATAAGAAATATCTCTTTGATGGAGGTTCAGGTCAAACTTTAATGGAAATGGGTTTAGAAACAAAAGGTGATCTTTGGTCTGCACAAGCTTTATTAAATGAAAATAATCACCAAATGGTTGTAGATATGCATAAGAATTTTATAAATGCAGGATCACAATTAATTGTTACTTCAAATTTTAGTGTTAGAAGAAGACTGTTAAAAAATTACAATTTACTTGATAAATTTGAATTTGGAATACGATCTGCTGGAGCACTTGCATTAAAAGCAAAAAATGAAAGTGATAAAAAAGTTATTGTTGCAGGCTCATTGCCAAATCAAGGTGTTACATATTCCCCAATACATTTTGAAACTGATGAAACTATGTTTAACTATTTTCATGAAATTGCAAAGATATTAAAAGATTACGTCGATATATTTTACTTAGATGTTTTGTGTTCCATCAAAGAAATAAAAATTGCTTTAGAAGCTTCAAAAGAATTTAATAAACAAGTTCTTGTAGGTGTTCATTTACGTTATGACGGAAAATTACCATCTGGAGAAAGTCTTGATGAACTTTTTGAAACTATTCAAAAATTTAATTGTTGTGGCATAGTATCAGCCTGCGTATCACCTGAAATCATTAATTTGAGTATTCCTATGTTTAATAAACAAAAGCTTCCTTTTGGTTATAAAATGAATTTATTTAAAGAACTGCCTACTAGTAATGAAGAAAAATTTAATTCAGAAGGTTTTGAGGAAAATTATGATTATGTTGATCCCGTTGAGTTACTTGGAACTCGAAATGAAGAATTTGGAGAAGAAAAATATAAAAAGTTTGTTTTAAATTCTTTAAATGAAGGTGTTACTCTAGTTGGTGGATGTTGTGAAGTAAAGCCACGACATATTGAAGCTATTAAGAATTTATTTTAAAATTTTTTTTTCATTATTTTGTGATAAGTTGAATAAATTTTATGGGAGATTTAGTTAGTAATTACAGATTTGTTGTAAAACCAGTTGTTAAAGAAACTGGTAGATCTCTAGATTTGGCTAGACCCATGAAAATACATCCTCTTACTTATCAAGAGTTACCACTTAACCCCGAATATACTAACTACGCTGATGGTAGATTTACACTTGAAAAATTATCTCATGCTACAGCAGATGAAATGTATTGGAAAGCTAGAAAAGAAATAATTTTACGTCATACAGGTGAGCATCCATACGAAATATCTGGTCCGGATGCTGAAAATTTACTTCAACAAATATTTCCTAGAGATATTTCAAAAGTTAAAATTGGAAGATGCTCCTATCAATTTGCTTGTTACCATGATGGAGGAATGATTTCAGATGGATTATTATTAAGATTAGAAAAAAATAAATTTTGGTTTGCCCAAGGTGATGGACATTTATACAGTTGGTACAAAGCTCATTCAAAAAATTTAGATGTTGAAATTAAAGATCCAAACGTTTGGGTTAGTCAAATACAAGGCCCTAAATCTCTAAAACTTTTAGAAAAACTAGTTGATCAACCATTAAAAAATAATTTTAATTATTTTGATTGGGTTGAAACTTCAATTGCTTCAGAAAAAGTAATTATAAGCAGAACAGGTTTTACAAATGAACTTGGCTGGGAGATTTATTTAAGGCCAGAAAATGATTCAAAAAAAATTGGAGACTTAATACTCAGTAAGGGTGAAGAAATGGGAATGATTCTTACAGCCTCTCCAGGATTTAGATGTAGAAGAATTGAAGCAGGTCTCTTATCTGCAGGGAGAGATTTTACAAGAGACAGATCTCCATTTGCTGTTGGATTAGGAAAATTTATAGATTTTAATAAAGGTGATTTTATTGGAAGAGATTATTTACTAAATGCAAGCAAAGATTGCTTAACATGGGGTATGAGAGTGGAAAATAGCTTTGCGTTGGTTGATTCTGAAATTTCTATTAATAATAAAAAAGTTGGAATTGTAACTTCAAGTACATGGTCGCCATTTCAAGTTTGTGGTGTTGCTATAGTTCATATGGATAATGCAGAATTTGGACCAGACACAATAGTAGATGTTAGTTGTGATGATGGTAGTGTGCAAAAAGGTGAAATTTGTACTTTACCAATGTATGATGAGAAAGGTGAAATACAAAGAGGTTTAAAAGAGGATATTCCATCTAGTCCAATACCTTGGAAGGGTATTTCAAAAAACTAGTATATTTTATAATAGAATTATAAATTATATTAGAATACAAATATTAAAATGAATGAACTCATTAAACCTAGCAATAAAATCCATACAATAGATGATGCAATAAGGTTATCAAAAAAGAGATTACCAAAATTGGTCTTTGATTTCATTGATGGAGCATCAGGAGATGATAAACTTGCTGAAATTAATAGTAAAGCATTAGATCAAATTAGACTTGAGCCTAAGGTTTTCAGAAATGTCGAGAATAGAAAATTAAGTAAAAAAATATTTGATTTTCATTTTGATTATCCATTTGGATTTGCTCCAATGGGAATGACAAATCTTTCATGGCCTGAAGCAGATAAAATGATAGCAAAAGAAAGTGCGTATAATAATATTCCAACATGTGTTTCAATGGCTTCT
The DNA here is from genome assembly GCA_902595805.1 of uncultured Alphaproteobacteria bacterium. Taxonomy (GTDB): domain Bacteria; phylum Pseudomonadota; class Alphaproteobacteria; order HIMB59; genus CACPNW01. The sequence continues at coordinate 25,358 of CACJRM010000004.1, read as the reverse complement.
AGTACTACGCTTGAAGATATGTTTACTTATTCAGAAGGTCATTCGTGGATGCAAATATATATTTTTCAAAGTGAAGAATTTATTATGGAATTATTAAAAAGAGCAGAAGGCATAGGGTATGAGGTTTTAATTCTCACTGTTGATGTTCCTATTCTTTCAAGAAGAGCCAGAGATGATAGAAATGGATTTGGTTATCCATTTAAAATTGGCCCAAAACAATTTTTAGATTTTGCACTACATCCTCAATGGAGCTTAACAACTTTGTTTAAAGGTGCTCCACAACCAATGAATTATGTTACCTCTAAAAGTGGTGATCAAATTTTTAGACGAAAAGAAAGTAGAGGAGCAACTGATTGGCATACTCTAAAAAGGGTTCGAGACGCTTGGAAAGGAAAATTAATAATCAAAGGAGTAATGAATTCTGAAGATGCTTTGAAAATTAAAGAGGCTGGTGCTGATGCAATTCAAGTATCAAATCATGGTGGAAGGCAATTAGATAGTGCTACTGCTTCTATTAATGCTTTGCCATTAATACGAAAAGCTTTGGGAGACGATTTTCCAATACTTTTTGATAGTGGAATTAGAAGTGGAAGTGATATTTTACGCGCGTTAGCTCTGGGAGCTGACTTTGTTATGTTTGGCAGACCTCTAATGTATGCTATCGGTGCGGATGGCGCAAAAGGTCTTAGAAGAATCATTAACCTAATTAAAGAAGAGTTAAGTACAAATCTTGGCTTAGTGGGATTAACCGATATAAATGAAGTTGATAAAAAAATTATAGCAGAGAAATTTTTTAAGGATATAAAGTATTAAAATGGGAGATAAAAAGATTAGAGGTGGGGCATTAGTTGCAAGAGCTCTTAAAGACAAAGGTATTGATAATGTTTTTACACTTTCTGGAGGTTTTTGTAATCCGGCACTTGAAGGATTTATGGAGTGTCAAATTAATGTAATTAATTGTCCTCATGAACAAATTGCTGGTCATTTAGCTGATGGTCATACTAGAATATCAAGAAAACCTTCTGTTTGTATTGTTGGACCAGAAGGTTTCGCAAATGCAGTGCCTTCAATGATGGAAGCTTGGGGTGAAAGATCCCCTGTTATTTTTATAACTGGATCTAGTAGCTTAAAAAGACAAGGAGCAGGTGGTTTTAAGGAAATAGATGATGTATCTATAGCAGCACCGTTAACAAAATACAGTGCAAGTATAACAGATGGCAATAGAATAAGAGAGTTCGTAGATAAAGCATATAGAATTGCAACAAATGGCTATCCTGGTGCAGTACATTTAAGTGTACCAGTAGATATAATGTTTTCATCATTTGCAGATGATGTAGGTTTAGAAGAAAGACCTTTTACTCATCAAAAGAAACCTTTAGCAAAAGCTTGGCCTGATCCTGAGAGTTTAAATGAAATATTTGATCTAGCAATTAATGCACAAAACCCTGTTTTTATTGGAGGGCATGGTGTTTGGTGGTCTAGTGCAGAAAAAAAATTAGAGCAAGCAGGCTTTGAATTAAACATTCCAATATTTAATATACCATACCATCAGAAGCTTTTAGGCGAAGAAGTAGATTCATACATGGGTCTGGCAGATATTCATCAATATCCTCCATCAAAAATGGCTCTTCATGAATCAGATTTGGTTCTTATGATTGGTGCACGTCTTGATAATCAAATGAATTTTGGAAATCCTCCACTTTTTCCAAAAAGTACTAAGCTTGTTTGTATTAATGGATCGCATGAAGAAATAGAATTAAATAGAGCTGCAGATATTAACTTACTTTGTGACCCTGGAGTTTTTTTGGATAAACTCATAGAGTTAAAGATAAAGTTAAAATATATAAAATGAATATTGATGAGAACCCTATGACACCACAAAAATACGGTATTAGGGGAATCCCTACAATAATGATTTTTAAAAATGGTGAGTTAATCGATACTAAGGTTGGCAGTCTTCCTAAAACAGCATTAGAAACTTGGATACAATCCAATTTATAATAGTTTTTTTCTAATTTTTCCTATCAAATACAAAGAACCAGTAATTAAATATATTTTTTGTTGATTAGATCTAAAATATTTTAAAGCACTATTTATATTATTTATTTGCTCACATTTAATTGAATGAAAATTACAAATTTCATTTATTTGTTTAGTTTTAAAAGAATTTTTTTCATCTGGAATTTTTATAGCTAAAACTTTAGATACACTTTTTTTTATTTTGTTTAAAAATAAGCTTGCTTTCTTATTATTCAACATTCCAAACAAGACTATAGGTTTTATTTTTTGAGCTTTTAAAAATTCATTTAGTTTATTAGCTCCATCAATATTATGTGATCCATCAAGAATTATTTTTTTATTTTTATAACTAATAATTTCCAATCTTCCTGGCCATACAGTTTTTTTTATCGCTGCATTAATTTCTTTTTTATTTAATCTATAACCCATATTTTTCATAATCTTTGCAAAATAAACAGATATCGATGCATTTTCTTCCTGATGTTTTCCGTTTAATGAAGGTTGAGTATAGAGATATTTTTTTCCGTCTATTTTTATTTCAAATTTATTTTTTAATGATTTAGTGACTTGAAATTCTTTTCCATAAAAGTATTTATTTTCAAATTTATTTAATTTTTTTTGAATGTGAACTTTTAACTCTTTTTTTTGTTTACCAATTAACACAAAATCACAATTCTTCACTATGCCCAATTTTTCATTAGCAATTTTCTTAAGCGTATTTCCTAGAAATTCTTCATGATCAAAACTAATTGGTGTTAATATACTACAAATCTTTTTTGGAATTATGTTAGTTGCATCTAATCTACCTCCTAATCCTGTCTCTAAAATGAGAAAATCAGATTTAGATTGTTTAAACAATATAAAGGCTGCAGCTGTTGTTATTTCAAAGAAGGTTATCGGTTTATTATTATTTATTTTTTTTACAAAATTTAAAGTTTCATAAAGTTTTTTTGTGCTTACTTCCCTATTATTTAGAATTATTCTTTCATTAAACCTAGATAAATGAGGCGAGATATATGCATCACATTTATATCCATTCTTCAACAAAATATTTCTTATAAAACTTTGTACAGATCCTTTTCCATTTGTTCCTGCGATGTGAATAGTTTTTGGTAGATTATCTTGAGGATTATCTAATTTTTTTAATAATAATTTTAATCTGTCTAATGAAAGATCTATATATTTAGGATGAAGTTTGACAAGTTCATCTAACAACTTTTCTGTTTTAGATTTCACTTATTAACTTATATGATCTAATACTTTGTACAAAGTTTCTTTGAGGTCTTTCCTATGAGAAACAATATCTACCATTCCGTGATCTTTTAGATATTCAGCTTTTTGAAAATCTATTGGTAATTCTTCTCTGATGGTGTCTTGTATAACTCTTTTACCTGCAAAACCTATCGTAGCCCCCTGCTCTGCTATTGTTATATCACCTAACATTGCAAAAGAAGCTGTCACTCCACCAGTCGTAGGTTCAGTAAGAACAACTATGTAAGGTATATTATTTTCGTTTAAAAGATCAACAGCAGCAACTGTTCTAGGCATTTGCATCAAGCTTACAATTCCTTCTTGCATTCTTGCGCCACCAGATGAAGTAACAATTACATATGGTAACTTTTTTTCTATAGCAATTTTAGCCCCTTTAACTATTGCTCCACCTACTGCTCTACCCATAGAACCACCCATGAATTCAAAATTCATTAGTCCCGAGATAATTTCTTTATCATTAATTTTTCCTTTTATTAGAATAAAAGCATCGTCTCTATTTGTTTTTTTTCTGTATTCTTTTAATCTATCTTTATATTTTTTTTTATCTGTGAATTTCAGTGGATCATCTGATATTTTGTCTGGGATAATCTCGCTATAATCACCATCTTTAAAAAACAATTTTATCCTATCTTCCGCAGACATTCTAAAATGATAATTACAATTTACACAAACATATAAATTTTCTTTTAAATCTTTATGATGAATCATATTTCCACATGACACACAATTATTCCATAATTTCTCTGGAACACTTCTTCTTTTTACAAGCGAGGATAGTTTAGGTTTTACAAAATTTGTTAACCAATTCATACTTTAGTTCCATCTTTCAAATCTTTTGAAAATTTATTAATTTCTGACAAAATCTTATCTTTGTTATTTAAATTTTCTTCAATAATTTTAATTATACTTGAGCCAACAACTGCACCATCAGCTATTTTGCATATATTATTTACATCAGTTGAGTTTTTAATACCAAATCCTGGTACAACTGGTAAGTTCGTGTGTTTTTTGATAAAAGCAACTGATTTTTTAAGTTCATTAAGATTAGCAGATTTTTGTCCAGTAATTCCCATAACACTCACATAGTATAAAAAACCACTAGCATTTTTTAATATTAACTTAAGCCTTTCTTCGTCAGTTGTAGGAGTAATTAATCTAATTAAATCAATCTCATTTTTTTTAAGCTCATTGATCAAATCTTCATCTTCTTCTGGTTGTAGATCTACAATAATTAGACCATCAACTCCATTTTCTTTGCATTTTTTTACAAACTTCTCAATTCCAAAATATAGAATCAAATTATAATAACCCATTAAAATAATAGGGACATCTTTTTTTGTTTTCTTTGCCTCGGAGGCTAAAGAGAAAATATTTTCTAAATCAATTCCTTTATTTATAGCCCTATTGCTTGATAATTGAATTGTAGGACCATCAGCCATTGGATCAGAAAAGGGCATTCCAATTTCTATAATATCAACACCATTATTAATTATTGTCTTAATAATTTGTAAACTTGTTTCAAAATCAGGATCACCTCCAGTAACAAATGTTACAAGTTTTTTTTTATTATCTTTAAATGCCTGACTAATTAAATTAGTCATTTAAATTTTTATATTTAATTCATCAGCTATTGTAAAAATATCTTTATCCCCTCGGCCACACATGTTCATCACAATAATTTTATCTTTACTATAGTTTTTTGCTATTTTCTTTAATACAGCTAAAGCATGAGCAGGTTCTAAAGCTGGAATTATACCTTCTAATTTGCAACAATATTGAAAAGCTTCTAGAGCTTCTTTATCTGTTGCTGACATGTATGTTACCCTTTTTTCTTCAAATAAAAATGAATGTTCTGGACCTATTCCTGGATAATCTAGACCTGCTGAAATGGAATGTGCCTCCTGAATTTGCCCAGTTTTTGATTGTAATAAATATGTTTTATTTCCATGTAATACACCAGGTTTACCACCTGTTAAACTTGCCGCGTGCTTATCAGTTTTTATACCATGCCCCGCTGCTTCAACTGCAACCATTTCAACATTTGAGTCATCTAAAAATTCATGAAACAGCCCTAAAGCATTTGAACCACCACCAATACATGCCATTAATAAATCCGGCGACCTTCCCTCTAGTTCTTCAAGTTGTTTACGAACTTCTTTACCAATTACGGATTGAAAATCTCTAACCATTGCGGGATATGGATGAGGCCCTGCAGCTGTACCAATTATATAAAAAGTATCTTTAACATTTGTAACCCAATCTCTTAATGCTTCATTCATAGCGTCTTTAAGTGATTTTGATCCAGTTGAGACTGTTCGTATTTCTGCGCCTAGTAATTTCATTCTAAAAACATTTGGAGATTGTCTTTCAATATCTTTTTCTCCCATATAAACTATACATGGTAAACCAAATAGAGCACAGACAGTTGCTGTAGCCACACCATGTTGCCCTGCTCCTGTTTCAGCAATTATTCTTGTTTTACCCATCTTTTTTGCTAATAAGATTTGCCCCATACAATTATTTATTTTATGCGCTCCTGTGTGATTTAATTCATCTCTTTTAAAATAAATTTTTGCTCCACCTAGATCGTTAGTAATTCTTTCAGCAAAAAAAAGTGGACTTGGTCTACCAACATAAGAATTTAAATAATGGCTAAACTCATTATTAAAATTTTTATCATTTTTTATTTTTTCATATTCCTTTTCTACTTCAAGAATTAATGGCATTAAAGTTTCGGATACGTATCTTCCACCAAATTGACCAAAATACCCCTTTTCATTTGGATAGCTCTTATATGTATTTTTAAGCATCTTTTAATTTTCCGATAAAATTATTTATAATGTGATTATCTTTAATGCCAAGCTCTTTTTCTACTCCAGAAGATAAATCTACACCAAATGGATTTATATCCCTTACAATATGTTGAATATTGTTGGAATTAATACCACCAGATAGAAACCAAGGCTTATTTGTTTCTAAATTTTCTAGTATTGTCCATTCAAAACTTTTAGAATTTCCACCAGGTAACTCACCTTTAAGTGGTTTATAATCAAATAAAAAATAATCTGCACTGTTGAACTTATCAATTTTATTCAAATCATCTCTATCACTTATTGAAATTGCTTTAATAATTTTTACACCCTTTTTTTTTAAATTTTTAATATATATTTCATCTTCAGACCCATGTAATTGAACAATTTCTAAATTTATATTATTAATAATTTCCTCTACCTCTTTAATATTCTTATTAACAAATACACCAACTCCATTAATGTTTAAAGTTTCTGACATTTTTTGAAGTTTAGCTGCTTTTTCAAGAGATATATTCCTAGGACTTTTTGCATAAAAAATCATCCCAAAAAAATTGACATTATTTTTTTCACAACAAAGTAAAGTCTTTTCATTTTGGATACCACAAATTTTAATGATCATACTAAATAAGTGAATTATTAATTTCTTTTAGAATTTTTAAAGGATGCTTAGACTTTGTTATTGGTCTACCAATGACTAAATAATTTGCACCCAAGCTTATAGCCTTTTTAGGAGTTTCAATTCTTTCTTGATCATCATTTTTAATATTTTTATCTATTCTAATTCCTGGTGTAACAATTATAAATTTTTTACCAACTGTTTTCCTAATATGCTTTATTTCTTGAGGACTGCAAACAACCCCATCTAACATATTTTGTTTTGCTGCCTTTGCAAACTTTTTTACTAAAGAAGATATTTTTTTTTCATTATAATATTTATTAGTTTGTTTATTATTCATGCTAGTTAAAATAGAAACACCAAGTACTTTAGTCAATTTTTTTTCACTTTTTGTTGATTGCATCATTTCATCACCACCAGATATATGAATAGTTGTTAAAATAGGTTTAATTTTAATAAGAGCCTTTAAACCTTTTTTAACAGTGTTTGGAATATCGTGTAGTTTCAAATCTAAAAATATTTTAGGACAAATTGAATATACTTTTTTATATCCAATCAATCCAAAATTAAAAAAAAATTCATAACCAATTTTAAAAGCATACACATCATCTTTAAGTATCTTTACTAATTTTATTGTTTTATCAAAATTACTACTATCTAAAGCAACTATTACTTTTTTAGAATCCATCTTCTTTTTCAGAAAAAACAGAATTATTAATTTTTAAATGTAAAATTTTACCTATTTTAAAATGTAATTTATAACTTTTATCTTTAAATAATTTTTTGTTAGTCTTTGGATTCCGAACAAATTTTTCTCTATTAATTTTTCTACTTAATGTTCCAAATCCCCTAAGCTCGATATTTTTGCCATCTTTTAATGAATTAATTATTTTTTTTATAAAAATATTAAAAAGTAACTCAATGTCTTCTAGATTTAGATTGTTATTTTTTTTTTGTAATCTATCAAGGATTTCTGACTTTAACATTAACCCTATTTTTTTAGTACTGAGCCTAGGATGTCACCTAAAGATGCTCCAGAAGTACTAGAACCATACTTATTCAGAGCTTCTTTCTCATCTCTAATTTCAAGCTCTTTAATTGATAGATTTAATATTCTAGTTTTTGCATCTATAGATTGTATTACAGAGTCAATATTTTCTTCTAAAGCAAATCTATCGACTTTATTTTCATTTTTGTCGTTTGATAAATTAGATTTTTTAACAAAACCGAATATTTGCTTTTCGCTATCAAGTTCAATCTTTAAACCCTTTTCATCAATATTAACAATTTTGCCCGTTACCTTAGTATTAACAGGATTTGACTCAATAAAGTCTTGTACTGGATCGTTTTTTAAATGCTTAATACCAAGGCTTATCCTTTCTTTATCTGCATTAATATCTAATATTTTAACTGTTAATTTCTCACCTTTTTTGAAATTCTTAATTATATTTTCACACTCTTTTTCATCCCAACTAAGGTCTGAGATATGAACCATGCCATCAATTTCATCCAATACTTTTACAAAAATACCAAAATCAACAATGTTTACAATTTCTGTTTCAAAAGTATCATTTATATTAAATTTTTCATTTAATTTTATCCATGGGTTTTGCTTAGTTTGTTTAAGACTACAGTTTACTTTTCTTTTTTCTTCATCGATATCTAGAACGAGTACTTCTACTTCATCATTCAAGTTAATTATCTTTGATGGATGTGGTGGCTTTTTTAACCAACTTAGCTCATTTAAAGAAATAACTCCGTCAAATTGATCATGTAAAGTAATATGAACATTGTTATCGTTCATTCCAACTACTTTACATAAAACTTTTTCATCAATCATTATACTTTCTTTGACACCATCCCAAGGATCTTTACTTAATTGTTTTATTCCAAGACTTAATCTCGATAGTTCTTCATCAAATTTTAAAACCTTTACTTTAATGGTTGAGTTCAATTCAAGAATGTCGGAGGGATTATTAATTTTTGTCCACGAAATGTCTGTTACGTGGACTAAACCATCTATTCCACCCAAATCGACAAACGCACCATAATCAGTAATGTTTTTAACTTTACCTTCAATAACAGACCCCTCTTTAACGTTTTTCAGTAATTCTGTTCTTTGTTCTTTTAGTTCATTTTCAGTAATTGCTTTTCTTGATACTACTATGTTTCCTCTATATTTATCCATTTTTAGAATCATAAGTTCTAAAGGTTTGTTTAAAAGCTCTTTAGTGTCTTTAATAATTTGCCTCGTTTCTATTTGACTACCGGGCAGAAATGCGACAACCCCATCCAAATCAACACTCATTCCGCCCTTAACTCTATTAAAAGGAACTCCAGTAACAATTTTGTTTTCAGAAAAAGATATTTGTAAATTTTGCCAAGCTTTTTGTTTCACAGCCTTTTCTCTTGAAAGAAGTGTTTCGCCGTCAGCATTATCAACGTTTTCAATAAATACTTCAGTTTCATCACCTACTGCAATCTCTGATTTTTGTCCTGGTCTTGAGAACTCACTCAAAGGGATACGACCCTCACTCTTCAATCCAACATCAATGGTAACGATTTCATTTTCAATAGAAATCACTTTACCTAAAGCAATGCTTTTTTCTTTAGCAGAAGAGTTTTTTAATGAGTTTGCGATCAATGTGTCATATTCAGAATTTGTTATTTTATTATTATGTTGTTGGTTCATATTTATATTTTTTGTAACAACTTGTTAATTTGGTTAACTGTACTTTTAAAGCTGGAATTATTATCTATTATATATGCACCCTTTGGAATTATAAGTGGTGAATTTTTTCTTAATTTATCTTTTTTATCTCTCAATTTTATATCCCTCAAAATTTTTGGGTATATAGACTTTTCACCACTATCAATCAACTGTTTATATCTTCTTTTTGCTCTAATTTCTGCATTTACCTCAATATATAGTTTTAAATCAGCATTTTTAAAAACAACTGATCCTATATCTCTCCCATCGATAACAAATCTTTGTGTTTTTTTATTTTTATTCACAAAATCATATTGTAATTTATTTACAAAGACTCTTACACAATTGTACACTGCTATTTTAGACGATAAATCACTAATCATTTGAGTCCTGATTTCTCTACTTTTTTTAAAGGAAACATTATCGATTTCTAATAACTTTTTTTTAACCTGCTTAATATTTTTTATATCAACTTTATTTTTTAAAAAAATAAGTGCTAATTGTCTGTAAAGTATACCTGAATCTAAATGTTTTAATTTCCATTTTTTACTAATGTATTTTGATATTTTTTCTTTTCCTGACGCGGCAGGTCCATCTATAGTTACTATTATCCTTTTCAAAAAACCTTACCACCTAATTTATTTAATTCTTCAAGAAAATTTGGAAAACTTGTCTTTATAGATTCAGAATCTAAAATATTTAGAGGCCCTATTTTAGTGGCCATAATACAAAAAGCCATTGCAATTCTATGATCAAAATCAGTTTGAATTATATTATTAATAACATCATATTTTTTTTTTGGATTAATAAATAAGTTATCATTTTCAGATTTACATTCCACCCCACATTTTTGTAAATTTAATAATATTAATTTTAATCTATCGCTTTCTTTTACTCTTAACTCTTTTAAACCTCTAAACAAGCTTGGTGAATTTGCGAATGAAGCTGCAATTGCAAGAATTGGATATTCATCAATCATCAAGTCAGCAAACTCAGGTCCTAACTCACATCCTGTTAATTCTGAGCTAGCTACCTCTATATCACAAACATTTTCATTATTGTGATATCTTTGATTTTTTAACTTAATTTTACCACCCATTTTTTTTAATGCTAAAATTATTCCATTTCTAGTTGGATTATTATTAATATTTCTAAGAATTATATTTGAGTTTTTATTAATTAATGCTGAGACTATAAAAAATGCACTACTTGATAGATCATTTGGTACATCTATATTTTTTGGTAATAACTCTTTTTGTCCTTCAATATTTATTATCTTTTTATTATTTTCTTTAAATACTTTTATATTTGAGCCAAATGATGACAACATTGTTTCTGTATGATCTCTTGTAATTTTATGCTCGATAATGGTTGTTTTGCCTTTTATGTTTAAACTTGCTAATAATAAACCGGATTTTATTTGAGCAGATGGAATTTTTAAATCTATAATTGTTGGAATTAAATTACTGGCTTCAATTCTGAGAGGCAAAGATCCATTACTTGTTATAATTTTTGCATTCATTCTAGAAAGCGGATCTGAAATTCTTTTCATTGGCCTACTTGATAGAGATTTGTCTCCTGTCAATACTGATTTAAATTTTTGCGCTGATAGTAAGCCTGTTAATAATCTTGCACTCGTTCCAGAATTTCCTAGATATATCGGATCTTTTGGTTCATGAAGTGAATTTAATCCTTTACCATATATTATTATTTTTTTTTCATAATTCTCTATTTTTACTCCCATTGTTTTAAAAGCATTGAGTGTATGCAACACATCATCAGATCTCAAAATATTATCAACTTCACAAATGCCATTAGAAATGGATGGTATAATAATTGATCTATGGGATATAGATTTATCACCAGGTATATTAGGTATACCATTGATACCCGCTTCTATGGAGTTACTAATCATTTTATAGTCTAAAATTTGAACCTAAATAGAATTTTTTAATTTTTTCATCATTTACTGCAGATATTGGATCTCCTTCATAAAAGATTGCTCCCTCATTAACAATATATACTTTATCAACAATTTTAAGAGTTTCTCTAACATTGTGATCAGTGATTAATATTCCAATATTTCTTTCTTTTAGTTTTTTAATAATAATTTTTATTTCTTCTATGGATACAGGGTCAATGCCTGTTAATGGTTCATCTAGTAATAAATATTTTGGATTTGTGGCAAGAGTTCTTGCAATTTCCAATCTACGTCTTTCACCTCCAGATAGTACAATCGATTTAGATTTTTTAACGTGGTTAATATCAAATTCATTTAGGAGATTTTGTAACAAAATATTTTGTTTATTTTTATCTTTTTCTTTTATTTCAATTATTGATAAAAGATTATCTTCAACACTCATTCCTCTAAAAATTGATGCTTCTTGAGGAAGATAACTAATACCTAGTTTACCCCTTAAGTAGATGGGTAAGTTTGAAACATCTAATTTATCAAGGATAATATTACCACTATCTGGCTTTACTAAACCCACAATGATGTAGAAAGTAGTTGTTTTTCCAGCACCATTTGGACCTAATAACCCTACAATTTCATTTCTCTTAATTGTTATACTAATATCTCTTACAACTTGTTTATTCCCATAAGTTTTAGAGATTTTATTGATAGATAAACCGTTGTCCAAAACATTAAACTTATTATTCATTACTTTGAATTATGACTGTTACTTTACTTTGATTGTTTGATTTAATTTTATATGAATTATTTGAAGTATCAAGTGTTCCATAATCACCTGTAATTTTTTCTTCATTACGAATAATTGTTACATCATCAATTAATTCAATAATTGATGTTTCATTATCAAAATTAATTTTTTTTGCATACATTTCTGTATTATTATTATTGATATAAGATATTTTTTCATCTTTTATATCCAACTTAGTAATATCACTTTTATTATTAAGATTTGAAAAAATACCATCGATTGATTTAGCTATGATGACTATATCATCATTTACTAATTTTGAATTCAAACCCTTTAAGGTAAAGTTACCATTCTGATTATTAATTTGAATAAATCCATCTGAAAACATTTCAAAATCTTTATTATTTAACTTTGATCCCTTTCCTTCTATTTTTAAATTTTCAATTTTAACTTCATATCTCAACAAATTTCCATTACCATTCATTTGAAACTTTTCAGACTTAAAGACTACATTACCCTTAGCGTTAAGTTCAATAATATCATACAAACTTTTATCAAAATTAATTTTTACTTCATCAGCATACAATGTAAAATTATCTGATTCAATTTTTACATTTTTTTTTAATAGATAGAATTTTTCATTTTGGAATACTTCAATACCATCATCAGTTGTAATTTCTGTTTCGCCTTTCTCTCTAGCAACTAAATTTAATGAAAATATAAATATTATTAGTATCTTTAAAATTAATTTCATTTTAGAATTATATTAGACTTTCCAAAAAATATTATTTTGTTGCCATTGTCATAAATATTAAAACCATTCGAAGAAATTGTAGTATTTTTAGATTTAAATAAAGATTTGGTTTCACTTTTTGCCGTTTGTTTATTTCTATCAAAAATAACTCTTTCAGTTTCAATACTAAAATCATTTGACTTAAATCTAACATTATCTTTTAGCAATATTTCATCCTTACTCAAAAAATTACCTTCCGATGCTGTTATATGAATTTTTTTTTTATAGTTATTAATAGCAAATTTTGGTTCAGATATATCTACGTTAGAATAATTTCTATTAGTCACATTTATTTCAGTATTGCTGAGATTAATTTGTTTTGAAAAAACAATTAATAAGAAGAAAAATAATGTTAGTATCCCTAAAAAAAATATTAATCTTCTATTTATATATAAAAAAAAATTCAAATTAACTCGTCAATCTTAATAAATCATGAATGTGCACAATACCTAATGGTATTTTTTTATCGCAAATAAATAAACTAGTTATTTTTTTTGTATTCATTAAATTAATTGCCTCTCCTACTAACATATTTTTATCTGCTAAAGTTGGATTTTTCGTCATTATTTCAGATGCTTTTTTTTCGAAAAATTTGGAATTTAATTTTCTCCTTAAATCCCCATCTGTTATTACACCAACAATTTGATTTTTCTTATTAATTACTCCTATACAACCAAAACTTTTTTGGGTCATGGTTATCAAAGCTTTTGACATCTTTTCATCTAGTTTTGCAATAGGAAGTTCTTTTTTTACATGCATAATTTCACTTAAGTTTTTTAAATCTTTACCTAAATTTCCTCCTGGGTGAAGACTTTTAAATTCGGTACTCTTAAATCCTCGTAATTCTAATAACGCGATGGCTATACAATCTCCAATAATCATAGACATAGAAGTTGAGCTTGTAGGTGCCAAATTTAAAGGACAGGCCTCTATTGGTTTTTTGAATAGAATTCCTATTGTAGAATTTTTATGAAGTATACTTTTTGAATTACTTGTTATACTTATTAATTTAATATTAAATCTTTTAGTGAACTGAATTATATTATTCAATTCAGATGTTTCACCTGAATTTGAAATTGCTAAAACACAATCTTCTTTTTTTATACTTCCTAAATCGCCGTGACTTGCTTCCGTTGCATGTACAAAGTAAGATGGTGTTCCAGTAGATGTAAGTGTTGCTGATATCTTACTACCTATGTGGGCACTTTTACCAACACCGGTTACCACTATTTTGCCTTTAATATTATAAATTAAATTAACTGCCTTACAAAAATTATTATTGAATGTAGAATTTAAATTTTTTATACTGAAAAGTTCTCTTGATAAAGTTCTCTTAGCACTACTAATTATTTTTTTGTTATTAGTCATTAGTGTTTAAAAATGTCATGATCCGACCATCCATTAATATCTAAATCAACTCTGTATTGAATAAAATCAAAGCAAGCTTTAGCTAGTTTATCTCTTTTTTCTCTTTGTAACATTTTATTCAGTTTATCTTTTATTTTATGTAAATATAAGACATCTGTGGCAGCATATCTTTGTTGATCTTTAGTTAATTCTCCTCCCCAATCAGAAGACTGTTCAGTTTTTGAAATTGATTTCCCCAATAATTCACTACAAAGATCTTTGTATCCATGTTTATCAGTGTAAGTTCTTACCAATTTTGATGCTATCTTTGTACAGTAAATATTTTTTATATTAATTCTGAAGTTGTATTTGAATACTGCTACATCAAACCTAGCATAATGAAATATTTTTTGAATTTTATTATCCTTAAGAATTTTAATTAGATTTAAAGGTTTTTCAATGGATAAGTCAATTTTTACAAGATTGCATATTTCATCACCATTTGAAATTTGAACTAAACATAATTTATCTCTTTTAGGATTTAATCCCATAGTTTCACTATCCAATGCTATTGTATTAGAAGCTCTAAAACTTGATGGAAGATCTCCTTTATAGAAATTTATTTTCATTTTGATTTTATTGCCTGTTTATTTTATATTTTTTCTTTATATCACTTATTTAATTAAAGGTCATGAAATCAATAGTAATATTTGGAGGTGCAGGTTTTGTAGGTAAACATTTAATAAGACGTCTTACTAAAAATGGCCATAAAATCATTGTTCCATACCAAAGATCTGTACAAGAAGCTAAAATCCGACTTTTAGGTGTAACAGGACAGGTAATTCCATTTCGTTATTCTTCATTAGAAGATAAAAGGCTCAAATCTGTTTTAAATAGTTCCGACGTATGCATTAATTTGAAAACTACATACGATCAAAAGAAGGGTGATTTTAATAATACAATATACAAATTTAATAAGAAACTTATTAGAATTTTAAAATCTAGTAAGGAATTAAAACAATTCATTTTTTTTTCTGGTCTTGGTGTAGATATTGATAAAAATTCAACAAGAAGCGTTGCAGTACATAAATCTGAAAAGGAAGCTTTTAAACAACTAGATAATGTAAATATTATTAGGCCAGGCGTTATTATAGGTGGTGGTGATATTTTCTTAAAAAGACTTTTGCCAATATTCAAAGCTTCATTTTTTGTCCCACTTTTTGGAGATGGTTCTACAAAATTCCAACCCGTATTTATTGACGATGTATCTCTAGCTATTGATGAAATAATTAAGTCCAAGATTAAAGGGAAAAATATTTATGAACTTGCCGGTCTAAGGATTTATTCTTACAAAGAATTCTTTAATTATATTTCTGATTTTTTAAACAAAACTAGGGTTTTAGTTCCTGTTCCTATGGCATTTATGAAACCTATGATAAATATTGCTGAAAAAACTCCAATTTCGCCTCTTACATCTGAACAGTTAATATTATTTGAAAAGGATAATCTTGTCATAAATGTCGATAAATCGTTCCAAAATCTTGATATTAATCCACAGGATACACTACAAATACTTAAAAATATTATTGTAAATTAAGGGTTTTCTGATTTTTAGTACATAAGTGGTACTATAATTACAAAATTATTCTTTCTTTTTTTGTCTTGAATGTGTATTTGGTTCGATCTAGATAAAATAGTAAACAAATGATAACTAAATGCTAAAATTTACAAAAATAAACAAGGAAAATCCTAGTAAAATATCTGCTAAAGAGAGGGTCAAATCATTTGATGAAATTTATGCAAAATATGCCTCACAAAAGGCAGAAGAACAAGCTTCCAGATGTTCCCAATGCGGTGTGCCTTTCTGTCAAGTTCATTGTCCTTTACACAATAATATTCCAGATTGGTTAAAACTAACTGCTGAGGATAGAATGCAGGAGGCATTTGAAATTTCTAGCTCTACAAATAACATGCCTGAAATTTGTGGTCGTATATGTCCCCAAGATCGTTTGTGTGAAGGTAACTGTGTAATTGAACAATCTGGTCACGGTACTGTTACTATTGGATCGATAGAAAAATATATTACAGATAAAGCTTGGGAAGAAGGTTGGGTTAAAAATATAGAACCAGTTGTAGAAAAAAATCAAAGTGTTGGAATTATTGGTTCTGGTCCTGCCGGATTAGCTGCAGCAGAAGAACTTCGTAAAAAAGGATTTCAAGTTACAATATACGATCGCTACGATAGACCAGGAGGTCTTTTAATTTATGGTATCCCAAATTTTAAGCTAGAAAAAGATATTGTTATAAGAAGAACAAATCGACTTAAAGAAAGTGGAATTAAGTTTGAATTAAAATGCGATATT
Source organism: uncultured Alphaproteobacteria bacterium (assembly GCA_902595805.1). Classification (GTDB taxonomy): domain Bacteria; phylum Pseudomonadota; class Alphaproteobacteria; order HIMB59; genus CACPNW01. Next base: position 8,762 of record CACJRM010000004.1, on the reverse strand, counting down.
GGCAAAGATATTACTTTTGAAGATATTAAAATTAAACATGATGCAGTTCTTATAGCAACCGGGGTTTACAAATTTAGAGAAATCAAATTAAATACATCTAATTTTAATAATGTTGTACCAGCTTTAGATTTTCTAATTGCAAGTAACAAGACTGGTTTAAAAGATAAAGTTGAAGATTTTACAAATGGAAGATTAAACGCAAATGGAAAAAATGTAGTTGTCATTGGCGGCGGTGATACCGCTATGGATTGCGTTAGAACAGCTGTAAGACAAGGAGCAAAATCTGTTAAGTGTCTTTATAGACGTGATAAGACAAACATGCCTGGTTCGCAAAGAGAAGTTCAAAATGCAATAGAAGAGGGCGTCGATTTTCAATGGTTGACTTTACCAACTGAATATTCGGGAAACGGATCATTGAAAAATGTTAGAACTGTTTTAATGCAACTTGGAGAACCTGATGAATCAGGTAGAAGGAAGCCAGAGCCAAAAGAAGGTACGGAAAAAGACCTAGATGTTGATTTAGCTATAGAAGCTTTGGGGTTTGAGCCTGAAGATTTACCTAAGCTCTTTGATCATAACAACCTAACAGTTACAAGATGGGGTACATTAAAAATTAATTATAAAAATATGATGACATCAATTGATGGAGTATTTGCTGCTGGAGATATTGTTCGCGGTGCAAGTTTAGTTGTTTGGGGGATCAAAGATGGTCGTGATGCTGCAAAGAATATAAATGAATATTTAGAAAACAATTTTTCCGATCAAAATAATATTAAAAAGAAAGCAGCAAATGCCTAATCACTTTATTGAAAAGTATAAAAAAGATAAAAAATTCTTAGAAGAAAATCAAGTTTATAATGAACAAGATGAACATTCATCATGTGGTGTTGGATTAATAGCATCTTTAGATGGATCTGAGACAAGAGAAATAGTCGAATTAGGAGTTCAAGCTTTAAGAGTTTTGTATCACCGGGGAGCAGTTGATGCTGATGGTAAAACAGGTGATGGTGCAGGAATACAGTTATCCATACCAAAGAATTTTTTTACTCAACAAATAGAAAGAACGGGTCACACTCCTAATGATTTACCTTTCGGGGTTGGCATGATTTTTTTACCACGTACAGATTTTGCTGCTCAAGAAAATGCTCGTACAATTGTTGAATCTGAAATAATTAAAGAAGGTTTGAAAATATATGGTTGGAGACACGTTCCAATTAATTCATCGATTATTGGTGATAAAGCAAAAGCAACAAGGCCTGAAATAGAACAAATACTAATTTGTAATGAAGAACTAGAAGATGAAAAGCAATTTGATAATAAACTTTATATAATTAGAAAAAGAATAGAAAAAGAAATTAGAAATCAAAATATTTCAGACTTTTATATTTGCTCACTATCTTGTCAGTCTATTGTTTATAAAGGTATGTTTTTAGCAGAACAGCTTTCCAATTTTTATCCAGATATCCAAAATGAGAATTTTATTTCTAGATATGCTGTTTATCACCAGCGTTATTCAACTAATACATTTCCTACATGGTCTTTAGCACAGCCTTTTAGAGTGATTGCGCATAATGGTGAAATAAATACACTTAAAGGTAATAAAAATTGGATGGCTGCTCATGAGCCAAGAATGGAACATAAAAATTTTGGCAATAATGTAGATGATTTAAAACCCATAATTGATTCTAAAGCGTCTGACTCTGCTGCATTAGATTCAACAATAGAGTTATTAGTCAAAGCTAATCGCTCTTTACCTATGGCTAAAATAATAACAATTCCAGAAGCTTGGTCCCATAGAAGAGATTTTCCGAAAAAAATAAAAGATTTATACGCTTATGGTGGAGCAGTTATGGAGCCATGGGATGGTCCAGCAGCAATATGTGGCGCGTACGGTGATTGGGCTATTGCTGGAATGGATAGAAATGGCCTTAGACCTATAAGATATACACTGACAAAAAATCTTCTTATTGCGGGTTCTGAAACTGGAATGGTTGATATTAAAGAAAATGAAATAGTAGAAAGAGGTAGGGTAGGACCAGGTCAATTAATAGCAGTCAATTTTAAAGAGAAAAAATTTTTTAAAGATCATGAGATAAAAAAGTATTTGGCAGAAACTAAACCATTTGGTGATTGGACTAAAAAAATTACGTATATTGACAAACTTGTTCAATCTGTTGATGAGGAATTTAGAGATTTAGACTCTGGAGATCTACGAAAAAGAATGGCATGCTTTGCCTGGTCAGTAGAAGACATTGAATTAATACTTCATCCGATGATTGCTGAAAAAAAAGAAGCAACAGGATCGATGGGAGATGATACTCCGTTAGCTGTACTTTCAAATAAATATAGAGGACTCCATCACTTTTTTAGACAAAATTTTAGTCAAGTTACAAACCCACCAATTGATTCATTAAGAGAAAGAGTTGTTATGAGTCTTCGAACTAGAATTGGAAACTTAAGTAATATTCTTGATGAAGATGAAGATCAATGTGATCATTTACAATTGAACTCTCCTGTTCTTTCCATTGAGCAATTCAAATCTATGCGTAGATATATGAAAGATACTGTGAAGATCATTGACACTACAATGGATAAAACAAATACTGAAAATAATTTTGAGACAGAAATTGTAAGAATTAACCTAGAAGCAGAACAAGCTGTTAGAGAGGGGTATGTTCATATAATTTTAAGTGACAAAGAAATGTCTAAATCAAGAATAGCTCTTCCTATGATATTAGTTACAAGTTCTGTTCATCATCATTTAATTAAACAAAATCTTCGAACTTTTATTTCATTAAATGTTCAATCTGCAGAATGTTTAGATGTACAATATTTTGCAGTGCTTATCGGAGTAGGAGCAACAAGTGTGAATGCATATATGGCTCAACAAGCTATAGCGGAAAGACATAAAAAGGGATTATTTAAAAATCTCTCATATGAAGAATGTGTAGAGAGATTCATTAATTCTATTAATAATGGTTTGCTTAAGACTATGAGTAAGATGGGAATATCAGTGATTAATTCATATCGAGGTGGTTGTAACTTTGAAGCAATAGGTCTTAGTAGAAATTTAATGAGTAAATATTTCCCTTCTATGAGTTCTAAAATATCTGGTATCGGAATCAGTGGTATTGAAAGAAGATCTAGATTAGCTCATGACAAGGCTTATGAAGAAAGCGTTATTACGCTACCAATTGGAGGGAACTATCGCTACAGATTTGGTGGCGAAAAACATGCTTTCGAAGCAAGATCAATTCACATGCTTCAAACTGCAGTAACTTCTAATAATTATTCTTTATTTAAAAAATATTCTACAATGATAGATGAAATGGATCCTATAAATATTCGTGATCTTTTAGATTTCAAAAAAAATAACTATAATAGTAACTCTAACACTGTAGAACCTTCTCAAGAAATTAGAAAAAGGCTAGTTGCACCAGGAATATCACTTGGAGCCCTAAGTCCAGAAGCACACGAAACTCTTTCTGTAGCAATGAATAGGATAGGAGCGAAATCAGATTCAGGTGAAGGTGGTGAAGATCCGATTAGATTTAAACCTAAGCCAAATGGAGATAACGCATCATCAAAAATTAAACAGATTGCAAGTGGACGATTTGGTGTAACAGCGGAGTATTTAAATAATTGTGAAGAAATTGAAATTAAAGTTGCACAAGGTGCAAAACCTGGTGAGGGTGGACAATTGCCAGGAGGAAAAGTTACAGAATTAATTGCTAAACTAAGACATTCAACTGAAGGTGTGACGCTTATTAGTCCTCCTCCTCATCATGATATTTATTCTATCGAAGATTTAGCTCAGCTTATTTACGATTTGAAACAAATAAATCCAAGAGCTAAAGTATGCGTTAAGTTAGTTGCTCAGTCAGGGATTGGAACAGTCGCAGCCGGTGTAGCAAAAGCAAAAGCTGATACGATACTCATATCAGGCCACAATGGTGGAACTGGAGCAAGCCCACAAACAAGTATTAAGTATGCAGGACTTCCTTGGGAACTTGGATTAAGTGAAGTACATCAAGTTCTATCTCTTAATAACTTAAGGGATAAAGTTGTTCTTAGAACTGATGGAGGTTTGAAAACAGGAAAAGATATTGTTATTGCGGCTATGCTTGGGGCAGAAGAATATGGAATTGGGACAGCAAGTCTAGTCGCTATGGGTTGTATCATGGTTAGACAATGTCACTCAAATACTTGCCCTGTTGGAGTTTGCTCTCAAGATGAAAAACTTAGAGAAAAATTTACCGGTACACCAGAAAAAGTAATAAACCTTTTTAGTTTTATTGCTGATGAAGTAAGAGAAATTTTAGGATCTCTAGGCTTTTCTTCTCTAGATGAAGTAGTTGGAAGATCTGATCTTTTATATCAAGTCAGTAGAGGAAGTTCTGATCTTGATGATTTAGATTTAAATCCAATTATTCAAACCATTGATTCATCAGTTGGAGAATTTGACATAAAGAAAAATACAATTAATAAAGTTAGCGATAGCCTTGATATAAAAATCATAGAGGATGCTAAGTCTTTCTTTGAAACAAATCAAAAAATTGAATTAAACTATAATATCAAAAATACTGATAGAGCTATTGGTACAAGACTTGCATCAGAAATTACTACTACAAAAGGAATGAGTTCTCTTCCAGAGGATTTCTTCACAGTTAATTTCCATGGTTCTGCTGGGCAATCTTTTGGAGCATGGAGTGTGCAAGGAACTACTCTTAAAGTTTTTGGTGACGCTAACGATTATGTTGCAAAAGGATTATCAGGAGGTAAAATTGTTATTCAACCAAGCTCATCTTCACAACTAAAAACTAACAAAAATGTTATTATTGGGAATACTGTCCTGTATGGAGCAACGCGTGGTAAACTTTTTGCAGCTGGAACTGCTGGTGATAGATTTGCTGTTAGAAACTCTGGCGCACATGCTGTTATTGAAGGATGTGGTGATAATGGATGTGAATATATGACTGGAGGAAGTGTAGTTATTCTTGGCGAAGTAGGAAATAATTTTGGAGCTGGAATGACAGGAGGTATGGCATTTGTTTACGACAAAGAAGGAAGTCTTCCACTTCGAATTAATCTTGAGGATATTTTTTATCAACAACAAATGACAAATTATTGGGAAAAAGTATTACATCAAAAAATCGAAGAACATTTCAAGGAAACAAATACAATGTACGCAAAAAATTTACTCGAAAATTGGGAAAATGAGAAATTACTCTTCTGGCAGATTGTTCCAAAAGAAATGATCAATAAATTTGATCAACCTGTATTAATTCAAGAAGAAAAATCTGCTTAGTTTTTTATTATTGATTGAATAGAATCATTCATTATTTTTAAATCAAATGGATCGGATAATCTATGATCACTATTTTTTAATAATTTTATTTGGATTTGATTACCTTTAACATTTTTTACTATTTTTTCTGGAACATCAGGAGTGACAACATTATCTTTTAGTCCTTGTATTAAAATTAAAGGCTTATTCCATTTGAATTCTTTATTTAAAATTTTATTTTTTCTACCTTCAACAATGTATTTCTTTTTTATAAGATAACTAAAACCGTAGGAGGAATATTTAATAATTCCTCTTTTATTCATTTCTTGTTTTTTCTTTAAAGGGAGTTTTTTATAAAACCCATCGATATAATCAGGCGCTGCCGCTAGGCCAATTAATCCAGTAATTCTTTTTGGTCTTGCTTTGGCAGCTAAAAACATTAACCATCCACCCATACTGCTACCAACCAGAATTTGCGGTCCTTTTGCAATATTATCAATGATATCAATTAAGTCTTTCTTCCAATCTGAAATTGTAAAATCTTCAAATTTTCCGTCAGATTTACCATGACCACGGCATTCAAAACGGATAAACCGCAATTTATTTTTTCGCGCAAATCTCTCTAAAGACAAAGCTTTTTGACCACTCATATCTGAGTTAAGGCCATGGATAAAGATGATACCAGGCCCCTTACCCTTTATAGATTTATAGCGAATTCTTTCTTTTTTCTTATTAATAAAGTAAGGCATCTTTGATACAAATACTTATATTTTAATAAAATGTCATCATTTAATGTCGCTCAAATTCTTCCCTCTTTAGATTCTGGAGGTGTCGAAAGAGGCACTATTGAAGTCGCAAATTATTTATCTGAATTAAATTTAAAAAATAATATTATTTCAAATGGAGGGCGTTTAATTAAGGAAATTAATAAAAATTATACTAATCATTTTCAATTACCAGTTAACTCAAAAAATTTTTTTATTTATCCATTAATTGCTAATCAATTAAAGAAATTAATTTTTAATCAAAAGATTAATGTTGTTCATGTACGATCAAGAGCACCAGCATGGATTTTAAGTTTTATAAAAAATAGAAACTTCAAAACAATATCTACATTTCATAATGTGTATAGTGGTAATTCTTATTTTAAAAAAATCTATAATAAGCAATTATCCAAAGTTGATCAGATTGTTGCCATTTCAAATTATGTAAAAAATGAAATTAGTAAAAAATACAATTTGGATTCAAATAAAATTAAAGTGATTAATAGAGGAGTTGATGTTAAATATTTTGAAAAACCAATTTTAGATTCTCAAATAGAAAATATAATAAATAAGTATCAAATTGATACCTCTAAAAATATTATTCTATATCCTGCAAGGCTAACAAACTGGAAAGGTCAAATTGAGTTTTTAGATATATTTAATAAGATGCAAAATGATAATTTTTTACTTTATTTTGTAGGTGATACAAAAAATCAATCTTATACAGACAAACTACAAAATAAAATTCAAAGTTTCAACCTTGGTCATAAATGTAAGATTATAGGTAATCTACTAAGAGATGATTTAAAAACTTTATATTACCTTTCATCAATTATTACCTCTTTTCCTTTACAAGCTGAAGGGTTTGGAAGAACTATAAGTGAAGCATTAATAATGAAAAAAAAGATACTTACTTTTAACTATGGTGGTGTCAAAGATCAGCTTGATAAATTAAATGATATTTATAAAGTAGATCCTCATAAATATAATGAAATAGATATAAAACTTCAAAATATTATAAAAATAAATAAAGAAAAATTTTCTAATATTTCTTTAAATAGTAAAGACTACATATCAAAAACATTTTCAAAAAACCAAATGGTACAAAGTTACGTAGACTTATATGAACAGCAGTCAATTTAGCAAAATACTAGTTGTAAAGCATGGATCGCTTGGTGATATTGCATTTTCTATACTTGCTATGGCATCAATTAAGCAATTTTTTAATAATGCCATTATTGACTTGCTCACTGAAGAAAAATACGTAAATTTTTTAAGCAATTCAAATTATTTTAATTCGATTTTTAAAGATAATAGAAAAGGAATAATTGATTCACTTAAGGTTATATTAAAAATTAATCAAAATAAATATGATCTAATCATAGATTTACAGAATTCTAAAAGAACAAATAATTATTGGTCATTCTTAAAATTTATTTCAAAAGTAAAAGTTAACGGATCTCGTTCTAATTGTGATATTCAATATGTAATTCCTCCACAAGGAACTGAATCTCCACAACAAGGTTTATATAATCAATTAAAGTTACTTGGAGTAAATGAAATTAATCAAAATGTAGATTGGCTTTCCAAAGATATTACGGCAATTAATGAAGACAAGATAATCTTAATGATACCTGGTGTTTCTAAATCAGGTAAAGACAAGCAATGGTCACCCGATAAATTTGCAATGCTTGCAAGTACTCTAGAAAAAAAAGGATATAACATATGTGTTATTGGGCAAAAATCAGATAAGGAAACAGTAGAAACTATCAATAATGCATGTCAGAAGGTTATTGATTTAAGCGATAAATCACCTCCTGAAATCATTTATTCCATTGCTAAAAAAAGTAATTTTATAATTAGTAATGATACTGGCCCAGGTCACATAGCAGCTTTAAGTAATTCGCCTATTCTTTTTTTAGCTAAAGATAATGTTATTTCAAAATCAAACTTGTCTGAATATAAAAATGCTTATACAATCCTAAATGATACAATGGATTCAATTTCAGTAAAACAAGTTTTAGATTTTTTGCACGATAGTAAATTAACTAATAAATGAAATTAATTCTTTTTCTAAATTTTGGTTATTAGAAAATAGTTTAGTATATTTTTTCTTCCAAGGTGCATATTCTTCTGCAATCATGCCTGGAACATTATCTGAATCATAAATAACACAAAGTTTCGTTTCAGAAAGTGAAGCAATATGTGTGCATCCACATTCAGGTGTAATTACATATGTCGAAGAATTAATTAATGTTGTCCAATTATCAAAATTTAATTGATCAAAGATTAAAATATTATTTATACTTTTAAGATTTTTAAACTTTTCATTGATAATAATCTCATATTTTTTAAATATTTCATAGAATACATTTTTTGATGTATCATCAGTTGTCATTATTATATTGATTTCCAAATTTTTAAGATTTTCTAATAGATTGATAAAATTTCCTTCTGTAAAATATCTATTGATCCATTTTGAAGATAAATGAATTAAGCATAATTTTTTAGAATTTAATTCAATTTTATTAAATCTGAATTTCTTTTTAATTTCTGCAGTATTATTATAATTTAATCCATTTTTACTAACCAACTCCATCATAATCTCAGTTTGGTGAATTGGGATTTTTCTTGAATATCTTAATTGGCGATTGATTATTAAACAGTGAGTAAAAAAGATTTTACCCAAAATTCTTTCAAAAAATTTACTT
>CACJRM010000003.1 GCA_902595805.1 uncultured Alphaproteobacteria bacterium | reverse complement strand
GGTGCAAAAAAAAGAGGTATTTGGTCAAATACTAAAGAACTTATTAAAATGGGTAGTGAAAAAATTGTTGAGGAAATTAAAAACAGTCAATTAAGAGGAAGAGGAGGGGCAGGTTTTCCTGCAGGACTAAAGTGGTCATTTATGCCAAAAGATTCTGGAAAAGATCATTACTTAGTTGTTAACGCAGATGAGTCAGAACCAGGCACATGTAAAGATCGGGAAATTATGAGGAACGACCCCCACCTACTTTTAGAAGGTTGTTTAGTAGCTGCTTTTGCTATGCATGCACATACTTGCTATATTTATATAAGGGGTGAATATTATTCTGAATCTTCTAATTTACAAAAAGCAATAGATGAAGCTTACGCAAATAATTTAATTGGTAAAAATGCATGTGGAACAGGTTGGGATTTTGATGTTTATCTTCACAGAGGAGCAGGAGCATATATTTGTGGTGAAGAAACTGCTCTACTAGAAAGTTTAGAAGGTAAAAAAGGTCAACCTCGATTAAAACCTCCCTTTCCTGCAGGGGCAGGTTTATATGGATGTCCCACAACAGTTACAAATGTTGAAACTATTGCCGTCTCACCAACTATTTTAAGACGTGGTTCAAAATGGTTTGCTAATTTAGGAAGTCCCAATAACACAGGTACAAAAATTTTTAGTATTTCAGGACACGTAAATAACCCATGTAATGTAGAAGAAGAAATGGGCATACCGTTAAAAGATCTGATTGAAAAACATGCAGGTGGGGTAATTGGAGGTTGGGATAATTTATTAGCTGTAATTCCTGGAGGTGCAAGTGTGCCTTTATTGCCTAAGTCTATTTGTGATACTGTAAAAATGGATTTTGACAGCCTAAAAGAAGTTCAAAGTGGATTAGGAACTGCAGCTGTTATTGTAATGAATAAATCAACAGATATTGTTGAGGCGATAGCGAGATTATCACATTTTTATAAGCATGAAAGCTGTGGTCAATGTACACCCTGCAGAGAAGGTACTGGATGGATGTACAGAATGATGGAAAAAATGATTCATGGAAATGTTGAACATAAAGATATTGATAAAATTTTAGATGTGACTAAGCAAATTGAAGGTCACACTATTTGTGCCTTAGGTGATGCTGCGGCTTGGCCTATTCAAGGTTTGTTTAGACATTTTAGACCTGAAATTGAAAAAAGAATTGAACAGAGAAATAGAAGAGTAGCCTAGTGCCTAAGATAACAATTGACAATAAAGAATACGAATTTGAAAACGGCATGACCATAATGCAAGCTTGTGAACAAGCAGGCACTGAAATTCCAAGATTTTGTTATCATGAAAAACTCTCAATAGCAGGAAACTGCAGAATGTGTTTAGTAGAAATGGAAAAAGCTCCAAAACCTATTGCATCATGTGCCATGCCAGCTGCGGATGGAATGGTTATAAAAACTAATAGTGATACAGTTAAAAAAGCTCGTAAAGGGGTAATGGAGTTTCTTCTTATTAATCACCCATTGGATTGTCCTATTTGTGATCAAGGAGGAGAATGTGATCTTCAAGATCAAGCCATGTATTATGGTTTTGACAAAACAAGGTATGAGGAAAATAAAAGAGCCGTTCAAAATAAAAATATGGGACCACTTGTCAAAACAATTATGACAAGATGTATACATTGCACAAGGTGCGTAAGGTTTTCTACAGAAGTTGCTGGCGTAGATGATATAGGATTGCTCGGTAGAGGTGAAAATGCTGAGATCACAACATACTTAGAAAAAACTATTGAGTCAGAATTATCTGGAAACGTAATTGATTTGTGCCCTGTAGGTGCTTTAACAAGCAAACCATATGCATTTAAATCTAGACCATGGGAACTAACTAAGACAGAAACATTCGATGTATTTGATGGTATAGGTTCAAGTATAAGAATTGATACAAGAGGAAAAAAAGTTTTAAGAGCTCTTCCTAGAATAAATGAAGAAACCAATGAAGAATGGATAAGTGATAAATCTAGATTTGCAGTTGATGGACTCTCAAGTCAAAGATTAGATAGTGTATATTCTAGATCAAATAAAAAACTCCAAAAATCTTCATGGGATGATGCATTTGAATTAATAAAAAAAGAAATTACAAAAAGAGGTAAAGAAAATACTGTATTTCTATCGGGTAAGTTTACCGATATTGAAACTTTATATTCTGCACAAAAATTTAGCAATTCACTTAAATCAAAAAACTATGATTGCAGATTTGATAATGTACAAATTATCGATAATTCATCTTCAAGTTATAAATTTAATTCAACAATTCAAGAAATTGAAAATGCTGATGCTATTCTTTTAATCGGATCCAATCCTAGATGGGAAGCGGCGGTACTAAACGCTAGAATTAGAAAGGCATATATTGAAAATAACTGCAAAATTGGTCTTATAGGTCCTAAATTAGATCTTACTTACGATTATCATCATCTATCTGATTCTTTAGATTACCTTAATAAATTGTCTAATAATAAATCTGATTTTAATAAAGTTTTAAAATCTGCAAAAAACCCACTTATAATATTAGGTACTTCAGCAATAAATAATGATCATGGAAAAAAAATATTAGAAACTGCAGGATTAATTGCAAAAAAAATTCAAAAAAATAAAAATACAAATCCATTAAATATTCTTAACCAAGATATTTCTAGAGTAGGAGCATTAGATTTGAAATTTTATAATAAAAAATTTGATAATGATTACAATAAACAATTAAAAAAACATATTGATAAAACAAAACCTGTAGTATTCTTAATGGGATTAGATGAGATAAATTTTTCAACATTTGAAAATGCTTTTGTTGTTTATCTTGGTCACCATGGAGATGCTTCAGCATCTATAGCTGATATAATTTTACCAACCCCTGCATATACTGAGAAAAGTTCTACTTATATGAATATAGAAGGTAGAGTTATTCAAACAACCAAGTGTCATAATCCAATAGGTGAAGCAAAAGAGGAGTGGAAAATTTTTAGAGTTTTAAGCGACTTATTTGAAAAAAATTTAAACTTTAATAATCTTGGGGAGCTTCGAAATGAGCTTACAAGTACATATGGTCAATTTGCTCTCTTAAATGAAGTTAATTCTATTGCCGAAATACCTTTTGCTAAAAACAATAAAATTGAGAATATTAAAATTAAATATAACATTGAAAATTTTTATATGAATGACTCTATTTCAAGATCTTCTGAAACAATGGCAAAATGTACTAAAGATATTTTAAATAAGGCAGCATAATAATTACATGAACTATGATATATTAATTACAGGGTTAATAATCATTGCCCAAATACTTGCTGTTGTTGTGCCAGTTTTAATATCTGTAGCTTTTTTAGTTTATGCTGAAAGAAAAGTTTTAGCCCTAATTCAATTAAGAAGAGGTCCAAATATTGTAGGGCCTTTTGGTATATTACAAAGCTTTGCTGATGCATTAAAACTTATTACTAAAGAAAATATTATACCTAGTGGATCAAATAAAATTGTTTTTATTTTAGCACCCATAATAACAATGGTACTTAGCTTAGCAGGTTGGGCAGTAATACCTTTTGCTCCAGGATGGGTAGTCTCTGATATTAACGTAGGTATCATGTATCTGTTTGCAGTATCATCTCTTGGAGTATACGGAATAATAATGGCTGGTTGGGCTAGTAACTCTCAATATCCTTTTCTAGGAGCATTAAGATCAGCTGCTCAAATGGTTTCATATGAGGTATCAATTGGATTTGTAATAATTACAGTATTATTATGTGTAGGTTCTTTAAATTTATCAAAGATAGTTTTAGCTCAGCAGACTGTATGGTTTGCAATTCCATTATTACCTATGTTCATTATTTTTTTTATTTCTGCGTTAGCTGAAACAAATAGACTACCTTTTGATCTTCCTGAAGATGAATCAACACTTGTTGCAGGATTTTTTACTGAATATTCATCTGCTTCATTTGTATTATTTTTTTTAGGTGAATACGCCAGTATGATTTTAATGTCTTCTATGACTGTCATTCTTTTTTTAGGCGGATGGCTTCCTCCATTTGATGTATACCCATTAAATGTTATTCCTGGAGTAATCTGGTTTACTGTGAAAGTAATATTTATATTATTTTTATTTATTTGGGTTAGAGGAACTTTCCCAAGATATAGATATGATCAGTTAATGAGACTTGGATGGAAAGTTTTTCTACCGTTTTCTTTGTTTTGGGTTGTGGCAACTTCTGGTTTTTTAGTATATTTTGACATGCTGCCAAATTAATATGTATAAATTAATTAAATCTTTTACTTTATTTGAATTATTTCAAGGACTATTTTTAACTTTCAAATACATATTTAAATCTAAAGTTACAATAAATTATCCTCACGAAAAAGGTCCATTAAGCCCACGTTTTAGAGGCGAGCATGCTTTGAGAAGATATCCAAGTGGGGAAGAAAGATGTATCGCATGTAAACTTTGTGAAGCAGTATGTCCTGCTCAGGCGATTACAATTGAAGCAGAGCCAAGAGAGGATGGAAGCAGAAGGACAACAAGATATGATATAGATATGACTAAATGTATTTACTGTGGTTTATGTCAAGAATCTTGTCCAGTTGATGCTATAGTCGAAGGACCAAATTTTGAATTTGCCACTGAAACAAGAGAAGAATTAATTTATAACAAAGATAAACTTTTAGAAAATGGAGATAGATGGGAGCAAGAAATTGCTCAAAATATTCATCTCGATAGAAAATATAGATAAGAATGGTTCTTTATTCATTAACATTTTATCTTTTTTCATCTGTTGCAGTTCTTTCTGCTCTAATGGTTATAAGTGCAAAAAATCCAGTTCATTCAGTTTTGTTCTTAATTTTAAGCTTTGTAAACGCATCAGGACTTTTTGTTTTATTAGGTGCTGAATTTTTGGCAATGATCCTTGTCGTTGTATATGTTGGAGCTGTTGCCGTCCTTTTTCTATTTGTTGTAATGATGCTTGATATAAATTTTGTAAAGTTGAGAGAAGGTTTTTTGCAATATTTACCTTTTGGAGCATTATTAGGTATAGTTCTAGTAATTGAACTTGGAATACTTTTTTTAACAGATAGATCGTCTAATATTTACAACAATCAAACACCATTACAGCCTATAGTTAATGAAGTGGAGAATACAAAAATGATTGGGCAAATACTCTACACTGAATATTTTTATTTATTTCAAATATGTGGGATAATTTTATTAGTCGCAATGATTGGCTCTATTACACTTACATTAAGAGATAAAGGCGGTGTTAAAAGGCAAAATATAGATTCTCAAAATACAGTTGATGCATCAACAGCTATAGAAAAGAAAAAAGTAAAAATAGGCGAAGGAATTTAATTAATGATTACTCTTGAACACTATCTTTTTCTCGGCGCAATTATTTTTACCTTAGGTGTTTTAGGAATATTTTTAAATAAGAAAAATTTAATTATAATTTTAATGTCTATAGAACTCATCTTGTTGTCAGTAAATATTAATTTTATTGCTTTCTCAGCATATATTAATGATATTTCAGGGCAAATCTTCGCAATGCTTACACTTACTGTTGCAGCCGCTGAAGCAGCAATTGGACTCGCCATACTTGTAGTATTTTTTAGAAATTTAGGATCAATAGAAGTAAATAAGATTAATCAGCTTAAGGGATAGTAGATGGCAACCTCAATTATATTTTTACCTCTACTTGGTTTTCTTTTTTGTTTTTTACTGGGTAAACAGTTTAACTATACAGTTTATCAAATATCAACAACTTCAATCCTTTTTCTTTGTACTTTATTTTCTTGGATAATATTCATTCAGTTTATTAATAATAAGGATACTGAAATAATTTTTATTCTTAACTGGATCACTTCTGGAAACTTTATTATTGATTGGTCAATTAGATTAGACACTTTAACTGCTGTGATGTTCATTGTGGTTACAACTGTTTCTGCCTGTGTTCATTTATATTCAATAGGCTATATGGAAGAAGATCCATCAAAAATAAGATTTATGGGTTATCTAAGCTTATTTACTTTTTTTATGCTTGTTCTTGTATCAAGTAATAACTTGCTGCAAATGTTTTTTGGTTGGGAAGGTGTTGGGCTAGCCTCATATTTATTAATTGGTTTTTGGCATCATAAAGATTCAGCAAATAAAGCTGCTATAAAAGCATTTGTTGTAAACAGAGTTGGAGATTTTGGATACGCAATTGGAATTGCTGGAATTTTTTATATTTTTGGCACGGTAAGTTTCGACAGTATATTTTTACAAGTGGATCAATTTAGTGATCATCAAATTCAATTTCTTTCATTCAGTTTTCCAACTTTAGATTTTTTATGTTTTCTTTTATTCATAGGTGCAATGGGTAAATCTGCCCAATTAGGTTTACACACATGGTTGCCAGATGCTATGGAGGGACCTACTCCCGTATCCGCACTTATACATGCTGCAACAATGGTAACAGCTGGTGTATTCTTAGTTGCAAGAATGAGTCCTCTTTATGAATTTGCAACATTTACTAATTTATTCATTACTTTTATTGGTGCGGCCACAGCTATTTTTGCTGCCTCTATAGCCTTAACGCAAAATGATATTAAACGAGTCATTGCATATTCAACATGCAGTCAATTAGGATATATGTTTTTTGCAGCAGGTGTAGGAGCTTATAATGCATCAATATTTCACTTAACAACCCATGCTTTTTTTAAAGCTCTTCTATTTCTTTCTGCAGGTTCTGTAATTCACGCAATGCATCATGAACAGGATATGAGAAAAATGGGGGGACTTTTCAAAAAAATACCTTTTACTGCCTCAATGATGTGGATTGGGTCTCTTGCAATTATTGGTTTCCCATATCTATCTGGTTACTATTCAAAAGAAAGTATTTTAGAAAATGCTTTCTATGCTTCAAATGGAATAGCATACTTTGCATATTTAGTAGGTATTTTAACTGCTTTACTTACTGCTTTTTATTCATGGAGATTATTATTCCTAACATTTCATGGTGAAAATAGATCAAATAAAAAAACATATGATCACGCCCATGAATCACCTTTAGTAATGACAGCTCCATTATTTATTCTTGCAATTGGTTCTATTTTTTCTGGAATATTCTTTGCTGATTATTTTATTGGATATTATAAAAAAGAATTTTGGGATAATGCTATATTATTAACAGAAAGTTCTCATAAATATCTTCCTCTTACACAATCATTAATATCAAAGTCTGCTGTCGCAGTTGGAATTCTTATCTGTGTGTTGATATATTCAAATAATTTAAATAGAGCAAAAAATCTTTCCTATAATTTAGATCCTTTATATTCTCTTTCTAAAAATAAATGGTATGTGGATGAGCTATATCATAAAGTATTTGTTTTAACTTTTTTCAAATTAGCAAACTTTTTCTGGAAAAGAGGGGATGAAAAAACTATTGATGGTTTAGGACCAAATGGGGTCTCCTGGATTATTTCAAAATCTTCATCTTATGTAAGTTTATTTCAATCAGGGTATTTGTTTCATTATGCTTTTGCTATGCTTGGTGGCTTAGTAATAATTTTAACATGGTTTTTATATTACTAAATGATTGACTGGCCGTTAGTATCAGTAATAATTTTTCTACCTTTAATTGGTGCTTTAATTATTCTTTTTATTAAAGAAGATGAATTAACATCAATTAATATTAAATGGGCTGCTTTGCTAACAACGTTAGGAACATTTATTTTAAGTTTAATACTCTGGCTACAATTTGATTATTCCAATCCGTCTTATCAATATGAAGAAAAATTTAGATGGTTTGATGATTTTAATTTCTTCTACCATGTTGGAGTTGACGGTATTTCACTTTTTATGATTTTATTAAGTACATTTTTGACCCCACTTTGTATTTTAGCTAGTTGGAATAATATAAAAAAAAGAGTCAAGGAATACATGCTTTCTTTTTTATTTTTAGAGACTGTAATGATTGGAATGTTTGCTTCTATAGACATACTTTTATTTTATATTTTTTTTGAAACAGTATTAATACCAATGTATCTAATCATAGGTATATGGGGAGGCAATAGAAGAATCTATGCTTCTTTTAAATTCTTTCTCTACACTCTTTTGGGTTCAGTACTCATGTTGATTGCTATTATTGTGATGTATAGAAATACAAGTTCAATGAGTATTGAGTTCTTACAAGGTAATTATTTTTCCTATAATACTCAGTTGTTTCTTTGGCTCGCCTTCTTTGCTTCCTTTGCAGTTAAAATTCCTATGTGGCCTTTTCATACATGGTTGCCCGATGCCCATGTCGAAGCTCCAACGGCTGGATCTGTTATTTTAGCCGGAGTACTTTTAAAAATGGGTGGATATGGTTTTATCCGTTTCTCTCTAGGTATGCTTCCTGAAGCAACAGAGTTTTTTATTCCTTTAATTATGACATTAAGTATAGTTGCTATAGTATACACTTCGTTAGTGGCACTAGCACAAACTGATATAAAAAAACTAATTGCATATTCATCCGTTGCTCATATGGGAATTGTAACAATTGGAATTTTTTTAGTTAATCAACAAGGTTTAGAAGGAGCGATGATGCAAATGATTAGTCATGGACTAGTCTCAGCAGCTTTATTTTTATGTGTTGGTGTTATTTATGATCGAATGCATACTAGAGAAATTGAATTTTACGGAGGATTAGTTCAAAGAATGCCACTTTATGCAACAGTATTCATGATTTTTATGCTGGGATCAGTTGGATTACCTGGGACAAGTGGTTTTATTGGAGAATTTTTAGTTATAGTTGGCGCATTTAAATTTTCAAGTTACGTTGTTATTGGCGCAGCTTTTGGAATAATATTATCCGCTGTTTACATGCTATACCTTTATAAAAGAATTATTTTTGGCACCATAACTAATAATAAACTTGCAGATATTTTAGATATAAACACAAGAGAGAAAATCATATTAATTCCTTTAGCAATTTCAGTAATATTACTAGGTATATTTCCAAATCTATTTTTAGATCCTATGAGATTATCACTTGAACTAATCATAACAAACTATGAAATAGCCAATGCTAAATAATATTTACAATATTTTTTTTATACCTGAAATTTTTTTAGCATGCTCTTCTTTTGTTTGTTTACTTTTTGGCCTTTTTTTAAAAAAGAATGCCTTTAGACAAACTTCCAATCTAGCAGTTTTCGTTTTATTATTAACCATTTTGCTAGTTTACTATGATAGTGAATCAAATTTTGCAAATTATAAAAGTCTATTTAGCCACTCTTCTTTTATAAATTTTTTTAAAATTTTAGCTCTATTAGGATCTATAGCTAGTATCATCATTTCTAAAGATTATTTCTTAGGTATTAAGCTAAAAAATTTTGAAATTCCTATTTTATTTTTATTTTCAACACTTGGGATGATGTTAATGATTGCATCAAATAATCTTATGTCCATGTATTTAGCAATAGAACTACAAAGTTTATCTCTTTATGTTGCTGCAGCAATAAAAAGAGATTCAATCTCATCAGCTGAGTCAGGAGTAAAATACTTTATTTTAGGAGCATTATCGTCTGGTATACTTTTGTATGGTTTCTCCTTAATTTATGGATTTACTGGTTCAATGAATTTTGATGATATAAGTTTCTATTTATCAAAATATGATAATTTAAATTTAGGTCTAATATTTGGGCTTGTATTTGTGATGGTAGGCTTGGCTTTTAAGGTTTCAGCCGTACCTTTTCATATGTGGACTCCCGATGTTTATGAAGGAGCTCCAAACTCAATTACAGGTTTTTTTGCTATTGTCCCTAAGATTGCTGCAGTAGCTTTAATTTATCGTTTTTGTTTAGTTCCATTTGTAAATTTTTACTTAGAATGGAGTCAAATAATTTTATTTTTATCAATAGCCTCAATGTTTCTTGGAGCTATAGCGGCTATTGCACAGTCAAATATTAAAAGATTATTAGCTTATAGTTCTATCGGACATATAGGCTATATATTAATAGCTTTAGTTGCCGCAAATGATGATGGAATTAAAGCAGCATCAATTTATATGTTTTCATACATGATAATGAATGTTGCTATTTTTGCTATTTTACTTTCATTAAAAGTTAAAAATGAGTATTTAATTAATATAACTGATTTAAAAGGTTTAAGTAAAAGTAATCCAATCGTTAGTCTTTCTATTTCAATAATAATGCTATCTATGGCTGGCATCCCCCCATTTATAGGATTTTTTGGAAAGTTTTATGTTTTCATTGCTGCAATTGAACAAGAATTATATGTGCTTTCAGTTCTTGGTGTCCTAGCTAGTGTAATTTCTGCTTTTTATTATTTAAGAATTATTAAGATAATGTATTTTGATGAAAGTAAAAGTGAAGGCATAATTAATTTTCAAATTTCTTTTCAGTCAAAAATTATTTTATCCTTAAGTTTATTTTTAATTATTTGTTTTGTATTTTACCCATCTTTATTGATTAATATATCAGCAATTTTGACCATTTGATCAATGTCATTAGATAAAATTAAAAATCTATTAGATAAAAACAATTTTGATTTTCATTTTATTGAAACTGTAGATTCTACAATGTCAGAGATTAAAAAACATATTAATAATAGAAATATATGTTTGATGGCAAATGAACAAAAAAAAGGATTTGGAAGACGTGGAACAACTTGGGAAAGTCCAAAAGATAATGTCTATATTTCTATTTTATCTAAAAATATATTACCAATAGAAAATCATTTTTTAAATAATGCTTTTATTACTAATATGATTTGTTCTGTGATTGAAAATATTTGTAGTGTTAAAACTCAAATTAAATGGCCAAATGACATTTTAATTAATAAAGAAAAAATTTCTGGAATAATTTCTGAAATATTTAGTATCAAAAGTGATAAATATATAAATACTGGTTTTGGAATTAATATAGTATCTTCTCCAAAAATTGAAAATTATCCAACAACTAATATTAATAAATACAATAAAGAAATTAACAATTTTTATTTTGTATATGAAATTATGGAAGAGTATTTTAACAATTGTAAACAACTGCTAAATAATCACGAAAAAATTATGACTGAATATAAAAGTAGATTATTATATTTAGGAGGCAATATTAATTTAAAAATTGATGAACAAAATGTAAAACAAGGAATATTTCATAATCTTAACCCTGATGGTTCAATCACTTTAAAAAATAATATTAATTTTGAAAATATATATAATGCTAGAATAATTTAATGATTGTTATTGATGTAGGTAATACGAATATAGTTATAGGTTTTTATAAAAAAAATAAATTAATTAAAATTATAAGATTAAAAACAGAAAAAAAAATTAATATTACACAAAAAGAAATAAATAAATTTTTTAAATCTAACAAAAAGTTGATTAATAATCTTAAAGATAGATTTTGTATCTTGTCCTCTGTTGTACCTTCTATAAATTCAATTTTTAAAAATATTTTTCAAAAAAATAAATTCAAATTTTATGTAATTAATCCAAAAAAAATATCATTTAGAAGTAGTATTAACTATAATTTAAATCAAATTGGAAGTGATCGAATAGCAAACTATGCCTATGTATATAGTAAGAAAATCAAAGACTGTATAATTGTCGACTTTGGTACAGCTACTACTTTTGATGTCATTAAAAATAATCAATATTTAGGTGGATTAATTTTTCCAGGTATAAATCTTTCTATGGAGACACTTTTAAAAAATGCTGAGTTAATAAAAACTTCAAAAATCTCAAAATCAAATAAAATTGTTAATAATAATACATCTGCTTCTATTCAATCAGGTTTCTATTTTGGTTATTTGCATGCAGTTAATGGCATATTAAAGCAAATTATTAAGGAGAATAACTTTAAGCCCAAAGTCTATATTACTGGTGGTCTAGGTAAAATATTATGGGACAATATTATTTATAAACCTATATATATGGAACATTTGACATTAGAAGGAATAAAAGAAATCGGTAACAAACATTTTTATGAGTAATAATTTACAACTAAATGATTTTAATGAAGGACTACACTTTTTATCTCTTGGGGGTATTGGGGAAATTGGTGCAAATTGTTATCTTTACGGATGTGATGGAAAATGGATAATGATAGATTTAGGCCTTTCATTTGCAGATGAAAAGTTTCCTGGTGTTGATTTATTAGTTCCAAAAATAGATCATATTGAAAGTTTAGAAGATAATCTCGAGGCTATTATTATCAGCCATGGTCATGAAGATCATGCAGGAGCTGTTGCGTTCTTAGCAAATAAAATTAAATGTCCTGTATATGCAAGTAAATTTGCAAAATTTCTTATTGAAAATAGGCTAAAAGAATTCAATAAAGTAGAAGGATTTACTTTAAAAGAGATAAATCTAGACAAGAAATTAATACTCAATAATTTTGATATAAGTTTTATTCCAACTACGCACTCAATTCCTGAACCAACTGCAATAGTAATTAAAACATCATATGGATCATTACTTCATACTGCTGATTGGAAAATAGATCATTCACCTACTTTAGGAGATGCATTTTCAAAAGAAAAATTTGAAAAATTAGGAAACGATGGATTGCTTGCCTTAATAGGTGACTCTACCAACGCAAATGTGCCTGGTAAATCAGAATCTGAAAATGATGTTAGAGATGAGCTGACAAGTATATTTTCAAGATTTTCTAATAGAATTATTGTTACCTGTTTTTCTTCAAATATTGCACGAATGAAAAATATTATTCAAGCAGCAAAAAAAAATAAAAGAAAAGTTGCTCTTGTCGGTAGAAGTATGAAAAAAAACATCGAAGTAGCAAGAAAATGTGGTTATGTTGCAGATGATGAAATTTTTATCAGTGAAGATGAAGCTTCTTATATACCAAGAGAAAATTTAGTCATAATTTGTACTGGAAGTCAGGGTGAAAAAAGATCTGCGCTTTTCAGAATAGCTTATAATTCTCATCAACATTTACATTTAGAGCCTGAAGATGTAGTAATTTTTAGCTCTAGAGATATTCCTGGTAATGAAAAATCAATAAATAATTTAAAGAACTTACTTATTAGACAAAGAGTTGAGATAGTAACTGCTGATGATGATTTAGTACATGTTTCAGGTCATGGTTATGCAGATGAAATAAAACAAATGTATAATTGGACAAAACCTTACTTATCTATTCCTGTGCATGGTGAACCCATGCATCTAGAGGCGCATAAACAATTATCTTACTCATCTCAAGTACCATTTACTAAAATTTTAGAAAATGGAAAATGTCTCAAAATTGCACCAGGTGAACCTAAAATTGTAGAAAAATTTGAAACTGGAAAGTTAATTGTTGAGGGTAAAAATCTTTACGATTCTGAATCTACATTTATTAAAGAGAGAAGGAAATATTCATTTGAGGGGCTAGTTTTAATTTCTTTAATTATCAACGATGATGACTATTCAATTAATAAAAATATGTTACTTACCTTAAAAGGATTGCCGGGAATAGATGAAGAAAAAATTAAAAATAATTTTAAAATACTTTTTATAGAAAACTATACAAAACTTAATAAAGATCAAAAATCATCAGATCTTATAGTATCTGACTTAATTAAAAGTAGTTTTAGAAAGATTATAAAAAATTCAATTCAAAAAAAACCAGAAATTGAAGTTCATTTAATACGATCTTAATGGCACTATTTACTCATGTTCTAATTTTTATCCTTGTTTGGTGGATTTTGTTTTTCATACTCTTGCCGATTAAGATAAAAGTACCCCAAAAAGTAGAATCTGGACATGCAAAAAGCGCTCCAAGTAAGCCATATCTTCTAATAAAATTTATAGCAACTTCATTAATATCAGCATTAATTTTATTTTTTTTGATTTTATTTGGATTTGATTTATCAAATATATTTAATAAATGAAATATTCTAACTTTTTTCTTCCCACTATTAAAGATGCGCCATCAGATGCTGAAATAATTTCACATAAATTAATGATCAGAGCTGGCATGATTAAACAATCTAGCGCCGGTATTTATTCGTGGTTACCTCTAGGTCTACTTGTATTAAAAAAAATTGAACAGATTGTTAGAGAGGAACAAAATAATGCAGGAGCAGTAGAACTGCTTATGCCTACGATTCAATCTTCTGATTTATGGATTAAATCAGGAAGATACGATGATTATGGAAAAGAAATGTTAAGGATTACGGATAGAAGTGGAAGAGAAATGCTATACGGCCCGACAAATGAAGAATTAATTACAGATATATTTCAATCACATATAAATTCTTACAAAGATCTTCCAAAAAATCTTTATCATATTCAATGGAAATTCCGAGATGAAGTTAGGCCTAGATTTGGAGTAATGCGAGGAAGAGAATTCTTAATGAAGGATAATTATTCATTTGATCTTGATGAAAGCGAAGCAAAAAAATCTTATGACAATATGTTTAAAGCATACATAAAAACTTTTATTAGAATGGGTTTAACACCAATTTCTTTAAGAGCAGAAACTGGACCAATTGGAGGTAACTTAAGTCATGAATTTCAAATACTAGCTAAGACTGGAGAAAGTACACTTTATTATGATAAAAAATTAGAAACACTAAACCCTGAAACTATAGACCCAAATGAATTGCAGTCATTTTATGCTGCAGTTGATGATCAACATGATGAAAAAAATTGCCCAATTTCAAATGAAGATCTAAAAATTTCTAAGGGCATTGAAGTGGGTCATATATTTTATTTTGGAACAAAATATTCTGAGAAATTAAATGCATTTGTTCAAGATAAAAGTGGGAAAAATGTTCCAGTGCATATGGGATCATATGGCATTGGTGTTTCAAGACTTGTGGGTGCAATTATAGAAGCTTATCATGATGAAAAAGGAATTATGTGGCCTTTAGAGGTTGCTCCATTTAAGGTTTCCATAGTTAATTTAATGCCAGAAGATCAAGATTGTGCCACAAAATCATCAGAATATTATGAATATTTTATGAAAAATAATATTGAAGTCATTTTAGATGATAGAATCTGCAGTATAGGAAAAAAATTATCTGATAACGAGTTAATTGGGACACCATATCAAATTATTATTGGCAAAAGAGATTTAAAGGATAATTTAGTAGAAATAAAAAATCGCCAAAATAATGAAAGTGAAAAAATTTCATCCAGTAGTGTAATTGATTTTATTAATAATAAGTTAAAAAAATAGATGATTTCTAAATCAGAACGATTACTGATTTTTAGGTTTTTATTCTCGAAGAAATCTGATGGCTATGTGTCTATTTTTGCTTGGTTTTCAATAATAGGTATTAGTTTAGGAGTAGCAGCAATTATTATAGTTATGTCTGTTATGAATGGTTTTAGAATTGATCTAACCAACAGAATAATTGGACTTAATTCACACCTTAATATTTATAGTTTTGATAATGAGATAACAAATAAGCAAGCTGATGAACTCATATTGAATATTGATAATTCTTTTTTTTACCAACACTACAAATCTATTGAAACAAATGGATTAATTATAAAATCAAATAACTCTAAAGGTGTTATGATTAAAGGCTATGACGAATATGATAAAAATCATTATTTGTTTAATTCAATTAATATGGGTGTATTAATTCAAAATCCAAAAAGTGAAATATTAATTGGAGACTCCTTAGCGAACGAAATGAATTTAAGCGTGGGTGATAAGGTTAAAATTGCAATTCCAAAGACTGATAAAACAATATTAGGAAATATTCCAAGATTTAAAACATTGGAGGTAGTAGGTGTATTTGATCTAGGTTTATATGAATATGATTCAAATTTAATTTTTTTATCTTCAGAACTTGTTAGAAAATTACTCTTATATGATGAAGACATATATAACAAAATTGAATTCTTTACATCATCTCCTAATGAAATTGAATTATTTAAAAATAAAGTAGAATTAGTAACATCTAATCTTTTATTAAATTTTTATTCAATATCTTGGAAGGATCAAAACAAAACTTTAATAAATGCACTTAAAGTGGAAAAGAATGTTATGTTTATTATCCTTTCTTTAATCATCTTAGTTGCATCATTAAATATTATTTCAGGTTTAATTATTTTTGTAAAAGAAAAAAATAAGGATATTGGCATTTTAAAAACTATTGGAATGAGTAATAAAAGTATTATAAAAATATTTTTTACAATTGGAATCTCAATTGGCTTGATTGGCTCATTAATAGGATTAATAATTGGAATACTTTTCACAATAAATATTAAATCAATTCAAAGTTTTTTAGAATATTTACTTGGGACAAAGCTCTTTTCTGAAGAAGTCTATTATTTATCATCTTTACCTTCAAAGATTAGTATAAATGAGGTTGTTTACGTACTTTGTGTAGCTATAATCATATCAATTATATCAACTATTTTTCCAGCTTTAAGTTCAGCCAGAATAGATCCTATTAAGAGTTTAAGAAGTGAATAACAAATATTTATTAGAGATATCTAGTTTAGGTAAACATTATTCTAATGAAAATAATTTAAAAATTGAGATAATTAAAAATCTTAATTTTAAATTAATGCAAAACACTAAAGTTGCGATTGTTGGGCCTTCAGGTTCAGGCAAAACTACTTTTCTTAATATTATTGGTTTACTTGACTCAGAATATGATGGAAAAGTTTATTTTAAGAATAAAGATATTTCTTTATGCTCTAAAGATGAAACAAATAAAATTAGAGGATTATCAATTGGTTTTATTCATCAATTTTTTCATCTGATTCCAGAACTCACTGTTATCGAGAATGTTATGCTTCCATTATTAATAAATAAAAATGAAAAGAAAAGTTATGAAATATCAAAAAAACTACTTCTTGAATTTGGTTTAGATGAAAGGATTAATTATAAACCTTTAAAGTTATCTGGAGGAGAACAACAAAGAGTCGCTATTGCAAGATCATTAGTTAACAATCCAGATTTAATTTTAGCTGATGAGATGACTGGAAATCTTGATGAAGATACTGCTAACAACATTTTTAAATTTTTTATAAATTATATCGAACAAAATAAAAAAACTTTAGTATATGTTACTCATAACAAAACTTATTCTTTACTAGCTGATGAAATTTATTATTTTAAAAACAAGAATATACAATTAAATAATGAATAATCCTTTTATTCATTTACGATCTTTATCTTCATATTCTTTATCTGAAAGTACTCTAAAAATTACTAATTTAGTAGATCTTGCTAAAAAAAATGACATGCCTGCAATTGCCATTACAGATAATAATAATATGTTTGGAGTCTTTGAGTTTTCAAAAGAATGCGTAAAAAATAATATTCAACCTATAATTGGGACTTCAATAAATTTATTAGATGTTGTTGTAAATAATCAAATTTCCCAAGTTACATTTTTAGTCAAAAATGAAATCGGGTATAGAAATTTATTAGAATTAAGCTCACTTTCTCATCTTAATGAAAGTAATAATGTTGGCATATACTTTTCACAATTAGAGAAATTTTCTGAAGGTTTATTCTGTTATATAGGTGGTGAATTTAATCCTTTACTATTATTAAACAAAGAAAACAAAAAAAAAGATATCATTCAATTAATAAGTAATTTTAAAAAAGTTTTTAAACAAAATTTTCTTTTTGAAATTCAAAGAATAAATGATCAAAATATCGATGTTTTTGAAAAAGAATTTATTAATTTATCTAAAGAATTTGACATACCCCTTATTGGTTCAAATAATATAAAGTACGCTAATAAAGATGATTATTCAGCTCATGATGCATTACTTTGCATTGCTCAAAAATCTACAATTAATAATTCTCAAAGAAATATCTCAAATGAAAATATTTATTTTAAGTCTAATGCAGAAATGTACGCAAATTTTGAAGATATTCCTGAGATAATACAAAATAATTTGCATATTTCTCTATCTTGTAATTATTTTCCTGAATCAACAAAACCACAATTACCTGAATTTAAAAATGATTTAGATCTATCAGCAGAGGATTTTTTATTAAAAACCTCAGAATTAGGACTTGGAAAAAAAATAAAGGAAAAGAATATTAAGAATATAGAAATTTACACAGATAGATTGAAATATGAAAATGAAATCATCATTAGAATGGGGTTTGCTGGATATTTTTTAATAGTAGCAGATTTTGTTAATTGGGCTAAAGAGCAATCCATCCCTGTTGGTCCTGGAAGAGGATCAGGTGCTGGCAGTTTAGTAGCTTGGTGTCTAGGGATAACAGATTTAGATCCATTAGAATATGAATTATTATTTGAAAGATTCTTAAATCCAGAAAGAGTGTCAATGCCAGATTTTGATATAGATTTTTGTCAAACTAGAAGAGATGAAGTTATCGAATACGTAACTAATAAATATGGAAGTGAATGTGTTGCTCATATAATTACATTTGGAACACTTGCATCTAGAGCTGCCGTGAGAGATATTGGTAGAGTTTTGGAAGTACCTTATGGAGAGGTAGACTCTTTTGCTAAACTAATACCTTTTAACCCATCAAATCCACTGACTTTAAGCGAGTCAATCAAATCTGAGAGAAGTTTACAAGAAAGGATAAGCAGTGATGAAAGAATTTCAAATATTATTGATGTGAGTCTTAAAATTGAAGGAACTCACAGACATGCTTCAACACATGCTGCAGGAGTTGTTATTGGTCATGAAAAATTATCTAAAGTAGTTCCTTTATACAAAGATCAAAATACCAATACAAATGCAACACAATTTTCTATGAAATACGTCGAAGAAGCAGGTTTAATAAAATTTGATTTTCTTGGATTAACCACACTATCAATCATTGATGATTGCATAAAATTGATAATTAATGAGAATAAGAATTTTTTAATAAATAACATACCTCTAGATGATAAAAAAACATATGATCAATTAAGTAAAGGTGACACAGTTGGGATCTTCCAATTGGAAAGCAATGGTATGGGAAGTGTTCTTCGTCAATTACAACCAGATAGATTTGAAGAAATAATTGCTGTAGTTGCTTTGTTTAGACCTGGGCCAATGGATAATATTCCCTCTTTTTGTAATAGAAAACATGGTCGTGAAGAAATCAAATATCTACATTCTATGCTAGAAAATGTTTTAAAAGAAACTTACGGAATTATAGTTTACCAAGAACAAGTAATGCAGATTGCTCAAGTTTTATCAAATTATTCTTTAGGTGAAGCAGATTTACTAAGAAGAGCAATGGGAAAAAAAATTCAAAAAGAAATGGATATGCAAAAAACAAGATTTATAGAAGGTGCTGTTAAAAATAATATTGATAAAAAAGAAGCTTCAAAAATTTTTGATTTAGTTGATAAATTTGCAGGGTATGGTTTTAACAAAAGTCATGCAGCAGCATATGCTTTGATATCTTATCAAACTGCTTATTTAAAAGCTAACTTTCCACACGAATTTCTTACTGCAACTCTAAACTATTCTATAGATAGAACAGAAAAAATTATTTTACTTAAACAAGAGATAGAAAGATTAAATATAAGTTTTTTAAAACCAGATATAAATTTTTCAGAAGCATTATTTTCGATTGAAATAAATAATACCTTTAAATCAATAAGATTTGGATTATCAGCAATTAAAGGTGTCGGTTTAAAATCGATTTCTAGCATGGTCAATGAAAGAAATAAAAATGGTAAATTTAAAAGTATTATTGATTTTATGAACAGAGTTTCGAAGGAGGTTATAAACAAAAGACAACTTGAGAAACTTATTCAAGCGGGAGCTTTTGATAGTATTGAGCCTAACAGATCCAAATTATTTAATAATGTATCAAAATTCATTGACTTATATGGAGGTGAAAAAAATATAAAACAAGAAATGCTTTTTGAAGAAAATGAAATCTCTTTTGAAGACAAAAATCTATTTAATCAAAATTATCAAAAGTGGAAGAATTCAGAAATATTATCTAATGAATTAGAAGTCATTGGTTTTTATTTTTCAGACCATCCCCTAAATCTTTATCCAAAGAAGTTTTTTGAGTTAGAAAATATCAGTTCATTAAAAGATTACTCAAAAAATATAAATTTAAATTCAATTAAAGTTTGTGGTGCAATTTTAGATATTAAAGAAAGATCCAATAAAGATGGAAAAAAATATGCATTTATTACTGTATCAGAAGTTAATTATCAGTTTGAGTTAACAATATTTAGTGAAAATTTATATAAATACAGACCGATATTAAAAGAGGGTAATTTATTAATATTTACTATAGATATAGTAAAAAATAATACAGATATACGCTTTATAATTAGGGAAGTTCTATCTCTTGAGAAGGTTTTTCGTCAAAATAAATATAAATTTAATATCTATTCTAATATTCAAAATTTACCTCAGTTAAAGGATAATATTTTTGAAGGAAAACAAAATAGTAATTTTGATACTGATATAGATCTATTTATAGCAATTGATTATAAGTTAGTTAATTTTAATTTTAATCAATATTCAATTAAATCGTTTAAAAAACTTGATGAATTAAATAAATCAAAAATTCTAGATTATTCTTTAGAAATAACTTGAAAAAAAAGACCAATATAATAATAAAACACTCGAATTAAATCTAGCACACAGGAAAAACCGGTGTTTTTATTTCTGTGGAGGTTAAACCGGGAGAAAATATGAATTT
Source organism: uncultured Alphaproteobacteria bacterium (assembly GCA_902595805.1). Lineage (GTDB taxonomy): Bacteria > Pseudomonadota > Alphaproteobacteria > HIMB59 > CACPNW01. The sequence continues at coordinate 79,236 of CACJRM010000003.1, read as the reverse complement.
ACCAGAACTTAAAATAGAAGACCTTTTAGAGGCAGGCGTTCACTTTGGACATAATGTAAGAAGATGGAACCCAAAAATGAAAGAATATATTTATGGTGTCAGAAACAATATACATATATTTGATTTAAGGATTACACTTGAATTATTAAATACTGCATTGACTAAAATTCATGAAACTGTTTCCAAATCAGGAAAAATACTTTTTGTTGGTACAAAAAAACAATGTAGCGAAGTTGTCAAAGATTTAGCATCGTTAGATAATAATTTTTATGTAAATAAAAGATGGTTAGGGGGAACTCTAACTAATTGGAAAACTATTTCAAATTCAATTAAACGATTGGAGGAAATTGAAATATTTTTAAAAGATAATGAGCAATCAAAAAATCTTTCTAAAAAAGAATTACTAGATATTTCTAGAGAAAAACAAAAATTAGATTTAAATATTGGTGGAATTAGAACACTAAATGGAAAACCTGATTTGCTGATAGTTTTTGATGTAATAAAAGATAAAATTGCAGTAAAAGAAGCAACAAAACTTAATATCCCCGTTGTCGCAATAGTTGATTCGAATGCCGATCCTGATAACATTAATTATGTGATTCCTGGCAATGATGACGCTTTAAGATCAATAAATTTATTTCAAAATTACTTTTCTGAAACAATTAAAGATGCAACAAACTTTCAAGTTGATTCATCCAATAAAGATCATGAAGACGTTAATAGTAATTTAATTAAGGAAGAAAAATAATGCCATCAATCACAGAGTTAATTAAAGAGTTAAGAGAAAAAACAGGAGCAGGATTTTTAGATTGTAAAAAATCTTTAGAAGCAAATAATAATGATATTGAAAAATCAATCGAGTCACTAAGAAAAAAAGGCTTAGCTAAAGCATCTAAAAAAAGTGATCGTGTAGCAAATGAAGGTGCTGTAGGTATCTATTCCAATAAAGATATTACTGTACTGATTAAAGTTAATAGTGAAACTGATTTTGCTGCAAAAAGTGATACCTTTTTAAATTTTCTTGATACTCTGGGTAAATTTATTTTAGAAAACAATAGCAGTATGAATAAAAGTACTTTTTTAGACTTAAAATATGAAAATGGAACAATTCAAGATTACTTTAATTCTATGATTGCAAAAATTGGAGAAAATTTAATTTTAAATGATTTGGTAATTAAGGAAAATAAAAATTCTAACTACGCATTTTATATACATAATAGTTATAGAAATAATATTGGTAAAATTATTTCTTTAATTGAATATTCTGCTAATAAAATTGATGATGAAATTGAAATTTTAACAAAAAACTTATGTATGCATATAGCGGCTATGAAACCAGAGTCTTTAGATACTGATGATTTGGATAAATCTCTTGTAACAAAAGAAGAAAACATTCAAAAAGAATTAATTCTAAGTTCTGGGAAACCTGAAAATATAGTCAATAAAATTTTAGAAGGTAAAATGAAAAAGTTCTATAGTGAAGTAACTCTATTAAATCAATCATATATTTTAGATCAAGATAAAACTATTAAAAAAGTTATAGAGGAATATTCAAAAACAGACTTTAAATTAAAATCATTTGAGATAATAACTTTATAAAATGAAAAATAGAATTCTCTTAAAGATTTCTGGAGAATCATTAATGGGATCTTCAAATTATGGGATAGATGTTTCCACAATAAATAAAATTTCAAATGAAATAAAAAATGTTTATAAAAAAAACTTTCAAATTTGTCTTATTATTGGAGGAGGAAATATTTTTAGGGGAATTAAGGGCTCATCAGAGGGAATAGATAGATCTACATCTGATTATATGGGTATGTTAGCAACTGTTATGAATGCATTATCTTTACAGAGCAGTCTTGAAAAAATTAATATTCCAACAAGAGTTCAATCGGCTATCACAATGTCACAAATTGCTGAACCATACATAAGGAGAAGAGCCATACGGCATTTAGAAAGAAATAGAATAGTAATTTTTGCTGCTGGAACGGGGAATCCTTTTTTCTCAACTGATACAGCTGCAACACTGAGAGCATCTGAATTGGATTGCAAGTTAATAATTAAAGCTACAAAGGTTGATGGTATTTACAATAAAGATCCTATAAAATATAAAAACGCAAAATTAATTAAAAAAATTTCATACTCTGATGTTATAAGTAAGAATTTGAATGTTATGGATTTAACAGCAATAAGCTTAGCTAAGGAAACAAAAATACCAATTTATATAACTAATATTTTTAGAAAAAACTCATTAATTAATGTTTTGAATCAAAAAGGATCATATAGTAAAATAAGTTAAAATATGAACGATATAGATAATAAAATGAATTCAGCAGTTACACATTTTGAAAAAGAATTAAATACATTAAGGACTTCACGAGCTAATCCTTCAATGTTAGATAATATATATGTCGATGCGTACGGAGCAAAAACTCCATTAAATCAACTTGGAAACATTTCAGTCCAAGATGCTAGTACTATCACAATTCAGATCTGGGACTCATCTCTAATTAAACAAATTGAAAATTCAATTACAGAATCTAATCTTGGTATAAATCCTCAAACAGATGGTCAAATAATAAGACTTCCAATTCCAAAATTAAGTGAAGAAAGAAGGAAAGAGATAATTAAAATAGCATCTGAATTTGCTGAAAATTCAAAAGTCACTGTTAGAAATATACGAAGAGATTTAATTGAAAACTCCAAAAATGAAAAAAAGAATGAGAATCTATCAGAAGATGAACTTAAAAGAAAAATTAATGAAATACAAAAAATTACAGACAATCATATAGATAAAATTGACAAAATATTAGAAACAAAAAAAATTGATATTTTGAAAGTATAGGTTTGTTTAATAAATTAGACCATATAGCTTTAATACTAGATGGTAATAAAAGATGGGCTAAAAATAATAATCAAACAAATATTCATGGATACAATAAAGGTTTTGAAAATATTAGAAATCTAGTTAAATACTCTCTATCTTTAAAATTACGTTATTTAACAATATTTGCTTTATCTTCTGAAAATTTTAATAGAACATCTATAAATATTATTTATAAAATAATTTATGAGAATTTCGAAAAAATGTTTGATGAACTTATAAAGGAAAACGACGTAAAAATTAAAATATTTGGTAGTAGAGAAAACTTACCAACTAAAATAATTAAAATTTTTGAAAAAATTGAAAAATTGTCCTCTAAAAATAAATCTATTAATTTGAATATAGCATTTAATTATGGTTTTAAAGACGAAATCAAAAATATTCTAAAAAATATAAATGAAAAAAATATTAAAATTAATTACAAAAATGATAAAGTTTTAAATCGACTATTCTATTTAGGATCAATTCCAGATCCAGATATTTTAATCAGAACGGGAGGCTATCAAAGATTGAGTAATTTTATTATGTATAACTTAACTTATACTGAATTATTTTTTACAGAAACTTTATGGCCAGATTTTTCTGAAAAAGAATATTTAAATATTATTAAAAAATTTTTTAAAATCCAAAGAAAGTATGGCTTATAAAAATTTTTTATTAAGATTATTGTTTTCAATTATTTTTGTTATTACATATTTAGTTATATTATATATAAATTTTTCTTATGTATTTTATTTAATTTTTCTTATTTATATATTAATAGCTTTAGAGGTTTTATTTTACTTCAGAATTTACAAAGTAATACCATTACTTTACATCTTTTCTTCTTTTATATTTTTTTTATTAATTGATTTTAATAATGATAATTATTTAATCTTTAATTTATTTATTTTAATAGTTATTACATTTGATATATTTTCATATATTACTGGTAAATTATTTGGTAGGAATAAATTAATTAATGTTAGTCCAAATAAAACTTTAGAGGGTTTACTTGGAGGTTTTTCATTATCTATAATATTAAGCCTACTTTTTTTGTACAGTTTGAAAACAAATATAAATTATAGTTATATTGCTTTTATACTATTAACAATTTTATTTGCTTTTATTGGTGATATCGTAGAGTCCTATTATAAAAGGAAGAATAATTTAAAAAATTCAAGTGAATTTATCCCTGGTCATGGTGGAGTTTTTGATAGATTTGATAGTTTTTTATTTTCTATTATTTTTTATTCTATATCTATTAATTTTATTCTATGAAAATAAATATTTTTGGAAGTACAGGAATTATAGGCAAAAAAACATTAGAACTAATTGATAGTAACTTTATAGATTTAAAAATTAATTTGCTTTGTGCTAAATCAAATTTAAAACTCTTAAAAAAACAAATAAAGAAATATAAACCAAAATACGCTTTTTTGTATGACTCTGAAAAAATTACAAACTTTAACTATAAAATTGATAATACTAAAATCTTAAATTTTAATGAATTATTAAGTTATTTAAAGTCAAGTAAATCAGATCTAAGTATCTTAGCAATATCTGGTTATAAATCTTTAAATTTTTTAGAAAGTATTATTCTTAATACAAAAAATCTTGGTATAGTTAGTAAGGAGGCAATAGTATCTGCAGGTCATATTTTTAAAAATAAAAATTATTTTAAAAAAACCAATATATTTCCATTAGATAGTGAACATTTTTCACTTTTTGATTTTTTCAGTAAAAATAAATATGAAAATAAGTCTATTCATAATATCATCCTTACTGCTTCTGGTGGTCCATTCTATAAAAGAAAATATAATTCTCTTGAAAATATAAAATTTTCAGAAGCTATTAATCATCCTAAATGGAAAATGGGTTATAAAAACAGTATTGATTCCGCAACTTTAGTAAATAAATGTTTAGAATTAATTGAGGCTCATTATTTGTTTGATATCTCTTTTGATAAAATAGATATACTTATTCATCCAGAAGCATTAGTCCATTCTATCATTGAATATAATAATTATGTATCACATTTTAATCTATTTAATAATGATATGAAAATACCAATTATGAATTTTTTATATCAAAAAAAATCTTTTGAAATGAATAAAAATACTAAATTTTTAATTAAAAATTATGATTCTTTGAATTTTTTTAAAGTAAAAAAAGATATTTTCCCGATATATAATTTTTTTTTACAAATAGATAAAAATAAACCACAAAATTTAATCAAATTTAATATTGGAAATGAGTATGCTGTAAATTTATTTAAAAATGGCAAGATAAAATATACAGATATTTACAAGATAATTAAAAAAGTAACATCTTTAAATTTGTATTCTCCTGTAAACACTATTAAAGATATAATTAAATATCATGAGGAAATTGAAAATAAACTTGAAATATCTTAAGCATATATCATTTATTTTATTTTTTATTTTATTTTTTTCAAAAAATTTATTCTCTAATGAGTTATCAATAATTATCCAAGGTAATAAATATACTGACTCGGATGTAATTCTTTCATTATTAAGTGAGATCCCTACAGATACAAATAAAGACTATAGTAATGAAATAATTAAAACTTTAAATGATTCTGATTTATTTTCTAATGTTGAAATAGAATTTAATGAAAATAAATACATCATAATAGTTAAAGAATATCCTATTATAGATAAAATTAAATTCAAAAATAATGATAGACTCAAAAAAGAAGAATTACTATCAATTGTAGATGATCTAGAGTTTACAAAATTTAATAACACATCTATAAATTTATTTATAAGAGAAACTAAAGAAATATATGAATCTTTTGGTTATAATAATGTTAAAATTGAATATTATGAAAAATTCAATCAAGAACAAAATACTGTAGATATCACTTTTAATATAAATGAAGGTGAAATTACGAAAATAAATCAGATTATCATAACTGGTAACGATGCAGTCTCTGCACAAGAACTTAGAGATATCATAGTTTCTAAAACAAAATCTTTAACTAATATTTTTGCAAATAATAATTTTAAACCACTAACAGTTGAAAGAGATAAATATAAAATTTTAAATTATTATCAAGATAATGGATATCTAAATGCAGATGCTGATTTTAAAATAGAGTATCTTCAGAACAATAAAGTTAATTTATATTTTAATATTAATGAGGGTGATATCTTTTATTTATCTGATATTTTTATTACTGATGATAAGGGAATTTTAAATCAAGTTATATCTGATAATATAGAATCAAAGAAAATTAATTTTCTATCAAATCAAGATTACTTTTCTTTGGAAAAAATCAGAGAATTTAAAGATAATATATCAACAACCATAATTGAAAGTGGAGTTGAATTTTTTGAAATAAATATTTCTGACAAAATTGAAAATAATTATGTAAAGATTTTTTTTGAAATCCACCCATTAACACCTCAATACACTAAACAAATTAATATCGTAGGTAATAATAGAACTTTTGATTACGTTATTAGAAGAGAATTAAATATTATTGAAGGTGACTCTTACAATAGAATACAAATAGATAATTTGCGAAAAAAACTTCAATCATTAAATTTGTTTGAAAAAGTAAATATAAAAGAAGAAAAAGTTGATGAAAATTTAAATAATTTAATAATTGAAGTTGAAGAAAAGCAAACTGGTAGTTTTAATGCTGGTCTATCTGTTGGAACCATAGATGGTTTTGCAATTGTAACAGGATTAAGAGAGAGAAATTTTTACGGCACAGGAAGATCTTTAGATGCACTTATAAATACTTCAGAAGATAATAATGAGCTTAAAATTATAACTACAGATAGGCTTTCTTATGAAAATGAAGCTGATATTAGTTACAAAATTAATTACAAACAAAAAGATTTCTCAACTTCTAGCTCTTACAAGGTTGATTCTTTTAGTTCTGGTTTTGGTATTGGATATAAAATTAATTCAAACTTTTATCATAATTTTGACCTAGAATACGTTTTAAAAGATTATAAAATTACTAATTCTAATACTGTTGCCCAATCTATACTTGATTCTTCAGGTTCAAATGCAAGTTTTTTGGTGAAAAATAATTTTATTTATTCATCTTTAAATCCAGGATTTGTTAAAAATAATGGAAATTATTTTAATTTCAACAATACTATTGAAACACCCACAAGTTCATCTAATGGTTATATTAGAAACTTAATTACATTAAAAAAATATTACAATTTTTCAAAAACTAAAATATTTTCAATACAAACGAAATTTGGAAATATTTTTTCATTAAATAATAATGATATCTTAACTGATAATAAATTTGCTTTAGGAGGTAGGTGGTTAAGAGGTTTTGATTCTTATGGTGTTGGTCCTCGTAATTCGAGAACTTCATATATCGGAGGTAATAATATTATAGCATCCAAACTTGATTATTCTTTTGAAATATCAAATAATTCAAATTTTCCCATATTTCTTAATTTATTTAATGATTATGGTTTAATCTGGGAGAATAAAACAACTCCAACAAACAGCGATAATAGTTTGAGATCATCTGCTGGTTTTGGAATTAAATATTATTCTCCAATTGGTCCAATTGGTTTAACTTGGGGCTTTCCAATTATGGAAGAAGATTATGATATTAAAAGAATGTTTTTATTCTCTATAGGAAATATAGATTGAAAATATTTAATTATATTTTTTTTTTATGTATTGTAAATTTTTCTTCAGTTTTAATTGCCCAATCTGTGGTTGTAGTAGATATTCAAAATATAATAGATAATAACCAAAAATTTATTGATACAGTAACTAAATTAGAAATTAGTCAACAAAAATTTTTAAATCTATTTGAACAAAGAGAGATGGAACTAAAAAAAAATTTTGACGAAATAGAAAATTCAAAGCTAATTCTCAATCAGAATGAAATTAATATTCAGATTGATAATTATAATGATGAATTTAACAAATTTTCTATTTTAGTTAATGAATTTAACTTACATTACAAAGAACAAATTAATAAAATGAGAGAAGTTTTATTAAATGAAATAATTCAATTACTTGAAAATTATGCTATTAATAATGAAATTGAATTAATTTTAGATTCAAATAACTATTTGATTGCTTCAAGCTCTATAGATATTACAGAATTAATAAAAAAACAATTGAACGAAATAAATATTTTATTGGAATATAATGACTTTGAAGAAAATTAAGTATTTAGAAATTAAAAATATATTAGAAAAAAATTCTTTAAAAGTTAAATCTAATATTTCAAATCAGGAATTATTTTTAAACATAAAGTCAATAATCAATGCTTCAAAGGAAGATTTATCTTTTTTCTCAAATCAAAAATATTTAAATGAACTCATAAATATTAGGGCTAAAGCTTGTTTAATAGAAAATAAATTTGTAAAATTTTTACCAAAAAATTGCAAACCCATAATTGTTGACGATCCATATTTAGCCTTAGCTTTAATAAGTAATATATTTAATGATCAAAAATTAAAATCAAATGGACACATTTCAAAATACTCAATCATTAGTCCCAAAGCTAAAATAAATAATAATGTTCAAATTAACCCTTTTTCTACAATTGATGACAATACAGAAATTTTTGAAAATGTATACATTGGTTCAAATTCAAGTATTGGTCCAAATGTTATAATTAACAAAAATGTAATTGTTCATGATAATGTTTCCATATCAAATGCTGTTATAATGGAAAATTGTACTATAAAATCAGGAGCAAGGATTGGAGGTACGGGATTTGGTTTTGAAATGAAAACAAAACAAAAAATTAATCATAGTGGAAATGTTATTATTGGTAAAAATTCTTCTATTGGATCAAATACAACAATTGATAGAGCTGTATTTGAATCAACAATAATTGGAGAATATTCTAATTTAGATAATTTAATACAAATAGCTCATAATGTTGTTATTGGAGATTTTGCTGTTATAGCTGCACAGGTAGGTGTGGCTGGAAGTACCAAAATAGGAAATAAAGTTGTGATAGGTGGTCAAGCTGGTGTATCCGGTCATTTAACTATAGGTCATAATGTTACAATTGCTGCTAAGAGTGGAGTGACAAAAAATATTTCAGATAATAAAATAGTTGCTGGTTTCCCTGCTAAAGATATTAAATTATGGAAAAAAGAAGTAATCATGAATACTATAAAAAAATGAAGTTAAATATACATGAAATTAAAGAATTGATTCCACACAGAGATCCTTTTCTATTTATTGATACTTGCGAAATAATTATTCCTGGTGAACATGGTAGATCACAAAAGACATTTTCTGAAGATGAATACTTTTTTAAAGGACATTTTCCTGGTAGCCCAATAGTTCCAGGTGTAATCATAGTTGAGGCTATGGCTCAAACTGCAGGTGTAGTTGTATCATATAAACTTAGAGAATTTAAAGATAAATCAGTATTATTTATGAGTGTAAATAAAGCAAAATTTAGAAAACCTATTCTGCCAAATGAGGATGTATTATTTGAGGTAAAATTTATTAATAGAGTAAGGGATGTTTATAAATTTTGGGGTTCTTGCTTTAAAGGAGATACAAAAGTTAGTGAAGCAGAGTTTTCAGCTATGATTACTTATAAGTAATAATCCGAAATATATTATTTATTTAAAGTTATATTTTAATAATTTATTACAATTATTTATATGATACATCCATCAGCTGTTATTTCAAAAAAAGCAGAAATCCATGAAACAAGTAATATTGGTCCTTATTGTATTATTGGAGATGGAGTTAAAATTGGAAAAGATAACAATTTAATTTCCCATGTTTCTATTACTGGGCAAACAAATATAGAAAATAATAATACCTTTTATCCATTTTGTTCAATAGGCTCTGATCCACAAGATTTAAAATACAATAATGAAAAATCCTTTCTTAAAATTGGAAGCAATAATAAATTCAGAGAAAATGTGACTGTAAATCCAGGTACATATGGCGGAGGTTTGAATACAATAATAGCTGACAATTGTTTATTTATGGTGGGTTCGCATGTAGCTCATGATTGTATAATTAAATCAAATGTAATTTTAGCTAATAATGCTACTCTTGCTGGGCATGTAGAAATTGATAATAATGCAATTTTAGGAGGTAATTCAGCAATTCATCAATTTGTTAGAATAGGAAAATATGCGATGATTGGTGGTATGAGTGGTGTTGAAAAAGATATCATTCCATATGGTTTGTATACTGGAATAAGAGAAAATTTGAAAAGCTTAAACCTAATTGGCTTAAAAAGAAAAGGGTTAACATCTAATGCAATCAATGAAGTTAAAAATCTCATACATATAATTTTTGATAAAAATGATACAATTGAAAATAATATTAAAAATAATTTTGTTGAATCTTCTGAAATTTTAGAAATTAGAGAAGTGATTGAATTTCTGAATTCAAATTCAAAAAGAGGTATTACCACTTTTGAAAATGATTAAAATAGGAATAATTGCTGGGGATGGTAATTTGCCTCTATATATTGGTAAATCACTATTAAATAAAAATTACGATGTTACATTTTTATCTTTAAATAATAAAAATAATAAATTTTATAACAACCAACATGTTGTAGATTTAGATATCTTGTCAGTAAAAAAAATCTTTAAAGTTTTAGATTCAAATAAGATAAAACATATAATATTTGCTGGAAGTATAAAAAGACCTGGCATTAAAGATTTAGGTTTTGATTTGCCGACATTGTTACTTGCTAAAAGTCTTCTTTTAGAAAAAAAAGGTGACAACAATCTTTTAATGAGTTTGAAAAAATACTTTGAAACTAAAGGATATATTTTTTTTAATTGGACAAAATATTGCAAGGAATTATTTTCAACTGAAATAAATTTAACAAAAATCAAGCCTTCTAAAAATGCAATTCTAAATTTAAAAAAAGCAAAATCAATATATCAAATTTACAAGAAATTAGATGTTGGTCAGGCTATGATAATTCAAAATCAATTAGTTTTGGGATTAGAAGCTATAGAAGGAACAGATGAATTGTTAAAAAGATGTAAAGAATATAAAAGAAAAGATGATAAAGGTGTGTTATTTAAATTTTCAAAACAAAACCAGAGTAATCTAATTGATATTCCTTTAATTGGATTAGATACAATGAAAAATTTAAAAAAATATAATTATGAAGGTGTATTTTTGCAAAAAAATAAGTGTTTAATTTTAGATAAGAAAAAAATTATTGATTATGCTAGTCAAAATAACTTATTCATCTCATCAGTTGATCTAAATTGAAAAAAATAAAAATTTTTGTTTGTTGTACGGAACAATCTGGTGAAAATATTTGTTCAAATATTTTATCAAGAATGAATATAGATAAATACCAATTCGATGGAGTTTGTGGCAAACAATCTGAAAAATATATTTCTAATAAAATTTATGATTTATCAGAATTTAAATCTATAGGGCTTTTCGAAATAATACTTTCAATTTCAAAATATTTAAAAATGATAAGAAGAATAAAAAACTATATTATTAAAAATGAGTATGATTTAGTTTTAACTATAGACTCACCAGATTTTAACTATAACCTTGTGAACCAATTAAGAAAATCCAATTATAAGAATAAAATAATACATGTAGTTGCTCCAACTGTTTGGGCTTGGCGATCATATAGGTCAAAGAAATTTGCAAATATTTTTGATGAAATTTTTTTATTGTTTAATTTTGAAAAAAAATATTTTAATTTTGATAATCTAAATAAAACTTTTATTGGGCATCCAATTTTTCATATAAAAAAAAGAGAAAATAAAGGAACAAATAGATACCTTTCTTTTTTACCGGGTAGTAGACAAAATGAAGTATTAAAACTTATGAAATATTTTAGTTATATTGAAAAATATATATCTAACAGTAATCTAAATTATAAAATATTTATTCCAACTTTGCCTCATCTTGCATCTTTAATTAAAGAAATTACTAAGCAATGGAAAACTGAGACTATAATCTCAACTGATATAAGTAAATTTGACGAATATTATGAAGATGTTTACATAAGTATAACTTGCTCTGGTACTGCCTCCTTAGAAATCGCCAAAAGGAATATTCCTCAAATAGTAATCTATAAACTTAATTATTTCACAGAAATTTTAATTAAGCCTTTTGTAAGAGTGAAATATGCAAATCTAATAAATATTATAAGTAACCAAATGATTATTCCAGAAGTTGTTAACTCAAATTTAAATGAAAAAAAATTATTAAATATTTTTTTAAATTTATTGAATGATAGAAAAAAACAAGAAACTCAAATCAACTCAATTAATATGTATCTTAAAGAAATTGTTAATGATTTTAGTCCTTATGATGTGAGTGTTAATCGTATAAATAAGTTAATTAATCCTTCTTCCAAAGCCAATTAAAAATTGATTTTTTTTCTCTAGAAGATTCAACTTGATAAGGTCTAGCTTTATAACCAGTGTATAATTGACGAGGTCTGCCAATTTTATTAATAGGATCTTCTATCATTTCTTTCCATTGTGATATCCATCCTACTGTTCTTCCTATTGCAAATAGCACAGTAAACATACTTGTAGGGAAACCTAATGCTTTTAGAATTATGCCTGAATAGAAATCTACATTTGGAAATAATTTTTTACTAATAAAATATTCATCTTTTAGAGCTATTTTTTCTAATTCTATTGCAATTTTTAGCAATGGATCATCTTGCATATTTAACTCTTCTAAAACCTCATGAGCACTTTCTTTCATCACAGTGGCTCTTGGATCATAGTTTTTGTAAACTCTATGTCCAAAACCCATTAATCTAAAAGAGTCATTTTTATCCTTAGCTTTATCAATAAATTTTTGTATATTTGATACGTCACCAATCTCTTCTAACATTTTAATTACTGCTTCATTGGCTCCACCATGAGCTGGTCCCCATAAAGATGCAATACCAGCAGCAATACAAGCAAAAGGATTTGCACCAGATGAACCTGCCAATCTTACAGTTGAGGTGGATGCATTTTGTTCATGATCAGCATGCAAAGTAAAAAATCTATCCATTGCTCTTACAATTTTTGGACTCACCTTGTAATCTTCTGTTGGTACAGAAAATGTCATGTATAAAAAATTTTCTGCATAAGAAAGATCATTTCTTGGATAAACAAATGGTTGTCCAATGTAATATTTGTAAGCCATTGCACCTATTGTAGGAATCTTTGCTATTAATCTATGACAAGCTATCATTCTTTGATTTATGTCTGAAAAATCAGTACTGTCATGATAAAAGGCGGAAAGGGCGCCAACAACACCTACCATAATTGCCATAGGGTGCGCATCTCTACGAAAACCTCTGTATAAATTTACTAGTTGCTCATGCAACATTGTATGATTGGTTATTACATCTGTAAATTTCTGCTTGTCTTCAGGAGACGGTAATTCACCGTGCAGTAAAAGATAACAAACTTCAAGAAATTCACTTTTAGATGCCAAATCGTGTATATCATAGCCTCTATGACGAAGAATTCCTTTTTCACCATCTATATATGTTATTCCAGATTCACATGATGCAGTTGAAGTAAAACCTGGATCAAAAGTAAATAAACCTGTTTCTTGATAAAGTTTACGAATATCCAAAACATTCGGACCATCTTTACTTTCAATAAGTGGAATTTGATACGATTTACCACTCTCATTGTTGAATAGAGTAAACTGTTTATCGTTAACTTTTTTATCCTCGTAATCAGCCATATTTAATTATCTCTATATTGATTTAATCTATCAATAGTATCTTTTTTACCTAATATTACAAAAATATCAGAAATTGAAGGCCCTTGATAGGAATTTATTAGTAAAAATCTTATTGGTTTACCTAAAACAGGGAATTTAATTTTATTATTCTTTAAAAAATCATTTATGACATTTTGAATATTATCCCTATTCCAATCATTTATTTCCCCAATTAAATTTAAAAATTCTTTAAAAATACTATTAAATTCTGAGGTCAATTTTCCTGTCTTATTTATTTTATAATTTTCATCAAAATAAACTTTAATTGTATCATTCAAATCACTTAGTTTTTTCATATCTTTTTTATAAACATTAAAAATATTTTTCATTTTTGTCTCATCTTTTTGTAGATATTTATTTAATTCAAGATCACTTTCACAAAAGTTTATGAATTTTTCTATTCCGTTTTCTTTTCTTAAATAAAAATTATTAAAAAAATCTAATTTATCAAAACTAAATATACTAGATGATTTAGATAAATTTGATATTTCAAAATTTTCAATTATTTCCTCTAATTCAATAGTTTCTGATTTCTCTTGGTTATTTGACCAACCTAAAAGTATAAGATTGTTAATAATTGCTTCTTTTAAATAACCGTCTTTTTTTAAATCTAAAATATTTACGGCACCATGTCTTTTTGATAATTTTGTTCCATCTTCTCCGTGAATAAGAGGAATATGAGCATATTGAGGTATATCCCAATTCATAAATTTATATATGTAGTATTGTCTAAAAGTATTAATAAAATGATCGTCACCTCTAATAATATAATTGACTCCTAAATCATGATCATCCACTACTACAGATAACATATACGTTGGTGATTGATCTTTTCTTAGTAAAATAAAATCATCTAACTCTATATTTTCTACTGTAACGTCTCCCTGAATTGTATCTTTAATTTTTAAATTGCCTTCATCCGGTACATCCAATCTAACTACAAAACCTTCATCTCTACTTTGAATATCATTATCATTTTTACATTCAGTACATATTTTTTTAGAATAATTTTTATTTTCTTTAATTAACTTTCTTTGGCTAGCTATTTTTTCTTCAGAACATACGCATTTAAAAGCTTGTTTTTTTTGAAGTAATTCTCTAGCAATTTCTTGATGCCTTGATGATCTTTTAGATTGAACTTGAATTTCTTCATCCCAATTAAGCCCAAGCCATTTTAATGAATTAGTTATGTTATCTGTGTATTCTTGTTTTGATCTTTCATGATCTGTATCTTCAATTCTTAAGTAAAATTTAGATGATGCTGATTTCTTACTTACAATATAATTAATTAAAGCAGTTCTAGCACCTCCAAGATGTAGATTGCCAGTAGGAGAGGGTGCAAATCGTGTTTGTAACATAGTCATCTTAATATTAAGACAAACTATTAATTATATTTTCTTATAATACCAGATAAAGTCCCTTGGACTTGGATTTCACCTGCTTCATATTCCTTTGTCTGAAAACTTTGATTAGCAGGAATTAACAAAACCTTATTTCGATCAAATTTAATAGTTTTTAGAGTAACCTCGTTATCTTGTGTAATAACAGCTGCAATTTTTCCATTTTCAACATTATTTGTCTTTTTTATCACAGCAATATCACCGTCAAATATTCCTTTATCTATCATAGATAGACCTTTTACTTTTAATCCAAAATATTTAGCATTTGGTGATGTCATTGAGGAGGGCACTGAAACAAATTCATCAGCATTTTCAATAGCCTCTATTGCTTCACCTGCAGCTATTGCACCTATTAATGGTATATTAATGCTATTCGACGAAGAATTTTTATTATCAATATTATCTTTATTAATAATTTCCATTGCTCTTGCTTTGTGCTTTAATCTTTTAATAAAACCTCTTTCTTCTAGACTTGTTATTAATCTATGAATACCTGACTTTGATTTCAGATTAACTGCACTTTTCATTTCCTCAAAAGAAGGGGAAATTTCATTACTTGAAATGTAATTTTTTAAATAATCGTATAGCTCTTTTTGTTTTTTAGTAAGCATAATCGTTCTATATATGTTCTTTAGGATCAAAACAAGAACAAATATAATATCTTTATTTTTCAGTCAGTTAAATATTAGATTTACCACCTGTTTTTGACAATAGATGTATATTTTGTATTTTAATTTTTTTATTTAAGTACTTACACATATCATAAATAGTAAGACAGCTAATTGTAACGGCGGTTAATGCCTCCATTTCAACACCAGTATTTGCTTTTGTTTTAACTGTACTTTTGACAATAAGACTTAATTTTTTATCATTTTTTATAACCTCAATATTTATGTGATCGATTGGAATATTATGACAAAGCGGTATCAATCTTGAAGTTTCTTTTGCTCCCATAATTCCACCAATAATTGCAGTTTTTTCAAGGTTCCCTTTTTTAGTTTCAAATGATTTTATTTTTTTATACGTTTCTTTATCAAATTTAATTTCACCTGAGGCAACTGCTAATCTTTCTGTGACATCTTTATTTGATATGTCAATTATATAAGGATTTCCTTTTTTATTAATATGACTCATTTAAAAGTAATTCTCCAATTTTCTTTTCTTTGTTTTTAGATTTTAACAAACTTTCTCCAATTAAAAAATTATAAATTCCTGTTGAATTAAATTTTTTTATATCATCAGAAGTTTTAATTCCACTCTCTGCAATTAAAATATAATCATTTGTTAAATTTTGATTCAAATTTATTGAGTTATTTAAATTGATTTCAAGACTTTTAAGGTTTCTATTATTAATTCCGATAACAGGGTAGTCTAATTTAATTGCTCTTTTCAGTTCGTCTTCATCATGAACCTCTATAATACAATCTAATTTTAATTCATTTGCATAATTTATAAATTCTATTGCCTGATCATCTGATAATATTGATAAAATTAACAATATACAGTCTGCTTGATAAATCTTACTTTCTAAAATTTGATATTTATCAATAATAAAATCTTTTCTTAAAATAGGTAAATTTGTTTTGTTTTTAACCAGAGACAAATGATCAATATTGCCTAAAAAATATTTACTTTCTGTTAAAATCGATAATGCTCCAACACCTGATCTTTCATATAAAATAGCAATATCTTCTGGTTTATAATCTGAAATTATTTCACCTGCACTTGGACTTTGTTTTTTTACTTCGCCAATTATAAAATTTTTTTTATTTTTTTGAGCTGAAAGTAATTTTTCTTTAAATTCACGTTTCTCTAATTTTGAGGAAATTAATTTTTCTAATGTTTTAAAAGAACATCTTTTCTTTGTTTCTTCTAATTCTTTAGATTTATCTTCACAAATTTTTTGAAGTATATTACTCATTAATTAGTGAATTTACAAAATTTTTTGTAACTCCTTCCTCAATTGTTTTTTTTGCTAAATCAAAACTCTCTTTAAGATTATTTCTTAAATTGGATAAATATATTGCCGCTCCTGCATTTATTTCTACAATCATTTGAAATTCTCTATAATCACCATTAATCATTTTATTAAAACAATTTGCATTATATTCTGGATCTCCACCTTTTATATCTTCTAATTTAATTAAATCATAACCATAGTCTCTTGGATCAAAACTATATTCCAGAACTTTATTATCTTTCAATTCATTTATTAGAGTATTATCTGATAAACTTATTTCATCTAAACCATCCAATCCGTGAACAACCATAGCTTTTTCAGAACCAAGTTCTTTTAAGCAATTACAATGCATAGAAACTAAATCTCTTGAATAGACACCTAGAAGCTGTTTACTTGCTTTAGCAGGATTTGTAAGAGGGCCTAATAAATTAAAAATTGTACGTGTAGCTAAATTCTTACGAACATTAATTACATTCTTCATGGCAGAATGATGATTTTGAGCAAATAAAAAGCAAAAATTTTTATTGGATAATGAGTTTTCTAAATCTTCTACATTATTTGTAATCTTATAACCTATATTTTCTAGCATATCTGCAGAACCTGATTTTGAACTAACCGAACGATTACCATGCTTTGCTATAGTAACGCCAGCGCTTGCAGCAACTATTGCTGCACTTGTTGATATGTTTAATGTGTCTTTCATATCTCCACCAGTGCCACACGTATCAATTGTATTTTCAGGAGAGTTTATTTTTAGAGATTTCTCTCTCATTACTTTGGCTGCACCGATAATTTCTTCTTTTGTTTCACCTTTTAACTTTAAACCAATTAGTATTGATGTAATTTTAATATCATCTAATTCTCCACTCATAATTTTATTGAATATATACATACTCTCTTCAATATTCAGATTTTGTTGTTCGAGAATTTTATTTAATATTAAAGTTTGATCTATCATTTTGCTAAGTTTAAAAAGTTTTTTAAAATAATTTTACCCATATCAGTACCTACACTTTCTGGATGAAATTGTAGTCCAAATATTGGTAATTTTTTATGTGCAATACCCATTATAATCTTATTATTTGTTTCAGCAGTAATTAAAAAATCTTTAGGCATAGTTCTTTTATCAATTATAAGAGAGTGATATCTAGTTGCTTTAAATTTTCTTTTTACATTTTTAAATATAGAGTGTCCAAAGTGATTAATTGTATCAACTTTTCCGTGCATGATTTCTTTGCATTTAATGATTTTACCTCCAAAAGCTTGACCAATAGTTTGATGTCCTAAACAAATGCCAAGTATAGGAAATTGTTTTGATAATTCTGCAACGATATTAAGACTTATTCCAGCTTCATTTGGTGTGCACGGACCTGGTGAAATAACTATTGATTTAGGTTTTAATTTACGAATTTTATTTATAGAAATTTTGTCATTTCTAAAAACAACAACCTTCTGATTTAAATCTAATAAGTAGTGTTTTACATTGTAAGTAAAACTATCATAATTATCTATCAGTAATATCATATATCGAATTTGTATGAATCCTCTGCAGCTGCCATTAAAGCACCAGCTTTATTCAAAATTTCTTGATGTTCATTTTTTGGGACTGAGTCATAAACTATTCCAGCACCAGCCTGAATGTATAATTTATTATCTTTTACAAGCCCAGTCCTCAAACTAATACAAGTATCCATGTCTCCATTAGAATCAAAATAACCCATACAACCAGCATAAAAACTTCTATTTAAATTTTCAAGTTCCTCTATGATTTCCATCGCTCTTATTTTTGGTGCACCAGAAACTGTACCCGCTGGAAATCCAGCCATTAAAGAATCTAGAGCATCTAAATTATTTTCTATTTTTCCCTCAACGTTTGAAACAATATGCATTACATGAGAATAGTATTCTATAATCATTTTTTCAGTAACATTCACCGTTCCTTTTTTTGCAACACGACCAACATCGTTCCTTCCTAAATCTAAAAGCATTAAGTGCTCTGCAAGTTCTTTCTTATCATTCAGTAAATCATTAGATAAAGAAAGGTCTTCAGAGGCATTCTTTCCTCTTTTTCTTGTTCCTGCAATTGGTCTTATCGTAACTTTTTTGTTCCTTAATTGTACCATTAATTCTGGGCTAGATGCAACAAGGCCAATTTTATCGAAGTTAAGATTTACAAGATAAGGAGATGGATTTAGTCGTCTTAAAGATCTATAAAGATTGACTGCCTTTAAATTATATTTTGTTTCAAATCTCTGTGAAGGCACAACTTGGAAGATATCTCCATTTTTAATATATTCTTTTGCTTTATTTACAATTTTATAAAATTGTTCTTTTTTGAAATTTGATTTAAATTTTAATTTAGATTTTTTATTTTTCTTTTGCGCAGGTTTTAAAATACTTTTTTCTAACTTTTTAATTGTTTTATCAATAAGTAATTTATTTTTTCTATAGGCTTTTTCTGCTGAAATTTTTTTACTTGGATACGTAACTGTCATAAGGGAAATAATATCTTTAATATTATCAAAAACTGCAACAATTTTTGGTCTGATTAAAATTGCATCAGGTATTTTTATATTATCCTTATTACTTAATTTAATTTTTTCAATATATTGAATCATTGGATACCCTAGATATCCAACTAGTGTTGGGAAAGGAACGTCAATTTCATTATTTTTAAATTTTGAAATTTTTACAAGTTCTTTAAGACTATGAATTGGCTTTTGATCGAGTTTGTAATCAAAATTATGATCCAAATATTTAATTTTTGCTTTTCCTTTTTCAACTGTCCAAATTAAATCTGGATCACAACCAAGTAATGAGTAACGTCCTCTTTTACTTCCACCCTCTACTGACTCTAATAGAAAGGAATATTTTTCCGATTTACTAATTTTTAATAATGATGAAAATGGTGTTTCAATATCAGCAATAAGATTTTTTTTTAATATCTGAGGTAAGCCTTTGTTATATTGACTTATAAAATTTTTTTTTTCTAGACTCATTTATACTGAGATAAAAGACCATTTATCAGTTCATCATTGAACGAAATTTCTTTTGTCTTAATAATCTCACTACCAAATGCTGTTTTTAAATCACCTATTAAATTAATATTTGAAGTATTTTCACCTTCTTCAGGCATCTTTATACTTTTAATATTAGCAAAATAAATTGCATTTTCATCTGATCCAAAAGCTACTTTATCAATATTAGTTTCAAAAATCTTTTGTTTAAAAGATATTGGCAATTCATCATTAGTCTTTAAAGATAAATTTAAATTTTCCGGATTAGTTACATAAAATTTACTTATATTTGTGAAGATCTCTTTATTATTTTCAAAAATATTTTCTGCTTGTTCAGTTTTTTTTGTAAATATAAAATCATTCAAAACACTGTCAAAGATATTATCAATACTTTCTATTTTTGATGGATATATGTCATCAATGTTTACAATAAAAGAAGTATCATTATCAATGTCAACTAAATCACTAACAAAATCTTTATTTTGTGTAAAAGAAAATGAAATTACGTTACTTAAAGTAGGGTCATCTTCGTTAGTATTGTTTAAAATTTTTTTCTTATTGATTAATTTAAGATTATTTTGATCTGCTATTTCAGTAATTGAAAATCCATCAAGTATTTGTTGGTCCAGGCTTGATTTTAATTCATTGAAGTAATTACCTACTTCAAAATTGGTTAATGTATTATTGATTTCATTCTTAACTTCTTCAAATTTTAATTCTTTTTCTGGAAAAATTTCATCCAATATAATTATATGATATGCCAAGGTAGTTTGGACTACATCTGATACACTTCCTTTGTCTAATTCAAATATTGCATTTGCAAGTTGCTCCAAAACTTTATTTCTATCAACATTTTTAAATTCATTGAAAATTATATTATTTTCTTCTGCATATTTAATAATTTCTTCATTAGTTTTTCCAGAAACACTTAATTTAAACTCATCTGCTTCTTCTTTTGATTTAAAATTAATTTGTTTAAAACTTCTCTCTTCGGGATTAATAAATAAGTTTTTATTGTTATTATAGTATTCTTTAAGACTATTTTCTGATGGTGAAAAATTTTCTCTATAATCACTTTTACTGACTAATATATATGAAATATCTCTTTCTTCTTTTGTCATATATGCAGCAGAGTTATTATTAAAATAATCTAATAATTCATTATTATCTTTTGTAATTTGGTCTTTATTATATTTTTCAAGTTTAATTTCATCGTAAGGTATTTTAAGCAACTCTATTTCTCTACTTTGATTATCATACTTATTTAAATTAATTTGCAATTGTAATGGATAATCCTTTTGAAAGAAAAGCTGATCAAATACAATCGACCTAGTTTCAAAATCTATTAAGTTAACAAGATCCTCAATTTTTAAACCTTGCCTTCTTAAGAAAGTATTTAACATTTCATCGTCTAATTTATTGTTTATATAAAGATCTGGAAAATTTTTTTTTGTCTCCTTTGCAATTGTAGTGTCATCTAAAATAAAATTTATTTTTTCAAACTCATTTTCAAAAATTGCATTATTTACTAAATTTTGAAGAGCAATTTGATGAACTTGAAAACTCCTAATTTGATCACCAGTTAATTGACTTCCAATCATTTGAGAAAATTGATTGATATTCATATCCATTGAACGCATAAATTTTGTAGTTGAAATAGGTGTTCCCGAAATATCAGCTACAAAATTATCAGAATTAAATAAATTAGAGTATCTTGCTTGTCCTCTAAAGAAAAACAAGCTAGCCCCAAATAGAATAGCTAAACCAATTCCAATCCATGAATTTCTAAAAAATCTCATAAAATTTCTATTGCTTCTATAATATTAGTTTCTATAAATAAAAGTAATTATGATAAATCTTGGTAAATATTCGTCTATTTTTATAGCAAATTGGAAATTAAATGGAAATAATTCATTTTTAAAAGATTATTATCAAAAATTAAATGTTAATTCTGATAATTGTACGATTATCTGTTCACCTTCAATTTACTTAAACTCACTAAAAGGAAATAATGCAAACTTATTTTGTGGCGCACAAGATGTATCCTCTTATAAAGGGGGTGCATATACTGGAGAATTATCTGCCTCAATGCTAAAGGATAATAATATAGATTTTTGTTTGGTTGGGCATTCTGAGAGAAGACAATACTTTGCTGAAACGAATGATAATGTAAGCATTAAATGCTCAAACCTCATTGAGGAAAATATTGTACCAGTGATTTGTATAGGTGAAACCTTAGAGCAAAAAGAACAAAACTTAACGGAAGAAATTTTATCTACACAGATTAAGGATAGTATTCCTAAATCAGCAAATCATCAAAATGCATTAATTGCTTATGAACCAGTTTGGGCTATAGGAACTGGATTAACCCCGACCTTAGATGAAATAAATCAGGTACACGAATTAATCAAAAATTTTGATACTAAATTTAGAAGTTTTAAGGTTCTTTATGGAGGTTCTGTTAAGTCTTCAAATTCAAAAGAAATTA
The DNA here is from genome assembly GCA_902595805.1 of uncultured Alphaproteobacteria bacterium. Lineage (GTDB taxonomy): Bacteria > Pseudomonadota > Alphaproteobacteria > HIMB59 > CACPNW01. Next base: position 56,768 of record CACJRM010000003.1, on the reverse strand, counting down.
CTGGATTAAATCACGTAGATGGCTGTTTAATTGGCGGAGCATCATTAAAAGTTGATGAATTCAACACAATTATTTCTTGATAAATAAAATCAATTTAATATAAAGCGCTGATATGACAACTCTAGTAATAATACAGCTCATACTTGCAATTGCTTTAGTTATATTAGTTTTATTACAAGGATCCGATAACGATAGCTTGGGCCTTGGTGGCGGAACCTCAACTGGATTAATGTCAGCTCGAGGTACAGCAAACCTACTTTCTAGGCTAACTGCAATAACTGCTGGTTTGTTCATGATAATGAGTATTGTTCTCACAATTACTGCTTCTATTGGTTCAGATCGAAATGTTTTAGAGTCACTTCCTTCAATTAATACTGAAGAAACTTCAGAAGAGCCATCTATACCAGAAAATAATTAATAATATCTTGCTATAACAAGTTCTATTATGTATCACGGTATTCCGTAATGCATTTTGTTTTTATTACGGGTGGAGTAGCATCATCTCTTGGAAAAGGTATAGCCTCGGCTTCTTTAGCAACACTTCTCAAAAGTAGAAAATTTAAAGTTAGAATACGTAAGTTAGATCCTTATTTAAATGTTGACCCTGGAACAATGAGTCCATATCAACATGGAGAAGTATATGTAACAGATGATGGTGCAGAAACAGATTTAGACCTTGGGCATTACGAAAGATTTACAAATCAATCAGCTAAGCAATCAGATAGTGTTTCATCAGGTAAAATCTATTCAAATGTCCTTATGAAGGAAAGAAAAGGTGATTATCTAGGCTCAACTATTCAGGTTATTCCTCATGTTACCAATGAAATAAAATCATTTATTAATAGTGATTTAAAAAATGAAGATATTGCAATTTATGAAATAGGAGGAACAGTTGGAGATATTGAATCTTTACCTTTCTTAGAAGCAATACGACAAATTAGAAATGATAAATATATTTCATCAGCATTAATTCACATGACTTATATTCCTTATTTAAGTTCTGCGGGTGAATTAAAAACAAAACCTACTCAACATTCAGTTAAAGAGCTTCTCAATGCTGGTATTCAACCTGATATTATTATGTGTAGATCTGAACAAACAATAGACAAGGACTCAATTTCTAAAATATCTTTATTTTGTAATGTAAAAAAAGAGTCCGTAATTCCTGCATTAAATGCTAAATCAATTTATGAAGTTCCTTCATTGTATTCTAAATATGGTTTGGATGAAGCTCTTCTAAAACAATTAGGTTATAAACCACAAAATCATAAACTAAATTTGAAGCCTTGGATCGATCTTCAAAAAAAAATTAAAAAAAGAAAATATAAAGTTAAAATTGCAGTAGTAGGAAAATACACAAATCTTAAAGATAGCTATAAATCACTAAATGAAGCATTGGTACACGGGGGAATAGAAAATTCTGCTGATGTAGATATTCTATGGATTAATTCTGAAAAAGAAAACAACGCTAGTTTAATGAAAAAATTAAAAGGTTGTAATGGAATTCTAATACCAGGTGGTTTTGGTATTCGCGGTATTAATGGAAAAATTAATGCAATCAAATATGCGAGAGAAAACAATATTCCTTTTTTTGGAATATGTCTTGGAATGCAGTTAGCTGTTATTGAAATAGCACAAAATGTACTAAAAATTAAAAACGCTCATTCCTCAGAATTTAAGAAAACTACTAAATCAGTTGTAGGTTTAATGACAGAATGGGTAAATAAAAATAAGATCGAAAAAAGAGATAAAAATAGTGATAAGGGTGGAACAATGCGTCTTGGGGCATATAAAGCTGTTTTGAAAAAAAATTCAAAAATCTTTTCGATATATAAAAATAAAGTAATTAGTGAGAGACATAGACATAGATACGAAGTAAACCAAAAATTTCTATCAAAATTTGAAAACAAAGGTTATTATTTCAGTGGTATGTCACCAGATGGATTATTACCTGAAGTGCTTGAGAGCAGAAAACATAGATGGTTTATTGGAGTTCAATTTCATCCAGAGTTAAAATCAAGACCTTTAAATCCTCATCCTCTTTTTGTATCATTTATAAAGGCTGCAGTTAATGATTAATATTAATCTAAAAAGTTTTTCTATCTCAAATAATTCACCATTTGTTTTAATTGCAGGTCCATGTGTTATAGAAAATGAAATTCACTCAATGATGATTGCTGAAGAGCTATATAAAATTTGTGATGATATTGGTATTAATTTAATTTTTAAATCTAGTTTTGATAAGGCAAATAGATCAAGTATTAAAAGTGATAGGGGTATTAAGCTTGATGACGCATTAAAAATTTTTGAAAAAATTAAAACTAATTTTAATTTACCAATACTCACAGATGTCCATAATGAGGAACAATGTAATCTATTAAATCAAGATAGTATAATTGATATTATCCAAATACCTGCATTTCTATGCCGTCAAACAGATTTATTATTAGCCGCAGGTAGGACAAAAAAAATTATTAATGTTAAAAAAGGTCAATTTTTATCACCGACTGATGTTAAAAATATTTTTACTAAGATAGAAACTACAAATAATAAAAACATGATGATAACTGAAAGAGGAACATCTTTTGGTTACAATACTCTAGTAAACGACTTTAAAGGTTTAGATATAATGAAAAAATTTAAATACCCTATAATTTTTGATGCAACTCATTCTGTTCAACAGCCAGGATCAATGGGCGATAAAAGCGGCGGTCAAAGAGAGCATATTCCTTCATTATGTAAAGCTGCTATATCTATTGGTGTAGCTGGTTTATTTTTAGAAACACATAATGACCCAGACAACGCGCCTAGTGATGGACCAAACATGATTAACATAAAAGATTTAAAAAATTTATTAATTCAACTTAAACAATTTGATGATATAGCAAAAAACCATGCCTAAAATAACAAATATAAAAGCAAGACAAATAATAGATAGCAGGGGAAATCCTACTGTTGAATGCGATATAGAAATTGAAAATTCTATTTTTGGAAGAGCTGCTGTTCCAAGTGGAGCATCTACTGGAGTGCATGAGGCTTTAGAATTGCGAGATAATGATAAATCCAAATACAAAGGTAAAGGAGTTCTGAAAGCAATAGGAAATATCAATGATACAATTTCTAATGAACTAGTTGGAAAATCATTTGAAGATATTTCTTCTTTTGATGATTTTTTATTAGAACTTGATGGTACGGAAAATAAATCTAACTTAGGTGCAAATGCAACACTTGCTGCAAGCTTAGCTTATGCAAAATGTTTAGCTTATACTGAGGGTCATGAATTGTATTCTTTTCTTGGTAAAGAAAATACAATGAGTCTTCCAGTTCCAATGATGAACATTATTAATGGAGGATCACATGCAGATAACGATGTTGATATTCAAGAATTTATGGTTGCTCCAATTGGTGCAAATAATTTTTCAGAAGCACTCCAATATGGTTGCGAAATATTTCATTCGTTAAAGTCACTTTTAAAATCAAAAGGTTTAAATACAAATGTTGGTGATGAAGGTGGATTTGCTCCTAACATAAATAGTTCAAGCGAAGTCATAGAAACTGTTTTGAAATCAGTGGAGGATGCAGGTTTTAAACCTGGAAAAGATATTTATCTTTCACTTGATGTTGCATCAACTGAATTTTACAAAAATAATAAATATGATTTACAAGGTGAAAAAATTGTATTGTCATCTGATGAGATGATTAAATATTTAGAAAAATTGGTAAATGCTTATCCAATTTATTCTATTGAAGACGGAATGTCAGAGGATGATTGGAATGGATGGTCTAATTTAACATCAACAATAGGAAAAAAAGTTCAGTTAGTTGGTGATGATTTATTTGTTACAAATAAAAAAAGATTACAAAAAGGTATTTCAGAGAGTGCGGGGAATTCTATTTTAGTTAAAGTAAATCAAATAGGGACTCTAAAAGAAACTTTAGAGTCGATTAAATTAGCTAAAGAAAATAATTTCAGTACTATAATTTCACATCGTTCTGGCGAGACTGAAGATACGACGATTGCTGATATATCAGTTGGTGTTTCAGCAGGTCAAATTAAAACAGGTTCTTTATCTAGAACAGATAGAACGGCAAAATATAATCAATTATTAAGAATTGAAGAGGCATTACAAGGTAAAGCAAAGTATGCTGGATCTTCTATCTTAAATAATAATTGACAGTCTCGAACTTAAATATGTTATTTATATAGAAAATGAACAAATCATTAGTTTTAAAAAATAAATTTTATTTTTATTTGTCTTTTTTGTTTTCTTTTTTTCTATTTGTTTATCTTCTTTATTTTCTTGTAAATGGTGAGAGGGGATTACTGAAATATTTTAGTCTGAAAAATCTTAATGCTCAATACAATGAACAATATATTTCCTTAAAAATGGAAAATGAATTTTACCTAGATAGAATTAAAAGATTACAACCAAATACCATGGATTTGGACTATTTAGATGAGACATTTAGGAAAGTTACAGGATTTACTTCAGAAAACGAAACAGTTATAATTATAGAATAGATTGATTTATTTGACAAAAAATCACCCTAATTATAATTAAAGATTATCATATGAAGAAACTTCAAAAAGCAGATTATATCAAGATGTACTCTTATATGCTTAAGATTAGAAGATTTGAGGAAAGGGCAGCTCAACTATACGGAATGGGTAAGATAGGCGGTTTTTGTCATTTGTATATTGGCCAAGAAGCCGTTGTTGTTGGTATATTAATGACAATAGATAAAAATGACTCAGTTGTAACAACCTATAGAGACCACGGTCATATGATTGCAAGGGGATTAGATCCAAAACGTATTATGGCAGAATTGACTGGCAGAGAAGATGGTTATTCTGCTGGTAAGGGCGGTTCAATGCATATGTTCTCTAAAGAAAATAATTTTTATGGTGGTCATGGTATTGTTGGAGCCCAAGTGCCAATTGGAACAGGTATAGCATTTACACATAAATATAATGGAGAAAAAAATATATGCAGAACATATATTGGTGATGGAGCTATGAATAATGGACAAGTTTTTGAAGCTTTTAATTTAGCTGCTTTATGGAAGCTTCCTGTTTTATATATTATTGAAAATAATAAATATGGAATGGGCACATCTGTAGATAGAGCAGCAGCTGGATTAGATTTATATAAAAGAGGAGAGGCATTTGGTATTCCTGGTGAGAAGGTAGATGGAATGAATGTATTTTCAGTTATTGAAGCAGCTGATAAAGCAGGAAAATATGTTAGAGAAGGAAATGGACCTTATATTATTGAAGTACAAACATATCGATATAGAGGACATTCAATGTCAGATCCTGCAAAATATAGAACGAAAGAAGAATTAGATAACTATAAGCAAACTGATCCTATTGAAATAGTTAAAGCAGAAATATTAAAGAAAAAAATTGCAACTAATGATGAAATTGAAAAAATTAATAAAGATACTTTAGAAGAAATAAAAATTGCAGCTGAATTTGCAACTAATAGTCCTTTTCCAAATGACAGTGAGCTTTATACGGATGTTTATTTATAAATTATGAGCACAGAAATTTTAATGCCAGCTTTATCTCCAACAATGACGGAAGGTAATCTGTCTAAGTGGTTAATTAAAAAAGGGGATAATGTTAAAGCTGGTGATTTGATTGCAGAAATTGAAACTGACAAAGCAACAATGGAAGTAGAAGCCGTAGATGAAGGTGTTGTTCTTGATCTTTTATTTGATGAAGGTGAAGCAAATATTCCAGTAAATAAAGCTATAGCAATTATTGGTGATCCAAATGAAAAAGTTGAAGTAAAAAAAGAATCTCCCGAAGAAAAAGTGATTGAGGAAAAAAAAATTGAAAAAAACATTGAGAAAAAAATTGAGTCTAAGAAAGATCAAATTATTGATACACCCTCACCTAAAATAGAAAAAGATATAAATTTAAGCTCAGAAGAAATTACCATGCGTCAAGCGCTAAGAGACACAATGGCTGAAGAAATGAGAAAAGATAATAAAGTTTTCATACTGGGAGAAGAAGTTGCTGAGTATCAAGGTGCGTATAAAGTAACGCAAGATCTTCTTCAAGAATTTGGTAAAGAAAGAGTAATAGATACGCCTATTTCTGAACATGGATTTACTGGATTAGCAGTTGGTGCAGCATTTAAAGGATTACGACCAATCTTAGAATTCATGACTTTTAATTTTTCTATGCAAGCAATTGATCAAATTATAAATTCTGCTGCAAAAACACTTTACATGTCTGGAGGGCAAATTAATTGTCCTATTGTTTTCAGAGGACCTAATGGTGCAGCGGCTCAAGTTGCTGCACAACATAGTCAGGATTTTTCTTCCTGGTATTCTCAAGTGCCAGGTTTAAAAGTCATTGCACCATCTACTCCTTATAACGCAAAAGGTTTGTTAAGATCTGCAATAACAGATCCAAATCCCGTAATTTTTCTAGAAAATGAAATTCTTTATGGATTAAAAGGTCGTGTTAATAATGATATTAACTTCTCAATACCAATTGGAAAAGCAAATATTGAAAAAGAAGGAAAAGATTTAACGATTGTCACATATTCCATAATGTTGCAAAAGTCGAAAGAAGCGGCATCAAGATTAAAAGATCAATACAATATAGATGCAGAAATTATTGATTTACAAACTTTACGACCTCTGGATAAAGAAACAATATTAAATTCAGTTAAAAAAACTAATAGATTAATCACTGTCGAAGAGTCTTGGCCATTTGGCAGTGTTGGTTCTGAAATTGCAAATATCGTTCAAAGGGATGCATTTGATTATTTAGACTCACCAGTGATAAAAGTTAATAGTGCTGATGTTCCAATGCCATATTCACTGAGTCTAGAAAAATTATACCTTCCTCAAGTTAATGATATTATAGATGCTGCAAAAAAAGTAAGTTATATAAAATAAATGGCAATTAAAGTTTTAATGCCTGCATTATCACCCACAATGTCAGAGGGTATAATTAATAAGTGGTTAGTTAATATTGGTGATACTGTTTCAGCAGGAGATATATTAGCAGAAATTGAAACAGATAAAGCAACAATGGAGGTTGAAGCGGTTGATGAAGGAGAAATTACACATCTAATTGATACAACTCCAGATAAACAAATTGCTGTTAATTCTGTTATTGCTCTAATCAATGGTAGCAAAGATGAAAGATTAGAAGACTATAATGATATAGATCAAACTGTAAGCATTGAAGAAAAAAAAGAAGTTTTAGAAACACCTAATGTAAATACTGAAGTAGATAAAAGTCAGATATCAGAAAGAACTAAAGATTCAAACACTAAAAAAAATACTAATTTTGCTTCACCGTTTGTTAAAAAATTTTCTAAAGATAACAATATTGATCTAACTCTTATTAAAGGGTCTGGGCCTGATGGCAGGATAATAAAAAAAGATATTCAAAATTTTGAATTACAAATTAATGATGAAAATATATCTGTAATTGAGCCTTCTAGTATTAGAAAAATAATTGCTGAAAGAACAACACAAACAAAAAATGAGGTTCCACATTTTTATCTTACAATTGAAACAAGGATGGATAAACTAATAAATTTAAGAAAAAAAATTAATTTAAATAGTGACGTCAAAATCTCGTTTAATGATCTTATTGTTAAAGCATGCGCAATGGCAATGGCCAAAAATCCAGAGACAAATATTTCTTGGGTCAATGGTAAAATTCACCAATATAAAAATATTGATATTGCAATTGCGGTAGCTTTAAAAGAAGGATTGATTACACCTATTGTTAAAGAAGCTGATACAAAAGGATTAGCTGAAATCTCATCTGAAATTAAATCATTAGTAAAAAAAGCTAATCAAAATAAATTATTACCAGAAGAATATAGCGGGGGATCTATATCTATCTCAAACTTAGGCATGTTTGGAATCACAGAATTTCAAGCAATTATTAATCCGCCACAATCAAGTATTATTGCAATTGGATCTATAATTGAAAAACCTGTTGTGAACTCTGGCAGTATTGAAATAGGGCATACAATGAAATCTACTATTTCAGCAGATCATAGATCACTAGATGGGGCCGTTGCGGCAAAATTACTCAAAGATTTTAGCGATATTTTGGAAGATCCCTTCCAAATATGGTTGAATAGCATGGATATGGAAGTTATTTAACCCACATGAGTGGACCACGACATCCTGAGAAAGTTAAAAACAAATCGAATCCAATTCCTAAAAAACCAAGTTGGATTAGAGTAAAAGCACCAACTTCAAAATTTTTCAAAGAAACAAATAAACTCCTAAAAGATAAAAAAATTGTAACTGTATGCGAAGAAGCTGCATGTCCAAATATAGCTGAATGTTGGCAAAAAAAACATGCAACATTTATGATACTCGGAGATATATGTACTAGAGCTTGTGCATTTTGTAATATTAAAACTGGTAAACCTCATTATATAGATCACGGTGAAGCTATAAGAATTGCTGAGTCAGTCAAGCAATTGAATTTAGAACATGTTGTAATAACAAGTGTTGACAGAGACGACCTAATAGATGGTGGAGCACTACATTTTATCAACGTAATAGATTCAATTAAATCTTTAAATCCAAGTTGCACAATTGAAATTTTAACTCCTGACTTTAAAAATAAACCTGAAGCTATAGATATTTTATCAAAAAATTTACCTGACGTCTTCAATCATAACTTAGAAACAGTGCCAAGATTATATCCATCAATTCGTCCAGGTTCACGTTACTTTGTAAGCTTGAATTTACTTAGTCAAATTAAAGAAAAAAACCCAAGTATATTTACAAAATCAGGTCTAATGGTTGGTTTAGGAGAAACTAAAGAAGAAGTATATCAGGTAATGGATGATTTAAGAGCAGCTAATGTTGATTTTATTACAATAGGGCAATACTTACCTCCAACGCCGAAACACGCGAAGCTAGAAAAATTTATTACTCCTCAAGAATTTGATGAATATAAAAAAATGGCATACGCAAAAGGATTTCTAATGGTGGCATCATCACCACTAACTCGTTCAAGTTATCATGCTTCTGATGATTTTAAAATCATGCAAGAAAATAGGAAAAATAAACTTTATTCAATTCAATGAAATCTTCAAATAGAGAGGAAATAGTCGATCACGACGCAAAAGGACTTTTTGATATTGTTTTAGATATTGAAAGTTATCCATATTTTATTCCTTGGTGTTCAGCAATGAGAATTCATTCAAAAAATAAAAATGAAATATATGCTGATATGGTTGTATGGTATAAATATTTTATGCCCCAAACTTTTGGTTCTCACGTCACTTTTGATAAAAAAAAACTTTCAATAAGTACAACTTATATTGAAGGACCTTTAAAAGACCTTAAAACTAATTGGATTTTTGAATCATTAAAAAAAAATCAAACAAGAATTCATTTTAATGTTCAATTTGAATTTAAAAGATTTTTTCACCAAAAAATTGCTGAAGCTTTTTTTCCTTTAATTGAAAACAAAATGATTGAATCATTTAAAGTTCGTGCTGATGAAATTTTAGATTAATTGATTAATTTTACTAAAAATAAAATCTCTAGTTTTTTTCTGTATGTCCAATCGTTTCCCTTTGTATATTTTCTTGAAAATATAATTACTTTTATTAACTTTAATTCCAATATACACTAATCCTACTGGCTTTAACTTTGTCCCACCATTAGGACCTGCTATACCAGTTGTAGAAATGCAGATTTTTGTTTTTTCATTTTTGTACAGACCATTTATCATGTCCTCAGCTACTTCTTTACTTACAGCCCCAAATTTAGAGAGATTGCTTTTTGAAACAGATAAATATTTAGATTTAGCTTTATTTGAATAACTAATAATCCCATAAGAGAAAATTTTTGAAACTCCACTATATTTTGTGATAGTGCTTGCTATTAGTCCACCCGTGCATGACTCAGCAACTGAAATTGAGATATTTTTTTTTATTAATTTATCTATAACTTTTTTAATAATAGGCATTTACAATATAAAGTATTATTATTGTATATATTCCTGCTATTAAATCATCAAGAATTACACCAAAAGCTGATTTAAGTTTCCTGTCTACTATGTTTGCTGGAAAAATTTTCAATATATCAAAAAAACGAAATAAAATAAAAATTAATATTATTGTTACATAAGGATTTATTATTTTAATTTGATCATAAAATATTAAAATTAAGTATACTCCTAAGAATTCATCAATAACTATTATTTTTGAGTCATGTGATTGGGTGTGTGAAGAGAATTTATTAATAAAAAATAAAGATAGTAAAAAGATTATAAAAAAAATAACTACAAATATTTCTAAAGAAATAATTTTGTATTCAACAATAGGAAATAAAATAACTATTGATAAAAAAGATGCAAAGGTTCCTGATGGTATTAATTTAATATATCCAGCAAAAGATAAAGATACAAAAAAATTAGCTAATTTTATCATCTGTTATATGAACTATTGACTCGGCTGCAATTCCTTCGCCATTACCAATAAAACCAATTTTTTCATTTGTAGTTGCTTTAATAGATACAGAGCTATTTTTAATTTGAAGTAATGTTGAAATATTTTTAATCATTTTTAAAACATATTTATTAATTTTAGGTTTTTCAGCTATGATATTTATATCTAGATTGATTATAGAATACCCTTTTTCTTTAAGTTTATTTCTACAATAAATAATGAACTTAGATGAATCTGCATTTTTCCATTTTTTGTCTGTGTTTGGAAAGTGATAACCTATGTCTCTCATAGAGAGCGCTCCAAAAATACTATCACAAATTGCATGCAGTACAACGTCCGCATCAGAATGACCAATTAATTTAGAGAAAGGAATTTTAACACCCCCTAATTTTAATCCATTTTTGGTTTTTTTGTCAATTTGATGAATATCATAACCAATACCATATTTTGTTATCGGCTTTCTGTATAAATTAAATAACTGAATATCTTCTGGGTAAGTAATTTTAATATTATTTTTTTCACCTTTGATAAAATTTATCTTTATTTTTGACTTTTGTAATATCCCTGAATCATCATTAAATTCGAAATTTTTATATTTAATATGTTCTTTTAATATTAAATTATAATTAAAACCCTGAGGAGTTTGTACGTTAATTGCTTTTGTTTCCAATTTACTTTTTTTTATTAATTGTCTGTCATTATATTCAACATATGGAATTGCATTAGTATTTTTGCCTAATTTGGATATAATTTTTTTAATTAATTTATTACTACATAAAGGACGTGCAGCATCATGTATTAATACATTTTTAATTTTAAATTTTTTTAAATTTTTTAAAGCATTAAAAGATGAAATTTGTCTTGTAAGTCCAGGTTTTGAATAGGTAATTTTTATTTTCTCAGAAATAGCTTTATGATTAAAGTAAGTGTTTTGATATTTTTTATCTATTGAAATATTAATAATATCGAAGTTTGATAAATCTAAATTTGAAATAAAATAATTTAAAAAATTTGTATTCCCAATTTTTAAGAATTGTTTTGGAATTTTTTGACCAAATCTCTTTCCTTTTCCACCAGCTAGAATTACAAGTGCATTTTTCATCATTTTAATTTATATACTATACAGTTTTACTATCATTATTTAAAAACTAACTAAAGTATACAGTGTTTAACATATCAAAATTACTTAAATCTATTCATCTTTCAAGATTATCTTTTTATTTTTTAATCTTTTTAATCATATTGAGTTTTTCGATCACATTCTACTTAATGCTTCCAAATAACGATCTAGTAAAAGATCCAAGAAGGCTACAATTTTTTTTATTGGCGGATGTAATTTTTGTCATTTTATTGATTTCCATAATTATCAGACAAATTGTTCTGATTTTAGTGAGAAGAAGGAAAAGTTATGATGAATCTCGATTATATATAAAATTTGTAAATTTATTTGCTGCAATGGCTTTAGGGCCAGCCATTGGTTTAGTTATTATAACATCATTATTCTTTAATTTAGAATTAAGAACTTGGTATGGTGATGCTGTAAGGGATGCGGTTGTAAATTCTAATATTGTAGCAAGAAATTATGAAAATGAAATACAGGCAGAAATTGTATCTGATACCCAATTAATTATGAGAGAGATATTAAAAGTTTCTCAAAATAACGAGGTTAATATTCAATCAATTAGAACAGCTTTAAGTGAATTTATTAACTTAAGAACAATTTCAAGTATTTATATTTTTAATACTGAAGGCAATATATATTTAAGTTTAAAAGATCCAAATAATAAAAATTTTTCAGTGCCATCAAATGAAATATTTAAGATTGTTAATCAAAATCGCGTATATATTTTTCAATTAGATAAAAATTCTATTACTGCCTATAAAAAAATAAATTTTTTAAATGATGTTTACATGCAAGTTAATAGAAATTTGAATTCCAATATCTGGGATCATATTAGTGCTACAAAAGAGGCATTTGAAATTTATACTTTGAAAGAAGAGGAAAGTTCAGGAATTCAAATAACCTATTCAATGATATTTGTTCTTTTCTCCATTTGTTTTATATTAGTGGCAATTTTGATTGGGTTTAATCTAGCAAGTAACCTTAGTAAACCAATTACAAACTTAATCAAATCAGCGAATAAAATATCAGAAGGGAATTTTGATGCTAAGGTTAGTGAAACAGATCAATTTCAAGAGATAAAAGTATTATTATCATCTTATAACAAAATGATTTCTGAAATTGAGAATAAGCAAAATGAGTTAATATCAAAAAGTCAGGAAGATGAAGAAAAAAGAATTTTTATTGAGGCAATTTTAAGTCTTTTAACTATAGGTGTAATTTCTTTAGATAAAAATTTTAATATTTTATTATTTAATAAAACATTAACAAAACTATTTAGAAATACTAAAACTTTTAAAATAAATGATAATTTTCTTTCTTATTTTCCTGAATGGAAAAAAATATTTGAGAATTTTGAAACCTCTAATAAAGTATTATTAAATTTTCAATACGATTTTATATTATATGACGACCAAAGAAATTTTAATATTAGAGTTATTAAAGAGATTAATGACAATAAAATTGAGGGATATGTTGTTGCCCTAGATGATGCTACATCTCTAATTTTAGCAGAAAAACACGCTGCTTGGTCTGACATAGCAAGAAAGATAGCACATGAAGTTAAAAATCCCCTGACTCCAATTAAACTTTCTGCTGAAAGAATAGAAAAGAAATTTTTAGATGCAAAAACAGATAAGGAGGATATTTCACTTTTAACCAAAACAATATCAAGGCAAGTAGATGATATTGGAAAGTTAGTTGATGAATTTTCATCTTTTGCGAGAATGCCTGAAGCAGAAATCAAGCTTGATAACCTATCAAAATGTTTAGAAGAGTCATTCCTTTTATATTTCAATACAAGGAAGGATATAAAGCTTAATTTAATTAAACCTGAAAATGATATTTATTTTCACTTTGATACTCTTCAAATCTCAAGATGTTTCAGTAACTTAATTAAAAATGCTATTGAAGCTGTAGAAAAAATACCTAATCCAGCAGTTGAAGTATTATTGGCTACCGATGATAAAAATATAATAATTGAAATAAAAGATAATGGTGTGGGTATTGATGAAAAAATGTTGAGTAAAATATTTGAGCCTTATTTTACAACTAAAACAAAAGGAACTGGCCTTGGTCTATCTATAGTCAAAAGAATTATTGAAGATCATGGTGGTAAAATAAAAATTGAGAAAAATAAAAATATGGCAGGCACAAAATCACTAATTAATTTTGAATACAATGCATAAAGTATTAATTATAGATGATGAAAAGGATATTTGTTTTCTTATTTCAGAAATTCTAAAAGATGAAAATTATAATACATCTATTGCGCTCAATTCAGATGAGGCAATTAGTAAATTCAAAGAAATTAAACCCGACTTAGTTATTTTAGATGTGTGGCTATCTAACAGTAAATTAGATGGTATTGAAATTTTAAAAGAATTTAAATCAATTAATAGTAATATTCCAATTATTATTATAAGTGGTCATGGAACTGTTGATCTTGCAGTAAAATCTATAAAAAATGGAGCATACGACTTTTTAGAGAAGCCATTCAATAGTGATAAATTGATCATTCTTACTAAGAGAGCAATAGAAAGTTCATCATTATTGAGTGAAAATAAAAATTTAAAAGATACCTTAATTAAATCTATACCATTAATAGGAAATTCAGAATTCATAAAAAAAATTAACAAACATTTAGATACCCAGAGTTCAAGTAATTCAAGATTATTAATTGAAGGACCATTTGGAACAGGAAAAAAACATTTTACAAATTTAATACATCAAAATTCACCATATAAAGATAAGCTGCCTATATCAATTGATTTTAAAAAACTTACGAATGAAGCATTGGATAATATGTTTGCAGAAAATAAAAATGCAATTAATGAAAATATTTTTTATAGATCAAACAATAATTCATTAATACTTCTCAATATTGAAACTCTACCAAATATTTATCAAAAAAAACTTTTAAATTTTCTAGAAAATAAAAAATTTTTTGAAGATCTTGATATTAAACTAAATCATAAAATTATTACAATTACTGAAAAAAATTTAGAAATAGAAATTGAAAAAGGCAATTTTATTAAAAGACTATATGATAGAATTTCGACAGACTTTATAAAATTTACCTCCCTTTCTGACAGGAGAGATGATGTTCTTCCTATCCTTAATTTTTATTTAAATGAAAAAAGTGGAGGAAATTTAAATTTTAAATTTTCTTCTAAAGCCTTAACTAAGTTACAAATGTATGATTGGCCTGGAAATATATCTCAATTAATTAACTATGTTGAGAAAAGTTTGATACTTAACCAAGATCAAAATATAAAAGAGTTAGAGGTTGATGATTTAGCTTTACAAATGGGAGATGAAACTGCGTCAAATTCTTCCAATAATTCACTGGATTTGTCATTAAAAGAAGCAAGATCCGAGTTTGAAAAAAATTATTTAATATCGCAAATTAAGAGATTTAATGGTAATATAACAAAAGTTTCTGAATTTACAGGAATGGAAAGAACTGCTCTTTATAGAAAATTTAAATCACTAGATATAAAAGTAGAATAATTAATCAATGAAAACAATTATTTGTGGTGCTGGAGATGTTGGATATAGCATAGCTGATAAACTATCACGCGAAAACTTTGAAGTTACAGTTATTGATGAAGATGAAAATAGATTAAATAAGGTATCTGAAAATTTGGATGTCAAAACAATAAATGGTATCCCTAGTATGCCATCAGTTTTAGAAAGTGCCGGTGCAAATGACTGTGATATATTAATTGCAGTTACTAAGAGTGATGAAACTAATATGGTTACTTGTCAAATTGGTCACTCTTTATTTAAAATAAAAAAGAAAATTGCAAGAATAAGACAACAAGATTATTTAAAAAACGATTGGAAAAATTTATATAATGATGAAAATTTCCCAATAGATGCAATTATTTCTCCGGAACAAGAAGTTGCTAAAGGTATATTTAGAAGATTAATTTCTCCTGGCACAATAGATATGGTTGAATTATCAGATAAAAAATTGAAATTAATTGGATTAAAATGTGAGGATAATTTTTTACATTCAGGTCTATCTGTAAGAGAATTATCAGAAAAATTTCCTGACTATTTAGCTAACATTATGTTTATATTTAGAGGTGATCAAAAATTTACAGTAAATTCTTCAACTAAAATTGAAAAAAAAGATACAATCTTTCTAGTTGTGGAAACTGATAATTTGACAGACGTGTTATCTGAATTTGGCCATCAAGAATTGCAGGCAAAAAAAGCTGTGATTATCGGTGGTGGAAATATAGGATTTTCACTTGCACAATTAATTGAAAATTCT
The DNA here is from genome assembly GCA_902595805.1 of uncultured Alphaproteobacteria bacterium. Taxonomy (GTDB): domain Bacteria; phylum Pseudomonadota; class Alphaproteobacteria; order HIMB59; genus CACPNW01. The sequence continues at coordinate 40,903 of CACJRM010000003.1, read as the reverse complement.
GAAACATATATAAAAACTGAACTCATTGAAGCTAAAAAAGAACGTGCAGAATTTCTTGCCTCAAATTTAGAAAATATCACAGTGACATGTGGAGATGGTTTGGACAATCAGATACTTGAAGAAGTAAACATATCAGATTCAGGCTATTGCATATCAATTACAGAAGACGATGAAGTTAATATACTATCATCCTTATTAGCTAAAAGAGCTGGAGCTGAAACGTCAATAACTTTAATTAATAATAGTAATTATTCATCTTTGCTATCTAATATTGGTGTTGATATGACCATAGATCCAAAAATAATAACAATTTCTAAAATTTTAGAAAAGGTTAGAGGTGTAAAAATAAGAAATGATTATTCTATAGGTGAAGGTTTTGGAGAGGTAATAGAGGCAGATATTCAGTCAGAATCATTTCTTTGTAATAAAAATCTTAAAGAGTTAGAATTACCAAAAGGTATACGTATTGGATCAATTGTAAGAGATAAAAAAATTATAATCCCTAATAGTCAAACTGTTTTTAAAGAGAATGATGATGTTGTTTTTTTTGCTGAAACAAACTGCATAAAAAAACTAGAGAAACTTTTATCTAAAGTTTAATTTAATGCCAAATTTTGCTTTTATAAATAACAAATTTGTAAATTTTAAATCTGCAAAAATTCATATAGAGGATAGAGGATTGCAATTTGCAGATAGTGTTTATGAAGTTATTGCAGTTTTGGAAAATAATTTAATTGATTTAGATTTTCATCTTAAGAGATTAAAATATTCTCTTCGTGAATTAGAAATTAAATTTATAATCAATAAAAAAAAACTAAATAATATTTTTCTAAATCTAATAAAGAAAAATAAAACAAGAAATGGAATAATATATTTACAAATTACAAGAGGTATTCAGTTTAGAGAACATAAATATCAAAAAAATTTAATCCCAACTTTGATTGTATACACAAGAAATAAAAGCTTTAATTTACCTGGAAAAAAATTTGTAGGAGTAAATACAATTACATTTCAAGATCTTAGATGGAAAAGACGAGATATTAAAACAGTAAATTTACTTCCAAATATTATAGCAGCAAACATGGCCAAAAAGAAAAATGCTTATGAGGCAATTTTAATACAAAATGGAAAAGTAACTGAGGGTACATCTTCAAATATTTGGATTATAAAAAGAAATAATTTAATAACTCATCCAGCTAACTCAGATATTTTAAAGGGAGTAACTAGAACATCTCTTTTAAAAATTATAAAAAAAACTAAACTTAAACTAATAGAAAAACAATTTACCTATAAGCAATTAATTAATGCTGACGAAGTATTTTTAACAAGCTCTGGAAGTTTTATTACTCCTATTTTAAAAATTGATAATAAAAAAATTAATAATGGTAAAATTGGCAATATCACATTGAAACTAGCAGAAATCTATACTGAAGCATGTATAAATGGATAATATAAAGCAAGAGGACATAGAGGACATTTGCTTTAACGTAAGTCAAAATATTATATTACCAAAATTTAAAAATTTATCAGACGATGATATTAATTATAAAAATGGATCTGATTTAGTAACAGCAGCTGATATAGAAGCAGAAGAAGAATTAAAAAAAAATTTATTAAAAATTTTACCTACTTCAAAATTTATAGGTGAAGAAGAATATTCTAGAAATGAAAATATATTAAATTTTTATAATGAAGATGCATATTGTTGGACTGTTGACCCAATAGATGGAACAACAAATTTTGCAAATGGTAGAGATAAATTTGCAATTATGATAGCCTTAACATTTAAAGAAAAAATTTTACGTTCTTGGATTTATAAACCATTAGATAAAATTATGTGTTCAGCTATTCTAAATGAAGGTGCTTATATCAATAATAATAAAATTATTACTAAAGGTGCAAATATACTTGAAGAGACTATAGGATCAATAAGTACAAAGTATTGGGAACCAGGATTTAAAGATAAGTTAAAAATATTTAAAAACATATTTAAAGAAGTTAACTCTTATAGATGCATTGGTTTTGAATATATAGATATAGGTATTGGCATTAGAAATTTTGCTATTTTATCAAAATTATCTCCCTGGGATCATATCCCAGGTATTCTTTTTGTCAGAGAAGCAGGAGGTTCTGACATAGATTTTGATAAAAATAAATATGACTTTACAAAAAAGAATAAGAATTTAATTGTTAGTAATTCAGAAGATTTGAATTTAAAAATTTTAGAAAAATTAGGAGAATATTCATGAGTATTAAAAATGTATCTTTTGTTGGCTTAGGAGTAATGGGTTATCCAATGGCCGGCCATCTTCAAAAAAATGGTTATAATGTAACTGTTTATAATAGAACAACTGCTAAGGCAGAAAAATGGGTACAAGAATATAAAGGTAGCATGGCTAAAACTCCTGGTGAAGCTTCTCAAAATTCTGAAATTGTTTTTATGTGTGTTGGACGTGATAAAGATATTATTGAAGTAATGGAAGGTGAAAGCGGCATTCTTTCAAATGTAGATGAGGGATCAATTATTGTTGATCACACAACAGCCTCTGCAGAGATAGCAAGAAATTATTATCAAAAACTTAAAGATAAAAAATTGAGTTTTCTTGACGCTCCTATATCTGGCGGTCAAGCTGGAGCAGAAAATGGTGTTCTTTCTATTATGATTGGTGGTGATGAAAAAGATTATAATACTGTTAAGCCAGTTCTCACATCTTATGGTAAAGCCATTGAACTTATAGGGCCTTCTGGTTCGGGTCAAATTGCTAAAATGATAAATCAAATTTGTATAGCTGGACTAGTCCAAGGCTTATCTGAAGCAATGGCTTTTGGAAAAAAATCCAATGTAGACATGGAAAAAGTTCTCAGCGTTATATCCAAGGGAGCAGCTCAATCATGGCAGATGGAAAATAGATACAGAACTATGCTTGATGGAAAGTTTGATTATGGTTTTGCTGTAGATTGGATGCGTAAGGATTTATCAATATGTTTTAACGAAGCCAGCAAAAATGGTGCAATACTTCCTGTTACAAAAATAGTTGATAAATATTATGAAGAAGTTCAAAAAAATGGTGGGAATAGGTTTGATACATCGTCCTTAATGACTCTTGTAGACAAATAAATGTCAAGAAACTTAATGTTAGCATTCATATTGTTAATAGCCTCTTCTTTATTTTGGTCAGGAAATTTCTTTTTTGGAAAAGTTGCTCATATAACTGATCTTTCACCATTTAAATTAAGTTTTTTTAGATGGTCTTTAGCTTTGCTTTTACTACTACCTTTCACCTTTAAAACTATTTTGGAAAATTTTAAGTATTACAAAGAGAACTTTTTACTAATGACTACATTAAGTATTTTAAGTGTTACAATATTTAACTCATTTACATATATTTCATTACAGACAACTTTAGTTTTAAATTCAACAATAATGGCATCTACCGCACCTGTAATTATGATTGGTTTCTCTTGGCTAATGTTTCGAACTAAAATCTCTAAACTTCAACTAATTGGTATAATTTTATCTTTATTAGGTGCATTAGCTATAATTTTAAAAGGAAATTTAAATAATCTATATACCCTTAATTTTACTATTGGTGATATTTGGATGTTTGCTGCTGTAATATCTTGGTGCTTATATTCCGTCCTATTAAAAAAGATGGATACATCAATCCCTCAACTAGCAAGTTTAGAAGTAATGATTATTATTGGTTTATTTTTTATTATTCCATTTTATCTTTTTGAATCTTTTAATGGTACCTTTTTACTTTCATCTTCTTATGACTTTTTCATTATTATTTATGTTGCTATCTTTGCAAGTATTGCTGCTTATTTTGCTTGGAATAAGGGTGTTTATTTAATTGGCCCAAATAGAGCTGGTTTATTTTTACACTTTATACCTGTCTTTGCTGCAATTTGGGCAATAACTTTTTTAAATGAGAGTTTTGCAATATTTCATATTGTAGGTGTTTTTTTTATAATTACAGGAATTATATTATCTAATATAAGATTTAAAAATGAACAAAATAATCAAAACTGATCAGGAATGGAAATCTCTTCTCACAGAAGATGAATATTACGTAACAAGACAAAAGGGAACAGAGCCTCCTTTCTCCGGTAAAAATTTTGAAATTATTAATGGCGGTATTTTTAAATGTAAATGCTGTGGTAATGAATTATTTAATAGTTCAACAAAATATGATTCTTATTGTGGGTGGCCAAGTTTTTTTGAACAAATATCACCTGAAGCAATTAAAACAGAGACTGATAGATCGCATGGAATGGTGCGTATTGAAATTATGTGTGCCAAATGTGATGCGCATTTAGGTCATGTCTTTGATGATGGCCCAGAGCCTACTGGCAAAAGATACTGTGTGAATTCTCTTTCAATTAATTACGAAGAGTTTGAATAATACTTTTTATACAATCCTATTTTCATCAATAGGTCATGCTTTCATGCATATGTTTGCAGCATTTTATTTTGTCATCGTTCTAACGATAGAAAAAGAATGGAATATTTCTTATGATCAATTAATTAGATTATGGTCTCTTGGAGCTCTACTAATTGGCTTAGGGGCAATTCCTTTCGGGTGGTTAAGTGATAGATGGTCTCGTTCAGGAACAATGACAATTATGTTTATTGGAATGGGATTAGCTTCCATATTATGTGGTTTAAGCATATCAGTTTCTTTTTTATTTTTTTCCTTATCGCTTCTTGGACTTTTCTGCTCAATTTATCATCCTGTGGGCATTCCTTGGGTTATTCACGCAGCAAATAAACAAGGGAGAGCGCTTGGTGTAAATGGTATTTTTGGTGGGGTAGGGATAGGATCTGGAGCATTTGTAGCTGGTACTCTAACGGAATTACTAAATTGGCAACTAGCTTTTATATTACCTGGTTTGATATCTATTATAATAGGATTTTATCTTATCTACTTAATCTTCATTGATAAAATATCTTACAAAAATTATTTTATTAAAAATGATGATCAAGATCATTCGCGTAACGAAATGATTTTAATTGCACTAGTAATGCTTTTATCAATGTTTGCCCTTGGATTATCTTTTCATAATACACAAACAGCCTTACCAAAAGTTTTTGAAATACGTATTGGCAATATTAACTCTATTCAAATTGGATTTATTATAGCAATTATTTATTTTATTTCTGGCGCAACAACATTTGTTGGAGGATTACTCGCTGATCGATTTAATTTAAAAACTATTTACTTAATTGGTATATTTCTTCAGTTTCCTTGCTATCTAGCAATAGCTTACCTATCTGGTTACTCTTTAGTTGTGTTATGTGTTTTAGCTGCCGTATTTAATGCAAGTATTCTACCTACAGAAAATCTCCTACTTGGAAGATTCACTCCTCAAAAGTATCATGGTGTTGTATACGGAATTAAGTTTATTCTCGCATTTGGATCAGGACCAATTTCGGTATTCTTAATTTCAGAGATATATTCTATAACTCTAGAGTTTACTTATTTGTTTTTAATTAATGCAATAATGATGGCTATAGTTTCAATCTTTATTATTTTCTTACCCATTCAAGGTAATAAAAGAGCAGCTACTCAGGATTAGATTTTATTTCTTCAAGATAATTAATAACTTCATTAAATTTTTCATCAGGTATATCTTTATAGGTCATACCAAAATGATTTTTTACCTCTAAAGCAACATGAGCATAAGGATTTCTGCCCTTAGGATGATTGGGGTGATCAGGTAATTTTCCTTCTAAAAAATCACCTGTTTCTTGAATTAGCTTCCAAATTTTAGATGCGTTTTCTTTATTCAATTTATCTAGCTAAAGCACCCATTGGATCCCAAGGGGCTAGCGCTATTGGTTCCATATCTAAGTATTTTAGAAGTCTTTTGTTTAGATATTTTTTATCGATGACAACTTCATAGGTATATTCATCAAACCATTCATCTGTCATCATCATATACCCTTGATTACCACTTTTCGTTCCCCAGCTATTTTCAATTTTCCATTTAGTTGAATTTCTTTTTTTAATATCCACTCCTGTTAAGAGCATGGCATGAGTCATTTCACTATCACCATACTCTAAACGAGTTCGTTTATTCATCTTAAATGAAGTTTGGAAGACATTTTCATAGTCGTAAATCCCCATATCAAGAACACCCATATCACGACTAAAACGTTTCCCAACATCACAACCAAACCATACGGCTTCGTTGTTTTTTATTGAGTCCATTGCAGATTTTTTTAATTCTTTAATATCTGCATTTAAATATTTAATAATTTGTCCTTCAACAACGTTACCTAGATATTCAACCGTGTAAATTGTATTAAATTTTTTATTGCTCATTGGAGCGTGAATTAAGCAAACTTTATCTTTGATATTGATATCTGCATATTTTTTGCAGAAATCAATCGGTGTCATGTCTGAAATGACAATATGTCTATTATCTTTATTTCTTGTAGACCAATTGATAACATCTGGTGGTTGACCAAGAAACATTGCAAGTAAGTTATAGATTGTTTCCATCATATCTTTTTTAAGAGCTGAAGAATTTTTTGCTGGTTTCTTTCTTAGTATAGAAGCAAACTCTCTTAGTTTATGAGTCAAAATATAATTCATAGCGCCAGATTTACTGCTATGATTTGTTTCAGGCATTACGTCTTTAGGTACTGCACCGTACTTATTAATTAAGTTTACAAACATATCCCATTGTCCACCATCTTGCACTGGCGCTTTTAAAAGATGGGTTATTAATCTGCTTTCATATGATTCATCTCTAGATTTAATAATATTCTCTAAAAAATAATTTGCTTTCTCTAACTTATCCCAAAACATGAAATAATTTTGTGAAAACTCAAATGTATTTAGTTCAAGGCTATCAACAACTTGCAAACGCATAAGATTTAATCCTGCAAATCCCCAACATCTACCTGATGCCATTTGATTTGTTGCAGGTAGTTCTTTTTTAATAAGATTGGAAAAACTATGATTGATTTGACTAAAGTTTTCCCAATTGAGCGCAACATTGGCTAAATCATTTTTTATTAATGCATTTCTTAAAGCTGTGTTTTTATTATTTCTTAAAAATTTATTTTTGAAAGTTTTGATTGTTGAAAGAGATATATTTTTTGCCATATTCTCTATTTAAAACTATTTCAGGTTAATTCAATTCTTAACTGTTTTTTTCTTTTTTTTGAGACCCATTTTAGCTTTTCTTTCATCAATTAGCCTAATGGCATCTTCTAGTTTTAAGCTATCAATTGTTTGATCACCAAGAATTGATGCATTTATTTTTCCACATTTTACATATGGTCCAAATTTTCCATCATGGGCGGTTATATTTTTCTTTTCTGTTGGGTGCTCTCCAAATGTTTTTAACGTCGCATTACCTCTCTGTGTAGGTTTAGCAATTAATTCAATGGCTCTTTCAAGTTCAATATCAAGGATATTATCTGTTTTTTCGAGAGCTTTATATTTTTTATCATGCAAAATATATGGTCCATACATTCCAATACCGGCACTAACCGTTTTGTTAGTTTCCGGATGAAATCCTAATTTACGTGGTAAGCCAAGTAGTTGGATTGCTGTGTTTAATCCTATTTCATCTGGTTCAAAATTTTTAGGAATAGAAACTCTTTTTGGTTTCTTTTCTTTTGTCCCTTCACCAACTTGCATATAAAATCCATAAGGACCTTTTCGAAGAGTAATCATTTCTCCTGTTTCAGGATAAATACCAATTTCTTTTGGTCCGCTAAGAGCAGCGCCATCTTTATCGTTTAATTGATTAAACTGAACTGTATATTTGCAATCAGGATAATTAGAGCAGCCAATAAATCCTCCAAACTTTCCAACTTTAATTCCTAATCTTCCATTATCACAGGTTGGACATTTCCTTTTTTCATCTGCTCCGTTTGGTGGAAAGAAATGTGGACCTAGTGCTTCATCTAACACATCAATGACCTCTCTATTTGATTTGCCTACAGTTTCATCGCAAAGTTGTTTAAATGTTTCCCAAAATTTTCTTAGAACTTCTTTCCAATCAAGCTTACCATCAGAAATTTCATCAAGTTGATTTTCAAGATCAGCAGTAAAATCATATTCGACATATTGATTAAAATATTTCTCTAAAAATATCGATACTATTCGTCCTCTATCATGAGGATTAAAACGTTTTTTATCTAAAATTACATAATCTCTATCTTGTAGAACTTTAATAATAGAAGCATAGGTAGATGGTCTACCAATACCAAGTTCTTCAAGTTTTTTAACTAAGCTAGCTTCGGTGTAACGAGGAGGAGGGGAGGTAAAATGTTGTGTCTTTTCAACTTCTTTGAGATTTAAACTCTCTCCTTCACTCATAGCAGGAAGAATTGTTTCTTTTTCTTCATCTTTGTCATCATCTTTAGCTTCTTGATAAACTTTGTACATCCCAGGAAACTTAATTGTTGATCCATTTGCTCGTAAAACAATTTTTTTATCTTCGTTTGTAATATCAACAGCTACTTGATCTAATACAGCACTCGCCATTTGTGAACTTACCGCTCTTTGCCAAATAATTTCATATAGCTTATATTCTTCTAAGGTAATGTATTGCTTAATATCTTTTGGTGTTAGGTAAATATTTGTTGGCCTAATACATTCATGTGCTTCTTGGGCATTTTTCGCCTTAGATTTATAAACTCTTGGCGCTTCTGGTAAATAGTTTGCACCATAATTATCAGTAACAAAACCTCGAACTTGGTTAATGGCTTCTTTTGACATGACGACACTGTCTGTACGCATATAAGTTATTAAGCCAGTTGTTTCTCCTTTAATGTCTGTTCCTTCATAAAGGCGTTGAGCTGTGCGCATTGTTTGACTCGCACTAAGACCAAGTTTACGACTAGATTCAATTTGCATTGTAGATGTAGTAAAAGCAGGGTAGGGATTTCTCCTAGCTTCTTTTTTAGTAATATTTCCAACAGTGAAAGTAGAATTTTTAATATCATTAAAAATTTTTGTCGCCTCACTCTCATTTTTAATATCAAGTTTATCTACTTTTTTCCCATCATAAACTGTAAGTCTGGAATTAATAATTTTATCTTCTTTATTTCTAAACTCTCCTTGTAAAGACCAATATTCTTGTGGAATAAATTTTTCTATTTCAAGTTCTCTCTCACTAATTATTCTTAAGGCTACAGATTGAACTCTACCCGCTGATTTTGAACCTGGTAACTTTCTCCATAGCACTGGAGAAAGTGTAAAACCAACAAGAAAATCTAACGCTCTTCTTGCAAGATAAGCATTTACTAAATTTTCATCTATTTCTCTTGGCTCTTTAAGACTATCAAGAACTGCATTTTTTGTAATTTCATTAAATGTAACACGGTGAATATTTAATTTTGAAAGTGATGAATTATCTCTAAGTAGTTTTTCTACATGCCAAGCTATGGCTTCACCTTCGCGGTCGGGGTCAGTAGCTAGATATAAATTTTCAGATTTTTTTGCTGCATCTGTTATTTCTTTTATCACTTTTTTTCCACGATCACTGGTTTCCCATTTCATTTGGAAATCATTTTCAGTATCTATCGCATCATTTTTTGCTGATAAATCTCGAACATGTCCCACACTTGCGAGAACTTTGAAGTCAGAGCCTAAATATTTATTAATAGACTTTGCCTTTGATGGTGATTCAACAATTAATACATTCATAAATTTTGGCCCCAAATTTCAGTTTAAAGATAATTCGTCAAGAAATTTTAAAAAAAAGTATATTTTTACTTGGATAATTTAATTTTACTTTCAGTTTTGTTTACGAGTCTTTTAATGTTTTCTGTGTGTTTAAGATAAATAATTAAAGTTAAATAAATAAAGAAAATTAGAATATAAAAATTAAAATTAATAAAAATATAATAAGCTGGAGCTACTAAAATTCCAATTAAAGATCCAAGAGAAGAGTATTTACTTACAAAAGCAGTAACAAGCCATACTAATAAAAATAAAATTGCAATGTAAGGATTAAGACCAAATAAGAAACCAATATACGTTGCAACACCTTTTCCACCTTTAAATTTCAACCAGACAGGATAAATGTGACCTAATATGGCAAAGTGACAGAGAAGTATTGTATTCAATAAAGAAATATCTTGAAAATACATTTGTAAAATGAGGAACGGAAGAAAGCCTTTAAAAATATCAAAACAAAGAACAATGAATGCTACAAATTTATTTCCTGTTCTTAAAACATTTGTTGCACCTACATTTCCAGAACCAACCTTTCTAATATCTCCCAAGCCAAATAATTTTGTAAAAATCAATGCAAAGGGTAATGATCCTATTACATAAAACAATATGATGAATGATAAACTACTTACTAAAGTCATCTTTGTTTTTAATAATTAAGTCTAAGCATGCCATTCGTACTGCAACACCCATAGCGACCTGTTCTTGTATTAAGCTCCTCGTGACGTCATCGGCAAGTTTGGAGTCTATTTCTACACCACGGTTCATTGGACCTGGATGCATAACGAAAGCATTTTTTTTTGCATATTTAAGTTTATTGTAATCTAAACCATACTTTTTAAAATAAGTCTTTTGATTTGGCATTATTTTCCCAACTATTCTTTCTTTTTGAATACGTAGCATCATAACAATATCACAATTCTGCAATCCCTTTTTCATTTCTGTATAAACGTTCACAGGTAGTTTATTTAAACTTTTTGGTAACCATTCTTTAGGCCCAATAACATTTATTTTTGCACCTAACTTTGATAGTATGATTATGTTTGATCGAGCAACACGACTATGTAAAATATCCCCGCATATAGCAATTTTTAATTTTGCAAAATTTTCAAATTTATTTTTTATAGTAAGTGCATCTAATAACGCTTGTGTGGGATGCTCATGACTACCATCACCAGCGTTAATTACAGACGCATCTACTGTTTCTGAAATTTTTTTACTAATTCCTTCCTCTGGATGTCTGACAATTAAAACGTCAGGATTCATTGAATTAATAGTAGTCATAGTATCGAGTAAGGTCTCACCTTTATTAATAGAACTATCTTTTACCACTACATTAATGAGATCTGCTCCCAGCCTTTTAGCAGCAACTTCAAAACTTGTTCTTGTTCTTGTTGAATCTTCAAAAAAAAGATTAAATATTGTTCTTCCTTCTAAAACATTAATTTTTTTAATTTTCCTTTTATTAAAAGTTATATATTTTTTAGATTCATCTAAAATGTGCTCAATTTCTTTCTTGGTTAAATCAGCTGTTTCTACTAAATGAATTTTTTTAAAAATATTTTTACTCCTTTTTAATTTGATATTTGTTTTTGAAGAAATTGATGAATAATATTTTAAAGCTATTTTTTCTGCATCTTTAAGAATTTTTGAACCTGTAGATGATCTGATTGCTTTTAATTTTGGCATTTTCACTTTCATTTGCCAATATTTTGAATTTTCTCTTTTATATAATTTTATGTGTCCTGATTTAAGTAGCTTTGAATTCATATGTGTCAATAATGTGTAAGTATGTGTAAACTAATTTATTAATTATTTCTATATCTATCTAAATATCCTTGTAAGATATAGGCAGCCGATTGTTGATCAAGTTTAATTTTTATCTTTGTTTTACTCAAATCGGCCTTTCTCATTTCTTTAAAGATTACATCTGATGAAAATCTTTCATCCCAAAGAGCTGTAGGTTTCTTAAAAAAGGTTTGAAGATTAATATTAAAATCTCTTACTAATTGGCTTTGTTTGTTTTCACTATTATCCAGGCTAATAGGCAGACCAAGAATAAATCCTCCAATTTCATACTCTTTCAAAATATCTTTCATGATAATTAAATCTTTATTAGTTCCTTTTCTTTGGATAATTGAAAGAGGTGTAGCGATTATTTTTGATCTATCGCTTACTGCAACACCAATCGTTTTAGTTCCTAGGTCTAGACCTACAAGTATTTGTGATGTATTAAGGCCAACGATTAAATTATTTTGATCATTCATATAATGGAGCTCATAAATTGAAGATTGATAAAAATACAATAAATAAAATTGCTCGTCTATCTAGAATAAAGTTAGATGATAAAGAATCTGAAGATTATATTAAGGATCTTAATTCCATTTTGGACTGGGTAGAGCAATTAAATGAAGTTAATACTGAAAATGTAGAACCGTTAAGTAACATATCATCATCAATTTTACCTAAAAGAGAAGATATATCTAATGATACTAATTCTAGTGAGGAAATTCTTGAAAACGCTCCTGATAAACTCGAAGGTTTTTTTGCAGTACCAAAGGTGGTAGAATAATGTCTAAATCATCTTTGAAACAAACCTTAAAAGATCTCGATACAAAAAAAATATCAATAAGAGAATTAAATCAGGATTACTTAAAAAGAGTTAAGGAAAATGAAAACTTAAATATTTTTATTCATTTTAGCGAAGAGAATGTTTTAAAGCAGATAGATAACTTAGAGAATGATAATTCAGCAAAAAAATTAAAAGGTATTCCAATTGCAATCAAGGATCTATTTTGTACTAAAAGTATGCCTACAACTGCAGCTTCAAAGATTTTAGAAAATTTTAATCCAACTTATGAATCATTTGTTACTCAAAAATTATTAGATGAAGGATCTATTTTTGTTGGAAAAACAAATTTAGATGAGTTTGCTATGGGCTCAGCTACTAATACAAGTTTTTTTGGAAATACAATTAATCCCCTATCAAAAGAGAATGAGCCTTTAGCTCCTGGTGGATCTTCTGGTGGTTCCGCGGCCGCAGTTGCTGCAGATTTATGTTTAGGGGCAACTGGAACAGATACAGGTGGATCAATAAGACAGCCAGCCAGCTTTTGTGGTGTTGTTGGTATCAAACCAACATATGGTTTATGTTCACGATGGGGTATAGCTGCATTTGCATCTAGTTTGGATCAAGCAGGAATTTTTTCTCATAATGTTGAAGATGCATCAATATTATTACAATCAATAGCTGGGTTTGATCAAAGAGATAGTACAAGTGCTAAAGTAGATATTCCAAATTATTTTGAAAATTTAGATGATGATCTAAATGGGAAAACTGTTGGTATACCAAAGGAGTATTCTATTGATGGTACACCAATGGAAATAAGTCAGATATGGGAAGATGCTATCAAGGTTTTAGAGAAAAAAGGTGTTAAAATTAAAAATATTTCACTTCCTCATACTAAATATGCACTTCCTACTTATTATATAATTGCTCCTGCTGAAGCTTCCTCAAATTTAGCTCGTTATGATGGAGTAAAATATGGTTTTAGATCGGAAGAAATTGATTCTCTTGATGAAATGTATGAAAATACAAGAGCTCAAGGTTTTGGAAGAGAAGTAAAAAGAAGAATTTTAATAGGAACATACGTATTATCTGCAGGATATTATGATGCATATTATCTGAAGGCACAAAAAGTAAGAAAATTAATAGCCGATGATTTTAATAAAGCTTTTAAAGAGTGTGATTTTATAGTTACTCCTACTGCCCCAAGTGCTGCATTCCCTTTAAATGAAAAACAAAATGACCCTATCAAAATGTATTTAAATGATGTGTTTACGGTTCCTGCTTCTTTAGCAGGCTTACCTGGTATTTCCATTCCCTTTGGGAAAGATAAAAATAATTTACCACTAGGTATTCAAATATTAGGAAAACACTTTGATGAACAACAAGTTTTTAATGCCGCTGTATCTCTAGAAAGATCATATGAATGATTTAATAAAAGGTGAAAAGTATGATTGGGAAATGGTAATAGGTCTTGAAATACATGCTCAGGTAAAATCCAATTCCAAATTATTTTCTTCATCATCAACAAGATTTGGTTCATCACCAAATAGCCAAGTATCTTTAGTTGATGCTGCTATGCCAGGAATGTTACCAGTAATTAATAAGTACTGTGTAGAGCAAGCAGTAAAAACTGGAGTTGGTTTAAATGCTAAAATTAATAATTATTCAGTCTTTGATAGAAAAAATTACTTTTATGCTGATCTTCCACAAGGATATCAAATTAGTCAGTACAAATATCCAATTGTAGGAGAAGGAAAAGTTACAATTGATTTTAAAGATGGAACATCGAAAGATATTAGAATTGTAAGATTACATTTAGAACAAGATGCTGGTAAAAGTTTACACGATCAAAATCCTTCAAAAACATATGTAGATCTTAATAGGTCTGGTGTTGCTTTAATGGAAATTGTTAGTGAGCCTGACATTAGAACGCCTGATGAAGCTGGAATGTATATTTCCAAAATCAGATCAATTTTAATGTATTTAGATACATGTGATGGAAATATGCAAGAGGGTTCTTTAAGAGCAGATGTAAATATTTCAGTAAGAAAACCTGGAGATAAATATGGAACTCGATGTGAAATTAAAAACTTAAACTCTATTAAGTTTATAAAGCAGGCTATTAATTATGAAGCAAAAAGACAAATAGAAATATTGGAGTCTGGCGGTTCTATTGAACAAAACACAATGCTCTTTAATACATCTACTGGCAAAACTAGACCCATGAGAAATAAAGAAGAAGCTCATGACTATAGATACTTTCCTGATCCTGATTTATTACCACTAGAAATTTCTAAAGAAGAAATAGGGAAAATTAAATCATCAATACCAGAGCTTCCAGATGAGCTTAAGAATAAATTTATTGAGAATTATAAATTGTCTAATTATGATGCCTCAGTATTAACTGCAGAGAAACAAACATCTGATTATTTTAATGAAACAATTAATTCAGATCCAGAATTAAAAAATCATGCAAAAATAGTTGTAAATTGGATTACGTCTGAATTGTTTTCATTATTAAACAAAAATAATCAAGATTTAAATAACTCTCCAGTATCACCTGAAAACTTAGGACAACTTATAAAGTTAATATCTACAAATGAAATTTCTGGCAAAATTGCAAAAGATGTGTTGGAAGACATGTTTTCTTCAGGAAAAACAGCTAGACAAATCGTAGATGAAAAGGGTTTGCAACAAGTTACAGATCAAGGTGAAATAGCAAAAGTTATTGATGAGGTCATTGCAGAAAATCCAAAAATGGTCGAACAGTATCTAGCTGGTAAAGACAAGTTATTAGGTTTCTTTGTTGGCCAAGCTATGAAATTAACTAAAGGAAAAGCTAATCCAAAAATGTTAAATGATATTTTAAAACAAAAATTAAATAAAAAAAATTAAACGTAAAGAATAGCATCTATAAGCAACAATTATAAATGTTAAAACTATCCAAATAATACTTCCTTTGTAGTTTTCTGCTGCTCTCCAAATTCCAATAGAAATGAATATTGTCCAAATAAAAATAAAAATTTTTGAGATTAGCGCAAGATTAGTGAAATCTAAAAAAGGTATTTGCGAAACAGAGCTATCTGTATTAAAAAAATAAATTTCAAGATTAAATATAACAAGTAACACAATACCATTGAGTAGTTCACCAACTAACCAATAGGATTTCCAGAGTTTTATTTTTCCTTCAAAAAAATCTTTTATTATATTTGTATTAGTCATTTTTATTTATCTTTAATATTATAATTATTCATAAAATTTTTAATAGCAATTCAACACTCTTAAATCATTTATTGGATGTTTTTAATGTATAAGAAGTCCACAAAGAATGCCATTTAGCATAATTATCTTTTTTCTTATTACTGCCTTCAATTATAACAACACTTTCAATTAGATATTTTGTGTTTTCTTTAAATAAGTAATCAAAATATCCACCCTTGTTTGTTCTGACATATTCTTTTCTAAAATAACCATTATTTAAACTCATAATAGAAACCTTATGATCAGCTAGTATTTTATTTTTATATTCTAATAGAATTCTTTTACTTTCATTTAAATTTTTAAGAGGATTGTCTAAAAAAATTAATTCAAAATCCATATTTGTATCGATATCTTTACCATCAAAATTTTCCACGCTAATTAATGACTTTGCATATCTTTTATAACTTTCAAAAAAATTTTCTGGGTAGTTATTTTCTCTATGTTTTTGAGCTAAATTTGGATATCCTTTCTCTCTTGCGAAAATTTCAAATTTTACTAATTTTTCATACTCAACATATTTAGTAACTGATTCAACTTGTATTACATTTAATCCTTTGAACGCTTTTTTAATATTAAGAGCGGGAATATCACCTAATCTACCTTTAATTTTTAATTTATTGTCTTCAGCATGCAGGAATGCAATTTTAAAATATTCTTTTGTAAATGGTATTGGTGATCCTTCAAAATTTTCTCCTATAAAGATATTCGCCACAACCTTTTCATTATTTGATAAGTGATAATTTTTTGGATCAATCCAAAATTCATGACATAAAGAGATTTTTGTTATTGAAGTTAAGATAATAATAAATATTAATCTTTTTAAAGTAAATTTCATCATGTTCTCTTATATAAAAATTATAAAGTTATATCTATTTTTAATTCTAGTATGTTTTTTAAATTTATTTTCAACATCTTCTATTAGTCATGAAATCAAGCCATCTATTGCAGATTTTACTTATGATGAAAAATATTTGAACTTTAAAATAAGATTAAACGCTGAATTGATATTATCTAATATTGATGCTTCTACTGTTTCTAATACAGACTCTTCATCACTAAGTGAAATTTATGATAAATTTAGAATTTTAAGCAAAAAAGATCTTGAAGAAATGTTTCAAAATTCTTGGAGTGAAATAAGTTCTAATATTAATATTAAAATTAATAATGAATCAAAGATAATTACTTTAATTAAAACTGAAGTTGAAGATATTAAAAATTTTGAAATAAGTAGAGATACACATGTTTATTTTAGAGTTTTATTAGATAAAAAATCTGAACAATTTACATTTAGGTGGGTCAAAAACTACGGCCCAATTATTTTAAGAGAGAATAACAATAACAAAGTAGAAGACGAATTAGTCACAGAATATTTGCAATCAGGAATTGAATCAAGTCTATTTTCATTTAAGGAAAATAACTTTAGTAAAACATTTAATAGCTTTGCAAAATTTTTTGTATTAGGAATTCAACATATAATTCCAAAAGGATTAGATCATATTTTATTCATATTTGGACTTTTTTTATTTTCATCATCTTTAAAAAAATTAATTTCTCAAATAACTATCTTTACTATTGCTCATTCAATTACCCTTATATTTGTTTCTTTATCTTTAATGAGAATCAATCCTCAAATTGTTGAACCTATCATTGCACTTTCTATAGTTTATATCGGATTAGAAAATATTTTTAAAAAATATATAAAGGAATATTTAAGATATGTTGTAATCTTATTTTTTGGATTACTTCATGGTTTAGGATTTGCATTAGTTTTGAGTGATATAGGTTATAAAAGCAGTGATTTATTTGTAAATCTCATCTCGTTTAATCTTGGTATTGAAGTTGCTCAAATATCTATAGTGTTGGCTTTATATCTATTAATTGCTTTAAACTTTGCAAAAAATAAAAATTATAGAATTTTTTTTCAAGTTCCATCTTCTATATTAATATCGAGTGTTGGGTTATATTGGTTTTTTGAAAGAATTAATTTAATTTAATAAAATTTTTAGGCACGCTATGGGCACAATGAATTTGTAACTCAAGCTAAGAAATGCTTTTTTAATAATTCCTTCATTGTTAACATTATTTTAAATATTATTTAAATAATGTTGAGATTCCTGTCTATTTTCGTTATTACATCAATTAAGCAATATGAAACAATTACAGGAGAGATGGGTGAGTGGCTTAAACCACAGGTTTGCTAAACCTGCGAAGGAAGTAATTCCTTCCGAGGGTTCGAATCCCTCTCTCTCCGCCATATAAAAATGTTTAAAGGAAGTATACCAGCAGTTATTACACCATTTTCTGAAAATAAAGTTGATTATGATTCGTTAACAAAAGTTTTAACTCATTTAATTGATAATGGATCTCATGGACTGGTTCCTTGTGGAACAACTGGGGAGTCACCAACTTTATCACACGATGAACATAAAAAAATTATTGAGGAAACAATTAGAGTAACAGATAAAAGAATTCCTGTTATAGCTGGTACTGGTTCAAACAATACTTTAGAAGCTATAGAGTATACTGATCATGCTGAAAATTCTGGAGCAGATGCTGCTTTAATTGTAACACCATATTATAATAAACCAACTCAATCAGGTTTATATGAACATTTTAGAGTTATAGCTGAAAAGACTAATATTCCGATAATTATTTATAATATACCTGGTAGATCAATTGTTGATATGTCCATTGAAACTATGATCGAATTATCAAAAATTAAAAATATTATTGGTGTTAAGGATGCAACAAATGATTTATTTAGACCATTAATTACTAGAAAAAAAATGCAAAATGAATTTTGTTATCTTTCTGGTGAAGATGGGACAGCATTAGCGTATTTAGCACAAGGCGGTCATGGATGTATATCAGTTACTGCAAATGTAGCACCAAAATTGTGTTCAGAAATGCATATTGCTTGGCAAGAGTCAAATATTCTCAAAGCTCAAGAAATTAATCTAAAATTATCATCTTTGCACAATTCTTTATTTATAGAATCAAGCCCTGGACCAGTTAAATATGCAGCTTCATTATTGGGTTTATGTAATGAAAATACAAGATTACCCTTATCTCAAATCAATGATGATACAAAAAAAGCAGTCAAAAATTGCCTTCAAGAATTAGAACTACTATAAATGAAAATTATAGCCGCAAATAATAGGGCTAATTATAACTTTACAATATCAAATAAAATTGAAGCTGGTATCGTATTAACTGGATCAGAAATTAAATCTTTACGAATAAACACAGGCTCTATTAGAGGTTCATATATCATAGAACAAAATGGTGAACTATGGCTTTCAAATTCATTTATAAAAAAATATCAAAACTCAAATGATAACAACTATGATCCTAGTAGAAAAAGAAAATTATTAGTTACAAAAAGAGAATTCGATAAAATATCAGGTTCAGTTAAACAAGGTGGATTTACAATAATTCCACTTTCTTTATATTTCTCAGATAAAGGTTTTGCAAAATTATCATGCGGAATTGCTAAAGGTAAGAAGAAAATTGATAAAAGAGAGTCAATAAAACAAAGAGATTGGAATATTAAAAAGCAAAGATTGCTTAAAAATAATTAACTATTTACTTTTAAAATTTCATAACTATAAGCCCAATATGGCAAGAATAACAGTTGAAGATTGTATTGATAAATTTCCAAGTAGGTTTGAGTTAGTTTTGGTAGCCTCAAATAGAGCTAGAAAATTATATTCTGGTGAAAATCCGACTGTAGATATTGATAATGATAAAAATACTGTTATTGCACTTAGGGAAATAGCAGAAGAAACACTTACAACTGAACAATTAAAAAATGATTTAATACAAGAATATCAAACCAATACATTCAGTGAGGATGAAGAAATAAATGAAATAGAAGATAATAGTGATGAGAACGAAGAAAAAGCTTCTGAATTAGATAATGGCGAAATAGAACAAAATAATGAAGATTTTAATGATCCCTCAAAAAATTCTCCTATTGAAAGTACACAAGATAATCTAGAAGTTTCGTCAGGTGATGAAAAAAAACAGGACCTATAATAAAACTAAATTATAGTTAAAATAAATAATTTAAATATTATTTATGACTTACCAAATTCACAAAGAAATAGAATTAATTACTTCGTATCTTACTAATGAAGAAAAAAATAAAGTAAGACATGCGCTTCAATTAAGTGAACAAGCTCATAGTAATCAGCTAAGAAAATCTGGAGATCCTTTCATAACTCACCCGCTAGAAGTAGCAAAAATTTTGACATCAATAAAATTAGATGCTGACTCAATAGTAGCAGGCCTGCTTCACGATACTTTAGAAGATACAAGTTTAAATATAGAAGAAATTAATAAGAATTTTGGAAATCAAATAGTAGAGCTTGTAGATGGATTAACAAAAATAAATAAATTTTCTTTAAAAGTAAACAATCAAAAATTTGGTGAAAATTATAAAAAATTAATTTTAGCTACAACAAAAGATTTGAGAGTTATTTTAGTAAAGTTAGCTGATAGATTACACAATATGAGAACTATTCAATTTATTAAAGACGAGAATAAAAAAACAAAAATAGCATTAGAAACACTCGAGGTGTTTGCTCCATTAGCTCAAAGATTAGGAATGAAGGAATGGCAAGATGAATTAGAAGATATCTCATTTGAAATAATAAATCCCGATGCAAAAAAAACAATAATAGAAAGATTGGAATATTTAAAATCAAAGGACGATAATATTGTTGATGAAATTAGATATGAGTTAAAAAATATTTTTTTTCAGGAAGACTTATTTTGTAAAGTAGAAGGTAGAATTAAGTCTCCATATTCAATATGGAATAAGATTAAAAATAAAAATATTTCTTTTGAGCAACTTTCAGATATTATGGCTTTCAGAGTTATTACTAATTCAACCAGGGAATGTTATAGATGCTTAGGTATAATCCATAGACAATATCCTTATATTCAAGGCAGATTTAAAGATTTTATTTCTGCTCCAAAATCAAATGGTTATAGGGCATTGCATACTTCGGTAATGGGGCCAAAAAATAAAAAAATTGAAATTCAATTTCGTTCAAACATAATGGATCAAATTGCTGATTTTGGTGTTGCTTCTCATTGGAAATATAAAGATCCAAAAAAAATAAAAGAAAAAGACGCAAAAGAATATAAGTGGGTATATGATTTAGTAGATTCAATGAATTCATCAGTTACTCAAGATGAATTAATCCAAAATTCAAAATTGAAAGTTTTTCAGAATGACATTTTTGTTTTTACTCCAAAAGGAGATCTTATAGAATTACCTAAAAATGCAACTCCTGTAGATTTTGCATACGCAATACATAGTCAGATAGGTGATAAATGTGTAGCAGCTAAAATTAATGATAAGTTACAGCCATTAAAAACGATTTTAAATAATGGCGATCAAATAGAAATTATTACTTCAGAGTCATCACAACCTTCCCCTTTATGGCAGAGATTTGCAGTAACAACTAAGGTAAAATCACAACTAAGAAGATTTTTTAAATTTAAGAAGAAAGAAGAGCATATAATATTTGGTAGAGAAATATTAATAAATTATTTTCAAAAAGAAAATTATGAATTTAATAAAAATACTGAACAAAAAATATTGGATGATTATAAATATAAATCAATAAACGATTTATATGCATTAATTGGCTCAGGAGAAATTACAGCACTTTCTGTAATTAAAAAAATTTATCCTGAGTATAATTATATTCCAGTTTCAAAATTTAATGAAAATACTCAAAATCCTATAAAATTAAAGGGATTAACTGCTGGAATGTCTTATCATCTGGCTGGTTGTTGTTCCCCCTTAAAAGGAGATAGTATTGTTGGTATAGTAACTGCAGGAATTGGTGTTGCAGTTCACACACTTGATTGTGACACACTTACATCATATCAAGATACTCCAGATAGATGGTTAAATATCTCTTGGGATAATCAAAGTAATTTAGAGACAGTATCCAATGCAAGAATTGTTGTTGTATTATTTAATAAGCCCGGAAGTCTTGGAAAAGTTACAACAGTTATTGCAAAAAATAATGGTAATATTTCAAATATTCTTTTTTCAGTAAGGAAACCAGATTTTTTTGAGATTATAATAGACATTGAGGTTAGAGACTCTAATCATTTACAAAATATAATTGCAGCATTAAGAATGGAAAAAGAAGTATCCTCTTTAGAGAGATTAAAAGGTTAAATATGATTTATGGTAATGGAATTGATATTATTGATATTAATAGAATAAGAAGAGTAATAGATAAATATGGTAATAGATTTAAAAAAAGATGTTTTAGTATTTCTGAGATAGAAAGATCAGAAAAAAGATTAAATTCAGTAGAATCTTATGCAAAAAGATACGCTGCGAAAGAAGCTTGCGCTAAAGCTTTAGGTACAGGTCTGGCTAGAGGTGTATTTTGGAAAGATATTGAAGTTGAAAATAACCAATATGGTAAACCGTTTATTAAACTTCATGGTAAAGCAAAGAAATTTTTTAAAAACATGAATAAAAATTCTAATACACAAATTGAACTATCACTTTCTGATGAAAAAAAATACGCAATAGCAAATGTTACAATTTATGACTAAATCAAAAAAAAATAGTTTTTTTGGTAATTTGAAATCAATATTTATAGCAATCTTTATAGCTTTACTAATTAGATCATTTATATTTGAGCCATTCAATATACCTTCTGGATCAATGAAACCAAATCTCCTTGTTGGAGATTTTATTTTTGTTTCAAAATATTCATATGGCTTTTCTAAACACTCCCTTCCATTTTCAATACCTTTGATACCTGGAAAAATTTTTTCAAATATACCTGAAAGAGGTGATGTGGTAGTTTTTAAAACTCCTGAAAATAATAGAACTGATTATATTAAAAGAGTAATTGGTCTACCTGGTGATAAAATAGAAATCAAAAATGGTATTATTTTTATTAATGGATCAGAAATTTTAAGAAAAAAATTAAATGATTTTATAGATACAGATAATAAAACGAGTAATAAAAGAGTTAGAATGTATAATGAATATTTTTTTAATAAAGAGATCAATATTCTTGATATTACAGATAATGGTATAGCAGATAATACTCAGTTATTTAATGTCCCAGAAAATCATTTCTTTGTAATGGGTGATAATAGAGATAATTCTCAAGATAGTAGATTTATAAATACGGTTGGATTCATTCCTTATGAAAATTTAGTTGGCAAAGCACAGTTTATTTTCTTTTCTTTAGAAAATGCAAGATTTTTACAGATATGGAAATGGCCGAATTCAATTAGATATGAAAGAATTTTTCAAAAAATTCTATGATAGATAGTAAAAAGCTCAAACTATTTGAAAAAAAGATTAATTATAAATTTAAAAATAATAAATTGTTAATTCAATCCCTAACACATCCAAGTTTTTATTTAGAAAATGAAAAAAAAATTAACATCAATGAATTTGAAAGATTTGAATTTTTAGGTGATCGAGTACTGGGATTAATAATAGCAAATTTATTATTTTCAAAGTATAAAAAGTTTAATGAGGGTGATTTATCTAAAAAATATTCTTATTTAGTTCAAAAAAAATTTTTGTTTAAAATTTCACAAGAATTGCAAATAGAAGATGTGCTCCAATATAATTTTAAGAAAAAAAATAATAAAATGTTAAATTCAATTTTTTCAGATTCAGTTGAATCATTAATTGGGGCAATATTTATAGATGGAGGATATAATTCTTCTTTTGGGTTTATAAGTAAATTCTGGTCAAAATATCTAGATATTGAGGTTTCTAAAACCTTAGACCCAAAAACATTATTGCAAGAAATATCACAACAACTTTATAAAAAACTTCCTGAATATAAATTAATCAAAAAAGAAGGACCACCTCATTCCCCCACATTCACTGTCTCAGTTAAAGTGGTAAATTTAAATAAGCTTAATTCAAAAGGTTTTTCAATAAGAGAGGCAGAGAGAAATGCTGCAGAAATTGCATTAAAAAAAATTAATGAAAAGAAAAATATTAAAAATTAGTCTTGTCGGTAAGACTAATGCAGGTAAATCAACTCTTTTAAATAATCTTGTTGGAGAAAAAATTTCAATAACAAACAAAAAAATCAATACTACTGAAGATTTTGTAATTGGTGTTATTAATATTAAAAATACTCAACTTGTTCTATATGATACACCTGGTATTAGCTTTCTTAGAGATAATAAATCTAAAAAAACGAAATTGAAGAAAAATTTATGGGAAGCATTAAATCAATCAGATATTATTTTGTATTTAATTGATTCTAAAAAAATTGAATTAAATGATTTAAAAAATGACTTTTCTAAACTTTATGAGTTAAAAAAAAATATTTCAATTATTTTTAATAAAACCGATTTGATAAAAGCAGAAAATTTACTTAAGCATATAAAATTAATTACAGAAAAATATAAAATCGAAAAATTTTTTAATATATCAGCTAAAAATAAATTAGGTTTTGAAAATTTAATTGATTATCTTTTTAAACAATCAAAACATGGGAAATGGCTATATAAAGATAATGAAATCACAGACAAAGATGATATTTTTATCACCAATGAATGCACAAGAAATGAGATACTATCATTAATTCATAAAGAAATTCCATATAATATAGAAGTAACTAATAAGACTTTTCAATATTTGAAAAATGGACAGCTAAAAATAAAGCAAGATATTATTATTAAAAATGACAGATATAAAAAAATATTATTGGGTAAAAAAGGATCTAAAATAAAAGATATCAGAGTAAAAAGTCAAAAAGAAATTTCCAATATTTTAAATGTAAAAACTCATCTTTATATTAATATTATTTCATCAGATGCAAAAAAAATTTAAAGGTATTCTTATATATACAAAAGTTTTCAAAGATAATGATTTATTAATTAAATTTTTATCAGATACAGATGAAGTGTTTTCAGGAATTGTATATGGAGGACTTTCAAAGAATAAAAAAAATATAATGCAGCTTGGTTTTTTTTTAAATTTGGATGTAACATACATTGGGAATCGCCCACCATCAATAAAAGCTGAATTATCAAAACCTTATTTATCAAGTGTTATTAATGATAAATATAAACTAAGCTGCCTACTTTCTGTTGTATCATTAATTAATGCATCAGTAATTGAGGGGCAGAAAATAAACCAAATATATAAAATTTCTAAAGATTTTTTAGAAATTATAATTAATAAAAAAAAATGGTTAAATTTCTTTTGTATCTACTTATTTGATTTACTTAAATATATTGGGTACGAATTAGATTATGTTAACAATAATAGATTAAAATATTTCGATACAGATACTTTAGAATTTAAAGAAAATTACTCAAACTATACAATTGATTTTCCTCATCATCTTTTTGTGAAAAATTCAGATGTTACATTTGATTATAACTCATTGAATAATTTTTTTAAAATTTTTGAAATTATTTTTATAAAAAATCATTTATCAAATTTAAATCATAAATTGCCAAATCAGTATATTTTATTTAAGAAAAATATAATCAGTTTTTTAGAAAAAAATGAACAAAATAATTGAATCCAATTTAGATACTATTCTTAGTGAAAAATATCTTTCTTATGCAATATCAACTATTGTTTCTAGGTCGCTACCTGATGTGAGAGATGGATTAAAACCTGTTCACCGCAGAATAATTTATTCAATGTATCAACTAAAACTTTTCAAAAATTCAAGTTATAAAAAATGTGCAAGAATTGTTGGTGATGTAATGGGTAAATTTCACCCTCATGGAGATCAAGCTATTTATGATAGTTTGGTAAGAATGGCTCAGGATTTTTCTACAAGAATTACATTAGTAGATGGCCAGGGTAATTTTGGAAATATTGATGGAGATAACCCTGCAGCAATGCGGTACACAGAGGCAAGATTACAAGATTATACAAATTATTTTTTTGATGGTATCGAAGAAAATTCTGTAGATTTTAAAGATAATTACGATGGCCAAAATTTAGAACCAGTGGTTCTACCATCTCAGCTTCCTAATATTTTAATTAATGGAGCAATGGGAATAGCTGTAGGCATGGCTACAAATATTCCTCCTCATAATATTGTTGAATTAATCGATGCATTAAAATTAATAATAAAAAAAGATAAAGCTTCACTAGCTGAAATTTTAAAAATTATTAACGGACCAGATCTTCCCACAGGTGGTGAAATAATTTTAGATAGTAATGAAAAAAAGCAAATTTATAAGCATGGCAAGGGATCATTTATTATTAATGCCAAATACCAAATCGAAGAATTGAAAAATGGCTTATATCAAATCATTATTACTGAAATTCCATATCAAGTTAATAAAGTTAAAATAATCGAACAACTTGCTAATAACATAAATAATAAAAAATTACCTTTAGATGATGTTGTAGATGAGTCAGATGAAAATATAAGAATAGTTTTAAAACCCAAAACTAGAAATATTGATGCAGAAAAATTAATAAGCTTATGTTTTAAATTAACTGATCTATCAACTAAGTACTCTTGTAATTTTAACGTTTTAATTGATGGTATAGAACCCAAACAAATTGGAATTATTGAAATACTTTCTAATTTTTTAGATCATAGAAAAGTTACCATTAAAAGAAAATCCAAATTTAATATTGATAAGATAAAGAAAAGATTAGAAATTCTTAAGGGTTATCAAATCGTTTTTAAAAATTTAAATTCTATAATTAAAATAATAAGAACAAAAGATAATCCCAAAAAAGAATTAATAAAAAAATATAAATTATCAGATTTACAATGTGAGTCAATTTTAAGTATGCGTTTAGGATCTCTTAGAAAGATTGATGAAAAAAATATTAAAGATGAAATCCAAAAATTAAATGAAGAATTAAAATACCTTAATAAATTAATAAAAGATAAAAAAACATTAGATAAATTTATAATAAGTGAATTAGATCTTATAAAAAATGATTTAGATAGTGATATAAAGAACAGAAAATCTGTAATTTCATCAGAACAAAATAATGATATTGATATTAGTATTGATGAATTTAAAGAAATTGAAAAATTTACCATTATCATTAATAAAGATTTTCAGCTTAAGAGAATTAAAGAGATAACCGATGAAAAGGAAATTGAAAAAATAAAAAAAGAAAATTTATTTTCAGTTAATTTAAATTCAAATCAAAAAATACTTTTGTTTGTTTCTTCTGGTAAAGTTTACACTGTAGATCCAAATAATTTACCAGGTGGAAATAGTAATCCTAAATCATTTATTTATTTTGTCGATAGTATGCCAAATGATAAGGTTACTGGATTGCTTTCATCAATCGATGAAGAACTCTTAATTGTATCTAAAAATGGTAAAGGATTTATTAGTAATACTGAATCTCTTGTAACTAACCAAAAGAAAGGTAAGCAATTATTTAATTTAAAAAATAATGATGTCGTAATTAAAGTATTAAATCTTACAAAAAAACATATAGCTTGTGTTACAAAGTTGCAAAAAATGCTAATTTTTGAAATAGATTCTTTGCCGAAACTACAAAAGGGTGGAGGAGTTCAATTAATTAAAATCAAGAAAGATGATTTTTTATCGGATATCACTCAATTAACTATCGAAGACGGATTAGAATGGAGTACTGGTTCTAAAAATAGAAAATTGGATGATTTAGAGTTTTGGATTGGAAAGAGAGCTCAGGCCGGTAAAAAAGTTCCTAAGTTTTTCAATAAAAATCAGAAATTTGATGGTTAATTTTATTTATTTAAATATATTTAAGTTTACTGATACATTCCAATAGTAAATATGAAAAATATCTCTCTAATTTTAAGTACAATTAATAAATATGCTGGTTACTTTTGTGCATTTCTAGTAGTTCTCATGACAATAAACGTTTTTTTATTAGTAGTATTAAGGTACTTATTTGGAATCAGTTTTATATGGATGCAAGAAACATATGTATGGATGCATGCATATATTTTTATGGTTGGTGCTGGTTTCACATATTTAAATGACGATCATGTACGTATTGATATAATTTATAGAAACTCATCAAAATTGTATCGTGTAATAGTTGATTTAGTAGGCAACATAGTTTTACTATTACCTTTTTTGTATATAATTTGGTCTTATAGCTTTCCTTTTGTTTACAAATCTTGGCAAATGAATGAAGTGTCTAGAGAAGCAGGCGGTTTGACAATGATATTTTTATTAAAACTAGCAATTCTTATTTTTGCTTTTCTTCTTTTCATACAGGTAATTTCAAAAATTATTAATAATTTTATCAGTTTAAATTCAAATGACTCCTGAAGTATTAGCAGTAATAATGTTTTTAACAACTTTGTTGTTTTTGTTATTTGGTTTTCCTGTTGCTTTTACTTTAGCAGGATCATCTTTAATTTTTGCTTTTGTAGGTGATCTATTAGGAGTGTTTAATTTTAAAATGCTTCTTTTCTTCCCTCAAAGAATTTATGGTGTGATGATTAATGAAGCTCTTGTCGCTGTACCTCTATTTATTTTTATGGGAGTTATGCTGGAAAAAACAAAAATTGCAGCTAAACTTTTAGAGTCTATAGGAGATTTATTTGGTTCAGTAAGAGGTGGATTAGGAATAGGTGTTATCTTAGTTGGGATGTTGCTTGCTGCTTCTACAGGAATAGTTGGAGCAACAGTAGTAACTATGGGTATGCTTGCATTGCCAAGTATGCTCAAAGCAGGTTATGATGAAAAAATTGCTACGGGAACAATTTGTGCTTCAGGAACCTTAGGGCAAATAATACCTCCTTCAATTGTTTTAATACTGCTAGCTGAAATGTTGCAGGGAGCAAATGAAGAGGCTGGTCTTTTAACAGGAGACTTGGCACCACTACCAGTAACTGCAATAGATTTATTTGCTGGAGCACTTTTACCTGGTTTAATGTTAGTAGGATTTTTCATTATCTACATTCTTTTTACTGCTAGATTACATCCAGATAAATTACCTCTTAAAATTTCTAATAAACCTAAAGCTGAAATATGGAAAAATGCTATGTTTGAAGTAATCCCACCTATATTTTTAATTTTAGCAGTTCTTGGATCTATTTTTCTTGGTGTAGCTACTCCAACTGAATCTGCTTCTGTCGGTGCTGCAGGTGCGGCTATTTTAGCTTTATTAAGAAGGGATCTAAATCTTAAAAATATTTCAGAAGCTGCAATTACCACAGTAAAAATGAGTTCATTTGTTTTTATCATTTTAATTGGAGCATCAATGTTTTCTTTAGTATTCAGAGGATTTCAGGGAGATGAAATGATAAGTGATTTTTTAACTAATATACCAGGTGGAGAGTATGGTGCTTTAATTATAGTAATGTTAACTATTTTTATATTGGGTTTTTTCCTTGATTATATTGAAATTATATTTGTTATTATCCCATTAGTAGGTCCAGGATTAATTGCGAACGGAGCTGATCCTTTGTGGTTAGGAATTTTAATTTCTCTTAATCTACAAACAAGTTTTCTAACGCCTCCATTTGGATTTTCATTATTTTTTTTAAGAGGTGTTGCTCCAGAAAATGTTAAAACATCAAATATATATGCCGGTGTAATTCCTTTTATTTTTATACAAATACTTGCAATAATCTTAGTATTCGCGTTTCCACAAATAGCAACTTGGCTTCCCAGGTTAATAAACTAAAAAAAAAGAGGTCTCAAAAGAGACCTCTTAAAATTAAAAAATTTCAAATATTATACTGAATCAGGAAACTTAAATGGTAAATCTCTTATACGTGAGAAGTTTTGCTCACCTTTAGTAAACCATTCTTTAATGACTTTTCTGAAAGATAATAAGTGATTTGTTATAGCTTTTGTTTCAGAGTTAATAGAACCCCTTTCAAAAACAACTTCACCTGCTGCATTACCAAGAGCTATTAAAACCTCATCTGGGAAAGTTTTAATTTCTACGTTATGTTCATTAACAAGTTTTTGTAATGCTGGTCCATTAATAGCTTGGAAACGACTAAATACAGTCATGTTGAAAGATTTAGCTAAATCATCGATTAAGCCTTGAGTGTCACTATCAAGTGCTTCCCATGCTTTAAGATCCATAGATAAATCTAGAAGAGTAGATGGTTCATGCCATCCTGGTCCATAATAATACTTTGCAGCTTGATATAATCCAGCACCTAAATCTGCTGCTGGGCATATCCATTCTGCTGCATCAACTGCACCAGAAGTTAAAGCCGGTAAAACATCAGGTCCTGCAAGCAATACAGGTGTAGCTCCAAGTTTTTCAATAGTTCTACCACCTAAGCCAGGCATTCTCATTTTTAGACCTTTATAGTCATCAGGAGTATTGATTTCTTTATTAAACCAACCACCCATTTGGTTTCCTGTGTTACCCATAGGTAAAAATTTAACACCAAGTGCGTTATAAATTTTGTCAGCAGCTTCAATACCACCTCCATAATAACACCATGCATTTTGCTCCATTGCATTCATTCCAAATGGGCATGTTGCTACGAACTCAATTGCATCTGATAGGTTTGGCCAATAATAAGGAGCTCCATAAGCTGCTTGAGCTGCACCAGATCTTACTGCATCTAATGCTTCAAGTCCTGGAACAAGTTCACCAGCATGATAAACTTTCACTTTAAGCTTTTCAGAATATCTATTTATGTTATCTCCAAAACCTTGGATAGCCTGTCCTAATGGACCAGCTTTACCAAAAGCACTACAAATGATCCACTCTTGATGACCGCCAGCTATTGCTGGAGCTGCTAAAGTAGAAGCACCAACTGCAGCAGCACCTGCTACACCAGCTTTCTTTAGAAACTCACGTCTTTTTAAATTTTTTTTCATATGTCCTCCCGAGATAATATGAATTAATGTCTGAGATTTATACAAAAATCTTATTTGTATCAATTTCTAATGATATTAAATATTAACAAAATTTACTAAATCAAACCTCTAAAACTAGAAATTACTTTTAAAAACTGGATATTCCAGTCTGATTTTTTCCTAAAATTAATGAATGAATATCCTCTGCGCCTTCGTAAGTTTTAACAGTTTCTAAATTAACCAAATGTCTCATGATATGATATTCTTCTAATAAGCCATTTGCCCCAAGCATATCACGAGCATTTCTGATTATGTCTAAAGATTTTTTGCAGTTATTTTTTTTTAAAATACTAATTGCATTAATGATATCTTTTCCTTCATCTAAAGCTTTAGAGCTTAAAAGACATGATGCCAGTCCTAGATTTATCTCTATTTGCATTTCAGATAATTTTTTTTGAATTAATTGATTTGATGCTAAAGATTTTTTAAACATAATTCTATTTTCTACATAGTCTTTTGCAATTAACCAGCATTCAGATGCTGAACCTAATACACCCCAGCTAATTCCAAATCTTGCTTTATTGAGACAACTAAAAACTGATTTCCATCCTTTGGTATTTTCTAAACACAAATTATTTGGAACAAAAACATTATTTAAGATTATTTGACCAGTTGGACTAATTTTTAAGCTTGTTTTATTTTCTATTGTCGAAGTATTTAATCCTTCAGTATTTTTTTCAATTATAAAACCTTTTATACTTTTGTGATCTTTAATATCTTCAATTGCCCAAATAATAAATATGTCAGCAATTGGTGCGTTCGTAATCCAGTTTTTAGATCCATTTAAAATATATCCATCTTTAGTTTTTTTAAATGAAGTTTTCATTGAAGCAGGATCAGAACCAGCTTCACTTTCTGTTAAACCAAAGCAACCAATTTTTTCTCCTTTAATTAATTTCGGAAGGTATTTATCTTTTTGTTCCTGAGATCCAAATTCATTTATTGGATGTATCACAAGAGAAGATTGAACAGATATTGAAGATCTATAGCTGCTATCTATTTTTTCAAACTCATATGCTACAAGTCCATACGCTAAATTTGATGTACCAGATCCACCATGTGTTTTAACTGTTTGTCCTAAAACTCCAAGTGATCCAAATTTTGGATAGAGTTCTTTATCAAATTCATTTTTTCTATTTCTTTCTACTACTGTAGGTTTAAGCTCATTATTACAAAAATCCCTGACATTTTTTTGAATATTAGTTTCTTCTTCATTTAAATGACTTTGAATATAAAATGGATCAAACCAATTATTTTCTTTCATACAATATTAGCCAATATCATCATTTTAATGTAAATAACCACAAAAATTATTATGCAAATTAAAAATATATACATTGCCTCAGACCATGCTGGATTTGATCTCAAAACCAAATTGTTAAAGAATTTTCCTAAAATTAATGATTTAGGAACAAAGACAGATGAGAGTGTTGACTATCCTGATTTTGCACACAAATTAACAAGAGAGGTTCTTAAGAATAAGAAAAACATTGGTATTCTAATCTGTGGAACTGGTGTTGGTATGAGTATTGCTGCTAATAGAAAAAAAGGCATAAGGGCTGGTCTTGCTAATAATTCAAAAATAGCAAGATTGATAAGAAAGCACAATGATGCTAATGTACTTGTTTTACCAGGTAGGTTTATAAATACTAGCGAGGCAAAAAAAAGTGTTCAGGCTTTTCTTTCTACAAAGTTTGAGTCAGGACGACATAAAAGAAGGATTAAAAAATTATGATTTCAGAATTGTTTACTAAAGGAATTAAAGAAGCAGACCCAGAGGTTTACGGAACTCTAAGCCGTGAATTAGAAAGACAACAAAACCAAATAGAGTTGATTGCATCTGAAAACATTGCATCAAGATCAATTCTTAATGCTCAAGGCTCTGTTATGACCAATAAATATGCAGAAGGGTATCCTGGTAAACGATATTATGGGGGATGTGAATTCGTAGATCAAGCAGAAGAAATTGCTTTAGAAAGAGTTAAAAAACTTTTCAATTG
The DNA here is from genome assembly GCA_902595805.1 of uncultured Alphaproteobacteria bacterium. Taxonomy (GTDB): domain Bacteria; phylum Pseudomonadota; class Alphaproteobacteria; order HIMB59; genus CACPNW01. The sequence goes on along the minus strand of CACJRM010000003.1, from coordinate 8,513 downwards.
TAAATTTGCAAATTTACAACCACATAGTGGAGCGCAGGCAAACCAAGCAGTTTTTCTAGCTTTACTTCAACCGCATGATACTATTTTAGGTATGTCACTTGCATCAGGTGGTCATCTAACTCATGGAGCAAAACCTAATCTATCTGGTAAATGGTTTAATGCTGTTCAATACGGTGTAAAAAAAGATGGCAATGACAAAGATTTAATCGATTATGATGAAGTTGAAGCTTTAGCTTTAGAGCATAAACCAAAAATGATAATTGCGGGAGCTTCCGCTTATCCAAGAACAATAGATTGGAAAAAATTTAGAGAAATAGCTGATAAAGTAGGAGCATATTTTTTAGTTGATATGGCTCACTATTCTGGTTTGGTGGCTGGTAAACAATATCCAAATCCAATTGAGCATGCCCATATAGTAACTTCAACAACTCACAAAACTTTAAGAGGTGCAAGAAGTGCAATGATTTTAACTAATCATGAAGATTTATATAAAAAAATTAATTCTGCTGTTTTCCCCGGATTACAAGGTGGTCCACTAATGCATGTAATTGCAGCTAGAGCCGTTTGCTTTGGTGAAGCACTTAAACCTGAATTCGAAGAATATATTAAAAATGTAATTGCTAGTGCTAAAGTTATGGCAAAAACTTTAGTTGATAGAGGATTTAGAATTGTTACAGGAGGCACAGATTCACATATAGTTTGGTTAGACTTGACACCAAAAGGTTTAACTGGTGATAAAGCTGAAAAAATTTTAGAAGAAGTTGGATTGGCATGTAATAAAAATGCAATTCCTTATGACCCTAATCCACCAAAAATAACTAGTGGACTTAGATTTGGAACTGCCGCTGCTACGACTAGAGGTTTTAATCAGAAAGATTTTGAACAAGTTGGAAATATGATTGCTGATATTTTGGATAGTCTTTTACTTGAAGAAAATGAGAGAAATGTAGTTTTTAATAAAACAAGAAAAGATGTAATTGAGCTTTGCAAAAAATATCCAATTTATAGTGAGGCATTTTAAATGAGATGCCCCTTCTGTAGTAATGAAGATACACAAGTAAAAGACTCAAGACCTACAGAAGATAATACAGCTATAAGAAGAAGAAGAGTTTGTGATGCTTGCGGCTCTAGATTTACAACTTTTGAGAGAATTCAGTTAAGAGATTTGGTCGTAATGAAAAGTAACGGTCAAAAAGAAAATTTTGATAGAGATAAAATGTATAGATCTCTTTCTTTAGCTTTAAGAAAAAGAAATGTTGATAATGAAAAAATTGAAAAAATTGTTAATGCTATTGTAAGAAAATTAGAAAACTCAGGTGAAACTGATATAAAATCTAATATTATCGGTCAGTACATTATGGAAGCTTTAATGCATTTAGATCAGGTAGCATACGTCAGATTTGCATCTGTTTACAAAAATTTTAGAGAAGCAAAAGATTTTGAAGATTTCTTAGGTAATTTAGAAGATAAATAATTTTTAGTGTCTCAACAAAATGTAAAGATGATTAATTTAGCGCATGATATTGCTAAAAAAAAATTTGGAAAAACTTTCCCTAATCCCACAGTGGGCTGTGTAATTGCAAAAAATTCAAAAATAATTTCTAAAGCTGTAACGAATAAATCTGGAAGGCCTCATGCCGAAGAAATAGCTCTAGCTAAAGCTGGTCATAAAGCTAAAGGAGCTTCAATGTATGTAACTTTGGAGCCATGTTTTCATAGTTCAAAAGATGGATCATGCACAGATCAAATATTAAGATCAGGAATTAAAGAAATATTTATATCTGCGGCTGATCCAGATGTTAGAACTAATTATAAAAGTATTAAAAAGTTAAAAAAAAATAATGTAATTGTAAATGTAGGTTTAGAAAAGATTAGAACATATAATTTAAATAAATTTTTTTTTAAAAGTGTTTTAAAGAAAAAACCATTTACAAAAGTTAAAATTGCAACTTCTACAGATGAAAAAATTGCATGGCATGATTATAAAAGTAAATGGATATCTAATAAATCAAGTAGAGAATATGCTCATAAGTTAAGATCAATGAGTCAAGCTATTTTAACTACTTCAAAAACTGTATTAAAAGATGATCCAAGATTAACTATAAGATTAAAAAAAACTTTAGAGCAACATATTCCAATTATAATAATTGATAATAATCTAAAGATACCAATGAAATCAAAAATATTAAAAGATATATCTAAAAAAAGAATTATTATCTTTACTTCTAAAAAAAATAAAAAATCTGAAAATTTAATTAAATTAGGATGTGAAATTATTTTTTGTAAATTAAATAAAAACAAAAAACTAAATTTAAAAAATATTTTTAGTAAAATATACTCACTAAAAATATCAGATTTATTAGTTGAAGCAGGGGGTATTTTATTTACAGAATTGTTAAAAAATAATTTAGTAGATGAAATTCATTTATTTAAATCTAAAATTATTATAGGAAAACATGGTAAGCCAGCAATTGTTGGAAAAAAACTTAGTCAATTAAATTTATCTTTAAATGAAAGAAAAAAATTCAAAGACGACATATATACAAACTATCGGGTGAATTAATGTTTACAGGTATTATTCAAGATTTAGGAACAATAAAAAACAAAGATGTGGGACTTTACCAAATATCTACGAATCTTGATTTGAGTAATTGTAAGGAAGGTTCTTCAATTTCTTGTAATGGAGTGTGTCTTACAGCAAAAAATATAACTCCATCAAACAACAATTCATTTAGCTTTGATGTGAACATAGGAGAAGAAACTTTGAAAAGAACAAATCTTGCTAACTCTATTTTAAAAAATGAAAATATTAATTTGGAAAAATCTCTTCAGATAGGTGACGAAATCAGTGGCCACTTTGTTTATGGTCATGTTGATACTACAACTAATGTAAGTGATATTTTAGAACTTGAAAATAGTTGGGAATATCATTTTGAAAAAAAATTTAATAAAAACAACAGATTTATTGTTGAAAAAGGATCTATTTCAATAAATGGTATTTCTTTAACAGTAGCAAAAGTAGAAAATAATACTTTTATGATTTCTGTCATTGATCATACATTTCATCATACTAATTTAAAATTTTTAAAAAAAAGTGATCAAGTAAATATTGAATTTGATTATCTTGCACGTTTCATCTTGAATAATGAATAAAGATAACATTGAAGAAAGTTTATCTTCTATTGAAGAAATCATAGAAGATGCAAGAAATGGTAAAATGTATATTCTTGTCGATGATCCCTATAGAGAAAATGAAGGTGATTTAATCATTCCCGCTCAATATGCTAGCCCTCAAACTATTAATTTTATGGCAAAGCATGGAAGGGGATTAATTTGTTTAGCATTAACTAAGAATAGAATAGAAGAATTGGAACTTCCCTTAATGAATCCAAGTAATATAAAAAATGATTTAACTGCTTTTACTGTTTCGATTGAAGCAAAAGAAGGAGTGACAACTGGAATATCTGCAGCTGATAGAGCTCATACAATATCAGTCGCTGTAAATAATAATAGAAACAAGAATGATCTTGTTTATCCTGGACACGTTTTTCCTCTTATGGCTTGGGATGGAGGCGTTTTAGTTCGTGCTGGTCATACAGAGGCGGCAGTTGATATTTCAAAACTTGCAGATTTAAATCCTTCTGGCGTTATTTGTGAAATTATGAGCGAAGATGGATCTATGGCGAGATTACCAGAAATTATCAAGTTTGCAAAATTACATAATTTGAAAGTAGGAAAGGTTAGTGATTTAATTAAGTTTAGACTTAAAAAAACTAAAATTGTCGAACAGATCTCCGAAAGGCCATTTGAAAGTGAAATGGGGTCACAATTTACTCTAAAAGTATTTCAAAATACTATTTCTGGTGAAAAGCATTACGCTCTAGTAAAAAATTTAAGTGATGTTAAGCAACCTGTGCTTGTTAGAATGCACAGATTAGATGTCACAAAGGATATATTTGAAGAAAAAAATATTTTTGGAAGTGAAATTAAGTCTGCTTTTCAGCTTATAGAGAAGAATGGATCAGGAGCTATAGTATTAATAAATAGTAACATGTCACCAAATATACTCAAAACTTTTAATAAAAGAAAAAGATCAAAAAATAAATTAGAATTAAGAGAATATGGTGTAGGTGCTCAGATTTTATCATTACTTCAAATAAATAATATTATATTATTAACAAATACTAAGAAAAGAATTATTGCCTTGGATGGATTTAATATTGAAATAGTTGATCAGAGAAAAATATGAATAATAAAATTCTAATAGTTTCCGCAAATTATTATAAAGAAATATCGAAAAACCTTGAATTGGGTGCAAGCAAAACGCTTAAAGAAAATGGTTATGAGTATGAAATTATTAATGCACCAGGTTGTTTTGAAATTCCCTATTTAATAAAAAAAAATATAGAGAATTTTAAAGGATTTATTTCTTTAGGATGTATCATTAAAGGTGACACATATCATTTCGAAGTTATTGCTAATGAAACTTCTAGAAAAATTATGGATCTATCTGTTGAGTTTAATGTTCCAATTGGTTTTGGTATTTTAACGTGTTATGATTTAGAGCAAGCAAAGATAAGAAGTGATGTTAATCAAAAAAATAAAGGTCAAGAAGCCGCAATAGCTTGCATAGAGTTACTAAAATAAAAAATGCAAAATTACATCAAGTCACAAACAAGACTTGCATTTGTTCAATATATTTTTCAGAATGAGTTTTTAGATGCAGATTTTTTAGAAGGTATTGAAGATTTTCAAAAGCATTTTTATGATACTAATATTGCTATAATTGATGAAAAAAAAGAATTTAAGCTTAAATTTAATAAAAATTTTCTAAATAAACTTTTTTCTAGTTTTAAAAATAATATTGATAAAAAAAATATAATTGAAGATTTAAATGGATTTATTGATATTAATCGAAAATTTGAAAAATGGGATAATATTTTAAAATCGATAATGTTAGCAATTATTACTGAATTAAAAATTACTGATAAAAATAAATTTAAAATTGTCCTTAATGATTATTTGAATATCAGTAAAAGTCTTGTGTCTCAAAAAGAAATTAAATTAATCAATGCTATAATTCAAAAATATATAGATAAAGATGAAATCAATAAAAAATAGTTTATCTGAAAAATTAATAATTAATAAATATTTTAAAAAACTTAATTTTAAAAATAAGGGAACATTTGATTTTGAAAATGATGGAGCATATTTAGGTTTTAACAGTAAACATTACAAACTAACTGTTACGACTGATAGTATTTCTGAAGATATAGATTTTTTCTCTAATGATGATCCTAAGTCGATAGCCCAAAAAATTACAACTGTAAATTTATCTGACATTTTTGCGATGGGAGCTTTGCCGCATTCCTATCTTTTGAATTTGCATTTACCAAATTATATTAATGAAAATTGGTTAAATTTATTTTCAAGTCAATTAAAGAAAATACAAAATAAATATGGATTTTATCTTTTGGGAGGCGATATATCAAAATCAAATAAACTTATTGTTTCTTCAACTTTTTTTGGATCTATAAAAAAGAAATTAGAAATATTTCAAAATAAATTTAATTTATACGATGATATTTTAATAACTGGAAATATTGGTGAATCAAAGATTGGTTTAGAAATTTTAAAAAAAAAAATTTCATCAAATATAAATTTGAAGCAATATTTTATTAAAAAATATTTATATCCCATACCTTGTAAAATTGGACCATTGATTGCAAATCATGTTAATTCAATGAAAGATATTTCTGATGGTCTGATTGGAGATTTAACTGATATGTTAAATGATAAATATGGCGCATTAATTAATGTAAATAAAATTCCATTAAGTGTTAAAACAAAAAAAATTCTCAACAATAAAAAAAATTTTAGATTAGAAGACCTTTTAAATGCTGGAGATGATTATGAACTGATAATCATATCCAGTCAAAAAAATAGAAATAAAATTTTTGATATTGCTAATAAAAATAATATTAATGTTACTTTGATAGGAAAAATAATAAGTGAAAAAGGAATTCATTTCGATTCACATTTAGACGTAAAGAATATTAAGAAATTTGATCATTTCTCCTAAAAACTTGATTTTTTCTATAGTTTCTGACATATCAGCCAAAAATTTTAAGGAGTTTTCAATGACAACACTGCAAGTATTAATTGTTTTATGCGGTCTAGCAGCCGTACTATATGGTCTAGTAACATCTAGGCAAATTTTATCACTAGGTTCTGGAAATGATAAAATGCAAGAAATTGCTGGCGCAATTCAAGAAGGTGCTAGAGCTTATTTAAACAGACAGTACATGACAATAGCAATTGTGGGAGTTGTTATTTTTGCTCTTATATGGATAGTTTTTGATTTGGCATCTGGAATTGGCTTTTTGATTGGGGCATTTTTTTCTGGTGCTGCAGGTTACGTAGGAATGAATATATCGGTTAGATCTAATGTTCGTACAACACATGCTGCAAGTAGTAGCTTAGCTGAAGGTTTATCAGTGTCATTTAAAGCAGGTGCTGTAACTGGAATGCTAGTTGCAGGATTTGCACTACTTTCTATTGCAATTTTTTATTTTGTTTTACACAACTCTGGTTCATTTCCAGGTAGGGAGATTGTTGCTCCTTTAGTATCGCTTGGATTTGGAGCATCATTAATTTCAATTTTTGCAAGACTAGGTGGAGGTATTTTTACCAAGGGTGCTGATGTTGGAGCAGATTTAGTAGGTAAAGTAGAAGCAGGTATTCCTGAAGATGACCCGCGAAATCCTGCTGTTATTGCAGACAACGTTGGCGATAATGTTGGTGATTGTGCAGGTATGGCTGCAGATCTTTTTGAAACTTATGTTGTTACAGTTGTGGCAACAATGGTTTTAGCTTCTATTTTTTTTATTGAAAATTCTTATACAATGATGATTTTTCCTTTAGCTATTGCAGGAGTTTGTGCTTTAACTAGTATAATTGGTACCTATTTTGTTAAGCTTGGAAAAAATAATAATATCATGGCAGCTCTTTACAGAGGTTTTGCAGTATCCGCTATTTTATCAGCAATATTATTATATTTTGTAACTGATTATATAGTCGGTTTAAATAGTGTTTTAGTCGTTGAGGGCACATCTACACAATTTACTGGAATGTCACTTTTTATATGTGGTTTACTAGGTCTAATTATTACAGGTTTAATTATATGGGTAACTGAATACTATACAGGAACAAATTACAGACCAGTTCAAAGTATTGCTCAATCGTCAACAACTGGCCATGGAACTAATGTTATACAAGGTCTTGCAATAAGCTTGGAGGCGACTGCTTTGCCAGCTTTAATTATTGTGGCTGGTATTATATCCACTTATTCACTAGCTGGGTTATTTGGTATAGCTATTGCTGTTACAACTATGTTAGCTTTAGCTGGTATGGTTGTTGCACTTGACGCATACGGACCTGTAACGGATAATGCTGGGGGAATTGCAGAAATGTCGAACTTAGATGAGAATGTAAGAAAGACAACTGATGCACTTGATGCAGTTGGTAATACAACTAAAGCTGTAACCAAGGGTTATGCAATAGGATCAGCAGGATTAGGAGCGCTAGTTCTATTTGCGGCTTATACAGAGGATCTTGATCATTTTGCTAAAGATTCAAGTAGTTCATTATACGGAATTGAAGTATCTTTTGATTTATCTAATCCTTATGTTGTAGTAGGATTGTTACTTGGGGGTTTACTGCCTTTTTTATTTGGTGCTTTAAGTATGACTGCAGTTGGTAGAGCAGCTGGTTCGGTAGTGTTAGAGGTAAGAAGACAGTTTAAAGAAATTCCTGGTATTATGGAAGGTAAGGGTAAGCCAGAATATGGTACATGTGTAGATATACTAACTAAATCTGCAATAAAGGAGATGATTATACCATCTATGCTGCCAGTACTTTCACCTATTGTTGTATATTTTGTTATATTATTTATAGCTGGTCAATCAGCTGCTTTATCTTGTTTAGGAGCTCTTTTACTTGGCGTTATTATAACCGGCTTATTTGTTGCAATAAGTATGACAGCTGGTGGTGGAGCTTGGGATAATGCAAAAAAATTTATTGAAGATGGCAATCATGGGGGTAAAGGCAGTGAAGCTCATAAAGCTGCTGTTACTGGTGATACTGTTGGAGATCCATATAAAGACACTGCAGGTCCCGCAGTTAATCCAATGATAAAAATTACAAATATTGTTGCATTATTATTATTGGCGGCAATATCTTTATAAAATTAAGGAGTAGTTGGTAGCTCTTGTTGAGTTCCAACTCCTCCAAATATTTTCTCTAGTAGTCCTCTTTTTACTATTTCGTTAGAAGTTTTATCTTCTGAAAATTTAATATTTTGAATTTCTTTAGTATCATAAACTTTTGATTCAACTATTTGATCATACTCATCTATTTTAAATACAAAAACATAACTGTATTTTACTTCTTTTTTAAAAATCGATTTTTTTTGACTTACTTCTGAAAAATAAAAAAATTTATTTTCTATTGGA
>CACJRM010000002.1 GCA_902595805.1 uncultured Alphaproteobacteria bacterium | reverse complement strand
AATGAATAAATTCTTATTAAATCATTCAGAAAAACTTACAGGATATCTATTAATTCTTCCTGCTGTTTTAATAATCAGTCTATTTGGAATTTTTCCTGTTTTTTTTGGAATGTACATGAGTGTACACAAGTGGAAAGTTTTTAAAGGGAGATTTTTAGGATTTGAGAATTACCAAAGAATACTTGGAGACATACCAGCTTTTTGGTTATTTGTTTTAGGATTATTATTATTGATATTGAGTTATGGATTGTGGACTGAATTTAAAAATAAAGTAAAAAATAAAATCTATTTAGCATTTTTATCTATAGCAATATTAATTATTGGAATAATTTTAATTAATATCAACTGGGAAAAAATGATTTTAACAGGTGATGAAGACTATCTTTACTCTCTTATTTACACTTTTTATTATTCATTTTTCACTATAATTTTTGAGGTTGGATTAGGATTAATAATAGCATTTGCTTTGTACCAAAAACTAGCCGGTAAACAATTTTTTCAAATGATTTTACTATTTCCCTACATTACTCCGGCAGTAATGGGTGCTGCAGTATTTTTTTTAATATTTGGTAAAGCTGAAAATTCTTTTTTAAATCAGCTAATAGGAGTATTTGGTTTTGAGCCTCAAATGTGGTTATTTGATAAAAGACCCATTACCGAAGTTTTATTTGGTATTAAAATAGAAGGTCTGCTAGCTGGACCAAGTTTAGCTCTAATGTCATCAATCATTTATGGAATATGGTCTTATACTGGCTACTATGCAATAATTTTACTCGCGGGTTTATCAATTATACCTTCTGACTTATATGAGGCAGCTAAAGCAGAGGGAGCTAGTCGCTGGCAAACATTTATTAAAATTACAATACCTTTATTAATGCCTATTATTTTTTTTCTAATGTTGACTGGTTTTATAAATACCTTTCAAGCTTTCAATAGTATTTTTGTTATGCAAACTTCTTCTGCTGGAGATACAATGGATGTTGTTACAATAGAAATTTTTGATCATTTTTGGGGTAGGGTGAAATATGGGTATGCTGCAGCTGAAGGAGTAATTTTATTTATACTGCTAAATATTTTAGCAATATCGCAATATGTAATTTTTAGAAAAAGGTTAAGTTATGACTAGAATTATTAATGCTGAAACAAGGATACCTTATTTAATTTTATTAATAGTTTTTATTATTTCAATTTACCCATTTTTTTTACATGATATCAACATCATTGATGACAGCTGGAGAAGCGTCAAATCAATATTTATTTCCAAAAAAATTGATGTTTGAAAATTATTATGAAGTTTGGACATCTAATAGATTCCAACGTTATACATTTAATAGTTTAATAATAAGTTCAATAATTGTCATTGGCGTTTTATTAACTAGTATTCCAGCAGCATACTCTTTTGCTAAAATAGAATTCCCATTTAAAAATATCATATTCTACATGTTGTTACTTTCATTGATGATACCAGAAATAATTACATTATTACCTCATTTATTAATTATTAGAGGGGAAATTATTCCATTGCCATTTGGACCTTCTTGGATGAATAGTCTTCAAGGTTTAACAGTTCCATTTATGGGAAATATTTTTGTAATTTTCTTATTAAGACAATATTTTAAAAAGATACCAAATGAATTATGGGATGCTGCAAGACTAGATGGATCTTCTCATTTGAATTTTTTACTCAAGGTAGTAATCCCAATGAGTAAACCTATTATTGTGACAGTTTCTTTATTTACTTTTATTATAGCGTGGAATAGTTTTGCTTGGCCTTTACTTATATTAACTAGAGATGATTGGTATCCTGTAACAGTTTCTATCTATAGTTTTGTGAGAGAAGTGGGACCTAATTTTAATTTATTGATGGCTGCTTGCTTAATTGCAATTTTCCCAATTTTAGTATTATACTTTTTTACTCAGAAGTTATTCATAGAAAGTATATCAAACTTTGGATTAAAAGAATAAATCAGTAAATTTTTTGTAACAAAACTTTAATTTTACCTCTATATTAATTAATATTTTTACGGGGTGATTATGAAATTTTATAAATATATTTTAAATTTCTTCTTAGCTTCTTTATTTTTTATCTCCTCGCAATCATTCGCAATTACTGCACAAGATATTGAAAATGCAGATCCTTCAGGTCAAACTGTTGAATTCTGGGTTCAATATTCAGATGAAAGATTAGATGCAATGATGGCAAGAGCTGAAAGATTTGAAGCTGAAACAGGAATAAAAGTTAATGTTGTTCACAAAGGACATTATGGGAAAGTTCAATCCGCTATGATGTCTGCTGCTGGAACAAAAGATATAGCAGATGTTGCAAGAGGTTATGGTAACGCTGCTGCAGATATGTACTTGATTGGCGCTTCAATTGATCAAAATATTTTAGCAAATAGTAAAAAATGGGGTGTTTCACAAGATGATATAGCAGATTGGGGTGCAAACTGGACTGTTGGCTTCTCACCATATTTTGATGGAAATCCAAAACTTTTACATGAAGTTGGAAAATCAATAGAGATCCTTTATTACAATGCAGATTGGTTAAAGGAACTAGGTTTAGACGCTCCTAAAACTCCTGCTGATTTTGCGGAAGCAGCATGTGCTGCAACTAATCAAGATTATAGCGGTAAGATGGGTGAAGATGTTCCAAGTTATGGATATGAAATAGATACAGATGCAAGTAACTTTGCAGCATGGGTATTTGCACATGGAGGCGATGTATTTGACTATGATAATGGTCAGTATATTTACAATGGCCCAAAAGCCATTGAAGCTATGGAATTCATTCAAGGAATGGCAAATAAAGGATGTGCAATAGTTGCAAGAGGTAAATACACTGACCAGCAATACTTAGGACAAGGTTCTGTTTTATTTGCTGCAGGATCTACTTCTGGTATTACTTATTTCCAGAAAGCTATTGAAGAGGGTTACAATGGTAATTGGGATGTAGCTCCATTATCATACACCACCAGTGAACCAGTGCTTAACTTATATGGCGGTGGTTTAATTATGGGAAATACAGGTGACGCTAATAGAATGGTAGCGGCATATCAGTGGATGAAATATATTTCTAATACTGAGAACTCAGCAGTTTGGTCAACTGAAAGTGGATATGGTTTTGTTAGAACCTCTTCTGCAGATCATCCATTAATTGCTGAAAAAAGAGCTGAATTACCTCAATATGATAAATCATTAACCATGGTTAAATACGGAAAAGGTGAACCATCAGTTCCTGGTTATTATTCAGTTAGAGGTGAAGTTGAAAAAGCTTATGCAGCAATCATTAATGGTGATGATATCATTTCAACATTAAATCAATTAAATGAAGATGCTAATGCAATATTAGCTGATGCAACTGCAGAGTAGTTTAATTATTTTACTTTTATTAAGGGTGGTTTATACCACCCTTTTTTTATGATAATTGTTTGTTCTCTTAATGATTTACCTAATGTGTGTGAAAGCATACAGCCAAAATATCTTGTATCAGTAATTGATCCAGGATATGCACCAGAAACACCCAAGGGTGTAAAAAATCATTTAAAGTTAGGATTTGACGATATTATTGAAATTAGTAGCAATAATAAAATATTTCGATTGAATACTGATGAAATACCACAAATTCTACCTGCAGAAGAACATGTAAATTCAATAGTCAATTTTACTTCTACATATGCTTATGATGAGGATATTGTTATTCATTGTTGGTGTGGTGTCTCAAGATCAATGGCAACAGCTACTTATTTACTATGTAGAGAAAACAAAACTAATATTGAAAATACAATTAAATATATTCGTAATCTTGCACCACATGCAAACCCAAATAAATTATTGATAAATCACTTTGAAAAGAAATTAGATGTTAGCAATCAAATCTCAAAATCATTTTTAAAATTCCCTTATACTAAAACATACGATTGTTCTTCAAATTTTGCACCTGTTACTTTATTTGATATAAAAGACATTGAAAAAAACTAATGAAAGAATACGTTCGAACAATTGCTGATTATCCTGTTAAAGGAATTCAATTCAGAGATATAACAACATTGTTGCAAAATGCAGGACACTTTAAACAAGTTATTGATGACATGGTAAAACCATGGCAAAATAAAAAAATAGATGCAGTTTTAAGCATAGAATCACGTGGATTTATTATGGCAGGCGCAATAGCTTATTTTTTAAATGCAGCATTTGTTCCTTTAAGAAAGCCTCATAAACTTCCATTTGATACTTTCAAAACTTCATACGACTTAGAATATGGATCAACTGAAATGCATATTCATACAGATGCCTTAGATGGTCATAAAGATTTACTAATTATTGATGATCTTTTAGCAACAGGTGGAACTGCACTTGCGGCAGTAGAGTTAATAAAAAAGTTTGAAGATAAAAATATTGTTGGTGCAGGTTTTATAATAAATTTACCAGATTTAAGTGGTGATAAAAAACTAACTGAAAAAGGAATTGAGATACATTCTTTAATGGAGTTTTAAATGAGAAATGCAGTTATTGTGGGTTACAAAAGATCACCCTTCACTTTTGCTCGTAAGGGTGAAATGGCTAATATAAGACCAGAAGACATTCTATCACAAACAATAAATCAATTACTTAATGAAATACAAATTAATAAAAATGACATAGAGGACATTATTACTGGTTGTGCGTATCCTGAAGGAGCACAAGGTAATAATATTGCTAAAATTGTTTCTTTCATGACAGATATGCCAGAACATGTAGCAGGTATGACAGTTAACAGATGGTGTGGCTCTTCAATGCAAGCTATTCATGATGCAACTGGTGCAATTGCAATTAACTCTGGAGACGTTTTTTTATGTTGTGGTGTAGAAAGTATGACTTTTATCCCCATGAATGGCTTAACTTACGATCCTCATCCTCAATTAAGTAAAGATAACCCAAATGTATACATGTCTATGGGTATTACGGCTGAAAATGTTGCAAAAAAATTTGATATTTCTAGAAAAGAGCAACAAGATTTTGCTATTAGTAGTCATACTAAAGCTAATTCAGCTCGAGAAACAAAGATGTTCGACAACGAAATTGTTTCTATTATGAATAATGATCAAATAATTGATAAAGATGGAGGAATTCGACCTAACACCTCACATGAAATTTTAGATGGGTTAAAACTTGCTTTTGATGAGAATGGAACAGTCACAGCTGGCACAGCCTCACCATTAACAGATGGTGCATCAGCAGTAATTGTGTGTGAGGAAGAATATGCAAAAAAAAATAATCTAAATATTTTAGCCCGTATCAAATCTACAGCTGTAGTCGGTTGCCCACCAGAATTAATGGGTCTTGGTCCAATTAATGCATCCAAAAAAGCTCTTAAAAGAGCTAATTTATCTATTACCGATATTGATATTGTGGAACTAAATGAGGCATTTGCTTCTCAATCTTTAGCATGTATTAAAGAATTAAATATGGACATAAATAAAGTAAATATACATGGTGGAGCAATAGCATTAGGCCACCCTTTAGGTGCTACTGGAGCAAGGATTACTGGTAAAGTTGCAACTTTATTGCAAAATAATAATAAAAAGTATGGATTAGCGACACAATGTATAGGTTTAGGTCAAGGTATTGCAACTGTGTTAGAAAATATTAATTAAATATCATGCAAATTTATAAAACACCGCTACGTGAGTTTAAATTTCTAATTGAAGATTTTTTAAATCTTAAGGAAAGTCAAACATTAAAAAAATTAGATTTAGAAACAAGCGATCTAATGCTTATTATTGAAGAAGCAGCAAAACTATGTGAAGAAACCTTGCTTCCACTTAATCAAAGTGGAGATAGTGAAGGATGTTCTTTTAATAATGGAGTTGTGACTGCACCAAAAGGATTTAAAGAAGCTTATAAAACTTTTTCTGAAAATGGCTGGCAGGGATTGAAAGTAAAAGAAGAATTTGGTGGTCAAAACCTACCTTATATTATGAATATGATTTTAGATGAAATGATCAGCTCTACTAATATGTCATTTGGTCTTTATCCAGGTCTTACAGCAAATGCAATCGATGCAATTGAAAAGAGTGCTAATGAAGATTTGAAAAATACTTATTTGCCAAATTTAACTAGTGGTAAGTGGACAGGAACAATGAATTTAACTGAACCTCAATGTGGAACAGATCTTGGATTAAGTAAAACAATGGCAACACCATTAGATGATGGAAGTTATAGCATTACTGGTACAAAAATTTTTATTACCTGCGGAGAGCATGATCTAAGTGATAACATTATTCATTTAGTACTAGCAAGAACACCAAATGCACCCCCTGGTATAAAAGGTATAAGTTTATTCTTGGTTCCTAAATTTTTACCAAATGAAAGTGGTGATTTTGTTGATAGAAATAAAGTTGAATGTGGATCAATAGAAAAGAAAATGGGTATTCATGCTAGTCCAACCTGTGTAATGCATTACAATGAAGCTAGGGGCTGGCTAGTAGGTGATATTAATAAAGGAATGAGAGCGATGTTTATCATGATGAATGGAGCTCGTTTGTTTGTAGGCATTCAAGGCTTAGGTTTATCAGAAACTGCTTATCAATCAGCACTTTATTATTCGAAAGAACGTTTACAAGGAAAATTATCTTCCAGCAATCAAGTAGCTGATCCTATAATTGTTCATCCTGAAATAAGAAAAAACTTATTGTATATAAAGTCCATTAATGAAGCAGTTAGAGGTTTAACTTTATTGGCTGGAAATCACTTTGATAATATTGAAAATTCTTCAGATGATAAGGAAAAGAAATTATCTGAAAATTTTATAGCACTTATGACGCCAATTATTAAATCGTATGCTTCAGATAAATCCGTAGAAAATACAAATAGAGCTATGCAAATCTATGGTGGTCATGGTTTTATTACTGACCATGGAATGGAACAATTAGTAAGAGATGCTAGAATTACAACAATCTATGAAGGAACGAACGGAATTCAAGCTCTAGATTTGATAGGCAGAAAATTACAAATTGACAATGGCGCATTATTTAATGAATTTTTTACTATGATTGATAATTATCAAGTTAAAATTTCTAATAATCAAGATATGAAAAAATATATTGATTTATTTATGCCTTCATATGATTCTTACAAAAGTATTTTTGAATATATAAAATCGTTAAATGATGAAAATGAGATTAATTCTCATGCTGTAGAATTTTTAAACTTATCATCTTTGATTTCTCTAGGTTATATTTGGTTACACTATATAGAAATTTCATTATCAAAATTAGAAGAGCATGATGAAAGTTTTTATAAATCTAAAATTGAAACTGGTAACTTCTTTTTAACTAAATTATTAGGTGAAACTCAAGTTCTATGTCAAAATATAAGATCTGGTGGAAAATACTATAATGATTATAATGATAAATATTTTGAAACAGCTATCTAATGACTATAAAAATTTATAAACCTTCAAAAACTTCCATGCAATCGGGCTTTAAAAAAACTAAATTATGGTTAGCTGAATATATTTCTGAAGTAGAAAAAGTAAAAGATTCTTTAATGGGGTGGAATAGTTCATTAGACACCAAATCTCAGATTAAACTTTTTTTTGACACGAAAGAACAAGCTATTGAATGGGCAAAAAAAAATAATTATCAATATTTTGTCGAAGAATCAAAGCAAAGAAAAATTAAACCAAAAAGTTATGCTTCAAATTTTGATACAAATAGAAAAGAGCCTTGGACACATTAAGTATAATTTCTTTCTTTATTTTTTAGACTATGATAAATGCAAACTATGCGCCCGTAGCTCAGTGGATAGAGCAACCGCCTTCTAAGCGGTAGGTCAAATGTTCGAATCATTTCGGGCGCGCCAAATATTAAAATTTTGCTGCCTCCTCATCTATAAATGCATTGAAAGAAACTGATCTTCTTTCCTCATCAGAAAAGAATGGATAGACTGTATGCATCATATAACTGGGAAATATAAATAAATCTCCAACTTCAGGTTTAACATCATATACGGAGGAAACTAAAAGCTGTGTTGATCCATGAATAAATGCAATTTTTCCATTTTTATTTTGATCTTTGTATGATGAGCCTAAGTCCTTTGGCATTTTTGTGTACATTACTCCTGACAGATGTCCATCATGCCAATGAATTGGATTATAATCACTCTCAAATTGACAAACAGCCCAACTAGATTTTAAATCAAATTTCTTAATTTCTTTTTGTAATGTTGATTTAACAAAATTAAATACAAATTTATAAAGAACATCTTTTAAATTTTGATCAAGAAATTCTTTTGTTAATCTAATTTCATATTTAATTTCACCGGCTAATTGTTTGCCATGGTATAATTCGTCAATTTTATTTTCATCTGTCAATATTTCATCAATATGATTGTTGAGTGTAGTTATTGTATCATCTAATAATTTATATTTGCCTATAGCTGGTGAAAATGGTCGTATAATTTGACCTTGAATCATGCTTTCGTTCATATTTTATTAACTTTAATTATATTAAATATTATAATATAGTTAAATAAAATGAAATATAATTTAAACTGTCATTGTGGAGCGGTTCAATTAGAAGTTTTAACAGACTTAGAAATCATTAAACAGTGTAACTGCTCTATTTGTATAAGAAAAAATGCTAAAATGTGTATGGTCCCTAAAGAAGCAATAAATATTCTTAAAGGGAAAGAAAACTTAACTTCTTACAAATTTAATACAATGATTGCTGAACATTTTTTTTGTAAGATTTGTGGCATCTATACTCATCATCATAGGAGAAGTGATCCAAATGGGGCAGCAATAAATATTGGATGTATAGATTCAATTGATCCTTTTAAATATGATGCTGACTTTATTGATATGAAAAATAAATGATTTATGTCATTTGAATTTTTAATCTCTAAAATTCAAAAAAATAATTTTTTACTTATAGGTAGAGCAGGAGTAGATATATACCCTGATCCACCAGGAACAAAAACTGAAAATGCAAAATCATTTGTTACTCATCTTGGAGGATCTTCTGCAAATATGGGTGTTCAATTAACTCTGTTTGGAGGTAATTGTAATCTACTGACCAGAGTCTCTGATGATGCCCTAGGCAGATTTGCTATTAATCAACTAAATCATTATGGTGTTAAAAATAAGCTAGTAGAATTTGAAAAAAATGAATCAAGAATTTCTTTTGCTATTGTTGAAACCACAGTTAAAGATCATCAATCAATTATTTATAGACATAAAGCTTCTGATTTATTTTTAAATAAAGATGATGTTGAAAATGCTAATATAAAAAATTTTGATTGTTTATTAATTACTGGAACTTCTTTAGCAGCTGAGCCTTCGAGAGGTGCTACTTTATATGCTCTAGATATAGCAAATAAAAATAATATTCCTGTAATTATGGATATTGATTATAGACCGTATACTTGGGAATCATCAAATAAAGCAAAAGAAGTTTATAATTTAGCATCAAGTAAATGTAGTGGTGTAATTGGCAATGATGATGAGTTTGGAGTGTTAGCTGGTGATTATAATAATGGTTTGGATCATGCTAAGCAATTAGCGAAAAACGTAAGCTTAATTATTTATAAAAAAGGTGAAAAAGGTTCTATTACTTTTTCAATGAACAAAGTAATTAAAAAAGGAATATTTCCTGTTAAGCCCTTGAAACCAACTGGAGCCGGTGATGCATTTATGGGATCATTAATTGGATCAATTTTAAAGGGTAATGATTTAGAAAAATCTATAGAAATAGGTTCAGCCGCAGCAGCCATTGTAGTAACAAAAGTTGGTTGTGCACCAGCAATGCCAAATTTAAATGAAATTTTAGAATTTATGAAATATAATAAAATTAATGAAGGAGAATAATATGCATATTCCACCATTTGATAATAAAAACAAGCCAATTGTAGATATTGAAGACAGTAGAGTTCCTTTAAATTATTTTAACATAGTAAAATTAAATAAAGATCAATCTTTTGAGTATCTAACTCCTGGTTATGAAACATGCATAGTACCTGCTACTGGAACAATTAATGTAGAAATTGAAGGAATAAAAGTTGAGTCATTAGGCACTAGAACAGTTGATGTGTGGGATGGAGAGCCAGAAGGTGTTTATGTGCCCTCTAATACAAAAGCTCAATTTACATCTTTAGTAGATAATTCAGAAATTTTTATTGCTGGCGCAAAGTATGATAAAACTCTTGAACCATTTGCTGTTAGAACAAATGAAATTGATTTAGTGCAGTACGGTTCTGATGATACAAAAACTCATAGAAAAATTAAACATATTTTAGGTGCTAAGCATCATGATAAAGTTGGAAGATTGCTTTGTAATGAACTTTATACTGTAGGGCAGGGAGGTTGGTCGGGGTTTCCGCCTCATAAGCATGATACAGATCGTCTACCTGATGAAACTAGGCATGATGAAACATATAATTACAGATTTAAACCTAATAATGGATTTGGTTTTCAGATGTTTCAGCAAGTTGATGATAAAGTTGGTAAAGCTGAACATATAATTGATGGGTCGACCATTATGATTAGAACAGGCTATCATCCGTGTGTCGTAGCACCTGGGTATGAGATGTATTATTTTACAATTCTTGGAGGACTGTCTCAAAGATCTCTTGTCCAATTTTTTCAACCTGAGCACGCATATCAAGTAGAAACAATTCCAGGAATTAAGGATATGATTGCTAAATACAAATAAATGACAGCAGTAAATTTAAAAAAAATTTTAAATGATGCAAATAAAAATAATTATGCAATAGCAGGTTTAGTTGTACTAGGCTGGGATGACGCCTTAGCTTTTACGCAAGCCGCTGATGAAACTGGAATTCCAATTATATTACAAGCTGGTCCTTCATGCAGAGCGCACACGCCAATTCCAATATTAGGAAAAATGTTTAGATACTTAGCGAGTCAAACAAAAACGAACATTTGTTGTCATGTTGATCATGGATACACTCTAGATGAATGTTATGAAGGGATTGATAGTGGCTTTACATCTGTAATGTTTGATGGTTCTAAATTAACTTTAAAAGAAAATATAAAAATTAGTAAAAAAATTGCTTCAAGAGCTCACAAATATAATATTTCTATTGAGGGAGAAATAGGTTTTGTAGGTTATGATAATGGTAAAATTTCAGAAGGTACTAATATTGAAGATGCAGTAACTTTTGCAAACCAAAGTAATATTGATGCAATGGCAATTTCCGTTGGAAATACACATTTACAAACTTCAAAAAAAGCTAGTATTGATTTCAACAAAATTAATTTAATTGAAGCAAAAACAAAAATCCCTTTAGTTCTTCATGGTAGTAGTGGAATTCCCGTAGAGCAAAGAAAAAAACTAGCAAGAAAAACAAAAGTAGCAAAACTAAATATTGGCACTGAAATTAGAATGACATTTGGGGAAGCCTTGAGAAAAAATCTCAAAAATAATCCTAAAACTTATGATAGATTGCAATTACTAAAACCGACGATTAAAGATTTAACAAAAGTTACAAAAAAAATTATAAAACAAATTGGCCCAAATTAATGGGACAAATCTTTATTGCAGCACTTAAAGAAGAAACTCCAAATCTTAAAGATTTCCACTATTCAGGTGTGGGAAAGATTAATGCTACAATCAAAATTATGGAATTAATTTCAAAATTTCAACCTAATGAAATAATCAATTATGGAACAGCTGGTTCAATAAAGCAAAACTTATCAGGATTAGTAGAATGCACGAAGTTTGTTCAAAGAGATATGGATGCTAGAGGTCTAATGAACTTTAAATTAGGGGAAACTCCTTTTGATCCAATATCAAAAATTATATATTCTAATGAGGGGTATATATGTGCATCAGGAGATAGTTTTGTTCAATCATCAGTAGAAATAGATTGTGATATTGTAGATATGGAAGCTTACTCTTTTGCTAAAGTATGCAAATTATACAATATTAGATTTAAATGTTTTAAATATATTTCTGATTATGCAAATGAAAATTCAAATAATGATTGGATTGATAATTGTTCAAAAGGAGCTAGATTATTTTCTGAAATTTATCCTCAATTAAAAATATGATTTTAAAAATACTTGAAAAATTAGGAAGAAAAAAGATTGTATTGGACAGAGGTCCCTCGCATCCAGAATTTCATAAGGCCAAACCATGGATGGAAAGATATTATTTGTTATTTAGAAAAAGACCCAAATGGTTTCCATTTAATATCTTAATTCATAAAATGTTAGATGATGATCATGGTGAAGGAGTTCATAATCATCTTTGTCCTTATATAACAATTATTTTAAAAGGCGGTTATTGGGAAACTACTAATAAAGGTAAATTTTGGAGACCACCAGGTTACATTGGTTTTAGATCAGCAGATCATTTACATAGAGTTGATTTAAAACCAAATACAAATACCATGACATTATTTATTCCTGGTCCTTTTGGGCTTAGAAAAACTAAAAGAGCTGATTATAAAACAAAAATTTAGCTATCTATATAATTTAAATTACTCCATCGTATATTAATTTACATCCACTCAAAAAAAGCAAAATATAAACAATATTAAAAAATAATTTTTCTGGAATTCTTTTTTGCACAAAGTAACCAATTAAAACACTAATAAAAGCTAGTGGAAGTAAATAGAGAGAAATCATAAGATTTGAAGGTGCTAATAATCCAACGTAATAATAAGGAATCAATTTGACAAGATTTATCACCATAAATGCCAATGTCATTGTGCCAATAAATGAAATTTTATCTAACTTTAGAGGAAGCATATAAAAGTTAATAGGGGGATTTCCTGCATGAATTAAAAAACTAGTATATCCAGCGATAGACGACCAAAAGTAACCTTTAACTTTGGTTGGTGTAAGCAAATAATTATTTTTCTGAATAAAAGAAACTAGAACAAATATAATTGATATAACACCAACCATTATTCTTATTTGATCTTCATTCGTAAATTCAAAAGTTAGAGTTCCAAATAAAATACCAATTATAGATGCTGGGATTACAATTTTTAAAATACTGTTTATCCATTTTTTCCAATACAAATAGATTGCTGAAAAATCCATTATTATTAAAAGTGGCAACAATATTCCCGCAGCTTGCAAAGGACTCATTGCAAACGACATAACTGGCACTGCAAGCATCGCGATAGGTCCTGGAACACCGCCTTTAGATAAACCAAATACAAAAACCCCCAATGATGCAAAAATATAAAAATATAAATCCATTTAATTTAAAATTTTTAATGCATTTTTAATATCTTTTATTTGATCATCAATGTCTTCCAATCCACAATATAATCTAATTAAAGTTCCAGTATTTCTATTTTTAAACTCTCTTTTATCTAATGGAGGAAAGGTAATGAGACTATCGAATCCACCCCAACTGTATCCTAATTTGAATATTTTAAGTTTATTAAAAAATTTTTCAATTTTATTGTTTGAATATTTTTTTTTCAGCAAAAATGAAAATAAACCCGTGCTACCAGAGAAATCTCTTTTCCATATTTTATGATTATTTGTATGTGGTAAAGCTGGATGGAAAACATCAGATACAAGATCATGTTCTAATAAATATTTTGCCATTAATAATGCATTTTTTTCAATTTCTCTCATTCGAATTTCAAGTGTTGGCAATCCTCTAATTGCTAAATAAACTTCTTCTGAGCCAGGACATATGCCTAAAGTTTTTGAAGTTGCTCTTATTTTTTTGGAATATTTTTTATTAGATGAAACGAAACCAATTAAAACATCTGAGTGACCATTTATATATTTAGTTCCTGCATCTATAATAATATCAATACCTAATTTAATTGGATTACAAAATAAAGGTGAAGCCCAAGTATTATCCATAACAGTTGGTATTTTATTTTTTTTAGCAATTTTTGTAATGAAAGGTATATCAATAATATCAAAAGTTGCTGTTCCTGGTGATTCTAAATATATTAGCTTTGTTTTACTGTTAATTAATTTCTGAAAATTATTAATATTTTTTGTAGGATGAAAATATTTTATTTTAACATTATATTGTTTAAGGATGGTTTCACAAAAAGTTCTAGTAGGACTATAAACACTATCATTTATTAAAACCTCATCACCAGATTTTAAAAAGGTAAAAAAAGGAATAACTATAGAGGCCAATCCTGATGGTGATAGTACTGTATCATTGCAGTTATATAAAAAAGAAATACTGTCTTCTAACTGCTTATGAAATGGGTTTTTATTTATTCCATAAAATGTTGTTCTATCGTCAAAATTTTTAATATCGTTTATGTAATCTTTAAAAGTATTAAAGATCATTGTAGATCCCTTATAGGTACCTGGGTTGATAAAACCTTTTTGTTTAAGAGGATTTCTTCCTATTTTGGTTAATTTTGTTTTTATTTTCATAAACAACTAAATATTGTATAAGCCAAAATCTTTATACACAAATTGTGGTAGGCAATTTTAAGCTTAACAAATCTATTATTGGGATTAACTTATTAATTTGTTATAGGGAAGCAATCTTTGAAAAAAGATATTTAAATAATTATTTAAACGGAGAAAATAATATGAAAAAACTATTATCTATCTTTGCAGTTTTAGCTTTTGCTTTTTCAGCACATGCTGGAACTCTTGATGATGTTAAAAATAGAGGTTTTCTAAAATGTGGAGTAACAACAGGTCTTGCTGGTTTTGCTGCTCCAGATGATAGCGGTGAATGGGCTGGTCTAGATGCAGATATGTGTCGTGCAGTTGCTGTAGCTGTTTTTGGAGACCGTTCAAAAGTAGAATTTATTACTACTACTGGTAAATCTCGTTTTCCAACATTAGCTTCTGGTGAAGTTGATATGTTAGCGAGAAATACAACTTGGACAATTAGCCGTGATGTTAATCTTGGTTTCGAGTTCGTAGGTGTAAACTTCTACGATGGACAAGGTTTCATGGTTCCATCTGCTCTTGGTGTATCAAGTGCAACTGAGCTTGATGGTGCTACTGTATGTATCCAAACTGGTACTACTACAGAATTGAACCTTGCTGACTTCTTTAGATTAAATGGAATTAGCTACGAGGCACTTCCAATTGAAACTAATGATGAAGGTAAAGAAAACTTATTTGCTGGAAGATGTGATGTATACACTACTGATGCTTCAGGTCTTTCTTCAACAAGAGCTGCTGCTTCTAATCCAGATAAATGGGTTGTATTACCAGAAATTATTTCAAAAGAACCACTTGGTCCACTTGTAAGACATGGTGATCACCAGTGGGGTGACGTTGTTCGTTGGTCTTTAAATGCAATGATTATTGCTGAAGAACTAGGTATTACATCTGAAAACGTTGATGCACAAATGAGCTCTAATGTTCCTGAAGTACTAAGACTTCTTGGTGTTGAAGGTAACTACGGAGAAATGCTTGAGCTAAGTAATGATTGGGCTTACCAAATTATTAAACAAATTGGTAACTACTCTGAATCTTACGAAGCAAACGTAGGTCCAGACACACCTCTAGAAATTGCAAGAGGTTTAAATGCTCTATGGACTCAAGGTGGTATTTTATACGCACCTCCATTCAGATAAATCTTAATTAAATTTAAAACGGGGGGTTTTAAACCCCCCATTTTTTTTGTATATACTAGTGATGCGATCTAACTTAGGTTTCTTTTCTGATGAAAAATTTAGATCCATTTTTTTTCAAACTTTAGTTGTAGGTTTATTTGCCCTAGGTTTATTTTTTGTAATAAGTACAACTTCTTACAACTTAGAAAAAAGAAATATCGCAACTGGTTGGAGTTTTCTTCAAAATCCAGCTGGCTTTGATATAAGTTTTTCACCCTTCTTAGAATTTAAATCAACAGATACACACTTAAAAGTTTATTTTGTTGGAGTCTTAAATACTCTTTTGGTATCAATTACAGGTTGTATAGCTGCAACAATTTTAGGCTTTATATTGGGCATAGTAAGACTATCTTCAAATTGGTTATTAAGTCGACTAGTTTATATTTACGTTGAATTTTCAAGAAATGTACCCTTACTTCTTCAAATAATTTTATGGTATAGTATTTTAATTCAACTTCCTCGTGTTAAGCAATCATTACAAGTTCTTGATGTATTTTATATATCAAACAGAGGATTGTATTCTCCAAGACCAATATTTGAAAGTGGATTTTCATATGTATTAATTGCAATTGTATTGGCTTTAATTTCAAGTTTCTTGATTAATAGATGGGCAAAAAAAAGACAAGATAAGACAGGCCAACAATTCCCAGTATTTTCAAGTTCAATCGGATTAATATTTATTGTTCCATTAATTTTATTTTTTATTCTTGGTTCACCTTTGTCTTTTGAGCATCCAGAATTAAAAGGTTTTAACTTTAAAGGCGGTCTAGTTATTAGACCTGAATTTATAGCAATGTTTTTAGCATTATCAATTTACACAGCAGCCTTCATTTCTGAAATTGTTAGAGCAGGTATAATGTCTGTCTCAAAAGGACAAAGAGAGGCATCTGCTGCCATAGGCTTAAAACAAACATGGATAATGAGACTTATCATTATTCCCCAAGCTCTTAGAGTGATTGTCCCTCCACTAACAAGTCAGTATCTAAACTTAACTAAAAATTCTTCTTTAGGAATTGCTGTCGGATATGCTGACCTTGTTCACGGTTTTGGAGGAATAAGTTTAAATCAAACTGGTCAAGCTATTGAATGTATGGCAATTGTTATGGCAACTTATTTGTCAATTAGTCTGACAATATCTTTCTTTATGAACATTTATAATAGAAGTATACAATTTAAGGAAAAGTAATGAACGAAATGAATGAAGTTAGAAAACCACCAGTAGCAACAACAGGTATTATTGGTTGGTTACGAATAAATTTATTCTTCAATTGGACAAACTCATTAATAACTTTATTTGTTATTTATTGTTTGTATCAGTTTATCCCTTGGATTTTAGATTGGACAATATTCTCAGCTGACTTCAAATATAATTATCTTGGTGAACAAATTACTAACCAAGAAATGTGTTCACGAAATTTAGATCCTGAAAATGGTGGAGCTTGTTGGGCAGTTATATATGTAAGGTTTTATCAATTTATTTATGGATTTTATCCAAGGGTTGAAGTTTGGAGAGTTAATTTAGCGTATGTGATGTTAGCTTTTGCGCTGCTACCTCTTTTGTATACAAAACTTCCGTATAGAAAGTACTTCTTATATTTTACATACATTTTTCCTGTTATTGCTTATTTTTTACTTAATGGTGGCTTGGGATTTACTGAAGTCTCTACTAACAAATGGGGCGGTCTTCTAGTAACACTTGTCCTAGGCTGTACTGGAATTGCATTAGCTTTTCCTATTGGAATTATGTTGGCTTTAGGAAGAAGATCTAAGTTACCAGTTATAAGTATGATGTGTACATTGTTTATTGAGTTTATTAGAGGTGTTCCTCTTATAACTTTATTATTCTTTGGAATGGTAATGCTTCCTCTTTTTTTACCAGAAGGAATAGACATGGATGGTTTGGTAAGAGTTCTTGTTGCCGTTACTTTATTTCAATCCGCTTATATGGCAGAGGTTATAAGAGGAGGACTACAGGCAATACCTCCTGGCCAATATGAAGCTGCTAAATCACTTGGGATGTCTTATTGGAGAATGAATTTATTAATAATTCTTCCTCAAGCTATTAGAATTTCTATACCACCAATTGTCAACACATCTATAGGTTTATTTAAGGACACAACTTTAGTAATTATTGTAGGAATATTGGATTTATTAGGAATTGGAAGAGGTACTTTAGCGGATACCAATTGGTTAGGTTTATCTTATGAGATTTACTTTTTTGTAAGTTTGGTATTTTTTATATTCACATTTGGAATGTCTAGATACAGTTTGTATTTGGAAAAGAAATTAAAAACAGGTATTAATATGGGGGCTGATTAAAATGAGTGAAGAATCAATAATTTCATTAAAAAATGTTAATAAGTGGTTTGGGGATTTTCATGTATTACAAGATGTAAATCTTGAAGTGAAGAAGAAAGAAAGAATTGTAGTTTGTGGTCCTTCTGGTTCTGGTAAATCCACAATGATCAGATGTATTAATAGATTGGAAGAGCACCAAGAAGGTTCAATTGTTGTTGATGGAATTGAGTTAACAGGAAATTTAAAAAATATTGATAATGTTAGAAAAGAAGTTGGAATGGTATTCCAGCAATTTAATTTGTTCCCTCATTTATCTGTAAAAGAAAATATAACGTTAGCTCCAATTTGGGTTAAAAAAATGCCAAAGGCGGAAGCAGAGGAACTGGCTATGAGGCAGTTAGAAATAGTAAAAATTCCTGAACAAGCCAACAAGTATCCTGGTCAATTATCTGGTGGTCAACAACAAAGAGTAGCAATTGCTAGATCTCTTGCAATGAATCCTAACATCATGCTTTTTGATGAACCAACTTCAGCTCTAGATCCTGAAATGATAAAAGAAGTTTTAGATGTTATGGTTGATTTGGCAAACGGTGGAATGACTATGATTGTTGTTACTCACGAAATGGGTTTTGCTAAAACAGTTGCTGATAGAATGGTGTTTATGGATGAAGGTAAAATTGTTGAGGAAGCTAGCCCAGATAAGTTTTTCAATAATCCAGAGAGTGATCGTACAAAGTTATTCTTAAGTCAAATTCTTCATCAGTAATTTAAGAAGATAACAATAAATTAACTCTTCTATTCATTTTACCTTTGTTTTCTATTTTGCCGATTTGAATTTTACCTATCTCATTAGTTGATTTCACATGTGTACCACCACAAGGTTGTAAATCAATATCACCAATTCTAATTAATCTTATTTTACCATCTATTTGCGGAGGTTTTACTGACATAGTTCTGACTAGTTCAGGTTTTTCTTCCAATATACTACTTTCAATTACTTCACTAGTAACGGTATGATTATCTTCAACCAACAAATTTATTTTTTCTTCTAATTCTTCTTTATTTATTTGTTTATCTGGATCATTAAAATCTAATCGACTTTTTTCATAACCAATTTGACCGCCAGTTACTCCTAAAGGGACTATAGAACACAACAAGTGCAGTGCAGTATGCATTCTCATATGCTTGTATCGTAAATCCCAATTTATTTTTCCAATTATGTCAGCATTCTCTTCAAGATCTTTGAGATCATCTACAATATTTATTATTTTATTATTTTCTTTAATAGTATCTAAAACTTCTATTTTTGTACTTTCAGCTTCTATTGCACCTGTGTCCCCAGGTTGACCACCACTTTTTGCATAAAATGCTGTCTTATCTAACTCAATACGATTTTCTTCTTTCACAATACCTATAATTTTTGCTTTAAATTCTCTAAGGTATGCATCAT
Source organism: uncultured Alphaproteobacteria bacterium (assembly GCA_902595805.1). GTDB lineage: Bacteria > Pseudomonadota > Alphaproteobacteria > HIMB59 > CACPNW01. The sequence continues at coordinate 129,429 of CACJRM010000002.1, read as the reverse complement.
CTTCGAATAATTTTGTCATAGCGTTTTTTAACAGTATTTTAAAAATATTATATTGACTTTTTTCTCATTCTGAATAAATTAGAACAAAAGTAGAACAAATAGTTTCATAAATAATATAATTATTATTTATCAATTATTTAAATATTTTTTCTAATATTATGTCTAAAAAAATAGAAAACTTAATATTTAAAGCTGAATCCAAAGGAGATCAAATAACACCTTATTTTCTTGATACAGTATCTGCAGGTTTTCCATCTCCAGCCACTGATTATATGGAAAACAAACTTGATCTTAATGAATATTTGGTTCAACGTCCAACAGCAACCTATATCGTTAAAGCTAATGGCCCTTCTATGACCAATGCAGGCATATTATCAGGTGATCTACTTATTGTTGATAGAAGTATTGCACCTCGCAACGACAATATTGTTATAGCTTCCATCTTTGGTGACCTAACAGTCAAAAAACTGAAAAAGAAAGATCAGTCATTATTCTTAATTTCTGCCAATAGTGAGTATCCTAGTATTCAAGTTAAAGAAGAAATGGAGTGTTTTATATGGGGGGTAGTGACATATGTCATACACAAAACTACTTAATAGAAATCATAGCTCAGTAAATCAATCTATAGCATTGATAGATTGCAACAATTTTTATGCGTCATGTGAAAGAATATTTAATCCAAAACTTATAGGAAAACCAATTGTTGTACTTTCCAATAATGATGGTTGTATCATTGCGCGATCAAAAGAAGCAAAAAAATTAGGGATAAAAATGGGTGAACCTTATTTTAAAGCAAAAAATATTATTGAAAAAAATGATGTTAAAGTTTTTTCATCTAATTATTCTTTATATGGTGATATTTCTCAAAGAGTGATGGAAACTTTATCAAGTTTCTCCTCAGAGGTAGAAATTTACTCCATAGATGAAGCATTTCTTGGTTTAAATGGTTTTGAGAACTATGAGTTAAACACTTATTGCAGATACATTAGGCAAACAATTAAGAAGTGGGTTGGCATTCCAGTTAGTATTGGAGTAGGACCAACAAAAACACTGTCCAAAATAGCTAATCATCTAGCAAAAAAACAATCAGATTATAAAGGTGTGTGCATACTAAAAAATAAAATAGAAATAAAGAAAGCATTAGAATTAACAGCTATTGAAGAAGTATGGGGTATTGGAAAAAGATTATCTCTTTTCCTGAAAAAATATAATATTCATAATGCTTATCAATTTTCACAAATGGACAGAGCATGGATAAGAAAAAATATGGGTGTGGTGGGAGAGAAGACATACCTAGAATTAAATAGTGTATCGTGTTTAGAACTTGATTTGGTTCCAAGTGATAAACAAAGTTGTTGTGTCTCAAGATCATTTAGTCAGCCAATAGAAAAGTTATTTGATTTGGAGGAATCAATATCAACTTATGGATCAAGAGTATCAGAGAAGATAAGGGAAGAGGGGTTAGTTGCTGAGTCGATGAGTGTTTTTATTTTGACAAATCATTTTAATAGAAGAGAGAAGCAATATTCAAATTCAATAAAGTTACACTTACCTTTTCCAACAAATAATAGCATAAAAATTGTTAAAAGAGCTCTTGAAGGAATTAGAAAAATATACCGACCAGGATTTCGTTATAAAAAAGCTGGAATCATATTATATGGTCTTAGTAAGCACAATGTAACTAGAGGATTGCTTGATTATGACCGTGATACATCGGATAGAATAATGAACACTATTGATAATATTAATTCTAGATATGGAAGTTCAACCTTAAAGATAGCTTCTGAAGGTATAGAAAAAATATGGAATATGAAAAGAGAAAACGTATCTCCATGTTACACAACACGTTTTGAAGAATTGGTGGAAGTTAAGGCTTAGATATAATGGCTCCCCGGGCCGGGCTCGAACCAGCGACCGATCGGTTAACAGCCGATTGCTCTACCACTGAGCTACCGAGGAACACAATTTTGTTGATAATAAAAAAAAATTAAAAAACAAGAAAAATTTGGAGGCTCGGAGCGGAATCGAACCGCTGTGCAAGGCTTTGCAGGCCCCTACATCACCACTCTGCCACCGAGCCTAAAAAAAATGACAATTATCACTATATTATTTCTAGTCAATTAATGAAAAAAAATTCTAAAGATTAATAATATAATTTAAATAATTGATTATATAGTAGGTTTATATAAAGCATCCTTTAAGAAATGAGTGAAACATTTGAAATTGCAAGAAAAAATATGGTTGTTAATCAGTTAAGACCAAATAAAATTAATGAAGAAAATATCTTACAAATATTTGAAAATACTCCTAAAGAAAATTATTTGGATGTAAGCTTAGGTAAGAATTGTTACCTTGATAATAATTTAGATATAACTGACAAAAGAGGATATCTTAAAAATTTACACCTAGCTCAAATTATAAAATATTCGAAAATTTTATCTAATGATAAAGTATTGCATATAGGCGGCTTAACGGGCTACTTTTCTGCTCTAATTAGCTCATTATGTAAAGAACTTCATGTTGTAGAAGAAAATACAGAACTATTTAAATTATTAGAAAATAATATTAAAAATACGGATAATACTAATATTAGTTTATTTAATCATAATTTATTAGATGGATTATCTGATAAAGCTCCATTTAACTTAATTATTATTGATGGGCCTATATTTAAAATAACTGATAAGTTAAAGAAGCAACTAGCAATGAATGGAGGAAGGTTAATATATATTAAAAAAATATATGATAATTTGGGGAAAGCTTATAAAATTATAAGAAATGAAGATTTGTATTCATCTGAGTATTTATTTGATGTAATGAGTAGTTATCAAATTCAAGAACAACAAGAGGGTTTTAAATTTTAAATGAGATTATTTTTATTACTATTAGTTATTTATTCTAAATCTATATTTGCTCTATCGATTGATGATTCTGTAAAAAGTACGATTGCGAATAATTTGAAAGTAAAAATTGCTTTTGAGAAACTGAATGAAAGCAAAGAAACTATTGAGGTAGCTATAGGCAAAAAACTTCCAACAGTTACTGGTACAATTTCTGGCACGTATAGTAATAGTGATACAACATCAGCAACTGGTGTATCAACAACACCCGAGACTTTTACAGATAAATATAAAATTAGTATAACTCAAAATTTGTATGATGGCGGTGAAAAAAATTTAGAAATTGAAAGATCAAAAATTATTTACGAAAATGCAGTAATAAATTTTTATAAAACAGTTCAAGATCTATCCTTAACAGCTGTAGAAGGTTATTTAACCGTAATAAATTATGAAAAATCATTAGAGGCTTCAGAAAAGAATTTTGATTCTGTTTTAAGATTTTTAGAAGAAGTAAAATTAAAATATGAATTGGGATCAGCAACCATAACTGAATTGAAAAATGCTGAAAGTGCTTTTTCAATAGCTGAAACAAATCTTTTTTCAGCTGAACAAAACTATAATGTCAGTTTAAAAACATTCAAATCAATTGTTGGTAAGGAAGCTATTAATTTAGAAGATTATGTAAATATACAAGATGATTTGAATTTTGATAACATACTTTCTGAAGTTTATAAGAATAATTTTAATATTTTAATTGCTCAAAATAATATTAAAATTAAAGAATTTGATCTCTCAAAAGAAAAAAGTTCTAATAGACCTACCTTAGATATAACAGCTTCAACAGAGTATTCGGATGGTTCAAGAATAGATGCTGGAAGTGAAAATACCAATGCATCAATAGGCCTAACTTTAACAATTCCTATATTTCAGCAAAACATTGACAAATCAGATATTAGGAAAATAAATTCTCAAATTCTACAAACTGAAATTGAGTTAGAAGATCTTAAAGAAAGTTTAAATATTGAGGTATCAAACTATTATAAGAACTATTTAGTTAGTAAATCAAATTTAAATACATCTTTATTAACGATAGAATATGCAAATACTCTACTAGAAAGTACTCAGGAGGAATACAATCTTGGGACAAAATCTATCACTGATCTAATTGAAGCAGAAACTAATCTTTTAAACGTAAATGTTGAATATTTTAATGCAAATAAAAACTATCTTATTAATTACTTTAATTTACTAGCTTTAGATGGTTCACTGATTAAATTATTTGAGGAGTATCTTCCTAGCTATAATTAGAGTTTTATTAATTTAATTAAACATTTATAATACCTATATGAATACAAAAAATTCTATCAATGAATCTCTTGAAGTCATACGAAGAGCACTTGAAGACGAAAAAAACGATTTAAATAAACATTCTTCATCTAATATTTTAATACTGAATCAAAAGGTTAACAGTGATGGTACAATAAAATTACTTCAAAAAGATGAAGAGATAAATAGTGAAATTAATGATATTATAGATCAAAAACTCTCCTATCTTGTAGAAAATAAAATTGAAAAAATACTTGATGAGAAAATCCCAAAATTATTAAAAATTTATTTCGATTCAAAATAGTTACGATGCAGCTTGATAAATTTTTTGATTATTTAAAAGATGAAAAAAATCTTTATTCGCAATGGGAGCAATCAAATTGTTTTAAACCACAAAAAGGAGGTGAACCTTATTCTATAATGATGCCACCACCTAATGTTACAGGCAGCTTACATATGGGTCATGCTTTAACCTTCACAATTCAAGATATATTAATCAGATACCATAGAATGAAGGGAATGGAAGTATTGTGGCAAGCAGGCACAGATCATGCAGGAATAGCTACTCAGATGGTTGTTGAAAGAAAATTAAGTGAGTCAAACCTAGATAGACGATCTCTAGGTAGAGAAAAGTTTATTGAAAAAGTATGGGAATGGAAAAAAGAGTCGGGTGGTCAGATTAGTAATCAATTAAGAAGACTTGGCGCTTCTGCAGATTGGTCAAGAGAAAGATTTACTATGGATGAAGGACTTTCTAATGCAGTTAAGAAAGTTTTTGTTAATTTATTTAATGATGGAATTATTTATAAAGACAAGAGATTGGTGAATTGGGATCCAAAACTTTTAACAGCAATTTCTGATCTAGAGGTAGAGCAAAGAGATACTGAAGGAAGTTTATGGCATATAAAATATCCCATAGATAAAAATAATCATATCATTGTTGCAACAACAAGACCTGAGACAATATTAGGTGATACTGCAGTTGCCGTTCATCCAGATGATGAAAAATATAAAAATCTAATTGGCAAATTTTGTAACTTACCAATTTCAAATAAGAAAATACCAATCATTGCTGATGAATATGCAGATCCTGAAAAAGGTTCTGGAGCTGTAAAAATTACACCTGCACATGATTTTAATGATTTTGAGGTAGGAAAGAGACATGATTTAGAATTTATTAATATTTTTGATGAAAATGCTAAACTGAACTCAAATGTACCTGAAGAATTTCAAAATTTAGATCGATTTGAAGCAAGAAAACTAATTTTAAAAAAATTAAATGAAATGAATTTATTAATTAAAGAAGAAAAACAGCAAATGGTCATACCATATGGTGATAGATCAGGTGTTGTTATTGAGCCATGGCTTACAGACCAATGGTTTTGTGATGCAAAAAAATTATCAGTTGATCCAATATCAGCTGTCAAAGATAATAGTTCTAAATTTATTCCCAAACAATGGGAAAATACATTTTATAATTGGATGGAAAATATTCAACCCTGGTGTATTTCAAGACAGTTATGGTGGGGACATCAAATTCCTGCATGGTATGGTCCTGATAAAAAATATTTTGTTAGTGAAACTCTAGAAGGTGCACAAAATCAAGCAAAAGAATTTTATGGAAAGGATGTAGAGCTTAGACAAGATGAAGACGTTCTAGATACTTGGTTTTCTTCTGCTCTATGGACATTCTCTACTTTAGATTGGCCAAATAAAACGTATGAATTAGATAAATTTTATCCTGGTAACGTTTTGGTTACTGGTTTTGATATCATATTTTTTTGGGTTGCGCGGATGATGATGATGGGCTCATATTTTATGAAGGAAACTCCATTTAAAGATATTTATATTCATCCTTTAATACGTGATGAAAAAGGACAAAAAATGTCTAAATCAAAAGGGAACATAATTGATCCTTTAGAGTTATTAGATAAATATGGCGCTGATACATTAAGATTTACACTAACAGCACTATTAAATCCTGGACGAGATGTAAAATTATCTGAAGCTAGAGTTAAAGGATATAAATCATTCACAAATAAAATTTGGAATGCTGGAAAATTTTTACAATTGAATAATTCAATTTTTATAGATGATATTTCAATTGATTCAATTATTTTTGACGCAAACAAATGGATAATTAAAGAATTGAATGATTTGAACACTCAACTTGATCAATTAACTAAAAAGTATTTGTTTCATGAAATAGCCAATAAAATTTATCATTTCGTATGGCATACTTATTGTGATTGGTACATTGAAATTATTAAACAAAATTTTGAAAATGAAAAATTTGCTGATGAAATTAAAAAAGTTTCTGGATGGACATTTATTCAAGTTTTAAAGATCATACATCCCATTATGCCATTTATAAGTGAAAAATTATGGAGATCTTTAGTAGACGATAAATCATATTTAATGAACCAAGTTTTTCAAAATTATTCAACAAATTATTCTTTTAATAATTCTAAAAAAAACTTCGAAATATTTATTGAATTCATAACATCTATAAGAAATTTAAGATCAGAACTAAATATACCCTATAAACAATTAATTAATATCTCCATAGAAGCAAAAAATGAAGAACTTAATAATTTTCTAATTGCCTATAAAAATGAAATAAGTAATTTTTTAAAAACTAAAGATATTAGTTTTGATAAAATTCAACCTAATAAGAATTCAGCTTTAATTGTGTTAACATCATTATCAGTTTTAATACCTTTAGATGGTATTATTGACTCAGAAGCAGAACTAAAAAAATTAAATAAGAAAAAGCAAGTTGAGCAAGAAAAATTTAATAAAGTTAATGACAAATTAAAAAATGATAATTTCATGAATAAAGCTTCAGAAGAAATTATTAATAAATTTAAATATGAGGCAAATATTTATAAATCTTCTATTGAAAAAATTGATCAAATAATAAATACTATCAAATAGAATGGAAGATAAGGGTTCAAATAGAAAATCTAATCTACCTAGTAGATATGTTAGTGTAGGGCCTAAAAGTGCGCCTCATAGATCTTATTATTATGCCATGGGTTTGAAAGAACATGAAATTTATCAACCATTTGTTGGTGTTGTTAGCACCTGGAATGAATCAGCTCCTTGCAACATTACTCTTCAGGATCAAGCTCAACATGTGAAGACGGGTGTCAAAGATTCTGGAGGAACACCAAGGGAATTTACAACTATAACAGTAACAGATGGAATTGCCATGGGCCATGAGGCAATGAAATCCTCTCTTATTAGTAGAGAAGTTATTGCAGATTCCATTGAATTATCTGTGAGAGGTCACTGTTATGATGCAATAGTTGGACTTGCTGGCTGTGATAAATCTTTGCCAGGTTTAATGATGGCTATGGTTAGATTAAATGTACCATCTGTATTCATATATGGGGGTTCAATCTTACCAGGAAAATACAAGGGTAAAGATGTTACTGTTATTGATGTTTTTGAAGCAGTTGGAAAACATGCTGCTGGAACTATCTCAGATCAAGATTTAAAAGATATTGAACAAGTTGCTTGCCCATCTGCTGGATCGTGTGGAGGTCAGTTTACAGCAAACACAATGGCATGTATTTCAGAAGCAGTTGGTTTAGCTCTAACAAATTCAGCTATGCCTCCAGCAGTAAATACTGAAGAAAGAAAAGCTTATGGTGAAAAGAGTGGTAAAGCTATAATGAATTTATTAGAAAAGAATATAAGACCAAGGGATATAGTAACTATTGATTCATTAGTAAACGCTGCAAGAGTAGTTGCAGCTACTGGAGGCTCAACTAATGCAGCACTCCATCTTCCTGCGATAGCTAATGAAGCGGGTTTAAAATTTACATTAAGAGATGTTGTAGAAATTTATAATTCGACTCCTTATATCGGAGATATGCAACCTGGTGGAAAGTACGTTGCTAAAGATTTATATGATGTAGGAGGTGTACCAGTTGTTATAAAATCATTATTAGATGGTGGTTATATAAATGGAGACTGCATAACTGTTACAGGAAAAACAATAGCTGAAAATCATAAAGAAGTAATATTTCCTACAAATCAAGATGTTGTTTATAAATGTGATAATCCAATTAGTGAAAATAGTTCAGTTGTAGGGTTGTGGGGTAATCTTGCTCCAGATGGATGTATATCAAAAATAGCAGGTTTAAAAAATTTAACTTTTAAAGGAAAAGCGAAATGTTTTGATTCAGAAGAAGATGCTTTAACCGCGGTTTTAAAGAATGAAATTAAAGCTGGAGATGCGGTAATAATTAGATATGAAGGTCCTAAAGGAGGACCTGGTATGCGTGAAATGCTTTCAACAACAGGTGCAATATATGGGCAAGGGTTAGGTGAAACTGTTGCTTTAATTACAGACGGACGGTTTTCAGGCGGTACAAGAGGATTTTGCATTGGTCATGTAGGACCAGAAGCAGCTGTAGGAGGTATGATAGGCTTACTTAAAGATGGCGATGAGATTATTATTGATGCTGTTAAAGGCGAAATCAACGTTACACTTTCAGATCAAGAAATAGAAAAGAGAAAAAAAGATTGGAAGCCAAGAAAAACTAATCATAATTCTGGATCTATATGGAAATATTCTCAAACTGTTGGGCCAGCTTACGAAGGTGCTGTTACTCAACCAGGAGCAAAAGACGAAACGCATACATACGCTGATATTTAATATTAATTAACTAATTCAATCGTAACTGGAGTGTGATCAGAAGCTTTTTCCCATCCTCTTGGTTCACGATTAACATTAACTGATTTAATCAAATCAGTTACTTCTGGTGTAGTAAGAAAATGATCAATTCGTAGACCATTGCCTTTTTGCCAACTTCCACCTCTATAACCCCAAAAGGTCCAGTTTGTATTTCCATCAACAAAGTATTTAACTGTATCAACAAAACCTAAATTCAAAAGATTTCTAAATTTGTCTCTTGTTAATGGATGGGCACAAGCATCATTTTTAAAATTTTCTGGTGAATACACATCTTCATCATTAGGTATTACATTAAAATCTCCGCCTATAATAATTGGTTGATTATTATCAATTAATTCTTTGATGTATTTATTAAAATTTATCATCCAATCAATTTTGTAATCAAATTTTTCTGTTTCAATTGGATTTCCATTTGGAAGATAAATATTTATTAATTTAATTTTATTTTTTATATTTTTTAAGGATATTTCTGTTTCAATAAATCTGGAATTTACGTCTTTGTAATTAGGAATTTTTAAGTTTGAAATTTCAATACTTTCTTTGCTTAGTATGGCTACTCCATTCCAGGCCTTTTGCCCATTTACATAACACTTATAATTAATATTTTCTAATTCCTCTTTAGGAAAACTTTCATTTGTGCATTTTAATTCTTGAATTAAATATAAATCTGATTGATCTTTTTTTATAAATTTTATTAAATGGTCTATTCTTGCATTAACTGAATTTACATTCCATGTAGTAATTTTCATTTATATTGAAAAAGAAGTACCACATCCACATGATGAAGATGCTAGTGGATTAGAAATTTTAAATGATGATCCAATCAATTCATTAACATAATCAATTTTCGATCCTTTTATTAATTCAATTGAAGTTTTATCTATCAATACATCAGCATTTTTATAATTAAAGATTAAATCATCATCATTTGGTTTATCAGAAAAATCAAATTTATATTGAAATCCAGCACAACCACCACCTAATACGGTAATTCTGAAATAGTTAGATTTTTCAGAGAGAAGTATCTTGTTGATATGATTCTGAGCACTCTCAGTTAATTCAATTATATTGTCCATTTATATAAATATTGTTATTAGTTATTTTTTTACAACTATAATATAAATTTTCTTATGTTCAAACATTTAGCTGCCAATCCCAATAACTCAAATGGAAGATTATATAATGAGCTAGATGATGATTTGAGAAATCCATTTGAAAGAGATAGAGCTAGAGTTATTCACTCTAATTCTTTTAGAAAATTAAAACACAAAACCCAAGTTTTCATTGAAAGTGAGAGTGATTATTTTCGGACTAGACTAACTCATTCTTTGGAAGTTGCCCAAATATCTAGATCAATTTGCAGATTACTTGAATTAAATGAAGATCTAGGTGAAACAGTTGCTCTCGCACATGATTTAGGTCATCCTCCTTTTGGTCATATTGGTGAAGATGCACTGGATTTTTCAATGAAAAAGTTTGGAGGTTTTAATCATAATGATCAAACCTTGAGAGTTTTAACATTTATAGAAAAAAGACATCCTGATTTTGATGGATTAAATCTAACTTGGGAAAGTTTAGAGGGAATAATAAAACATAACGGTATTTTGAGTGATCATTTACCTTATCACTTAGATAATTATTCAAAATTACATAATCTAAATTTAAATGATCAACCTTATTTAGAATCACAGATAGCAAGCTTATCTGATGATATTGCTTATAATAATCACGATTTAGAGGATGCCATAAGAGCAAATTTAATATCATTAGATGATATTGCAGAGTTAAGTTTTTTTGAAAAAATCATAATTAACTTAAAGGATCATTACAAAGATATTCCAAATAAACTTCTAGTGTATCAAGTTTTAAGAAACTCCATATCTAATATGATAAATGACATATATGAAACTACAAAAAAAAATTTAATTAAAAATAATATCAATTCTATTGGTGATATACGTAAAAAAAATAATTTCGTTGTTTCATTTTCAAATGAAATGAAGAAAAATTGTGACATAATTAAAAAATTCTTATTTGATAAAGTTTATAATCACAGTCATTTATCAGATAAGAGACAGTATTCAAAAAAGGTTATATCTACTTTGTTTACTTATTTCGTAAATAATAATAATAAACTACCTATAGATTGGAGGAATCAAAATATCGAAATTGAAAGATTAATTTGTGATTATATTTCAGGAATGACAGATAGATTTGCTCTTAATTTATATAAGGAGATTAGTGAATAATTTTATAAAAGACCTTTCAGATTTTTTATTTGATTTTACAGATTTTTTAGAGAGTAACAAATTTATATCTCCAATCAATAAAAAACAGATTAGCATCGATTACTCTTCAAATAATAAACAAGGTGATTTGGCAACGAACTTTTATTTAATTGTTAGAAGAAAAATTATTAATGAAAATTTTAATATTGAAAAAGAATTAAATGATAGAATTAAATCAATCGGATTTATCGAAAATTTTGTGGTTTCAAAAAATGGTTTTATAAATTTTTTTCTAAAAGATGAATTTGTATTAAGAAGTTTAAAAGATATTTATAGTAAAAATTTTTTAAATTATATTAATTATGGTGCAGATAGAAAAATAAATGTCGAATTTGTTTCAGCTAATCCAACTGGACCATTGCATATAGCTCATATAAGAGGTGCTGTATTTGGAGATGTATTAAGCTCTCTTTATACTAAAACAGGTTTTGAGGTTACTAGAGAGTATTACGTAAATGACGCTGGTTCTCAAATTGATAAATTATCAAACTCTCTTTTGAAACGATATTTACAATTATTTGATAAAAAAATTGAGTTAGAAGAAGACGAGTATCCTGGTGAATACTTAATAGATATTGCCAAAAAAATTAAAAATGAAGATGGCGATAAGTGGTTAAATTTTAAGCAAGAAGAAACTATTAAATATTTTAAAAATTTTGCATTAAGAAATATACTTTTAACTATAAAATCAGATTTAGAATTAATAAATATAAAATTTGATAAATTTACTCACGAAACAGAAATAGAAAAAAGTAAAATTATTGATGAACTTTTTTCAATTTTGGATGAAAAAAAATTATTATATGAAGGTATTTTAGAGAAACCAAAAGGTGATGACTCTGATTGGGAGCCTAGAGAGCAATTATTATTTAGATCCTCTAACTTATTAGACAATGAAGACCGTGCATTAAAAAAATCAAATGGTGAATGGACCTATTTTGCAAATGATGCAGCATATCATTTAGATAAATGTAAAAGAAATTTTGATAGGTTAGTCAATATCTGGGGATCTGATCATATTGGCTATATCCCAAGAATGAACTCGTTAATTAAAGCTATTAAAGATGATGAAACTTATTTAAATATTTTAACTTGTCAGATTGTAAGTCTAATTCAAAATAAACAAAAAATTAAAATGTCAAAAAGATCTGGAAATTTTGTGACATTAGCTAATGTTCATTCTAAAGTTGGTAAAGATCCTATAAGGTACTACATGATTTCTACTAAAAATGAGACAGCAATTGACTTTGATTTAGATGCTGTTGTTGAAAAAAATAAAGATAATAAAGTTTTTTACTGTCAATACGCATATGCAAGAGCTTCATCAGTAATTAATAAAGTAAACGAATTAGGTATAAGTATTAAAAATGATTATAATTTTACTGAAATACAAAATCTATCTGATGAGGAATTAAAATTAATTAAAAAGTTAATTTCTTATCCTTATTTATTGTATCAATCATCATACTACAATGAGCCACATCGACTAATCAATTACTTAGAAGAAATATCAGCTGATTTTCATTCAATTTGGAATAAAGGTAAAGATAATGAATCACTTCGTTTTATAGATGAAAAAAATATAGAAAAGACAATTTCAAAAATATATTGGTTGGATTCATTTAGAGTTGTTTTAAAAGATATATTTTCAATAATTGATATAAGTGCACCTGAAACAATGTAATGATTAAAAGAATTATTTTTAAAAGAAAAAATAATTACATATTAAAATATTCTTTATTTTTATTGCTATTTATTATTATTCTTTATCTTATCTCATTTTATTATTTTAGTAATAGGGAGTATTTTATTATTCCTCAATTTACTGATAAATATTTTGTTATTCCTACTAATAAAGAAGGTGAGGTTGTTGATTATTTAGACAAGAAAAGTTTAAATAACATAGATAATGAAATTCAAGATTTTGATTTTAAAAATATAGACGAACTTGATTATACAATTCAATTATATAGCAATGATAATTTTGAAAATATTAATAAATACTTGAACAATTTATTAGATAATAAAAAAGAAATTATAGATCATGAAGATATTTTTGTTTTTTATAAAAAAACTGAAATAGGTACTCAATATTTTATTGCCTATAAAAATTACAGTTCTAAGAATAATGCTTCTGAAGCTTGTGATTTATTAACAATTGTTAAGAGTTGCATAATACTTAATTTACAAAATTAATAATATTGAGAGAATCTCAATAATTTTATATAAAAAATTGTGTTAAATATTCCAGATACAGAAATAAAAGAAGGTCAATTTAACCTATTATTAGACAATTTTGAGGGTCCCATAGACCTTTTGTTAGTTTTGGCTAGATCACAGAAGGTTGATTTATCTGATATATCTATATCTGAATTAGCTGATCAATATATTAATTTTATTAATCAATATAGAAATATTCATATTGAAATAGCTGCAGATTATTTAGTGATGGCAGCATGGCTAACGTATTTGAAATCAAGATTACTATTGCCAAAAGAAGAAAAAACGGATGAATATACAGCCGATGAGTTAGAAGAGGCTTTAAAATATCAATTACAGAGACTAGAGGCTTTTCAAAATATTTCTAAAATCATATATTCAAGACCTCTTGTTAACAGAGATGTATTTTATGGAGGGTCATCTGAAGGTCTCAAAGTTAAATATAATATAAATTATACTTCTAATTTATATGACTTACTAAAATCATATAGTCAAATACTTAAATCGAATGAACAGGTAAAACAATTAACTATTGAGTATTCAGAACTTTATTCAGTTGATCAAGCAGTTAAAAGATTAAAAGGTATTTTTGGAAATATTACAGAATGGACTAATTTTTTAAATGTAATTCCAAATTTAATTAAAGCTAATAAAACAATTAATAAATCCATCATCTCATCTAACTTTGTTGCTTCTTTAGAATTATCAAAAAATGGATTTATTGATTTAAAACAAGATGAAAGTTTTGGTAATATTTATATAAAATTTAATCAAAATGGATAATAAAGATATTAAAATTTTAGAAGCAATATTATTTGCATCAGGAGAGCCACTTGAGGAAAATGATTTAAAAGAAAAAATTAAAGAAAAAAATAATATAAGTAAGATATTACTAGAAATTAAAGATTTTTATAAAAATAGAGGTATTAATTTAATCAAAACTGGCAACAAATGGTCTTTTAGAACTTCTGAAGATCTCAGTGATGAATTAACTATTTTTAAAACACAGAAAAGAAAATTATCAAGAGCAGCACTAGAAACATTATCTATAATTGCATACCAACAACCAATTACAAGATCAGAAATTGAAAATATTAGAGGTGTTCAAATGGGTAGAGGATCTCTAGATCACTTGATGGAAATAGGGTGGATACGTCCTTCAGGTAGGAAAACTATACCAGGTAAACCAACTTTATGGTCTACCACAGATTTGTTTGTTGAACATTTTGGGTTAAATAGTTTGTCCGATTTACCTAATAAAGATGAACTAAAGGCAAGTGGTTTTCTAGATAAACGAGCTGCGATTGCAACAATAAGTGATCTTGCTAAAAATGATGAAAATTTACAAAGTAATGATAATATAGAACAGGATGATGAAAATAATATTGATGATTTTATTCAAAATACTTAGTTAACTTATTACTTCTTGTTTTTTTCCTATAGTTTCCGTATAAGCCCCTTATGACACCGTGTGTGTCAAATCAATTTATCTCATTGAAAAAATTATATTTTTAATTTCCAGTGTCTTTATTTTGTGTTTTTTTTATTTTAAAATTTTTTGATCTTAAATTATACTGGGTAAACAAATAAATTGTCTACTCGTTTTAAATCAGTTTAAGTTGATAACCTAGGATTGTTTTATTTGTTTTTATTCAGTAGTTTAATTAATAATTTTGCATATTCTCTGGCATCATCTATGGCTTTATGCGTATGTTTTGTATTATCATGCAATTCTAGAGAGTAATCATCTCTACCTATGTCTTTATAATCTTTTTGCAGCACAGCAGCAGCATAGGATTTGATATCAAAGGCTGCTTGTCCATTCTTATCAAAAAAAGGCATAGAGAAAGGAATTTTTTCTAATCGTTCTACAAGAAAAGTTTGAATATACCAATTGATCCACATAAAATCTAATGGAGCTGGATGAGCAGCCATAATTCGTGGGGTTGGTAACGTAAGAAGCCAATCACCAAATTTGTTCATTCCTTCTTTGGGTGAGACTTGATGATGTTGAGTATATTTTAAAGCTTCTGGCGCTTCTGTTGTAAACCAATGCATAGTAGCGGGGTGAGGTTTGGCATTTTCTAGTGGCAAGAAATTAATTTCACATTCTCCAAATTTTTTTCCTGCTTTATTAACGGCTACAGCACCAAGGCTTATCATAGAATGTGGTCCAGGAATAGGTCCGTCTGCTTCTATGTCACACACAACATAAGTAGTCATAGTTGAATTATTACCACTAACCACGGAGATTGTTAAGAGTTCAGCTATTTTTTAATTTTCTTTTTATCTTTCTTACGAAGATCATCAGTTTTTTTATTACTTAATAGTATTGGATAAGTTTGAATTTTACCTCCATAAATTGGGTGGTCTTTTTTAGCGACTTTTAGATTTTTTAAAGAAATTACCATTTTATCTCCTTTAGCGTTTTGTTTTGTGTCCCAGCAATTAGAGTATCTAAATCAGGACAAAATATTTATATATTAAATGTATCGTTTTGTGCTTTTTTTTGTGCCAATTTTGTGTTCCTTTTTTTTCTATATTTTACTAAAGCTATCCTTATCTTGCTTATAATTTCTTGTTTTTTCTCATAGTTTCCGTATAAGAGCGGGATGACACCTAGTATTTGGCAATTATTAATTGTACTTGTTATTGTTCTACTTCTTTTCGGTAGAGGTAAAATACCTCAACTTATGGGTGATATGGCAAAAGGAATCAAATCATTCAAGAGAGGAATGTCAGACGAAGAAAAAAAAGAAGATAAAAATTTAGAGAATAAAAACGACGAAGAAAAGTAAATATAATGTTTACTTTTGGTTGGAGTGAAATTTTCTTAATTGGGATAATAGTTGTTGTTGTTATTGGCCCAAAAGATCTTCCAAAATTCATTAAACAAGTTGGATCTTTCACTAAATATATTAAAAAAATGTCTTCTGAATTTAAGTCATCTATAAATGAAATTGCTGAAGAAGAAGAAATTAAAGAATTAGCTAAATCAGTTAAAGAAGTAAAAAAAATAAAAGACGGTATTAATATCAAAAAAAATTTTGAAAATGAGATTAAAGAAGTTCAAGAAACAGTAAAAATGACCGAGAATGAAATTTCAAAAAAAAATTAATTTATTATTTTTGTAATGGCTGAAGAAAAATTTGAAGAAATGTCTCTAATAGGGCATCTCACTGAGTTACGAAAAAGACTACTATGGAGTTTTTTATATATTTTATTAATCTTCATTGTTTGTTTTTACTTTGCAGATGAATTATTTGCCTTTTTAGCCAGTCCTCTTGTAGAACTATTTGATAAAGATAAAGGACAAGGTTTTATTTATACAGCTTTACAAGAAGCTTTTTTTACAGAATTAAAAATAGCTTTTTTCTTTGCTTTATTTTTTTCATTTCCATTAATTGCAATTCAAATATGGAGATTTATTGCACCAGGGCTATACAAAAAAGAAAAGAGAGCCTTTTTACCCTATTTAGTTGCGACTCCAATTTTATTTTTTGCAGGTGGATCAATGGTTTATTATATTATTGCACCGTTAGCCTGGTCTTTTTTCCTATCATATCAAAACCTTGGCTCTAGTGGCGTTCCTATTCGATTAGAAGCTAAGATGGGAGAATATTTATCTCTTATGATGCGATTTATTTTTGCTTTTGGTTTAGCATTTCAGCTTCCTGTTGTTTTATCTTTAATGGCGAGAGTAGGGATGGTTACTTATGAATCACTTAAAAAATTTAGAAAATATGCAATTGTATTAGCATTTTTATCGGCAGCATTCTTAACTCCACCTGATCCATTTAGTCAAATAAGTTTAGCTCTACCAATTATATTTTTATACGAAGTTTCAATTTATATTGCAAAACTAATACAAAAAAATAAAGATAAGTAATGCATAATATTAATTTTATCAGAGAAAATCCAACAGAGTTTGATAATTATATGAAACAAAGAGGTGAGCATCCAATATCAAATAAAATATTAGAACTAGATAAAGTAAAAAGAGAAACTCAGACTGTTCTTCAAAACCTTTTAGCAGAAAGAAACTCTATTTCTAAAAATATTGGTAAACTTAAAAGTGAAAATAAAGATGCTTCATCAGAAATGAGTAAAGTTGATGAAATTAAAAATAAAATTAATAATTTAAAGGAACTTGAGACTATTAAAGACGAGGAGTTAAAAACTATCCTCTCAAGACTTCCAAATATAGCTGATAAGACTGTACCTATAGGAAGCAATGAAGCAGAGAATACAAAATATAGAGAATGGGGTAAAAAACCAGGATTTGATTTTAATCCTAAAACTCATTTTGAATTAGGGGAAAATTTAGGTTTAATGAATTTTGAAACTGCATCTAAATTATCAGGATCTAGATTTGTTTTATTAAAAAATCAACTTTCTAAGTTGGAAAGAGCAATAGCAAATTTTATGTTAGATAAGCATACGAATGAAAATGGTTATATTGAATATAATTTACCTTTTTTGGTTAAAGATTCTGCTCTTTTTGGAACAGGGCAATTACCTAAATTTGGTGAAGATTTATTTACTGCTGGGGAAGATCATTGGTTAATACCAACTGCTGAAGTTCCTTTAACAAACATGGTTAGAGAGGAAATACTTAACCAAAATCAATTACCCATGAGAGTTACTTCTTATACCCCATGTTTTAGATCAGAGGCTGGTGCTGCTGGTAAGGATACTCGTGGTATGTTAAGACAGCATCAATTTACTAAAGTTGAATTAGTTTCAATAGTAGAGCCTCAGCATTCACAAGAAGAATTAGAAAGAATGCTTGAAAGCGCTGAGAGTATTCTTCAAGATTTAAATATTCATTATAGGATTATGACTTTATGTACTGGTGATATGGGCTTTTCAGCATCAAAAACATACGATATTGAAGTGTGGCTTCCAGGTGAAAATACTTATAGAGAAATTTCAAGTTGCTCAAATTGTGGTGATTTTCAAGCTAGAAGAATGAATACAAGATATAAATTAGAAAATAAAAATATTTTTGTTCATACGCTTAATGGATCCGGCTTAGCAGTAGGAAGAACACTAATTGCTATTCTTGAAAATTATCAAATGAAAGATGGAAATATTAAAATTCCAGAAGTTTTGAAAAAATATTTCAATAATTCTGATACTCTTATCTAGTGCTTGATGTAAGGAAAATACGATTGATACTCGAGTTACGAGAGTCAGGTATTAGTAATGCTGAAGTTCTCTCTGCAATAGAAAAAATTCCAAGAGAAAAGTTTATTAGTGAAGCTTACAGAAATCAAGCTTATGAAAATATAGCTTTGCCAATTGAAAATAATCAAACAATTAGTCAGCCCTACGTTGTAGCAAGGATGACTGAATTACTAGATGTTAAAAGTAACCACAAAGTATTAGAAATAGGCACTGGTAGCGGATATCAGTGTGCTGTATTATCAATCTTGGCTAGGCGTGTATACACTATTGAAAGAATTAAAAATTTACATGAAGGCTCTAATAATATTTTTGAGAAATTAAAATTAACTAATATTGTTTCAAAATATGATGATGGTAATAATGGTTGGATTGAACAAATACCTTTTGATAGAATAATATTTACAGCAGCATCAAAAAAAATAAATAATGAAATTTTTTCTCATATTGAAAATGAAGGAATTATTGTTTGTCCTATTGTTAAAAATAACAAGCAAATACTTATAAAATATATAAAACAAAATAATAAAATTATTTCTGAAGAATATGATGATGTTTTATTTGTTCCAAATCTTCAAGGTGTAGTATAGCTACTTTGAATATTTCGAATTTTATTTGAAGAATAAAAATAATATAAGATACCAATTATCCAATGAACAAGAGTTAACCCAATAAACATATAGATATAGTTTTCTTCTATAAAATTATTTACAAATAATATTACAATTATAGGCACTAATACAAACCTAAGTATGGCCATATACATTACTATTATTGCTTTTTTTAGCCCTTGGAATGAAGCATTAGAAATAAAGAAGAACGGAAAAGCTGGAAAACCAAGTGCGTATATTTTAAGATATATTGATCCATAGTAAATTACTTCTTTATCATCAGTAAATAATCTCATTGAATCTTCTGCAGTTATAAATAAAATTAATCCCGCTACAGTTAATATTATTACACCAGTAATCATAGCTTTATTATAAGTTTCTAAAATTCTTTCATAGTTTTTAGCACCAAAATTCTGACCCACAATTGCGGTTACTGCTGTACTTAATCCTAACAAGGGTAAGAAAAGCAGTTGTTCGTATCTTCCAGCTGAGGAAAAACCTGCAATTGCATCATTACCAAAACGACTGACAAAAAATAATAATATATATGATCCGAGAGCAATCATCATCAATCCTAATGCAGCTGGAATAGCCTGAAATGAAATTTCCTTAATTAAACTTAATTTAGGAATTAAATAATTATTTTTAAAGTTTACAAAAATCTCTGTTCTATAAATTTTATATAATAAATATAACAGACCAATTATTTGAGACAGTATGGTAGCTATTGCTATTCCAGTTATACCCATTGGCATAAATAATTCAAAATTAATTATTTTTCCTGTAATTAATATTGGATTTAAAATTATATTAAGAAAAAAACTAAAAATTAAAACATTTCTATAACTTTTAGTATCTCCTTGAGCTGATAAACAAGAATTACATACCATGAGTAAAAGAATTATGACTGATCCTAAATAAATTACGTTCATATACAATGATGAAAGTTTAAGGGTTTTTGGATCATCATTTATAGATTCTAAAATTATGTTCCCAAAATAAAGTCCAAAAATAGTTATACCTAAGCCTACTAAAATTGTTACAACAAAAGATTGTGAAAATGCATGACTTGCTTTTTTAATATTTTTTTCTCCTAAAGAATTAGCAACATTACTTGTTGTAGCTATGCTCAGTCCTATTCCAAGTGCAATAATTATAAAATATACAGGAAATGTTTGACCAATTGCCGCTAAAGCTGTTTCAGAAATCATTCTACCTGCAAAAATAGTATCAACTAAAGAATAGAGATTATTAAATATAGTTCCAATTGAGGCCGGCAAAGCAATTTTTATAAATAACTTATAGATATCTTCATCAAGTAAATTAATTTTTTTCATATTTATAAATATCTTAATTTAAACCTAGTACTATTTTCCTCTTGTTTTAAAATATCTTGAATTTCGTGTATTACCTCTTTGAGATTTCTCATTATAGATCTATTTGAAAAATTTATTAATAATAAGCCACTTCCTTGCATTCCAACATTGTCTCCATATTTCATAATAGGAATTTCAACATTGATAATATTACTTATACCTTTTTTTCTAATATTCTTAATAAATGAGTCATTTTCCAAAATATTCAACACTGGATACCATATGATGATTTTGGATTTTGAGAATAAATTATCAATATTATTTAGTATCTTCTCTACTTTTTCAAGATCATCCTTTATTTCATATGATGGATCTATAAATATAAAATAATTCTTCTTTTTATTAACTTTATTAAAAATAAAGTTAAATCCATCTGCATTTAAAATTTTAGCATTGGTATATTTGTTTAAGTTTTTTTTTAATAATTCATATTCATTATTGTGTAGTTCACAAAAAAATAATTTATCTTTTTCATTAGCTATGGACGAAATAAATATAGGTGAACCAGGATAAAAATTATTTTTTCCAGTAATTTTAGAAATAGTTGAAAGATAATTTCTAATTAAAATATTATTACCTTTGTAATTTTGTATCTTTTTAATTCCTTCTTTATACTCTTTATTTTTATCCATATACTTTGATATATATTTATAAATTCCATTACCAGAATGAGTATCAACATAACTTATTGAATTATTTACTTTTTTTTCAAGATTATATAAGTAAAGCATTATTATGTGTTTCATAACATCTGCATGATTTCCAGCATGATATCCGTGTTTATAGCTAAGCATAAAAATAAAAAAAATTGTTGAAATTAATTTCTTATTAGTTATTTAAAGTATTTAATTAATCAATATACAATATTTATATAAGTTAAATAAATTTAATCCCCCAATAATAAATAAGGAGAATACAATATGCCAAGTGGTAAAATTAAATGGTTTAATCCGACCAAAGGTTATGGATTTATAGAAAATGATGATGGAGGAAAAGATGTTTTTCTTCATGTTTCAGCTTTAGAGGCTGCTGGTATTGATACTTTAGAAGAAGGTATGCCAGTTGAATTTGAAATCGGTGAAAACCGTGGAAAAGAAAACGCTATTAATATTAAGAAAAAATAATATTTAATTGAATTCAAACAAACTTTTAGAATGGATTGGCGTAACTACAGCAATCCTTTATTCCCTACTAGTTGCATTTAACATTGGATTAGAATTTATTGGCTTCTCATTATTATTGCTATCAGCAGTGTTAATTGGAATCTGGGCCTATAAATTAAAACACAATGGAATATTGTTTTTACAATTTTTTTACGCTGGTGCAGGTATTATAGGAATGTATAGATGGTTTGGATAAAAATATTTTTTTTATTTTTACTTTTATTTTCTTCAATTGCATCTTCTTCTGAATTAAATGAAGAAGAAGAAATGTACTTTAATTTTGTCGATTTAAATAATGATGGAGTTATTTCCTATGAAGAAATTGAACAATCATTAAATTTACTTTTTCAAATTATAGATCTGAATCAAGATAATAAAATTTCTCAAAATGAGATAAATGAATTAAAAGGCATAATTGAATCTTTAAGATGAGTATTTGGGGAAGAGTTATAGGTGGAGCAGCAGGATTTGCTTTAGGAGGGCCTATAGGGGCTATCTTAGGTGTATTGGCTGGTGGTGCTTTTGACAGAAGATCTAAATCAAAATCATCATTTAACTTCAATCGAATAAATAATAATCAAAAACAACAAATTTTTACATTAAGTTTTATTATTCTAGCGGCAAAATTAGCTAAATCAGATGGCATTGTATCAGATGATGAAATCAGAGCATTTAAAGAAAAATTCAAAGTTCCAAAATCTGAAATTCCTAAAGTTGCAAAAATATTCAATGAGGCAAAAAAAGATACGTATGGCTATAAACAAATAGCAAATCAAGTAGGAGATTTATTTTCAGCTAATAAAATTTTATTGGAAGAATTATTAAATAATTTATTTTATATTGCTGCATCCGATGGAAAGGTATCTATTAGTGAAATAGATTTTTTAAGATCAATTTCTAAATCGTTTAAATTTAGTGAAAAAGATTTTCAAAGAATTTTTCAATCAAATTTAAAAAATAGTGAATCTGATCCTTACAAAATATTGGGTGTGAATAGATCAAGTACTGATAATGAGATAAGAAAAAAATGGATAAAATTAAATAAAGAACATCACCCAGATAATTTAATTGCTAAAGGTATGCCTAAAGAATTTATTAAACAATCTAATAAAGAATTAGCGGCTATTAATATTGCTTACGATAAAATTAAAGAAATTAGAGGAATTTCTTGATACCTAAAGATTTATCTGTCGATAATATTAATAAAATTTATAAAAAAATTAGACCATTTATTAACCAAACCCCTTTTTTAAAGTGTCCCGATGATATTGATAATTATTTTTCTACTAATTTATTTTTTAAATGCGAATTTTTACAAAAATCTGGTTCATTTAAGGCAAGAGGTGCTATTAATAATGTAATTTCTCAAGATCAGAATAAATTTAATAAAGGAATTACAGCAGTTAGTGCTGGAAATCATGCGATCGCTGCTTCATTTGTGGCCAATCAATTTAAATTGAAAAATAAAATTTTCTTATACGAAAGTGCAAATAAATATAGAATTCAAACTTGTAAAAATTATGGTGCTAACATTATCTTTACAAATCCAAAACAAGCTTTTCTTGATGCTGAAAATGCTAAAAATGAAGGTTACTATTTTATTCACCCTTTTGACGGCCCATTGACATTACAAGGTAGTGCTACCTTGGGTTTAGAAATTGTAGAATATTTAAAATCAATTAATACTAAAATTGACAATTTATTAATTTCAGTTGGAGGAGGAGGATTAATAAGTGGAGTTTCATCGTATGTAAAACAATTTTACCCTAAGATTAAAATTATTGGCGTTGAACCTGAAAATGCTAATGGTTTAAATCAAAGTTTAAGAGCTAACAAACCACTAAATAATGTAAATGTAAATAGTATTGCTGACAGCCTTTCAGCACCTTTACATATGCAATATTCTTTTGATGTAGCAAAAGAAGTAATTGATGAAATGGTAACTGTTTCTGATGATGAAATGAAAAAATTTATGGTTTTTTGTTATAAAAAATTTAAGTTATTTCTTGAGCCCGCATGTGTTGCTGGACTTGCTGCTTTAAAATATAAAATCAATAATAAGCTTATTGGCAAAAATACAATGGTGATATTGTGTGGCTCAAATATTGATAAAAAAACTTGGTCAGATTTAACTAATTAATCTGGAAAATATAAAATACCACCACTTAAATTTTTTTTCACACCTGTAGTATTTTTATTACTTATTTCTAATTTTTTAAATGATCTCATGCCAATATACGCAAACATTTGAGCTTCTACTAAATCACCATTTATTTTATATTTATCAATAAGTTCAATTTTTTTATTCAGTTTATTCATTAATATTTCTTTGAGTAATTTATTTTTTCTTCCTCCTCCAGTAAGTAAAATTCTTTCAATCTTAAATTTTTTATTTCTTAATAATTCTTTAAATCCAATATAAGTCATGTAGTTAGCAGTCATTAGTGCATCATATTTGTTCAATTTAATTAGCTTATTAAAATAATTTCTAAAATAATTTCTATCTAATGATTTTGGAAACTTTTTCTTAAAGAATTTATCTTTTTTGAATTTTTCGATTAATTTATCATCAATCTTACCTTTTCTTGCATAATTTCCATCATTATCAAATTTTTTTTTAAAAAAATAATTGCAAAGATCATCACTTAAGCAATTTGCAGGTCCTATATCTGATGATAATAATGTTCTTGAAACTACAGTTGAGAAATTTGCTATACCTCCAAGATTTACTATAATCGCTTTTTCCCTAAATTTTTGTATTAAAAACTTATGATAATATGATCCAATTGGTGCTCCCTGACCACCATTTTTAATATCATTATCTCTTAAATTACTTATAGTTTTAACTTTAAGATTTTTTGCAATTTTGTTTCCATTTCCTAACTGTATTGATATTTTATTTGATGGGTCGTGGTAAACAGTCTGCCCACTAATTGATATTAAATCTATATTTTTTTTATTAATTTTATTTTGTTTCAGAAACAAATTTATTTTTTTTTCTAAAATATCTGTAACAAAATCATCTTCTTTTAAAAAATATTCTTTAATTTTATTATTAGTTTTTGGTTTATTTAATATTAGATTTTTTATTGTATTTTGATAATTTTTATCAAATTTATATGATTTCTCACATTTAATTTTTACAAAATCAGTCCCATTTGTTTTAATCAAACTGATATCAACGCCATCCATTGATGTGCCTGTCATAACTCCTAAGACATTAAGTTTTGAATTTTTACTCATTTTTAATCAAATTTAATTTTGCACATTTTATTAACAAACATATCAACAAAAAAAGATTATTTATTTTTAAAAATACATTTTTTTATTGATTGATAAATAATAAATAGATAAATTATTTTTAATTATTACACGCAAAGGTAATAATCAATTTAATAAAAGGAAACGATTATTAAATTGTATCGGGAGGAAATGCACGATACACAAAAGGACCTAGCTTGCTGGGTCCTTTTTTTTTGTTTTATAGACAAATTTAATAAATAAAGTATCAGTCATTTCGAAATGATAACTAATTATGAAAGAATTTTGGATATTATTTTAGATGATCTTATCCCATTAACAAAAATTTCTATAAATGAAGGAAATAAAATATTTGGTGGGTTTATAGTTAAAAAATCTGACCTAAGCCTTGTTTGTCTGGGTACAAACCAGGAAATCAAAAATCCTTTACTTCACGGCGAAATTTCAACTCTTTTTAATTTATTTGAAAAAAAACTGTTTAATACAAAAGATTATTACTTCATAAGTACCCATGAGCCTTGTTCTATGTGTTTATCAGCTATAACTTGGGCTGGATTTGACAATTTTTACTATTTTTTTTCCTATACCGACACAAAGGAAGGTTTTCATATTCCGCACGATCTTAAAATTTTGACGGAGGTATTTAAGATTAAAGATGGTATATATAATATTAATAATGATTATTGGGAGAGTTACTCAATTTTATCGGAAATTAAAAGATTGGGTATAGAGATCTCATTATCGGATAAAATATATCAGATCAAAGAAGAGTACCAAAAAATGTCAGAAATTTATCAAAAATCAAAAATTGATAATAAAATTCCTCTAAATTAATTGTTAAATTATAAAAATAAGTATACAAACAATTAACGGGAGATACTGAAATTTCAGAGCCGAAGGAGCAACGACCCGGAAACTCTCAGGCACAATGGACCGTTAAAAAAAACTCTGGAAAAGAGCACTTAGCTCTACCGAAGGTGAAAAGCTCTCAGGTAAAAAGACAGAGGGGTAGCTTGGAGAATTTATTTGAACCAGTTACCATTAGACATTCCGCTGAAAAATTTTCATCAAAATAATGGTGCAAAGATATTGCCATTTGCAGGTTTTAATATGCCTATTAATTATAAAACTGGAATAATTAATGAACACAAAAATGTCAGAAACCACTCTGGTATTTTTGATGTTAGTCATATGGGGCAAATTTTAATTGAAAATAATGAATCGTATTTACATAAATTAGAAAAATATATTCCATTACAATTAAAAAATTTAATTAAAAATAGATCGCATTATTCATTTTTACTCAATAAAGATGGCGGTGTTATTGATGATCTAATTATTTCAAATATTGAAATTAAAGATAAGTCATATTTATATATTGTTTATAATGCATCTCGAAAAAAAGAAGACGAAGAAATATTTATTTCTTGTGCTCCTAATGCAGAAAAAATTTATAACAAAAATTGTTTATTTGCGATCCAGGGACCTGACTCTATTAATGTTTTAAAAAATATTATTGATATTCCAAATAATATGAATTTTTTTGATATTTTAATAAGTAATTACAATAACAGTGAAATAATAGTAAGTAGATCAGGTTATACTGGTGAAGATGGTTTTGAACTTTCTATTCCAAATGAAAGTGCAGAAAATTTAATTACTGATTTACTTAAAAATGAAAATACAATGCTTTGTGGTTTAGGTTCTAGAGATTCATTGAGGCTTGAGGCTGGATTAAGTTTATATGGTCATGAATTAAATGAAAATATTACACCAATTGAAGCAGGTTTATCATGGGCTCTAGATAAAGAGAGATTAGAAGATAAAAATTTAAATGGAAATAAGATTTTATCTGATCAATTAACAAATAAATTATCTAATAAAAAAATAGGTTTAATTTCAACCAATAAATCAATGCTAAGAGATGGAATGATGTTATTCGACAATAATAATAATGAAATTGGCAAAATTACAAGTGGATGTTTCTCTCCTAATCTTAACAAATCTATCGCTATCGGTTACATAAAATCTGAATTTAATACTGATAATCCAATTTTTTGTGAAATTAGAAAAAAATTAGAATTAGTAAAAATTAACAATCTACCTTTTGTAAAAAAAAATTATAAAAAAAATGGGAGCGTATATGAGTGAAAAAAAATACACAAAAGATCATGAATGGGTTTCAATTGAAAATGAAATTGCCACAATTGGTATTAGCAATCATGCCCAAGAATCTCTTGGCGACATTGTATTTATTGAATTACCATCAGTTGGAAATATGGTTAAAGCAAAAGATGAAATATGTGTTGTTGAATCTGTAAAAGCAGCTTCTGATATTTATGCTCCAATTGATGGTGAAATAATTGAAGTTAATAATAATCTAGAAGATGACGCTGCTATTATTAATCAAGATGCGGAAAACGAGGGATGGATTTTTAAAATGAAAATTTCTGATTCAAATCAATATTCTGATCTTATGTCAGAAGATGAGTATAAACAATTTTTGGAACAATAGATGATTGAAATAGATAAATTTGTTAGCAGACATATAGGGCCTAGAAATGAAGATATTGGAGAAATGCTCAAATTAATAAATTGCTCTTCATTAGATGAATTAATTGAAAAAACTGTACCTAATCATATCATTTTTAAAGATAAACTTAAATTTAGACCTGGTATGTCTGAAGAGTTTAATAAAATTAATACTCAACTTTTATCTCTAAAAAATAATTTCAAAAAAACTTATATTGGAATGGGCTATTATAATACTATTACTCCTAGCGTAATTTTAAGAAATATTCTTGAAAATCCGGGATGGTATACTGCTTACACACCTTATCAACCAGAAGTAAGTCAGGGCAGGTTGGAAATGTTAATGAATTTTCAACAAATGATAATTGATTTGACTGGAATGGATATTGCAAATGCATCTTTACTTGATGAAAGTACTGCGGCAGCTGAGGCTATGATGATGGCTTTTAAAATTAAAAAAAGTGCAAAGTTTACTTTTTGTGTGCAAAATAAATGTCATCCACAAACACTATCTGTCTTAAAAACAAGAGCTAAGCCTCTAGGTATAAAAATTATATTTGATAATCCAGATAATGATACATTTGGTTGTTTAATTCAAAATCCAGACACTTACGGAGAAATTGCAAATCTCAACGATTTAATAAATATAAATAAATCTCACGATGCGTTATCGATCATAGCAGCTGATATAATGAGTTTGGTAGTTATGAAATCACCAAAAGATTTTGGAGCTGATATAGTTGTTGGGAGTACACAAAGGTTTGGTGTTCCAATGGGTCTAGGAGGTCCTCATGCAGCATATTTTGCAACATTAGATGAATACAAAAGAATGATACCTGGAAGACTAATTGGTGTGTCAGTTGATCGGACTAATAAAAGATCTTACAGAATGGCTCTTCAAACACGCGAGCAACATATTAGAAGGGAAAAAGCTACAAGTAACATATGTACTGCACAGGCCTTATTAGCAATTATATCTGCTTCATATGCAATATATCATGGCCCAACTAGATTAAAAAATATTGCTAATGACATTCACTATAAGTCTAGATATCTAAAAAAATCATTAGAGATATTAAATTTTGAAGTAAAATCTAAAAATTATTTTGATACCTTGTTAGTAAAAGACTCAAAATCTAAATACTGGGTAAATAAATCTATAGAAAATGGCATCAATTTTAGATTTGTAGATGACGATCATTTTTCAATTTCCTTAGATGAAACTACATCACTACAAGATGTAGATAATTTAATTAAATTTTTTAATGAAAATAACGTTGAAATATATGCTGAGGAAATCGAAAGTAAAATTGAGAATTCAATTTTTAAAAGTGATTTAGAAAGAAAGGACAATTTCTTAACTCATCCAGTATTTAATATCTATCATTCTGAAACAGAAATGATGAGATATTTAAAAAAACTAGAAAATAAAGACGTTGCTTTAAATAGATCAATGATACCTCTTGGATCTTGTACTATGAAATTAAATGCTGCATCTGAAATGCTTCCAATTACTTTACCAGGTTTTTCAAATGCGCATCCATTCTTAGAATCCCATCAACGTGAGGGATATAATGAAATGATGAGTGAATTAATATCGATGTTAAAAGATATTACTGGTTTTGATGCAGTCTCACTACAACCTAATGCAGGAGCACAAGGTGAGTTTGCTGGTTTATTAGCTATTCAAAAATATCATGAAAAAAATTCAGAAACTAAAAGAAACATTTGTATAATTCCAAAAAGTGCTCATGGAACCAATCCGGCCAGTGCACAGATGTGTGGTATGGATATTTTAATAGTAAACTGTGATGATAAAGGTAATGTGGATTTAACTCACTTAGATAAAAAAATTAAAGAAGCAGGAGATAAATTATCTGCTTTAATGATTACATACCCATCAACACATGGTGTATTTGAGGAAAGTATTGTTGAGATTTGTAAAAAAATTCATGATGCCGGAGGACAAGTGTATCTAGATGGTGCTAATTATAATGCAATGGTTGGTGTAGCTAAACCAGGTAAATTTGGACCTGATGTATGTCATATGAATCTGCATAAGACATTTTGTATACCTCATGGAGGAGGTGGGCCTGGAGTTGGAGCTATAGGATTAAAAAAACATTTAGCAGATTTTGCTCCTGGACATCCCATGTTTAAAAATGAAATTGGTTTAACAACTCAAGAGGCAGTTTCTGCAGCTCCTTGGGGCAGCGCATCTATTTTACCTATTTCATATTCCTATATTTCTATGATGGGTGACGATGGTTTAAAATTAGCAACTCAAGTTGCAATTTTAAATGCTAATTATATTAAAGAAAGATTAAAAAATTATTACCCTATTTTATATACTGGTAAGAATAATATGGTGGCACATGAATTTATTATTGATATCAGGCCATTTAAACAAGAATTAAATATTTCAGACGAAGATATTGCTAAAAGACTAATCGATTATGGATTTCACGCACCTACAATGTCTTTTCCAGTTCCAGGCACTCTGATGATTGAACCCACTGAAAGTGAATCAAAAGAAGAACTAGATAGATTTTGTGAAGCAATGATTTCTATTCACAATGAAATTACTATGATTAGGGATGGTAAATTTGATAAATTAGATAATCCCATAAAAAATGCCCCTCATACCATTGAAGAAGTGTCTTCTGACAATTGGGACCACAAATATTCCCGAAAAGATGCTGCCTACCCACATGCTTATTTAATAAATAATAAATACTGGAGTCCAGTCAGTAGAATTGATAATGTATACGGTGATAGAAATTTATTTTGTGTTTGCCCTCCAATTGATGAATATGAAGAGGCTAAAACAGGATAATTACTATTTATCAATTATTTAAAATATTAATTTAATAATAAGTATGATTTATATTAATCTTATTTTAGTTTTTTTAGTGTTGGTCGCAATCCATGAGTATGGTCATTATATAGTTGCGAGATTGTTTAAAGCTGAAGTTACTGATTTTTCAATTGGATTTGGTAAGCCTCTTTTAAAATATACAGATAGAAATGGCACTACATGGAAATTATCTCCGATTCCATTGGGTGGATATGTAAAAATCAAAGGTCTTGATAATATATTTTCTCCAAACCCTAACGATGAACAAGGATCCTTTCAGTCCCTTACACTTTTTCAAAAGATATTAGTACTTTTAGCAGGAAGCATTTTTAATATTCTTAGTGCGTGGTTTGCTCTTTTCTGCATTTTTTTCTTTTTTGGAATTGTTAGTTTAATGCCGATTATTGGATCAGTTAGCGAAAATTCATCAGCATTTGAAAATGATCTTAGAGAAGGAGATAGAATACTTGAAATAAATAATTTTAGTATTGAAGAGTTTTCTGATATCCCAAAAGCAATTGCAAATAACCAAAGTATAAATATCTTAATAGAAAGAAATAATCAGATAATTGAAAAAAATTTTGATCTACAATTTAATGAAGAATTAAATAGGTATATTATCGGAATATCTTCACCTCAAAATCCTATTATTGATAAGTATAATTTAATTGATTCAATTAAAAACTCATCTTTATTTATACCAACATATTATGCAGCTTCTTTTACATTTCTTCAACAATCTTATAAAGAAAATACATTAGGAGATCAGTTAGCTGGACCAATAGGGATCGTTAAAAATGCAGATCAAATGATGCTAGATCAGGTTAGAGGAGTTCTATTTTTATTTATTATTATTTCTTTGTTTGTGGGTTTATTTAATTTGCTTCCTATTCCTCTTCTAGATGGAGGTCATATAATGTATTTTATTATTAGAAGAATTTTTTCAAACTCTCTTCCTGAGTTTATTACAAGAGTTTATTTGGCTGTGGGGATAACAATAATATCTTTTCTCTTTATAGTTGTGACTTACAACGATATTTTTTATAAATAAATATTATTGGGAGATAAAATGACAAATTTTGAAAAAGTAAAAGAATTTATGACCACTTTTGGTCAAGAAGTAAAAACTAGTGCTGAATTTCCAGAAAATAAAATTGTTGAATTAAGAAAAAAATTGATTGATGAAGAATTTAATGAATTAAAAGATGCAATTAATGATAATGATATCGTTGAAGTTGCTGATGCATTAACTGATATTTTAGTTGTAACATATGGAGCAGGTGCTGCTTTTGGTATAGATCTAGATAAATGTTTTAACGAAGTTCATCGTAGTAATATGAGTAAACTTTCAGAGGAGGGCAAGCCAATTTATAATGAATTTGGTAAGGTTATGAAGGGTCCTAATTATTCACCTCCAGATTTGAAAAAAATAATTTAAATATTTTTTAAAGCATCATCTAAAGATTTCTTTAAGTCTGAAATATCTTCAATGCCAATTGAAAGTCTTATAAGGGTATCAGAAATTCCTAATTCATCTCTAATTTTTTTATCTATTGATGCATGTGTCATTATAGCTGGATGCTCAATTAAACTTTCAACTCCACCCAAACTTTCTGCTAGTGTAAATATTTGAATTGTTTCAAGAAATTTTTTTGCTGAATTAATATCACCCATTAATTCAATTGATAATATTCCTCCAAATCCAGTCATTTGTTTTTTTGCAATTTCATAACTTGGGTTATTTTCTAGTCCAGGGTAAAATACATTTTTAATTTTAGGATGTTTTAATAAATAATTAGCAATTTCTAAGGCATTATTATTATGCCTCTCCATTCTTACAGCAAGTGTCTTAATTGATCGAATGAGTAAATAACAATCGAAGGGGCTGGGAACAGCACCAACTGCATTTTGAATAAATTTAATTTTATCAGCCAAAATTTTATTATCATTTACAATTAATGCACCTCCGATTATATCTGAATGACCTCCAAGATACTTAGTTGACGAATGTATAACAACATCAGCTCCATTATTTAATGGTTGCTGATTATAAGGTGATGCAAAAGTATTATCACAGGCTATAATAATATTATCATCTTTTAAGCTTTCTCTAATTTTTTTTATATCTATAATTTTAAGTAATGGGTTAGAGGGCGTCTCAACCCAAATCATTTTGGTATTTTCTTTTAAATGACCTTGCCAATTATTTTCTTTACTAAGATCGGCATATGTTACTTCCACATCTTGATTCACTGTTTTAATTTTATCAAATATTCTTCTTGTTCCACCGTAAACATCATCGCTACAAATAATTGAATAATTTTTACCTAAAGCATCTGATAATGCAGAAATTGCTGCCATACCTGAACTAAAAGCATAAGCAAATTTACCATCTTCCAATTCAACTAATAACTTTTCTAATATATCTCTTGTTGGGTTTCCTGTTCTTGCATATTCATAAGTAAAGTCACCAGGAGAATTTTGTTTAAAAGTCGACGAAAGATGAATAGGAGGCATTACTGCACCCGTAGTTTCATCAGCGCCATGACCTGAATGAATTACTTTAGAATTAAATT
Source organism: uncultured Alphaproteobacteria bacterium (assembly GCA_902595805.1). Classification (GTDB taxonomy): domain Bacteria; phylum Pseudomonadota; class Alphaproteobacteria; order HIMB59; genus CACPNW01. The sequence continues at coordinate 96,484 of CACJRM010000002.1, read as the reverse complement.
TTTTATCTTTAGTATTCATAACTACATCCAATCAGCATATGGTAAATTTCTGGATAATAAGTATTCTTTATTAAACATTTTATCATAATATTTATTTGCATCATCACAAAGTATTGTTACAATTTTTTTACCCGTACCCATTGATTGGGCCAGTTTTACTGCACCACATATATTGACCCCAGAACTTAATCCTAGAAATAATCCATCTGTTTTCATAATTTTAAATAGCATTTCCATACATTCTTGATCAGAAACAAAAAAAGATTGATCTACATTACAATTTTCTAAATTTTTTGTTACTCTAGCCTGTCCGATGCCTTCTGTTATAGATTCTTCACCTTTTATTTCTGGTTTACCATTAGTAAAATAATTAAACATTGATGATCCTTGTGAGTCTGTACAAGCGATAATAATTTCTTTATTTTTTGATTTTAGACCAACACTAACACCAGTTAATGTTCCTCCAGTTCCAATTGCACATGTGAAACCATCTATTTTTCCATCTGTTTGTTTAAATATTTCTGCAGATGTTGTTTTCTCATGAAACTTGTAATTTGCTAAATTTTCAAATTGACCAGCCCAAAAAGTTTTCTTACCTGTTTGTATTTCAATATCTTTAGCTAATTGCTTTGAGACTTTTTGATAATTTCCAGGATCGGAATATGGTTTTGCATCAACTAAATGAAGTTTTGCCCCCATATTTTTAAGTATATCTCTTTTAGATTGAACGGTTATGTTAGGCATTACAATTTCTAGATTATAATTTTTTGCATTACAAACTAATGCTAAACCTATTCCTGTGTTCCCAAAAGTGCCTTCAACGACAGTTCCCCCTGGTTCCAATAATTTTTTTTCTTCTGCATCCTCGATAATACCAAGTGCTGTTCTATCTTTTACTGAACCAGCTGGATTCATAAATTCAGCCTTGCCATATATTTCACAACCTGAAATTTCTGAGGGGTATTTTAATTTTATTAAAGGAGTGTTACCAATTAACTCAGTAACATTATTTGTTATCATCAATATCTCTTACACCATATGGGTTGAATGATGTATCTTTATTAATGTTAATATTTTTAACAGGATTACCTACCATTGTTGCATAAGGAGGAACATCTTTTAATACCACTGTATTAGCTCCAACTCTTGCGCAACTTCCAATATTAATTGGACCAAGAATACTTGCACCACAACCAATAATTACATTATCCTCAATTGTTGGATGTCTTTTTGTATCTCTTTGGTCTTTCGAATTTTCAGCAGGACTGATACCTCCTAATGTTACACCATGATAAAGTGTAACATTATCACCGATTTCACTTGTTTCACCAATTACAGTTCCCATCCCATGATCTATAAAAAGATTTTTACCTATCTTCGCAGCTGGGTGAATTTCAATTCCAGTTAAGAAACGACTAAATTGAGATATTATTCTTGCAAGAGTGTACAAATTTAAATTCCATAATTGATTTGCTATTTTATGAAAAAATACAGATTTTATACCAGGATAAGTTAATATTATGCTTAATTTACTTCTAGCTGCAGGATCTCTTTTAATTATTGATTCTAAATAACTATCCATCAAGTGAATAAGTAGTCATTAAAATCTTTATTTCAATCACCTTAATTCTCTTTAAAGCTCTTAAATTTAATAAAAAACGTAGGTTATATATTAAAAAGTACAACACTTATCGAGTGCGGTGGTAGTATTAAAAATCCTTTATTTGTTTTTAAGGAATTTTGTTTGATCTTAACCTTTGAAGTGTTTGCATAAGTATTAAGGTCAACTTTATTAGATCCTTCAATACAATAATTTTCAGCAATCCTATCTAGATATGGAACTTTTAAAAGTATTTTCTCTGAACTTGATTTATTAACTACAGACATACACATATGTTTTCCATTCATTGTTACTGCAGAGTCAATTAGTTTATTATTTTTATATTCAGGCTGTTTACCTAATTTAAAAGAAACAAAATTTGAAGAATTAACAACTGATTTTAAAATTTTACCTTTATGAAATTTTGTATAAAGTTCTAAAACAAGTGTTGTTGGAGTTTTCCAAATTTTCTTTTTTTCTATTCGGTAATTACCCATTACATTTATCAAATGATAAATACCAGTGTTGGTTATTATATCCCCTCTATTTATACAGGCGTTTAGAAGTGAAGCAGCATAAATTGCATCAGCAATATTATAATTCTCAATAAAATAAGGTGGAGTTGCTTCTACATAAGTGTTCCATTCATCAAAGGCTATTTTAATATTCTTATTAGAATATTTTTTTATTTCTCTTATTGTTCTATCTAACATTAATCTAACTTCTGTTGCTGCAGCAACCGTTGGAATATAACGCGTTTTATAATTTGGATGTTTTTTATCTTTCTCGGTTCTTATAGAATAATAATGGACACTCAATTCATCAATTTTTTCTTTAATATTTTTTAATACATACTCATTCCAATGACCAAAATGATCTGAACAGGCACCAACTGCAATAAATCGTAATTTTTTATTTAATTTTTTTAACTCTTTTACAAAAGAATTATATTTATTTGCATAAGTAATTGGATCTGTATGACCAATTTGCCATCCTCCAAACATTTCATTTCCTATGAATATCGTTTGCAATTCATAAGGATTTTTTCTACCGTTTTTATATCTTAATTTTCCATATTTTGTATTAATTGAACCAATCATATACTCGATCCAATTTTTTGCTTGTTGGATAGTACCATCACCAGTATTAATTGTAATCATTGGTTCGCTCCCAATATATTCACACCATTTCATAAATTCATCTGTACCTACATCGTTATACTCCCATTGATACCAAGCATGATCGTAGTAGGGAAGGCGATAATCTTTTTTTCCAATTCCATTCTGCCAATTATAACCTGAAAGAAAATTCCCTCCAGGCCAACGAATATAACTTGGCTTCCATTCTTTAATCATTTCTGTGATATCTTTTCTAAATCCAAAAATTGTATTTTTTGGCATTAATGAACAGTTTGCAATAAAAATTGTTCCAGACTTAATAGAGATAGATAAGGTTTTTAGGCTATTACTTTTTTTAAAAGTAAATGTTTTTTTAATTTTTTTCCAATTTTTATTTGCATTAAATGTGAAATTTATTTCTCCAATATTTATAAACACTTTCTGATTTTCACCTTTGAAATAAATACTGAATTCGTATTCATCTTTTGAGTCAATAATATTAATCTTTTGCTTAATACCTCTTTGTATTTTTGATTTTTCTCGAATAGTAATTTGTTGAGATTGTTTGCCACTCCCGTATCTACTAATAATCTCTTCACCTTTTACAATATATTCTGAGTTAGAATGTGCGTACATAACGTGTTTTGCAGAAGCGTTATAACCTTTCCAAGGCTGTACAATGCCAAAATCTAAATGATCATTTTCTAAACCATTGTTCCAAACTAATTTATCAGGACCACAAAATTTTCTATTTTCTACTACTTCTGCCCAAATTCCATTTCTATAAATTGCATCTCCAATATGTTCCAGATTAGTTCCAAACATATGTTTTGAAAGTTTTGATAGTATATTATTTTTTGAAAAAGAAATTGTTGCAATATTTTTATTCATTCATCGCCCATATTTTATCACTGGGTAAATGAACATAAATTGTATCATCTTTTTTTATGTCTTGTAATCCTACAGATTGTAATGAGCATTCTAATTCTAAATCATTTACTATAATTTTGTATCTAGTATGAGTTCCTGAAAATATAACTGATTTAATTAAGCCTTTGAATGAATTATCATTGAAATCATTATTTTTACTTAACTTTATATTTTCGGGCCTAATAGTTATTATATTATCTTCATTTAAATCTGTATAATTTTCACCTTTGTAATGAACTGTTCCAATATTAGTAGATAGATTATCATTATATTTCTTTGCATTAATAAAATTAACTCCACCAAAAAATTTTGCAGCTTTTATATTTTTTGGTTTTTCATAATATTTTTTTGGAGAAGTAAAATTTTGTAATTCGCCATCAAAAATTAAAGCTATCTTATCTGCTAGAAGAACCGCCTCTTCTTGATCATGTGTTACAAATATTGTTGTTACTTTTAATTTTTGTTGAATAGTCACAATTAAATCTCGCATTTCATCTCTTAAATGCGCGTCAAGATTACTTAACGGTTCATCTAGAAGCAATATTCTAGGATTAGATATCAATGCTCTAGCTAGTGCAACTCTTTGTTGTTGACCTCCAGAAAGCTGTTTTGGCTTTCTTAATCCAATATCTGGTAATTTTACCAGTTCTAACATTTCTTTTACTTTTTGATCTATTATATTTTTATCTACACCTTTCATTTTTAATGCAAATCCAACATTTTCATTTACATTCATATAAGGGAACAAAAGATAATTTTGGAAAACCATAACTACCCCTCTTTTTTCAGTTGGAATATTTAATAGTGATTGCTCATCAAGAATAATATCTCCACTATCAGGTTGAAACAATCCTGTGATCATTTTCAAAATAGTTGTTTTACCGCAACCTGAAGGTCCGAGAAATGCAACAAGTTCTCCACTTTCAATATCTAAATTTACATTATTTACTGCTGGTCTATCCATGCTAGGAAAACTTTTGATTAAATTTTTAATATTTAGTTTACTCATTTTTATATTTTCCCAAATCCACTAGTAGCTCCAGATTCACCAGAAACAAATTTGGATGTAAAAAATAATATCAATATAGCAGGAAAAATAAATATAATTGATATTGCAGCTGTTAAAGCTGGATTACCTGATGAGGCAGTAGAAAACACAAGGAGTGGTAGTGTCATAACTTTTCCCGCACCAATTAAAAATGTTAAAAGATACTGACTCCATGAAACTAAAAATGCAAATAATGCCGCAACAACCATACCTGGAGCTATAGCAGGTAAAGTAATTAATAAAAATGTTCTAGTTTTATTTGCCCCTAAAGTTCTTGCTTGATGTTCAAAGTCAGGGTTATAGTTTGCAAATATTCCAGTCATAGTAAGAACTACGTATGGCATAATAGGTACTAAATGCACTAAACATACTCCAAAATAATTACCTGAAAAACCCCATGATATAAAATTGATATTCAGCCCTAAAACAAAAGCTATTGGAGGAAGTATAGTGGGTGAGACCATTATAAAAATAATTAATTTTTTAAATCTAAAATTTAATAAACCCAGAACTCTTGCAGCAGGTAATGCAATTATTATTGAAACAATTGTCACTAAGAAACCAATACTTAAACTATTTAATAATGCTTTGATAACTGCAGGATTAGAAGCCCAAAGTTCTATAAATCCTTCGAAAGTTCTTTGACCAGGTTTAGGTATTAATTTTAATCTTACCCAAGCTTGCAGACTTAACTCTTTTGGAATAACTTGAGGATAAAACCATCTAAAAGAAAATGCATTAATAAAGAAGGCTATAAGAGGTAATATTAAAATAATTGCACCTAAATAAATTGCATATATATTTATTTTTTTTAAATTATTATTCATTAATCCTTCCTAATTTTTGCCTGAGTTAACCAAAAATAAAATACAACTAAAATCATTACTATTATTGCAATAATAATGCTTAATGCCATCCCTTCACTTCTTGCATTAAGATCAGGGTTCAAGAAAAATTCAAATGCCATAACCGGTAACATTTGAGGATAAATTACACCTAGCAATGCTGGAACTTCATATGCACCAAAACTAAAAGCAAATACTATTATTGATGCAGAAAATAAATTTGGCATAACTAAGGGTAAAATAACATATCGAAATCTTTGCCATCTATTTGCTCCTAAGCTTTGAGCAAGTTCTTCAAAATTTTCTCCTAAAGATTGTAATACTGACATTAAAATTATAAAAAAGAATGCTGCTTCTTTCCAAATATAAGCAAGAATAATACCTAAACCATATTTATCTTTAACTAATACGGGAAAATCTCCTGGACTCCCAATTAATCCAATTTGAGATGCTAAACGAGCTAATAAACCACTTTGAGAAAATACGAATATAATGCCAACTGCTACAACTAAATGAGGCATTGGCAAGTTTAATGAATATATAAAATTACAAATTGTTTTTGCAAAAAATGTTTTTCTTATTGCTAGAGCACCAAACAAAGCAAAAACTGCTGCTAAAAAAGTACTAGCAAAACTTACCCATAAATTTAATCCTAAGCCAGTCCAAAATAATTTTGCATATCTTTCGGAAAACATAACATTGTAATACGCTGAAAAATTTATTTCATATTTTCCGATTGCTGGTTGGTACCCTAAGCTTTGTAAAAATCCATAAAAAATTCCTCCAAAAAAAAGAGTAAAAATAATTAAAAGGGGCGGAGTTAAAGATAAGATAATTTTTAATCTTTCTCCGCCCATTTTCTTAATAAAATATTATTTTATTTTAAAAGTACGTTTGCTTCCCAATCAGCTTCAATTAAATCTTGATATTCTGCAGCAATGTCAGAAACAAGAGCCTTCGCAAGGATGTCTTGATCCTCAGCGGCATCTCCAAGATTATTTTGAGCTTCAGCAATTGCAGCTTTTCCAGCAGCATCTGTAACTTTAGCCGTGCTAATACCCCAACCACAGCAGAAACCATTTGCTGGTTGTACTTGCGCAGCTTGTAGTTCAGGTTCTAATACTAGGTTTGCATATACTAGTGCAGCAGCTTTGTTAGGAGCATTATAAGGAATAGCCCAATAATTGAAATCTCCGATCATATTTTCATAAAAAGCAAATGCTCTTGATGTTGGTGGTGTTGTTCCGGCAGTATTTGTAGGTCCAGCACCTCTTGGAGATTGTGTAAAGTCTAAATCAACTTCACCATTAGCAAATAGACTATGCATTTCTGCATTATCTTTTGGATAAGTTTCTCCACCTCTCCAAAGATCTTTTTCCCAAGAATTTAATAATTTCCAAACTTCTGGAGCCCACTTATCATATAATTCTTGATTGAATGGACCTACCCACTGCGCATGTCCACCACTTAGCTCAAAGAAAATTTGTTTTACAAATCTAGTACCAACAAATCCACCTTTACCAGGTCTTATGTAAGTAAATCTTCCAGGGTTTTCTGCTATCCAATTACTTAATTCAGCATAACTACGAGGCATATCATCATAATTATTTCTCGCTGAGTCATACATAAAGTGGAACTGAGCACTAGACCATGGACTTTCCATACCTTCAACAGGTCTTCCAAAGTCTAAGTTTACTGCTGGATTGTCCCAAGCAACAAATTCACTGTTAGGTAAACCAGCAGCAAATGGTCCATAAAGAAGATTAGCTTGTTTTAATGTCCAGAAATTTTCTCCATTAATCCAAATCAAATCAATATTTCCATTATCGCCAGTTACTCCAGCTTCTTTCTCACTTAGTACTTGGTTCACAGCGTCAACTGTTCCTTTTAAAGGAACTCTGTTCAAAGTTATGTTATATTTTTCTTTTAATGGAACTCCATAAAAGTCATCAACAAAACCATTGATAGCGTCTGATCCACCCCACATGTACACATTTACCTGTCCGCCATCAGCTGCTTTAACAACATCATCCCATGAATTAAATCCAGGTGCAGTTTCAGCAAATACTAATTTTGAAAAAAATAAACTTATAAATGTTAAGGTAAGAAATTTAAGTTTAATTTTCATCTTTCCTCCTAATATATTGAATCAAAATAATAATTTAGTTTGATCCATTATCCTTTGGTGAAATATAATCTACTAAAGGAATCTCGTCTACAAGCTTTAAATCATTCCAAGCTGCAAATTCTAATAATTCTTTACTATAATCTCCTTGACCGACAGCATAATGATGTTCATGTCCAATAATATTTAGAGTATTTATAAGGTTTTCCGCCGAAATATGAGATCTGTTTAATTTTGTTTCTTTAAACCATCCTCTTGTTCCATCAAAACCTTTATTATTATGTTCAAAAATTTCTGAATTTATAATTAATATTCTTTCAGCATTATTTCCTAAGTATGTTGTTGTAGATTTTTGAGCTTTAAATACTTGATCTCCAGCAACGCCATATTTTTTATCTGTTTTTCTTCCTAAGGTACTATGATCAACCCATTTTATTCCATCTTCATTCGCAAAATGTCTTGGCGACACTCCGCAGTGCCACATTAATACGGCATCAGCTTTAGTATCAAATGTTGCAAGATCTAAAAGTGTAGATGATTTATCACTACTTGATATGTAATTTAATAATAGCATGCTTAATGAACCTTGAACATCTCCTTCACAAGATACCGCAATACCATCTTCGCTACCCATCCAACCATAAGCCATGCAAGGAGCAATTCCATATAATTCTTGAAACTGAGACCAACATTGGACTGCCATAGAGTCCCAGTTATTTTCATGCCTCATTTTTTTTAATGCAAAATATACTCTTGTTACTTTATTAAATGATTCATCATCTGATACTGAGATTGAAGATGCAGCATTTTTTATTTTTTTTATTTCTTGATCAATTAATGATTGATCAAAACTTTTTGCTAGTGAAATTAATTCTTTAATTGTTGTTTCTTCAATTGTTGATCCAATATTTTGTTTTATTTTTTTATTATCGACAATCATATTGTCAAAACCTGGAGATATACCACCAACTAATCCTATTTTTGATTGTTTAATTTTTTTATCTGCTACCAATGATCTTAAAGTAATCAAAAACTTGTTTTTAAATTCATCAGTATCACCATAATTATAAAACCATTTAGTTTTAATTTTTTTTTCATGAAGTATTTTTTTAATTATTCCTAAATAATGACTTACTGAAACTAAAGAGTGTAATTTTACATCACCTTCATTTTCAAGATCTGGAACTGCCCATAAACCCATTTTATTTGTAATATTACAAAGAGGGTATAATTGCTCTCCTGAACTGCATGAACTTGTTTGTAAAATTAAAAAATCAATTTTGTTTTTAAAGAATTTTTCTGCTTCTACTGAGTCCTCTTTAGAAAATATAGTTTTATGGAAACAAATTAATCTAGCGTCATATTCTGCAATGATTTTTTTTAGATGATTTTCAGATTTTATTCTTACCTGTTGTTCCTCTGAAAAGTAAGGACTAATTGCTGTAGCTACAAAACCAATTGTCAATACTTCCTTCATATCCAAATTATACTAAATGATATAATGTATCTATTGTCAATTATTTAATCTTAAGTTAAATCTTATCTCTATATTTTAATATTAAACGTTATTATTTTCATAAAAAATGATTGAGAAAGAAAAAATTAATTGGATCTATAAAAAAATCTTTACTATTAGATTTTTTGAAGAAAGAATAAAAAAAATTGCTAAAGAAAAAATAGTACCAGGCTATCTTCACACTTGTATAGGTTCTGAGGCTATTTGTGTAGGAGTAATGGCAGCATTAAATCAAGATGATTGGATATCAAGTACATATAGAAACCATGGTCATGCTATAGCTAAAGGTTGTGAATTAAACGAAATTACTTCTGAAATTTACGGAAGAAAAACTGGAATTTGCAAGGGGCGAGGTGGTAGTATGCATATAAGTGATTTTAGCAAAGGTATGCTTGGTTCATTTGGAATTGTTGCAGCTGGTCCAGCAGTAGTTTTAGGAGCGGCTTTACAAGAAAAAATAAATAAGAGTAATAAAACATGTGTATCTTTTTTTGGTGATGGTGCAATTCATAACGGAGCTTTTCATGAGGCTGCAGGTTTAGCAAAGCTATGGGATATACCAATGATTTTTGTTTGTGAAAATAATGGTTATGCGGAAGCTACTGCAACTGATTGGCATTTAAATACAAAAGAGTTATCAGATATAACTAAAGCTTATGACATGCTCTCGTACATTGGTGATGGCAATAATGTATTTGAAGTTTACGACATTACCAAAAAAGCTATTAATGAAGCTAAACAAAAAAATACTCCCATATTTTTAGAATTTAAAAACTACAGATTTTCTGGACAGTACGAAGGCGATACTCAACTATATCAACCACAAGAAGAAATTGATAAAGCAAAACAAAATGATCCAATAAAGTTAGCAAAAGAAAATTCATCAAAATATGGTTTGAATAAAAATGATTTAGAAAAAATTATTAATGAAGCTAAAGAAGAGGTTGATAAAGCATTTGATTTTGCTGATACTCAACCTTGGCCTCAACCAGAGGATGCACTTGAAGAAGTATATGTAAACTATCCAGTGGAAATTAATAGATGACAATAAAAACAGTTAAAGATGCAATTAATGATGCATTAGTTCAATCATTTGAAGAAGATAAAAATGTTATTTTGATGGGTGAAGATATTGCAGGAGGTAAAGGTCGAGAACAATATCAAGGTACACAAGATGCATGGGGAGGACCTTTTGGTGTTACTCAGGGACTTTATACTAAATTTGGTGGCGAAAGAGTTCGAGATACTACTATTGCAGAAGCAGGTTTTTTCGGTGCCGCTATTGGAGCTGCAATGACAGGCTTAAGACCTATTGTGGAATTAATGTATGTTGACTTTGCAGGTGTATGTTTTGATCAAATGATGAATCAAGCTGCTAAAGTGAGATACATGTTTGGTGGCAAGCAAAAAGTACCGATGGTTGTAAGAACTGTAGTCGGTGCAGGATTTCGCGCAGGTAGTGAACATTCACAAACTCTTTATAGTCTTTATACTCATATACCAGGGCTAAAGGTTGTTGCGCCATATGATGCATATGATGCCAAAGGTCTTTTACTATCCTCAATTAAAGATGATGATCCAGTAATTTTTATGGAACATAAAAGATTGTATATGACAAGTTGTGAAGTACCTCATGATTTAAAACCAATTCCACTTGGTAAAGGTAGAATAAGAAGAGAAGGAAGTGATGTTACTATAATTGCTATTCAAAGAATGAACTTATTCGCTGAAGAAGCAGCTAATGAATTAGAAAAAATTAATATTAGCTGTGAAATAGTTGATCCAAGAACTTATTCTCCACTTGATGAAGAATTAATTTTTCAATCAGTCAAAAAAACTGGCAAGGTTATAGTTGTTGATGAATCAAACCCTAAATGTTCTTTAGCTTCAGAAATATCTTCTTTAATTTCGGAAAAATGTTTTTCAGATTTAAAAGCTGCAGTAATTAAAATAACCGCTCCACATACTCCTGTACCATTTAGTCCACCAATGGAGGATTTTTATATTCCTTCAACAAAAACAATAATTGATGCTGTTAAAAAATTAAAAGATGTATAAATTTAAAAAATTAAAGTAAATATTTTATTTCATGCAAGTCCCTAAAAAAATTTTAGATAAATTCCCAAAATTATCAAAAGAAATTTTGCTTAACAATTTATCCTTACCAAGTGGAAAAAATAAAATGATACTTGATACAGATACCGCTAATGAAATAGATGATCAATTTGCATTAGCATGGACATTATTATCAAAAGATAAAATTGACCTATTAGGAGTTACTGCTGAACCTTATTCTTTCCGACATCATAAAGACGAATTAATAGAAGCATTCGATATAATATCTAATAATAAAACTATTGATAATACTAAAGAAAATTTAGTTTCTGATTATAGATCTTGGGTTAATGGACTCATAGATGCAAATATTCATCCAAATGATATTTATTTTGATACACCAGAAGAAGGAGTTGAAAAAAGCTATCAAGAAATAATTACTATATTTAAAAAACTGAATATTAAACATGAAGGAATGGTGTTTAGAGGTTCGCCTAAATATTTAGAAAATTATAACGAACCAATAGTAACTGAATCTAGTAAATTCATAGTAGATATGTGTAAAAAATATTCAAATGAAAAGATTTATGTTTGTGCAATAGGTTGTCTTACAAATATCGCTTCGGCACTTTTAACAAACCCAGAAATTATTAAAAATTTAGTAGTTGTTTGGACATCTGGTTTTCCTACATACAGTTTTAATAATAATAAAAACTCATTAAATTTAGTTCAAGATGTTTTGGCATCTCAATTACTTTTTGAATGTGGTGTTGCACATGTTTATTTACCAGGTTTCAATGTGGGGGCGCAGTTAACTCTTTCATTGCCCGATATGAAAGAATTTGTAAAAGGAAGAGGGGAAATTGGTGATTACTTATATTTTCTATACACAAATAACCCTTTGCATAAACAAAGAGGTGTTTCAGATCAAAGTTGGAGAACATGGGTAATATGGGATGTTATTAATATTGCTTGGCTAATAAATCCAAATTGGGTACCTACAAAAATTATCAATTCCTCATCTCTTGATAATGAATTGTACTGGATTAAAAATGATAGCAATAATCTTATTAGAGAAGCCTTTGGTGTTAATAGAGATGAAATTTTTAATGATTTTTTTAAAAAATTAAATAATCTTAAATGAAATTAGGAGTTCATTCAGCAACATTTGTTAAAAATTGGTCAGAGGATATTACTCCTTATATTAAACTTTGTAGAGATGCTGGTTACTCTTCAGTTGAAGTATCATTACTAGGTCAAAACGAAAAGTCAGCCATAGAAATAGGTAAATTAAGTAAAGATCTAGATATTAATATTACATGTACAACAGGTTTGTCTAAGGATGAAGATATAACAAGTAATAATCAAAATATTAGAAAAAGAGGTAAGGATAAACTCATAGAGGCTATTAATTTGACTTCTCTTATGGGGTCTAAAATTTTATCTGGGGTAATACACACTGCATGGGGAATAAGTGATAATTATGGAAAAGATAAATCTCTTAAATATAAAAATTCATCAAATACCCTAATCGGATTAACAGACATTTTAGAAGATAAAGATATTAAATTAGGAATAGAGCCTCTAAATAGATATGAAACTGACTTTATTAACACTGTTGATGAAGGTTTAGAATTATGCTCGATGATCAACCATTCTCACGTTGGTTTATTGTTAGATGTTTATCATATGAATATAGAAGAAAAAGATATGTGCGCGTCAATTCTCAAAGCAAATCATAATATTTTTCATTTTCATGTAGCAGAAAATGATAGAGGTATACCTGGTTCAGGGGAATTAAATTTTAATAGAATTTTTGAAACTTTAAATACAATAAATTATTCTGGTAATGTTACTTTAGAAATGTTTATTCAATCAAACCAAGAGACAAGTAAAGATTTATTTACATGGAGAAATATTGAAAATAATCCTTTTGATGCAATTCAAAAGTCTTATGAGTATTTAAAGAAATTTATTAAATGATAGAATTTCATAAAAAATGGATAACTAACTCTTGTTTAATAATTAAAGAAAATTATCAAAAAATTAATATGCTTGATCAAGAGATTGGTGATGGAGATCACGGTACAACAATATTAAGAGGATTAGAGGAAGCTGTATCTCATTTCAGTACAAATAATGAATTTAATAATTCAATATCATTTATGAATGAAATTTCGAAATCGATGAGAGTATCTATGGGAGGAGCTTCTGGTATTTTGATGACAATCTTCTTTAAAGAATTAGGCAATTTAAATTTAAATGATCTTTATAATTCAATCTTAACTACTTTTTCAAATACTATAAATAAAATACAAACAAGAGGAAAAGTAAAATTTGGTGATAAAAGCTTTTTAGATATTTATATACCTATTCATCAAGAATTAATTGAAAATAATCTTATTGATCTTGATAAAATGATTAAAAAAATTGATGAGTCTCTTGAATACACAAAATCTTTGGAAGCTCGTGTTGGTAGAGCAAAGTTTTTAGATTCAAAAGGTGTTGGTGTAATAGATCCAGGCGCATATTCAACGTCTATAATTTTAAAAGAATTCTTTAAGGAAATTAATAATGAAAAAAATAATTAATAATAATATAAATATTGTAGATGATATGTTGAGTGGTTATGTTAAATCACATTCAGACAGAGTTAAATTTTCTGAAACAAATAAAAGAATTATTTGTCGAAAAAATAAAAAACAATTAAGTAAAGTTCCTATCTTGATTGGAAATGGATCTGGGCATGAGCCTATTGCCGTCGGTTGGGTTGGTGAGGGTATGCTTGATGCTAACATTGTTGGAGACATTTTTTCTGCTCCATCAGGAGATTTAATATTTGAAGGAATTAAATTTTTTAAGGATCATTCTTCTATTTTATTATTAATTTCTAATCATTCTGGTGATGTAATGAATGGAGAAATGGCAATAGAAATGGCTGAAGATGAAAACATAAATGCTAAATGTTTAATTATGTATGATGACATAGCTTCTGCACCAAAAGGAAATGAAGGTCAAAGAAGAGGAGGGGCAGGTACAACATTTGTTTATAAAATACTTGGAGCTTTATCTGAAAAAGGTGCTGATATTGAGCAATTACTAAGTCTAGGAAAACAAATTGTTGATAATACAAGAACATTATCAGTTGCAATAAGCCCTGGCACATCTCCAATTACTGGAGAAAAAATTTTCACAATTGAAGAAGATGAAATTTTTATTGGAATGGGTGTTCATGGAGAGTCTGGATATGGTAGGCAAAAAATTCAACCATCTAAAAAAATTATTTCATTTATGTTAGATAAAATATTTGATGATTTTAATTACAAATCGGGTGATATTGTTATACCATTTGTTAATGGATCAGGGTCTACAACTTTAATGGAATTATTAATAATATTTAATGATTTAGAAGAATATTTATCAAAATATAATATTCAAATATTTAAACCTTTAATTAATGAATACATCACAACTCAAGATAGTGGAGGATTTTCTATATCTTTACTAAATTCTAGTGAAGAAATGAGAAAATTATGGCTGGAGCCTTCATCGGTTCCTTATTTTCACTTGTGATGCATCAAAAAGAATTAATTAATGATGTGTTAATTAATAAAAAGTTTTTTGCATTAGCAATAGATCAGGGAACGAGTCTAAAAGAAATTATAAATCAAAAAAAAAATAATTTTAAAGATGAGGATTATTTTTTTTTTAAAAAAAACATAATAGAAATATTAGGATCAAATCTTTCAGCTGTTTTATTTGATTTTAATACATATGAAAAACATGAAAAGTTTAAAAATTTAAATATACCAAAAATTATTGCATATGAAGATGATGCTTATAACATTGATAATGTTGAAAGAATTACTAAACTACCAAGTAATAAATCAATAGATAAAACAATAGATGATTTTAAGGCAATTAAATTTTTTATGTATTATAATCCAGACTCTCCTGAAGAAATAAACAATAAAAAAAATATTTTAATAAAAAAAATAGGAAAAATGTGTTTAAATTTAAATAAACCATTTTTATTTGAGCCTTTATTGTACAATGATCCTTTAACCAAAAAGTCTAATGAAGAATATAATAAGAAAAAGCATGAATATATAACATATTTTTATTCTGAATTTTCTAAACCAGATTATAATGTTAGCATTATTAAAATCGAATTTCCTTTTAATGAAAGCATTCTAGATGATTATAATAATGTTAATACAATTAGTTATTGTGAAGAAATATTATTGAATACATTTGGTAAAACAATGAAGCCATTTGTATTTTTGAGTGCTGGAATGAAATTTAGTAATTTTTATAAATCAATGTCTATTTCAATGAAATTAAACATTAATTGCCTTGGTTTTTTATGTGGAAGATCTTTATGGCAAGACTCAATTGATATATTTTGCAATCAATCAAATACTGAATTTATTAAATGGTTAGAAAATCAAGGTTTGGAGAGAGTTGAAAAACTTAAATCGACTTTAGGTTTATAAATAAGGAGATAGTTATGAAAAAAATTGGATTTATTGGAATAGGTACAATGGGTTTACCAATGGCATCTAATATTATTAACAAAGGTTATAGTTTATCCTTTTATGATCCTTTTGTTAATCCTGAGTCAGTTAATACTTTAGAAAAACTAGGAGGTATACAAAAATCAAGTTTACCAGAATTATCTCAAAATGTTGAAATAATCATTACTATGTTGCCAAATGGAGACAATGTGAAAGAAGTATGTTTTGGTAAAAATGGTTTGATTTATCAAGATAATAAAAATTTTGTATTAATTGATATGAGTACAATTAATCCTAATGATTCTATTCTTATTAATGAGGAGCTAAAAAAAAATAACATAAAAATGTTTGATGCACCTGTTGCAAGATTAGTACAGAATGCAATTGATGGCACTCTTTTAATAATGGTAGGTGGCAATAAAGATGAATTTAAGAATATAAAAAATTTATTAGAAACTATGGGAAGCGATATAGTTTATTGTGGTGAAAATGGCTCAGGTAGTAAAATGAAAATTATAAATAACTACATGTCCATTGCATTAAATATATTGACAGCAGAAACTTTAAATTTAGCTGATAAATCAGGTATAGACAAAAAAATGGCTATTGAATTAATGCTCACAACTGCAGCCGGGAAGGGACACATGAATTTGACATATCCTGCTAAAGTTTTTAAAGATGATGTATCTCCAGGTTTTAAAAATAATTTAGCATTAAAAGATTTACGCCTTGCTATTCAATTTGCATCTGAACAAAATTTAGATCTAAATATAGGTAAGGCAGCAGAGAAAATTTATGATGATGCTTCAAAAAAAGAATTTGGAGATCTAGATTGGACATCAATGTTTAATTTTATTAAAAATAAATGATCAAAATAACAAATATCAAAATTTATTTATTAAAATATAACAACAAAAATCCTGTACTTTCATCTTTTGGTAATATCAAATTTAGATCCTCTTTAGTTATAGAAATTCATGATGAAAATAATAATTATGGAATTGGGGAAATATGGTGTAATTTTCCAAATCACGGCGGTAGATACAGATTTGAAATCTTAAAAGACTATTTCATTGATTTTTTAATTAATTTTCAATTTGAAGATCCCTCAAGTGTTAAAAAATTTTTAATAGAAAAATTTAATTCAATTAAAAATCAAACAGGTGACTTTGGTGCTTTTGAAAACATTTTTTCTGGCATAGATTGTGCTACATGGGATCTTTTTTCTAAGATTAAAAAAAAACCCTTAAACAAATTAATTAATGATCAATCCAAAAATAAAATTAAAGTTTATGCAAGTGGGATAAACAGAGATGAACACGTAGAAAGAATTCAAGAAGCTCGACTTTTGGGCATAGATAGATTTAAAATTAAAATTGGTTTTAATATTTTAGAAGACATTAAAGCGATAACTTCTATTGAAGAAACTATAGCATCTAATGAAAAATATATGCTAGATGTAAACCAGGCTTGGAGCTTAGATAATGTTCATGAAAATATTAGTAAATTAAAAAATTTCAATTATTTGTGGTTAGAAGAACCTATATCTGCAAACCATTCAATATCAGAAATAGTTCAACTAAACAAATTACACAAAAATTTAGCATTTGGTGAAAATCTAATTTATTTAAAAAAATTTTATGATTTAGATAATGATACACAAATACAGTTTTTACAACCAGATTTAGCACGTTATGGAGGTATCACTGACATCTTAGATTTAGGTAAAAATATTAAAAAAAATAAAATATGGTTACATTATTTGGGAGGAGCTGTTGGTTTAATTTCTTCAGCTCATATTATGTCAGCTTTAAACCCTTATGGATATTTAGAATATGATATTAATGAAAATGATCTTAGAACAAAAATAGTAAATCCATCATTTCAAATTATTAACGGTTATCTAGAATTAAATGAAAATTATGGAATTGGTTTTCAGATATCTGATAATTTAAATCAATTTATTGATCAATTTTATGAATACAGAAATTAAAGTTTATTACGAAGATACCGATGCTTCTGAAAGAGTTTATTATGCAAATTATCTAAAATTTCTTGAAAGAGGAAGAACAGATTACTTATATAACCTAGGCTTCACTCACAAAAATATACTAGAAAAATATAAATTCTATTTTGTAGTAAAGAATTGCAAGATAGACTATAAAAAGCCAGCATATTTTGAGGATATTTTAAAAATTACGACAAAAATTATAAATATTTCTAAAGTAAAAATATTGTTTCATCAGCAAATCAAAAAGAACGAAGAATTATTGGTTGATTCGGAAATATTAATTACTCCAGTTTTTTTTAATGGTAAAATTGCAAAAATTCCTAATAAAATGCTAGAAAAATTTTCGAATTAATTTTCAAAATAATATATTTTTTTTTCAGTAAACAAATGATAGTTATTTCTTTATGGGAATTGTAACTGACGTAATCTTACCTCTATCTTTAGCATTCATTATGTTTTCTCTTGGTTTGGGTTTATCACTTTCAGATTTTACTAGAGTTTTTTTTAAACCGCGAGATTTTTTAATAGGTTTATTTTTTCAGGTAATTATTTTACCTATAGTTGCACTTATTATTGTATTCTTTTGGCCATTAACACCTGAGCTTGCAATTGGAGTAATGATCCTAGCAGCTGCTCCTGGAGGAGTTACAAGTAATGTTCTAACATCTTATGCAAAAGGAAACATCGCTTTATCTATTTCATTAACTGCAATAAATAGCATTCTTTGTGTTATTACTGTTCCTGTAATTTTAATAATTTCATTATCGCTTCTGGGTTATGGTGGCTTAAATGAAGGCCAATCATTATTAAACGTCGCTTTTCAAATGTTTTTAATTGTAACTATTCCTGTAATTTTGGGTGTTTTATTAAGTAGCTTTTTATCCAGTTTTGAGAAAATTGCTAAAAACATCTCTATTGTTTTATTTGCATTAGTACTTCTCGGTGCGATTGTTTCTCAAAGAGAAAATGTTGTTAGTTATTTTGCTCAAGCTGGTTTGGTTATGTTATCTCTCAATGTGATAATGATGATAATTGTTTATTTTCTTTCGAGATCTTTTAATGCATCTAAAGAAACTTTCAGATGTTGGTTAATGGAAGTGGGTCTACAAAATGGAACTTTAGCAATTGTAGTAGCTAATACTTTCTTTGCAAGTACAGTTTATTTAATACCCGCAGCTATTTATAGCTTGATAATGTATGCGACTGCTCTTCCTTTAATATATTTCTTAAGAAGAAATTAAGACAGGAAAAGTTTCACTATCTAAAACTTCATTATTTTTTAGATTAATATTTGGGAAGGGGGGAGACATTTCACCTTTCCTCTTTATATATCTTGCATCATCACCAGTAAATCTAACTGAAAAAGCTCTTCTTCTATTATTTGAATTATTGCCATATGCAGCATGAATTGTTGCATAATTAAATGCTATGGCGTCACCTAATTCACATTCATAGGATATAATTTCATAATCTTTTCTATTATTTTCAATATCTGGAATTTTTTCAAATTCTTTATCTTTATGCTCATAATCATTACCTTTAAATTTTGTAGGTAAAAATATTTTATCCCATTTATGTGACCCTAGTATGAATTCCATTGACGAATTAATATCAATTTTATCAAGTGGTATCCAAATACTTACATTATCTCTTCCTTGTACACAGTAATATCCCTGGTCTTGATGCCAAGGTGTTCTTTTTTTTGATCCTTTTTCTTTTATTAAAACATGCTCATGGAATAAATTTACTTTATTAGATTGCATTAATGAACCAGCAATTTTCGCAATATCAGAATTAAAAATAAAATTTTTATACTCTTTTATTCTTTGCCAATTACAATAATCATCATAAAATATCTCTTGATTATCTGACTCTTCATAAACACATTTATATTTACTTGGGTTTTGAAAATTATAATCAATACCTTTTCTTAATTCTTCAATCCATTTTTGATCAATAATTTTTTTCAGTAACACAACTCCATTATTTTGAAATTCATTACTTATTTTTTTATCAATCATTTAATCTTTAATTCTATATCCTTTTGAAAATGTATATGTAATAAATATTATGCATCCAATTAGAATTGTCAAAATAGTTAATGTGCTAGTGAATAGTGATACATCAGAAACCTCATAAAAACTATATCTGAAACCACTTATTAGATATAAAACAGGATTTAGTAAGGATATTTTCTGCCAAAATTCTGGAAGCATATTAATAGAATAAAAACTCCCTCCTAAGAAAACCAATGGTGTAATTACTAGAATTGGAATAATTTGCAATCCTTCAAAACCTTCTGCGTACATTCCAATTATAAAACCAAATAAAGCAAATGTAATGGAAGTTAGAATTAAAAAAAACATCATGAGAAGAGGGTGATCTATTCTTACATCTACAAAAAAATTAGCTGTTAGAATAATTACACATCCAATTATTAATGATTTGGATGCTGCGGCTCCAACAAAACCAAGTACTATCTCAAATGATGATAATGGTGCAGCAAGTATTTCATAGATAGTATTTGTAAATCTTGGAAAATAAAAAGCAAAAGAAGCATTTGAAATTGATTGAGTTAAGATAGTTAACATAATCATTCCTGGTACGATATAAGAGCCATAATTTATTCCATCTATCTCTGTAATTCTTGAACCAATTGCAGATCCAAAAACTACAAAGTAAAGAGAAGTTGTAATTATTGGCGAGGCAAGACTTTGAAATAAGGTTCTTCTAAACCTTTCCATTTCATGAATATATATCGCTTTAATTCCGAACCAATTCATTATTATTTTCCTTTATTAGTTTAATGAAAATTTCTTCCAGTGAACTCTGCTCAGTATTAATATCTTTTATTTCATAACCATCTTTTTTTACATCATTTAATAGTTCAGTAATATCAGTTGTGTTTGAGTTTAAATTATAGGTATGTGAGATAATTTTATTTGTTTGATCTAAAGTAAAATTATATTTAGATAAATTACCATTTATTTTTTCTATAGGTTCAAATAATTCGATTTTAATTGTTTTTTCTCCAAGTTTTTTAATTAATTTATCTTTTTCATCGACTAAAATTATTTTACCATCGTTTATAACTGCCACTCTATCACTTAACTCTTCAGCTTCTTCAATATAATGTGTTGTTAAAATAATTGTTACCCCATCTTCATTTAATTTTTTAACAACATCCCACATGTCTTTGCGTAATTCAACATCCACACTAGCTGTTGGTTCATCTAAAAATAATAATTTAGGTTGGTGAGATAAAGCTTTAGCTATCAGAACCCTTCTTTTCATTCCACCTGATAGTTCTTTAATTTTATTATCTTTTTTGTCCCATAAGGATAGTTGTTTTAAAAGCTTTTCTATATAATTATGATCTGGCTTCTTACCAAAAAGACCTCTAGAATAATTAACATTGTTCCAGACAGTTTCAAAAGATTCAAGATTTAATTCTTGAGGAACAATACCTGTTATTTTTCTAGTAGTTCGATAATTTTTAACAATATCCATATTATTTATTTTTATTGTTCCTGTATTAAAATTTACAATTCCACAAATTGAGTTTATAAGTGTCGATTTTCCTGCACCATTTGGGCCAAGTAGAGCAAATATCTCTCCTTCTTTAATATTAAGATCTACATTTTCTAATGCTTTAACTGAATTTTTATAAAATTTAGTTACATTATTTATCTCAAGTATATTCTTCATAATTTAAATTTTTGTAATTAGATTTGGAATATTTTGTTTAAATTTGAAATAACCTTTTTTTGAAAAAATCCAACTATTAACATCATATTTTCTATTAAAAATTATAAAATTAATTGATGGGTATTTTATAATTATTTTTTTATAAATTTTTTTCCAATTTCCCTTAGTTACATAGGGTAAATAAATTTCTTGAATATGAAATTTTTCTATCCATTTATCTAAATTTTCAAAATAACTTTCAAATTGAATATCAATTTTAATATTTTTATAAAAATCATCATCACTGAAACATGAAATACAAATACTTTTTATATGTTTAATTATTTTTTCAGAGAAATTGTGATCATTATAATCTTCTAGTGGCAAACCTGTAAAAACATTTACTTTTGTATGATTTAAATCTTTTAGAATATTTAATTCATCAGTTGGTATTAAAATATATTTTATCTCTTCAACATTATAATCAGAATTTAAATGTAGTTCATTTAAATTATAAATTTTTTCTTCAATTAAAGGATTTGTATTTTCATTCAAAATTTCATTATCTGATATTTCAATATTACTATATTTTTCTATATTACTTTTTCTTGCCAAATAATTTTTACCCTTAGTCTGTATACCAGCAACCCATCTCCATGATAGAGTATTAGATGCTGGATCGCCATCCAATAAATGTTGCATAAAAAAATCTGCTCCAAGTTGCCAAGGTAAATTAAGAGTAAAAATCCAAATTGAGGCAAACCACATTCTTACATGGTTATGTAAGTATCCATTTTCTTTAAGATTATTTACCCAATTATTAAAAAATGATAGATTTGTATTTCCAGAAATTGCATTTAAATAAAATTTTTTATTTCCAAATTCTTCAATTAATTTATTTCTATCTTCTAAATAATCAGAATAAACCGAAGGTCTATGTTCAAGCCAGCCTTTCCAATAAGTTCTCCAATAAATTTCTTGGATAAATTTCTCACATTCTCTAAGATCAAATTTTTTTAAGACTTCCCCCAAAACTTGTTCTTCAGAAATTAGCCTATATCTTATGAAGGGAGATAATAGAGATGTAGTATTATTATTAGTAGATCTGTCCTCACTGTAATTTCTATTTTCTTCATAATATTTTCCAGTTTTAGGCAAATAAGATAGGAGTTGCTCTTCAGCAAAGCTGATATTTGATTTAAACATTTTAGTATTGATTAATCGTCAGGTAATTTTTTAGAGCGCCTATTAAGTATTTCCATGTGACGTACTCTTAATACTACAATTGCGATAGCTAATATCAATATTGCTACTGATTCATACACATAGGCAGATGGATCAACATCTTTTCTTTGCATAATTATCATTCTGGCAAGAGCTGTCATTGCAATGAAAAGAGGGTAGCTCATTCTTATCATTTTCGAAACCCAGTACTCTTTAATCATTCCAATAATTTCAATATAAATAAATAGCAAAAGAATGTCGGCAAGTGTAACACTGTAAACTGCAATCATACCTTGTATTTCCATACCAATAG
This sequence comes from uncultured Alphaproteobacteria bacterium, assembly GCA_902595805.1. GTDB lineage: Bacteria > Pseudomonadota > Alphaproteobacteria > HIMB59 > CACPNW01. The sequence goes on along the minus strand of CACJRM010000002.1, from coordinate 73,495 downwards.
CAATGATTGTACAAATGATAAGTACTGAAAGTACAATTTTTTCTAATAACTCAAAATAACTATTCATTTAAATTCCTTCTAATTTATTTAGTTGATTCTTGTTTTTGTAAAATAGAATTAATGCAAAAGCTTCATAAATAACCCAAGAAATCTGATATATTATTGGTTTTCTAATAATTTTTGCCAAAAACCTGTATTTTGGTATCTCTAACCACATTTCAATAAAAGCATCAACTCCTGAAAAAACTTTATTATTTTTTTTGTATGTAGACGTCTTAAAAGTTCTTTTGCATTTTTATTTGTTTCTAATTTTGATTCATTTACATTATTTATGTCTACCCACTCAATATTATTCTTAGTTTTTTTATAGTGATTGATTTCAAAACTACAAATACTACATGATTTGTTATAAAAAACTTTTGTCTCCATAATAATTAAATAACTTAAATATATTGAAATTCAATTGAACCTAATTGATTAAAATCAGCTTTAATTTTACTTTTAGGATAAATTCTAAATGCTTTAGTGCAAGATCCAGAACTAATAAACTGACCTTTAAGCATTGGCTCGCCTTTTTCTGCAAGATTGTTTATCAGCCAAAGAACTGCATTTAATGGATTATCCAATACATTTTTTGTATTTCCAGTATCTACAATTGTGTCATTAATAAATAAACTTACTTCAAAATTGTTAAGATTTACATCTTTAATTTTAATTAAATTTTCATCACGTATCCAAAATTCTGAGGCTCCATTAGTTGATATTACATTTAAGGCGCCAATCTCTGATAATGGTTTTCTAAATCTAAAATCAACAATTTCAACTGAACAAAATAAACCATCTAACAAATAATCTAAGTCTTTAAATTTGAAAGGTGCTTTAGAAATATTTATATCATCTTTTATTCTGAAACTAATTTCTGGCTCAACATATGGTTCAGAGAAATTTTTAGAATTTAATAATTGAATATTTTTTGAACTGTATCGGTTAAATAGATTTCCATAGAAAGGCTCTTTTATATTCATCTGTTTCTGAGCAGCTAGAGATGTGCATCCAACCTTTTTTCCAATACAGAAATTATCTTTTAATTCTAAATATCTTAGTTTAAGATTTTCTTGTATTTCATAAGCATCATTAATTGTTTTTGGTTCTAAATGTTTTAACGAACTTAATCCTGTTTTATTTAACCTATGTTCAAATAAAATTTTTGATGCTTCTTGAATATTTTCTTTGATCATATTTGAATTGAATATTCATTTATTTCTTCATAGATCTCTAGGCATTCTTTATAAATATTTATAAAATCTTTAGGTACATTGTAATCTTTTTTACTATTAGTATTAAATGTTGATGTTGAAATCACATCCTGATACCAAACTTTAGACCAAATTCCATCAGTATCTCTATAACCTGTTGGCCAGTTGAGCATTTTTTCATCAAAGTTTAAATTTAATTTTTTACATAAAATTTTTAAATATTTTTCTGGATTTTCCAATAAATAATCTGAATTAATTACAATTGGTTTTTTTGAATTTAATAATTTAAAAATTTGATAAAGTTTTTCAAATCCAACATCTTTTATTGATCTTAAAGTATTTTTTTTTATGTATGAAACAATTACTTTTGCTGGATCGCGAATTAAAAAACAATTTAAACCTTTATTTATCCACTCTAAATTTGTTTCATCTAAAATGTGATGAGTCATATGTTTTTGATAAAATATTTTATAATTATCATCATTTTTTGTAATTAAATTTATAATTTCTTTTTCATTAAATGGGTAAGTATTTATAATTTCTTCTTTCATAGGATGATTTAAATTAGTATGTTTTAGGTAGTATGCATAAAAAGGCTCATCATAAACTTTTGTATCAGTCCTATTTTCGAACGATCTCATTAATGCAGTACTGATATTTCTAGGACCCGACCACATGAATATATTAATCATTTAAAATAAATTATTATAAAAATTTGATAATTTTATTGTAACTGGATTATTTTTTAGACTGAATTTTATTTTATTTATTGCATTAACGGGTACAATACCTGCAAATGAACCGGTTACAAATGCTTCATCAGCATTTAATACTTCTTTTAATTTAAAGTTCTTTTCTTTTACTTTGATTTTATTTTTTTTACATAATTCTATAATTTTTTTTCTAGTAATTCCTGTTACACAATATTTACCAGTTGAGGTAAAAACCGTGTTATCTTTTACAAAGAAGAAATGTGTACTATTATTTGTAGCTATATTTCCGTTAATATCAAACATTAGAGCCTCATCTGCATTTTTTTTATTAGCCTCAATACAAGCGAGAATACAATTTAGTTTACTAAGTGAATTTATTTGTGGATTTTGAACATTAATAGGACCTCTTATTGTATTTACTGTAACTAATTTTAATCCCTTTTTATAAGCTCTTGTATCAGGCTTTTTATATTCTGGAATAATTATTACTGTAGGGTTAGAAATTGTTACTCTTGGAGATTGATAAGGAGTAGATTTAATACCTCTAGAAATAATTATTCTTAAATGAACATCTGTTTTCATTTTATTAATTTTAATTGTATTCTTTAAGGCTTCAGTAAGTTTTTTACGTGATAAATGAATTTTTAAGTTGATTAGTTTAGCATCTTTATACAATCTATTTAAATGATCCTTAAGAAAAACAAAATTATTATTATGATACCTTAATGAGTCCCAGACTCCATCTCCAAGAAGAACTGATGAATCAAAAACTGATATTTTAGCATCTTTTCTTTTATAAAATTTACCATTTATATAAATTTTTATATTATTATTTCTTTTATCTTTAAGAAAATCATGACTTGAAACCATTATTATTTTTATCGTAATAGTTATTATTGATCTACTAAATAATAAAAATATAAAAATGAAAACAAAAGAGTGACTTATATTTAAATTAATATAACGAAATATAAGTCAATTTAATTATGTTTAACAAAAATTTTATCATTATTTGCCTATCTTCTATGATTGCAGCTTTTCCACCAATGATAGTTGTTTTATTAGGAGGAATTATAACTTCAAAAATAATGTTAAAAGACTCATTAGCAACTTTGCCAATGACTTTAATGATTATTGGTATAGCATTGTCTGCACCAATTGCATCAAAATTAATGAGTATTTGGGGCAGGAAAAAAGGTTTTATATTTTCTTCTTTTCTAAGTACTTTCGCATTATTATTATGTTCATTATCAATATATAATCAGGACTTTATTATTTTTGCTTTAGGAAATTTTTTAATTGGATCTTCTCAAGCATTTAGTAATCAATATAGGTTTGCGGCATCAGAGTCAGTTTCTAATGAATATATACCAAGGTCTATATCTATAATTTTATTGTTAGGAATTATATCAGCTTTATTGTCTACTAATTTTTCTGAATACTTTAAAGATTATTTTCCAAATTATTTATTTCTTGGAAGTTATATTTTTTTATCTATAACAGCTGTAATTCCAATTTTTATTCTTTTATTTTATGATGAAAATGTAAATACTAAAAATAAAAGTAAATTTCAGTTCAAAACTATTGTTTCTCTAATAAAAAATATAAAAATTCTACAAGCTATTATTAGTGCAGGATTTGGATATTTTATAATGGCAATTATCATGACTGCAACACCATTACATATGCATTTAGTGAACAACTTTACTTTATTTCAAACAAGTTTAGTTATACAATTTCATGTTATAGGAATGTTCCTACCTTCATTATTTTCTGGAGATCTAGTAAAAAAATTTGGAAATACTAATATAATTTATTCTGGTGTAATTATTTTATTTATGAGTATAATTATTAACACATCATTTGATTTTTACTATTCATATTTGGTAGGTTTGATATTACTCGGCATAGGTTGGAATTTTTTATTTGTTTCTGGATCTAGTTTGTTAGTTGTTTCTTACGAAGAAAAAGATAAGTTTACCGCACAAGGTTTAAATGATTTTATTGTTTTTTCTACACAAGGTATAGGAGCTTTATCTGCTGGTTTTCTTTTATATTATTCTAACTGGAAAATACTAAATATACTTTGTATTCCACTTTTGATAATTGTTGCATTAGTTTCTTTTCGCGCATCCAAAAAATCAATTTAATATAAAAATCTTTAAAAATTAGATATTTTATTTATAGTTATTTTAATGACTAATGTGGGCTTTATTGGTGTGGGATATATGGGCTATGGAATGGTTAAAAACTTATTAAAAAAACACAATGTTTTTATTTTTGCTCATAAAAATAGAAAACCAATAAATAAATTAGTAAAATTAGGAGCAATAGAATTAAAGTCTTATAAAGAATTAAAAAATAATAATTTAAATTGTTTAATGCTTTGTGTAACTAATACCCCGATTGCACTCAAGGTAGCTGACGAAATTAAGAATTTCATAAATAAAAAAACAATTATTATTGATCTTACCACGCACCATAAAAAAGGTGCATCACAAATGAATAAAATTTTTAAATCTAAAAATATCGATTATAATTTTTGTGGAGTTATGGGCGGTCCAGTTCAAAGTGAAAAAGGTATATTGGGTGGTATTTATGGAGGTAAAAAAAGTAATTTTATAAAATGCAAAAAGTACCTTAATTCATTTTGTAAGTCAGTCTTTAATTTTGGTGATGTTACCAAAGCATCATCAGCTAAACTATTATCCAATTTCTTGTCTTTGCTTACTACAACTAGTGTTATAGAATTTTTTAAATCTGCAAAAAAATTAAATGTTGATATAAAGCTATTATGTGAAGTAGCAAAACTTGGATCTGGAAATTCTGGAGCATTAGATCGAATTGCTGGTAAGGCAATAAAAGGAAATTATAAAGGCTATGTGTTTTCAGTTGATAATACATATAAAGACCTTCATTATATTAATGATCTTGTCTCTGATTTGCCTAATGCAAATAAACTTATAAAAATAGCAAAATCATTTTACAGTGATGCATCTAAAAAAGGATATGGTAATTATCTAGTTAGTGAATTAATCGATAAGGATAAATACTAATAAATGGATCAAATTGTTCCAATTATTTATATGATTGGAGTTTTTCTTTTAATTTTACCAGCTTTTATGAACACTAATAATAGTCTAAAAACTTTTTTTACAAATCTTTCAATATGGATTGCAATAATATTAGCTATTTTTTCAATTTATTATTTTTTTAATTTTTAAAGTTATGTTTTATTTGAATGTTTGACATATATTAACCAAATATTTATAGCGCAAAGAAAATGAATAAACCAATTTTATCTAAATCAAGGCGAATTAAAAAAACAATATTTACAGATAGACTGGAAGAGCAAGGCTTGTCTGGATATACAGTCTACGCCCAAACTTTACTTCCTACAGCTTTCAAAGATAGTTTGGAGGAAGATTATTTCCATTTAACAGGAGATGGTGTTCAAATATTCGATGTAGCAGGCCAAGTAGTTATTCGGTTTACCGGAAAAGATTCAAAAAAATTAGTTCAATTGTTAACACCTAGAGATTTAACAAATGCTATTTTTGGAAAATGTTATTATTGCCCATTTACGAATGAAGAAGGCAATCTGTTAAATGACCCTGTTGTTCTCCGCTTAAAAGAAGATGAATGGCTTGTTTCAATTGCTGATAGTGCTGTCGATTTATTTGCATCAGGCTTAGCTACAGGAATGGGTTTAGAAGTTAATATTGAAAGAACAAAATATCAAATTATGGCTATTCAAGGAAAAAATAGTTTTGAATTATCTCGTAGAGTATTTGGAGATAAAATAATGGATCAAAAATTTTATAATTATGATTATTTTGATTTTAACAATAATTCTTTTTTAGTTGGCAGATTAGGATGGACAAAAATGACTGGTAATGAAGTCTGGATATCACCTGATCAACATAAAGAAGGTTTAGAATTATATGATTATTTATTTGAAATTGGTAAAGATCTAAATATTAAACCTGGATACCCCAATTTAATTGAAAGAATAGAAGGTGGATTATTATCATATGGCAATGATATGGATATATTTGATTCACCCCTTGAAGTGGGTTTAGATAAATTTTGCAATTTAGACTCAGATGCTAATTTTCTAGGCAAAGAAATATTAAAAAAGCAAAGGAATGAGGGAGTTAAAAAAAAATTAATGGGTGTTAAAATTAAAGATCTAAAACAAATAGAGGTTGATTCTGAAATTAATATTTATCTAAATGATATTATAATTGGGGAACTAAGATCTGCAGTTTTTAGTCCTAATCCTAAGTATAAGCAGGTTATAGGAATTGCAATGATGCAAAATGGTTATTTTAATGTTGGTCAAGAGTTTGAAATTATTGTTAATGATCAAAAATATAAAGGGGAGGTTTGCTCATTACCTTTTTTATAAATAACTTCTATGACTAATAATGTTAAAGGAATATTCCTTGCATTATTATCTTCTTTTTGTGCTGTACTTATGAGTGTTTTTCTCAAGTATGCACAAGAAGACTCAAATGTATATACAGTTGGATTTATGAGGTTTTTTTTTGGCTTTATATTAATCTTACCTTTTATTTTTAAATCAAAATTTAAAATATATAAGACTAATAACCTAAAATTTCATATTACACGATGTATCATTAATGTCCCTATGATGATATTAGGTTTCTCTGCTCTTATGTATATTCCACTTGAGCAAATTAAAGCTATAGGTTTTTTAAGTCCAATTTTTGTCGTTGTATTGAGTGTTATTTTTTTAAATGAGCGAATTTATTTAATCAGAACATTTTCCTTATTACTAGGTTTTGTTGGTGTAATGATAATACTTAGACCAGGCATTATTGATGTTAGTATAGGTGCTTACATGGTTTTAGCCTCAACCTTACTTTGGTCTACAATAGTATTAATTACCAAATATATGTCAAAATCTGACTCAGCAATGACTATTATTACATATCAATATACACTTGTATCTTTGTTTACACTACCATTTGCAGTTATTTATTGGTCTAATATTACAATTTTATCAGTTTTTTATACTTTTATGGCAGCTATAGTAGGAACTGTCCTTCATCTAGCAATTAATTTTTCTTATAAAAATGCTCCATTGAGTGTTTTACAACCCATATGGTTTACTCAACTATTATGGGCAACTTTTTTTTCGTTTTTTCTTTTCGCAGAGGAGAGTTTAAATTATTTTACTTACATTGGTGGAACACTAGTATTTATTTCTGTACTGATTATAACTTACAGAGAAAACTACTTGAAAAAAGATGTAGCAAAAAATTCAATTCTGCTTAAAAACTAATTTATATAATTAAAATATGAAATCTAAATATAAATATTTTGGAATGTGGCCTGTAGCTCCCACGCCATTTCATGATAATGGTGAAGTTGATTACGATTCTATGTCTAATATTCTAGAATGTATGATCGATCAACAAGCTGATGGAATTTGTATACTTGCAAATTATTCAGAACAATTTTTACTCTCAGATGATGAAAGAGAAAAATTAACTAAACATTGTTTAAGAAAAATTGATGGTAGGGTCAAAACAATTACTACTATTTCTCATTTTTCAACTGATATTGCTCTTGCAAGGGCAAATTTAGCTAAATCTGAGGGAACTGACATTCTAATGTCTATGCCCCCTTTTTATGGACCAAATATAAAAGGTAATGAAGAACAAATATATAAACAATTTGAAGTTTTAAATTCATTAGGAATAGATATTATGTATCAAGATGCACCTGAAGTTAGTGGGATTGATGCATCCGTGCCTTTTTTAACAAAACTCATATCAGACTTTGAATATGTAAACTGCTTTAAAATTGAAAGCGCACAACCTTCTGCTAAGATAAAGCAGTTAATTAAAAATTGTGATGGTAAAATTCAAGGACCGATGGACGGTTTAGAATCGATATCAGTGCTCAGTAATCTTTATGCAGGCATAAGTGGCTCTATGAGTTCAGCTCTTTTACCTGATAAAATTAGGCCTGTTGTAATGGACTTTTTAGATGGAAAAATTGATAGTGCCGTCGAAAAATATAATAATATTTTACCTTTAATTAATTTTGAACACAAGCAATGCGGATTTCAAGCAACAAAAATTGCTATGAAAGAGGGTGGTGTAATTAAATCAGCGTTTTGTAGACATCCTATAAAAATTTTAGATGATCATACTAAAAATCTCCTTATATCAATTGCAAAAAAATATGATTTAGTTTCAATGAATTGGGGTAAATAAAATAATTTAATTGACAAATTTTTTTTAAAAATTAATTTAATTTTATGGGTAAATTTATAGAACGAATTCTCGAAAGAGCAATGTTTTCTAGCAGATGGGCACTAGCTCCTGTTTATGTTACTCTATGTCTAACACTTTTAGTAATTACGTATAAAGTTATTGCTTTATTTTTATATGAAATCACTCATTTAAATGAATTATCATTAAATGAACTTCTTGTATTTGTTTTGCATATTGTAGATTTAGCTTTAGTCGGGAACTTAGTTCTTATGGTCGTATATGCTTCGTACGAGAATTTCATAAGTAAAATAGAAGTAGCAAAAAATCATCCTGACCGTCGCTCATGGATGGGAGCTGTTGACTTTTCTGGTTTAAAATTAAAATTAATTGCTTCCATTGTTGCTATTTCAAGTATTGGTTTATTAGAAGCTTTTATTGATGTTGGTTCAAAAACATCAGAGGAAATCTACTTAATGATATATATTCATGCTATATTTATTTTATCAGGTCTAGTTATAGCAATAATGGATTATGTAAGCGGAAATACTAAACATCATCCTTAATAAAATTAAAAATGAAACTTGATAAGTTTTTTGATAAAAAAACTATCATAGATTTAAGTTTTTTTAATTTCTCTAATGCCGTTACTGCAGCATATTTTGCCAATCGAAACTTAGAAGTTCTACGAGTAAATAAAAATTTTAAAAAATTTTTTCCAATACTTAAAACTGTAAATAATATTCCCTTTACTAGTATTTTAGAGCAGCTTGGAGTTGAGGATGAATATATTAAAAATTTTCAACAAAATTTAGAAAAAAATGGTTTTGTTATTATACCTAAAATAGAAATTAAAATTGATAATGAAATTAAAGTATATTCTTTACTTTCTGCTTATACTGAAAACAAAGATTTCCCTTTTTTAAATGGTATTCAAGGACAATTTGTCGATCGAACAGATGAATATAATCTTAGAAGGGAAAAAGAAGAATTACTTGATCAAAAATTAAAAGATAGAGAATTGATTGAAGAAAAAACTAAAAGATTAGAAAATATTGCTAATAGGCTATCAAAATATCTTTCTCCCCAAGTATATAAGTCTATTTTTGATGAAGAAGAGTCAGGTAAAAAAACAAAAGAAAATTATGTAAGGAAAAATTTAACAATATTTTTCTCCGATATTGTCAATTTTACTGATTTATCTGATTCATTAGAAGCTGAAAAACTTGCACTTATTCTAAATAATTATCTTAGTGAGATGAGTTTAATTGCAATAAATTCAAATGCTACGATTGATAAATTTATAGGTGATGCAATACTTTCTTTTCACGGTGCACCTGAAACACTAGGAGATGAAAATGATGCTATTAATTGTATTAGCATGGCATTAGAAATGAAAGAACGAGTTAATGAACTGCAATCTTTCTGGATTAGACAGGGTGTTAAAGATGGATTGAAGGTAAGGTATGGCATCTCTTCTGGTTTTGCAAATGTTGGAGATTTTGGATCTAGTGTAATGAGTAATTATACAGCTGTTGGTTCTTCTGTAAATCTAGCATCTAGATTACAATCTATTGCTCCTGAAAATGAAATTATAATCTCTGATTTGACATATAATTTAGTTAAAAATCAAATAAATTGTGAGGAGTACAAAGAAATAACACCTAAGGGTTTTGTGAGACCTGTTAAAACTTACAAGGTAATTAGTTTTAAAAATAAAAGTAATAGTAAAGCAAAAAAATCATATTCGAAAAAAGGTAAGCACGTGGATATTCAAATATTTGATAGTTCCGATATGAAAGCTGCAATGAAAGAATTAAAAAAACTACAAGAAGATTTTAGTAAAGAAATTGAAGATGAATAGGGGAGATTATTTTATTTTAAAAAATTTATTATTGCATTCTTAATATCATTAACAAGATTTTTATTTTCATCTTTAGTTAGTTGACTTTCATTTTTTTTCTTATCTAGTTTTAACTTTCTTTGTGCTAAAATATTTGCAACATAATCATACACATTAGGATTTTTAGAAAATATATCTTTTATAATATCTTTGCTAACTTTTATTACTATACAAGGAGTTTCTGCTATTACATTAGCAGATCTTGGTTCGCCAGTAAGAAGACTTCCTTCACCAACAAAGTCTCCAACACCAAGTTTGGCTAAAAATACTTTATCTTTATTTTCATTATCTAAGTAAACAGATACTACTCCGTCATTTATAACGTAAAGAGATTCTCCAGAATCATTTTGTTTAATAATGTAATCGTCTTTTTCAAAATGGAGTCTTTCTGCATTTTCAGCAATTTCATCTAAATCTTCAGAATTTAAAGACATAAAAATAGGAATTTTTTGTAGTAGTACCCTATTTTTTACTGACTCGTTATAAGGATTAAATTCACTAACCTGGCTTTTTTCAAAATCTTCTCGACTTCTGTGTATATCTAGAGCATGCAGTCCTGTATCTTCTTCAAGTTTTCCATAAAGTTTTCCCGCAGACATTTGAACACCTGCATGTCTTAAAGTTTTATGAATTTCCATCATAACACTATCTTGCATCGAATTTTTTAAAATTCTTTTTGTGCAATCAAAAGCAACAACAAATTCTAATCCAAACTCATTAGCGCCAATAAAACGAACCCACTGTAAATTTAATTGCTCTCTACCATCAACAGGTTTTGCTTTTTTAAGAGCATTATAAAGCAATTTTGAAATATTTTCTGGGTCATGAGATGGGTGAAAATATAATTTATTAAAAATATGGAATCCCTCACTCATTTTTTCTTTATCTTGCTTGCTCCAATTAGTTAAAATTGAATCTGCAACTATTTCATTAGGAATTATTACTTCAGTATTCTGAAATGTTCTTATTCTTGTACTTCTCCAAGTAATATTTTCTACATAACCTGTTTTGTCATCAACAGTAATCCAATCATTTATTGCAAATGGTCTCTCAATATTTACAAAAATTCCTTTAATTAAATCCGATAAGCTTGATTGTAGAGAAAGGGCAATTGCAGCAAAAACTATACCACCTGCAGCAAGTATACTTGTAAGTTCGAAATTAAAAACAAAGGATAAAACTAAAAATGCAGGTATCGCAAATAATAAAAACTGAAATAGAAATGTTATTATCTCAGGTATTGTTGTTCCTGATTTATCATTTAGTGATAATATTTCGTATTTATAAAACAACATTATGAATATTGATGGAATAAAATACAAAGTTATTAGTAAGATTTTATCTGTAAGTTTACTTATAGTTTCATTAATTAAAAAAAATTCCTTTTGAATAACTATATCATAGGAAAAATTTACCATTAGATAAGATAAAATGGGTAGTATAATGATAGTAAATAATACTCGTGTAAATTTCTTTAATTTGTTCAGCCGTATTACAGAACCAATAATGAATATAGAAATGAGTAAATATAAAGAATTTAAAGTAACTAAATTATTATAAAATAACAGAATAGATAAAATACATAATAAGCTTATTAAAATTATACTAATCTTAGACAGTAGGTAAAAAATGTTAATTTTCATTTCGTAATTTTTGCTATAAAGAATTTATATAAAAATGAATTCATTTTCAAAGTATTTATTCGAACACTTACATTTTGGTCTTGAAGAGAAGGATTTTACACTTATTGAAAAAATTATATTCTTTCTTATTATATTAAACTGTGTTTTTGTTGTTATTGAGTCAGAAAAATTGATTTATGAGCAATATAATCAACTCTTTGACTCAGCAAAACTTTTTTTTGGTATAGTATTTTTAATTGAGTATATTTGCAGATTAATTGCCGTAGATCAAATTGATAAATTTAAAGGTTTAAATGGCAAGATAAAGTATATTTTTACTGTACCTGCTCTAATTGATGCAATTGCACTTATTCCATTATTTTTAATTGGTATTAATGAAGGTTTCTTAGTACGTTTGTTAAGAGCTATAAGGATTTTTAGCATACTTCGTTTTGGACGTTTTAGTGAGTCAGTAGATTTTATACTTCATGCGATATATGAAAGAAGGCATGAATTAATATTCTCACTTTTGATTACTTTAAGTTTAATGTTATTATCTGCAACGTTACTTTATGTTGTAGAAGGGGATTTGCAACCAGAAGCTTTTGGTTCGATCCCAAGATCTCTTTGGGTTAGTTCTGCTGCTTTATTGTCAACTGGTTATGGTGATTATACACCAATTACATTTTTAGGAAGGTTTGCTGCAGTCTGCACAGCTTTATTTGGAATTGGAGCGGTTGCTTTACCAGCAGGTATATTAGCTAGCGCTTTTACGGAGAGAAAAAGAAAAAAGGATTAAGCAGTTTTTTCTACAATTTTTATATTAGGAAATATTTTATTAGAAAATTCTAAAAGATTAATATGTTTTGTATCTTCAGGTCTAAAATGCATATTATGTATAGTTTTTTCCCAATTTGTTTCTTTAAAATCATTTTCATATTTTTTGTAAATGTTATGTTCTTTAACTTTACTGATATCTTCATTTTTAGAAATAGCATATAAAATCGTTAACCAAGTTGAAGCGCCCATGTATTGTATTTTTTCTCCCCAAGAGATGCATTTTTCAAAATCTTCTTTACAAAAATAACCTATTGTTAATGCGTCATAGCGCGAACATGATGTAGCAGCACCTTGAGGAATTGGATCAAGTTCTAATGCTTTATGTAGATGTTTTAAACCTTCATCAACATTATCAAGTTTTACTAGGCAAGTACCATACCTATCTAAAATTCTTGGGTCATTAGGATTAATTGAATGTCCTTTTTTTGCATGTTCAATCGATTTATTAAAATCTTTATTACCATGAGCTATAGCAGATGAAATTCTCAATACTTCAAAATCATTTTCATCAGCCTCAAGACTTTTCTTGACGTGCTCAAGACCCATACTCATCATTTTATCTGGATCTTCATAATAACCTTTGCCGTATCCACCACCAATAGTACAAGCTTTTAAGGCATGAGCTCTTGCATTTGTTTCATCAGTTTCAATTGCTTTATCAAGTGCTTCAATAGCTTTTAGATTATTTTCCTTTCCAGATCGAACATGATGATAAGTTCCTTTTATTAACCATTCATATGAATTTAAATTTTCTGATGGTTTTCTTTTAATCCGTTGTAAGCTACTTATTTCAATATTACCTAGTAATTGTCGAGACATTTTCATTACGATTTCATCTTGTAGATCAAAAATATCTTCTATTACTCTATCGTATTTTTCACCCCATAAATTCGCACCATCACTAGCATCAGTTAAGTCAACACTAACTCTTATTCTTTTGCCAGCAGAACGAATATTACCACCAATTAAATAATCAACGAAATGCTTCTTAGCAAATCCAAGTGCATCTTCATCACTTTTTTTAAAATCCATAGATGTTTGATGTGAAAGGATTTCAAATTCTTGCATTCTTGAAAATTCTTGTATTAAATCTCTAAATACTCCTTCTACCAAAAATTCTGAATCTTCATCTTTACTTAAATTTTCAAAAGGAAGAATTGCTAGTTTAATTTTTTTTGCTTTAATCATTTTAGTTTGAGCTATTGGTTCTTTATTGTTATCGTTTGTTGGTTTTTCTTCTTCTTTTAAAAAATCATCTTCATGAATAAGTAAATTAGAAATTTTATAAACTTCAAAATTTTCACTTATATTTTTTAAATTTCTCGTCCCATCACTTTCAATTTTAGCATCTAACCTTTTATTAACTTGATCCTTAACAATAGTAGAAATTAAAATGCCTCCTGGTTCACATTCGCTTTCTAGTCTAGCTGATACATTAACTCCTGAACCCATTATATTATCACCTTCAACTATTACATCATCTACATGTATTCCAACTCGCCATTCTAATTTTAATTCTGTAATAGAATGATCATTTCTTTTATAAATTTCATTTTGAAATTCTATTGCTGCTTTTAAGCAATTTACAGGTGAAGCAAACTCACATACAACACTATCACCCTCAGTTTTAAATATTCTTCCTCCAAATTCTGTGATTTTAGCATCTATTATTTTGCGACATTCATTTAAATTTCGAAGAGTTTTTTCTTCGTTTTCTTCCATATGTTTACTAAAGTTGACACAATCAGTAGCAAGAATAGTGGCTAATTTTCTATCAGAATTCATAAATATTTTTTAACTAATTTTAGATATTATTTCTACTAAAATGTGTCAACTTGAGTCAGAGAATCTAGATAAAATATTATATTATAAGTTTAGGAGTATTTATGGTTGAAAATTTTAATAGTATTTTTTATTTGATTTTATATATAATTAACATTGCATTAGCTGGTTATTATTCATTTACATTTTTATTTAATAAAGAAAAAGAATTCGCAAAATATAACACTGATTCAAGTGCTGCACCTGCAGCGAATTTTGGAATTTTTTGGGTTACTGCTTTTTTCTTTGTTGGGCTTTATATTTTATTTACTGGACCCGAAGGTACTTGGCCTTTCTTTATAATTAATGTTATTGTCTTTGCAATGGCAACTGTCTACAACTTTTGTTTTCATTTTAAAATAGCTTTCCTTTTTGGAAGGGATAAGGTTAATTCGACAATAGAACAGCCAATTGTATCAGCAGTTGTTCTAGTACTAAACTTAATTATAATTTATGGTTTATCTGATAAAATTTATCTATAATAATTTTAAAAGGAGTAATTATGGTTGAAAATTTTGGAAGTACTTTAAATCTAATTTTATTTTTAATTAATTTATTAGGTATATCTTACTATGGTTTCCTAACTGTATTTTCACCAAATTCACTTGTTACAAGATATGATTTAGGAGAAAAGGCTTTGCCAATTGTAAGAATCATAGGAACATTTATTGTGCCAATAGTAATAATTGGAATTTGGATATTATTTAGAGAAAACGGACCACAATCTTGCTGGATATTTTTTGTAAACGGATTTTTACTTTCTTTTGCTCAAGTTATTTTAAGTTGGGCCCAAAGATTAAAATTTATAGACCCGGATGCAAAAAGTGATGTTGCTGATGAGGTAATAGGACATCTATTTTTATTTATATCAATATATCTTATATATAATATGTCAGATATAATTTATATGTAACATAAAGCTGGGGTTCAATTCCCAGCTTTTATCAACTTAAAGAAAATTCTTTTACTTTATGAAATGCAAAATGATCTGCGGCATGTTTTTTTGCATATAAAACTTCTTCTACGATACCTTCTTCATTAATCATTATATCTGTTACTACAGTGTTAAAATATCCTCCAAGAGGAATAGGCATGAATCCTCTTATTAAGGCTGGAAAGATTGCAAATGTTTTATAAATACCTGCTAAAAATAGCTTAAACCAACTACGCTCTATTGAGTATTTATCAAAATATTTAAATTCTTCATCAGCCAAGACAGTAAATGGAATAGGGCCGTGTTTTTTCATATTTGATTTCAAAAGATTTACATTTGAATGAAAAATTCCTACATGGGTGAAATTTGGACCAAATTCATTAAATCTTTTATTAAACTCAAGTAGTCTTAAGTTACAAAAAGTGCATCCAGCAACTCTATAAAAAGTTAATAAAACTTTTTTTCCTTTAGTATCTGATAAATTAAATTGATTACCATCATGTCGAGGTAGGGTAATTTCTTCTAATTTATCTCCTTTTTTTATTTTCATACATAATCATAATACTATAAAAATAATAATTTAATATTAAATTCTAATGACAATAATAATTATACTAAAGTTCATACATTACCTTGCAATAGTTTTTTCAGGCGGTGTTTTGGTTGGTGGTGGAGTAATACAGTCTGTTTATGCTAAGGCAAATCAAATTCCTGATTTAAATACAGCAAAGATATTAAAATTACTTGGTTACATAGGTTTGATATCTCTTATTATCTTATGGATATCAGGAATTATTCTTTCAATTAATTTATATGGAGGCTTTATTATTAATAGTGCATTTACAATCAAATTAATTGCTGCAGGTTTTCTTTTAGGCCTATCTGCTTATGTAAATTTTCACGTTTTTAATTGCTCTAAAAATAATTTACCACCTAACAAATCTATAATGAAAATAGCTACAATGAGTGGAAGAGGGCTGTTAGTAATAGTTTTAATTGCAGCAGCAATTGCATTTTATTAAATTCAAATAATTAAATTTTCTTTCCAACACTTATTGATTTGATGTCAGTAATTTTAGTGTATCTATTGATCATCTGTTCTGTCTTGTGCCCACTCATTTTCATAATTTCGTGAGTTAATGCACCATTCATTCTTGCTTGTGTAATTGCACCTATTCTCAGACTGTGACCTGATATTTTATCACAATCATTTAGTCCGGCTAGACGGGCTCTTTTTTTTAAAATTAAAACAAAACTTGTATCTGTTAAACTAATTTTTTTATTATTGTCATTTAATTCATATTTTATAATAGAATTTGCTTTGTCAATTCTGTAAAAGAGGGGGCCAGAGTTTATCATAGATACCTCTAACCATTTGTTAAGAGCTCTAATTGGACAATATAATTCACTATCATCTCTTTTTTGCAAATATATTATTCTACCTTCACATTTTTGGTCAGTTTTTGAAAATGGTATTAAAATTTGAATTCCACCATTATCATAAGTTAAATGTTCATATCTCATTCCCAGTAATTCTGATCTTCTACAAAAACTAAAATACCCAACTAATATAAGAGCTTTATCTCTAATATTTTTATAATCATCAGTATCATCTGGAATTGAATTGATAATTTGCTCAATATCTTTTCTTAATAACTCTTTAGCTTGACCCGATTTATTATTTTTTTCGTTTCTAACTATTGCTCCAATAGTTTCAGAAATATTATTGTTTTTTCTGTCAAATTGAAAACCGTTTATCCTATATTTATATGTTATTGATGCTAAAATTCTTTGAATTGTAGATGCTTTATAAGCAGATGACGAGTAGGGGTTATTATTAATTTTTTCTCTACCAGGAATGTTGCTTGTTCCCTTCAATATTTTCGCTTCTGGATCTTCATGGAGCCAATCTAAGTAATTACAAGTTAATGCATAAGCGCTTTCTAAATCATCAACCTCTAAAGGACTACAATTATGCTTATTTTTACAATAATCGATAAATTTAAGCCAATCTCCCTGATATTTATCTTGTGTATTTTTGGCTTTAGATTTTTCTTTTAATTTCTTTACATTTTCATTTAATAATATCTTTACCATAACAAAATAATACATTACGATAATTACAGTTAACGTAATTATTCCGAATTTCTTATAAAAAATGGATTATTAGGAATTTATTCTATTTTTATAAACATCGCAGGACTTTTATTTTTCTTGTCTCTGATGTTAGTGTATGTCTCAACAGTTCTTATATCTGTATGCCCTGATGCTAGTTTAATTTCATCTTTACTAAAATTTTCTATTGTTGCTTGAGTAATAAAACCTCTTCTTAGACTATGACCACTAATATTTTCAACTTTCCATTCCTCAAAACCAGCTTCTTTAGCTCTATTTTTTAATATCCAGACAAATCTTGCATCAGAGAGACTTTTTTTAATACCATTTTTTCCAGCCTGTTTTTGAATTCTTGCTATTGAATCAATTTTTTCTTTTTCGTATTTTTCCTTTTCTTCAATTGTTTGTTTTCTTATTTTATAAAATAGTGGACCACTATAGATATGAGATATCTCTAACCATTTTTTTAATGCATCGTAGGGACAATATTTCCCGCCATGTCTTGGCAGGGGTTTTTCATCACCTTCACCTCCTTGATCAGTTTTAGAATAACGAATTTTAATTACAAAATAATCATCTTCAAATGTTAAATCTTCAAATTCAAGATTAAGTATTTCTGATCTTCTACAATCTGAATACCATCCAAGTAGTATCAGTGCTTTATCTCTAATATTGGTAAGATTTTCATCTTCAGGAATAGAATCTATTAATCGTTTTAGATCTTTTTTGATTATTTCATATGCTTTTTTAGTTTTAGTTTCATCTTTATCTTTATATTCTTGTTTAATACCGTCCAATACCTCAACTAAATTTTGATTTTTTGTATTAATTGTAATTCCTCTATGTATTTTGAAGTAATATTTAATTGATGCTATTTTACGAGTTAAAGTTGAGATTTTATAATTAATAGGAGGGGAGTTATCTTGATCTATCTTCATATGTTTTCTGTTTGTAATTTCACTCTTACCTTTTAAATCTTTTGCCTTAGAGTCCTCCTTTAACCATGAAACATACTTCACTAGAGATTTTTCTGCATTTTCTTTAGAGAGCCTTATTTCCTTAGATTCAGGATTAAAATTTAAATATTGTTCTGTGTATGCAACAAACTTTTTCCAATCTCCTAGATATTTCGTTCTAGTTGATCTACTTTTCGCTGATTGTTTTAGTTTATTAACATTAACATCATCATCTAGATTTATAATTATTTCTTTATTTTTCTCCAATTTAACTGCCTTTTTTAATGTTAGGTGCGATAACACTCTTTACCGAACGTAATATTTAAATCAAGTATTAGTATATAAAAAAACGCAGGTATTTTCACATGAAAAATAAATAATCCCAGATTTCTGGTAAATATTTATAATTAAAAAAACACAATATACAGTGGTATGTAGAAAAAAAACAAGGATATAAAATGGAATCGATATTAATTACTTTTTAATCCTTATTTTTATATCCCTAGGATAATAAAGATGAAATTAATCATCAAATTTTATAGATAAATATTATTAATGTTATCTGCTTCAAAAATAGGATATTTAAAAAATAAACACCCTATTTCATGAAAATATTCTAAATATAATGAAAACTCTTAATATTCCTATTAATTAAGACAATTTTCATTTTTTATTGAAAAACAAAGATTATGATAATACTTTAAAATTTATAATTTCAGACAAACTTAAATGTTGCAAATATGTAGCATTTTACTTAAGATTTATAATTTAAAATATTGAAAAATAACATTTTTAATAAAAATATTAAAAGTATTCTTTGCTTGACTGGTGCAGGTGTTGACGCCGAAAGCAATATCAAAACTTTTAGAGGCAGCGATGGTACCTGGGAAGGTCACGATATTTATAATGTGGCTCATCCTGATGGTTGGAAAAGGGATAAAGACCTAGTTAACTCCTTTTATAATGAAAGGAGAAGTCACCTCCTCTCGCCATCTGTAAAACCTAATAAAGCCCATTACGCATTAGCTGAATTGGATAAATATTTTGAATTTAATATTGTGACACAAAACATTTCTGATCTTCATAAAAGAGCAGGATCAAAAACTGTAATACAAATGCATGGAAATCTGCTTTCAGTTTTCTGTGAAAATAATAGAGAACATATTTTTGAATGGAAAAAAAATCTTTCTACTAACGATTTTTGTCCTAAGTGTGGAGGATTGCTAAGAGTAAACGTCGTATGGTTTTCAGAGCAAGTATTACACATGGACAAAATAGATGAATTAATTAAAACTTCAGATATGTTTGTTAGCTGTGGCACCAGCTCTCTTGTAGCACCTGCAAATACAATTGTAGAAATATTTAAGCAAATGAATAAGCCTACAGTAGAAATAAACCTTGAAAGAACAGTAAGTAGTGATTTGTTTGATTATGGGTTGTATGGAAAACCCGCTACAGTGTCAGTAGTTGAGTTCAAAAATTTGCTTTTAGATAAATAATTCTTATTTATTTTTTTTAAAAAAATTAATTATAAACTTCTGATTTTGAGTAATCTTCGTCAAATTCTCCATTTGAAAGATATTTTGTATTTTTTGTACTAAAATTTTTTTGACAACTTAAACATGTGAAAATGTATTGTGAATATTTTTTAGATACACCAATTTTTTTTAATTCTTGTTTACCAGCTTTGTGAACATATGGTGAATTACAATGAGAGCAGTTTATATTCATTTTATTCATATACATCATTTTTCGCATAGTATAATTCAGAGTTTACTTCAAACTCTGGATCCTTATTCTCAAATCTCTCAACAAAAAGATTATCACACTCACAACATACATACGTATAATTGTAATCATTTTTATTTACTTTCTTTAAGTTAACCAGTCTTCGAAATTCTTGCTCATCAGGATTTCTAAGGTAGTGAGATTGACATTCTGGACAGTTTACACCTGAGTAATAGTCATAATGTTCTTTGACATGCTTTTGTCCTTGTTTTAGTAATTCAGACTTAATATTTTTTTTCATCTATAAATTTATTTGATTCATTTTCTTTATTAATAAAAAAAAATTTAAATTCAATGAATTATAAAAAGAATTTTATTTTCTATCTAACTTCTTTTTACGATAGTTCTCGTTACTAATTCTTTTTGCTTCTTTCTGCTTTTTTGTAAAATTACGATATCTCTCTCTATTGTTAATTTTTTTTTCCTCTATTGGCATTAAATCTCTTTGTTTTTTTACCCTAGCTCTATCTCTAAAAATTTCTTCAGAAATTAGCTTTTGTTCAAATTCTTGAATGCTTTCTTGTGTTGAGTGTTTGTATACCTCTTTTAAAGGCTGTTTTGCTTTTCCAGAATATTTAAATACCAGACCCTCTCTTTCAGTCTCACTTTTCGTTAGTATTTTCTTAGAATTATTTTTCCCCTCTCCTCTAAAATCTTTTTTAGTCCAGTGATCTGGATATTTATTTATTATTTTTTGAATTTCGTGATTGGATCTCAATTTCCATTGATTATTGCCTTCAGCATTTCTAATATAATTTTTTTTCATTAATAATTAAAACCATAAAGGCCTATCCATTTAAATTTACCATTTATTTCTTTTTTATAATATAACTGACCTTTACCAGTACCTAAACCTACCATTGATTCTTCATGGCACAAAATACACATAAAACCCCACGGAGCATGTAGATCTAAATTTGTTCTTCCATCTACAAAGTATTGTTTGATTTTTTTTCCACAAATATCACAATTATCAGGCGGTTCACTGATCCATTGTTTTTCTTCTTCTATATTATCATCTAAATTATTTGTTTGGCCCTCTCTTTCAATTCCTACGATATTTTTTGCTATCTCAATTTCTTTATTATTGAATTCATAACCAGATGTTTTGAATATGGAAATTATATCATCAATTTCGAAATTTTCCAGATTGGCATCAATTATCATTTTTGAAATCATTTTAATTTTTTTATTTTCATTCATATTAATTTAAATTTTTTTAACAAATTAATTTAAAATCCTAAGTCAAATTGGTAATTTTTAATTTTTTTACCCTGGAGTGATTTTATTATATTCTTGGAAATTTCTCTAATAACATTAACGCTCACACTATTTCCAAATTGTTTATATAATTGTGCGTCGGAAATAGAAGAAATCTTAAATGTCTTTGGAAAACCCTGTAATCTTTTTGCTTCCACAGGCATTAACTTTCTAGGATTTCCACTCCCCTGCTGTATTAATATTTCGCTTCCATCCTTATAATATCTTGCAGAAATTGTATTTGTATATTGAGATTTACTATTGACCAGTCCAAATCCAAATCCCTTTCCATCTAATTTATTTTGCTTCTTTCTTCTTTTATGGCCAGCCCAAAGTTTATTAGAAATAAAATATTTCTTTGGAACTTTTGATTTAGGTTCAAGAATATCCCCTACCTTTGTTTTTTTGTTAATTGTGCTTGGCCATTCAAATTCACATTTAAGTTTTTTTAGAAAGCCAACTATAAAAATTCTTCTTCTATTTTGAGGCAATCCAAAATCCTTTGAACTTAATATTTCTGGATATGGAACAGAGTATCCAATTTTATTTAAATTTTCGAGAATAATTTTGAGAGTTCTACCATTATCGTGTCCTTTAAGGTTGGATACATTCTCAAGCAGAAAAGCCTTTGGCTTTTTCTTTTTTAATATTCTCAAAATATCATAAAATAATGTACCCCTTGTATCTTCAAAACCCTTTTTCAATCCAGCTTGAGAAAAAGGCTGGCAGGGAAAACCAGCAAGTAATAAATCATGATTGGGTATGATTTTATCTATTTCACTATTCTTTGGCTTTGTAATATCTCCAAAAGGTTTTTCTCCAAAATTTAATTCATATAACTGACAGCAATATTTATCGATTTCTGAAGAAAATACATTTTTATGTTTTAATTTTAATGATCTGGCTGCTAATTCAACTCCAATTCTCATTCCACCTATTCCAGCAAACAGATCTATTGTTTTAATTGTTTTCATTATCTAACAGTTGCAAGGTTCTTTTAATTCTTCTTTTAAAAAAATTTTCAAATGAGTACACTGTATTTTTATTATTAAATTTACTTTCCTTTATATTTTTGGGTACAACAAAGTGAATTCTCTGTTCTTTAGCCGTTTCAATAATATTGTCAGTTAAATCTTCTCCAAATGTAATAAGATAAGCTTCATTGGCTCCTGTTCTTGAAACTTCCTCTCCTACCTCCTGCCATCTTTCCCTGACCGTTGTTTTTTGCGAAAGTAAAAGACAGTTAGATGGATTTCTTTTAAACTCATCTATTCCTGGAACTATGGTGTCGATTTGTTTCCCCAAATCCTTGGCAAATTTCTTTTTGCCAATTTTTTTCTGATTATCATGGGGATATTCAAATGTTTCCAAAAGGTCTATCACCAGTAGCTCCAGTATTATTCCAGACCTAGATTTATTTGACTGTGAGTCGCTTTTTGTAAGTTCATAAAGTTCGTTGTAGTTATCCAAAACATTTTGCTCAAATCCATCCTTTTCATCGATATTATTGGTAATCATTAGATCTCTTAATACTGATTTTCTAAATTTTTCCTGATCATGCATCATTAACTCGTATGATTTTTTATAAACTTGTCTAAAATATTTTGAAATATCATCTTTTTTATTAAAAATTACTTCATTGGAAATTTTAGTCATTGTTTCCTTAAAATAATATTTTACCGTCTTGATATATTCCTTTCTTCTTTCCTTGATTTGGTTTTTCCACACTTCCATCATACAACTCTTTCATTGTAGTTTTTGAGAATTTTCTTTTTTAATATGCCAAATGTTTTTTCAATTTTATTTTTATTTCTAATCTGACATTCTCTAATCACTATCAATTTCCATCCCAGTTGCTTAAGAAGTCTATCATTTTTTTTATCCCTGATTACATTGCCTGAGAGCTTATTTTTCCAAAAATTTGTATTGGTTTTTGGAAGGTTTGATAACTTACAGTTTACATGTGGGTGCCAAAAACACCCTCTAATTTGAAGTGCGCTATTATATTTTGGCATTACAATATCTGGTTTACCAGGTAAATGTTTCTGGTGTAAACGAAATCTAAATCCACAGTTATGAAGAAAACTTCTAATTATTATTTCAGGTTTTGTATTTTTAGATCTTATTTTGCTCATAATTAATGAGCGTTGAGATTTAGAAACTATATCATTCATAAAATTATATTTTTATTACTTCGTTTTCTAATGCAAGATCTATAATAGCGTATGCATCTTCTGCCATTTTTGGTGTTGGATCATTATACCATTCATCTGCCGCCATCTTTGCAAGAGTTAGACACATTCCGTGAAATTCACTTTCTAATTCAGGGTTCTCTTGGATAAATTTAGCAATTTTATACCAGCTTTTTTCAGTTACTTGTTTGCATAAATCTAGATGCTCGTAATATTCTTCATCAAAAGATACTGCTCTTGATTTTGATTTTTTTACTGAAACAACAAGTTCAATTGGAATATTGTTCTTAGGAAGTAAAAAATTTTCTTTTTTTAATTCTTTCCAACAATCAGCTTTTTTAAGCCATTCTCCAGGATTGAGATCGCCTGCACTTTTACGAAGACAAGTATTAATCTTTTCGATCATATTAAAAATTATATCAGATAGTTCATTCGAAATTTGTTGATCTTGCCAGATAGCAGAAAAATTAAATTTTTGTTTAGATAGGAATGATAGTAAAGAAATAGTGTAATTACATATTTGTGTTTTATATGCCTTAAGTTCCGATTTTTTAATAATTTTTTCTATACCACGATATAAAATTGCCTTTGCTATTAAGCTCTTATAATAATCTTCATCAATAATTTTCTCCTTAACTGCAACAACTGCATGATCATTCATGAAATATATAAAATTCTTTTGTACTCCCATACAAGCTATGTGTGGTAAGCATTCCCAACAATTATGATATTTAGCAATTTCTTCCTTACTTATTTTTCTAGATGGTGGGATGAGTGTGTTAAATCTATTTTTTGTTTCAGGCGTATTTGAATGTTTGTGTTTTTCGTTTTGAAATTCACCAGTTTTTCTCTCAAAAAACCATCTACCACTTTCTCCTGGAATAAAAATTTTTTTGCTTAATTCGTCTATTTTTTTTAGATAAATATTATCAGAATGAAAATCAGATTGCTTAACAGCATTTTGACTATTTGAATATCTTGAAATAAGTGGAACAAAAGTTTTAATATCTTCTTTTTGAATAACTGATATTTTTGCAGGAATAGATATTTCATCCAAATCTATATCATCATTTTTTTTGGCACGGTGTATGCTTGCAGTAGTTTGACCGCCATTAACAATTTGAAAACCTACTATTTCTTTTATGTATTTGACTCCATCCTCAACAACAAATTTAATTTTTTCTGCTGTTGCAGCAATACCATTATTATATGCAAAAAACATATTAGGTTCTTCGATAAGAGTTGTTCTAATACCCTTATTAACTTTACCTGAGACTTGAAGAAAAGAACGAACATTTAGTTCCATTAATTGTGATCCCCAATATTCGTATAGTCTATAAAGTGTTTCCCCTGGAATGATTGCTAGGTAACTCTCAACTTTTCTTGGATTAGTTCCAGACTTCACACACTCAATTTTATCTTTTGAAAGATCGAATTCTACATTTATTTGATCTGATATTTTTCCAATTACTGAATATTGATATAATTTACCTAAATCAATAAATTCAATTACGACATCTATTCCCTTAATCTTATCAGTCACTTTTGTTTCAATTGGACAGATACAATCAGTCAGAACATACATATTTACCTTTTTTAATTTTTTGGCATTATCTTTTATTGATCTGGCTATTGAATAAACATCTGTATTTTTTGGCAATAATCCTGATAGTGAAGCAAGAGAGTCTTTAAAAAAGGAATGTAATTTTTTAGCTTCAGATTTCAACATCTTTGAATCAATTTTTTTTGGCTCAACAAAATCGGAAAAATTACATACAAAAAGATCTAGAGCCTCTTTATTGTTATAGCTATTTGAAGCATTAATTTTATATGTTGTGTGTTGAACTTTTTTTTCAAAATGCATAACTTCATAATCCTCGATTATGCCGGCATCATGCATTATTTGACAGCTGGCAATTACAAAACCATTTTCTTTAAATGGATCTAGTTCTATTGCACTATTATGAATTTTATATGAAAAATTTTTAATTTCTTCCTTATATGACATTATCAAATTCTTTCTTTATTAATTCATATTCAACTTGGTATTCTTCACAGTTGTTCAACTCTATCCTATATTTTACATTTTTTATACCTCTCAGTAATGACGAGGGTAGAATTCTTGGGAAATTTTTTTCAACTTTATAAAAATAAATAACATTTGACTTAAATGTCTCAAGATAATTAAATGATTGCGAGTCATAATAACCATACTCATTCAATAGTTCATTAAACTTATTTATCAGAGCTTCTTCCTTTGAGTTAATTATTTCTCTTAATTTTATTACCTTTTCTGCAAGACTTTCTCCAGTACTCGATCCTCTAATAATTTCCAGTACAGATAAAAAAAGATTATTTACTCTTTCATTATTTAATTGGTTCTCATTTGTTATATTTACTTCGAGTGCAGGAAAATTATTTGTAGATTTTACTTCAAGAGAAGTCCCTTTAATTGTAAAATCATGAAGTCCACTTTTTGGACCTCTCCACATATCTAGAGTTTTCGAAATTCCATAATGATCAAAAAAATATTTTTCCATTATTTCAAGCTCGGAAAATAAACCCTGCTGTTGATTAATTAGCATTCCAGACTTAGAATATTTTTCAAAAAAATCGATAAAGAGTTTTATGCGATGAATTAGATTATTATAAAATTCCTTATCATCCTCTATATCCTTTATTTTTTGGATAAATAAATCGACTATTTCAAAAAAAATTTCCTTAAATTTATTATCCTTAAGAAAGATTATGACTTGAGTTATTTTTTTTTCATTTTTTTTTATTTGATGAACTACATCAAAGCCTTTTGACTCAAATTTATTTTCAAACTTGACTATACTACTTGGAACTTCAACGATTAGTGTAATAAGTTTTTCAGGAGCTTTATATGCTGCAAAAATTCTATTCTCATTATTAATGGGAAGTTTTTTTGCTATTAAACCATCTTTTTGATTTGATATATCAATTGTATCAAGTGTTATTTCAAAAATTGATTGTCTATTCTTCTTCAAACAACCTCTTTTTTTGATCTAATGACATAATGTATTGTTTAGGATCACTTTTTCCTAATTTTGGAAACGCAACTGCCAATCCAATCATTGGAAATTCTTTTGATGTGTCATCATTTGGTTTACCAATTACTGGATAAATTAGGAGTAAGGGGCGGATACCATTGTCATTTTTATCGGAGTAAATATTTTCAAGAAAGGCTGAACCTCTAGCCCATCTATAATATAGCCTTTTTGATTCTTTTTTTTCTTCACCACCTGACTCTTTCCATTTTATTAATGCTGCATTATATTCTTCATCATTTAAATCAAAACTTTCATGAGTTGCAGAAGATAGTGTTTGAATTCGATGTGTTGACTCATCATCTTTTTCTGGATTATTTGATTTTCTAACATGAGGTTTTATTTTATATTCTTTTAAATCTTCATGAATTAATAATTCTTTAACATTGTCACTTGATGATATTATTCCAACTGACCAAAAATTTAATTCATTTCTTTTATTCATTCTTTCAATGTAATGATTAAAGCTCTCTGGACTGACTTTTCTATTATCTTTATGATGTCGAAAATTTTTAAAAAATTCGATTATTTTTTTACTATCTACATTTTTCCAAAGGTATGAATTAATATTTTTATCTCTTTTGTCTGAAGTTTTTCCGATATTTTTTATAAGATTTTTAACAGCTTCCCTATTTTTTTTATTTAACTCTTCTTTATTATTTTCTTTGTGCAAAACTACTGTTTGAGCAAACCAGCCACTAAAATCTAATTGAACATTTGCAGTATATTTCGTTTTTCTTTTAGAAGTAAGTTCGTAATGAGGATCTCTTTCAATCATCAGAATGTATTGTTCTGGTGTTCTTTCCTGGTCGTTCATATCTTCAATTTTTGATCTAAATTCATAATCTCTTTCAGCAAATTCTCTAAAACTATGTTCTGACTCACCTGTTAAATATAATTTACATAAATCATCATAAAGAGGTCTGTATCCAAACCATCTACCCATTTGTGTCATTGTATCTGTTAAAGGTCTTTTTGCAGTTCTTAAAAAATAACTAATCATTAGACTTTTTAATGTAAGTCCTCTTGAAAGACGTTGACCGCCAACTGCAATGATATTCTTTTTTGCTCTCAGCGATCTATCATATTCTTTTTTACTTAAAGCAGATCCATTAACAAGCTCAACGACTATTTTTCCAATTTCAATATCTTGTTGAATAATTTTTATTATATTATCAAAATTAACCTCTTCTCTTCCAATATTGTATTCATTATTAAGTTTATTTTTAAAATTTGTTTCATAGATTTTATTAACTTTGTTTAAATAAAATTCATTACCATCAATTATACTCTCTAAATCTGTTACATATTGCTGTATTTGATCTGCTACAATTTCTGATACTGGCACATACCTTGATACATGTACGAGCATGCTATTACCATTATCATAACCTCTTAACTTTCTAATTGCGCAAGATATTAAAAAAGAAATTATAGCATTCTCTAAACTAGGAGGAATAGACTGATTATTTTTATATTTTGGTTTATGAGTTATTTTATGAAAAGGTGGCATCCATCCATTAGGCTCTTTATTAGGATCTATGTTTTCATCAATGTAGTCACTTATATTATTTATTAGATTTGGTATTTTTTCTTCATCAGAAAATATTCTAAGTGCTCCAATGTAGTTACTTGGTGAAGGCAAATTGATTATGAAATCCCTAGGATAAATATCAGCACCCTCTTTATCTGTTTTTAAATCATTTGATATAAAAGCATTACTGTAGGGAGTGGCGGTATATCCAACATAAGAAGATTTATCATAAGCTTTTAAAATTCTTCTTATAAGCTTATTTGTTTTTGTTGGATCATGTTCAGGGTTTGCTTCTTCTCCACTAATTACTGAATGATCAGGATTTGTATCTACTGATGCTTGGTCACACTCATCATCAATTAGAAGTAATGGTTTATTTTTCACTTTTGGAGCGTATGTTTTAAGAGAGTTTCCATCAATTGACATTGCTTTGATGTCTTTAAATAATCTTTCACTCCAATCCCATGAGGTATTTTCATCAAATGATGGGGCAGCATCTCTCATTATCCATAAAAGAATATTTTCGAGAACAGATACATTTTTCTTAACAATTAAAACAACTGGTGCATCCCCTATTGGAGCAAAAGTTCTAGCTCTTATTACATTAAAATCACCTGCGTCATCTCTTGTAGTATGTATTTGAACTTTATTTTGAATATCATCATACCCCTCTATATTTCCAACACCTATAATTTTGTTCATACCTCCAGTCTGGGAGTTGTCTCTTCCAATTACGCCCTCCTCTATTCTTTGTTGTGTTTGGGATCGTAAATCATTATTTAATCCACATAAAACTACAATGCGTTTGTAACCTGCGTCTATAGCTCTATTAATTAGGGCGATATAACTTGCTGTTTTGCCAGCCTGAACTTCTCCAACAACCATCCCTCTCACATCCCACTGAAGATCTTCTCTTTCAGGATCTTCAATGTTCGATAGAATTTTGGCACTCATAGATTTAATTTTTGCTAGAGCTCTAGGGGCAATATCAGTTGAATTTTCAAGATGCTCCATATATCTGTCAAAAAATTTCCACTTTATTTTACTAATTTTTTCATCTAGCCATGGTTTATGTCTATTATTTTTTTTATCTGCAAAAATAATTTCTTCTCCGTTTATTTTTACTAAAAGTGTCTCGTATAAATCTTTTATAAGAAGTTTTTTATCTACTGTTTCTCTCCATTTGGGACGCATTTTAAATAATTGATCAACAGTTTCTTCAATTACATGTTCTTCTACAACATTATTATCGTCATCATCATCTGGTTTAAGAATATCAAGAACATTTTTTCTAACTCTTTTATAATCTTCGCTACTCAACTATTTTCTCCTATTGTATCTTCATCATCAAAATTGTGATTATTAAAGTCTATATTTTCAAGTGGTATTGTTGTTTCAATAACTTTCATAAATTTTTCAAATTCATCTCTATTCAATTTTTCTGAATCCATAATTTTTTTTACTAATTCATTTTGTCTATCAATTTTTGCACTTATTTTTCCATAATTATTTATAATTTGCCATGGTGTTACAGCTCCCTGTTTTTTTATAGGTTTTACTTTATAATTTTCTTTCTGTAATATATCTAATTGATGCGCAACTATTGATGAAAGTTGATTACTTACATAACCTGGAATAATTACACTGTCTTTTTTCACGTCAAGTCTCCAATCATTGTCATTCTTTCCATCATAATCAACCATAATTCTTAAACGGTTATATTTTTCTTTACTAATTATGGGTTTATTTCTTGACGAAGTAATATTATGCCAACCT
The DNA here is from genome assembly GCA_902595805.1 of uncultured Alphaproteobacteria bacterium. Taxonomy (GTDB): domain Bacteria; phylum Pseudomonadota; class Alphaproteobacteria; order HIMB59; genus CACPNW01. The sequence continues at coordinate 43,466 of CACJRM010000002.1, read as the reverse complement.
CCTGGAACTATTAATCTTTTTTTTCTATATACGTATATACCTTGTCTATCAGTAGAATTACCAGTTGGCCCTTTAAAATTTTCTTCATCTAAAAAATATTTTTCTTCTGGTAATATAAAAGACTGAACTAGGGTTGTACTCTCTTTGTGTAGAATTTTTTGAGCTGGAGATGCAATTGTATGCATATGATCTTCATAAAACGGGCTCCAAGGTTTGATAGGAAAGAGATTCCCTTGTAATGTAAAATTTATTTCATCAGCATATTTATGAAAGATCATTGAAATATGTGCTTTAGCTTTATTTCTTACCTTTCCTAAAATTCGGTGTTGCCATTTCTTATCATAATTTTCGGCTTCATATAATCTATCAAGATTTTGCCAGAGGATTACAGTGCCACTTTTCATTTTATCAAGTCTATCAAAATGTGGTTGAAAACTATCAGAATAATCATCAGTAATTTCCCATTTGTCATGTGTCTGAACATGATCTACATCCCAAGTATAGTGTTTGATTTTACCCTGACTACCCTTTGAAATTACTGTTAATTTTTTACATTGAGATAAAGAGGCCGATTTCAAACCAAATCCAAATTTACCTAAATCTTTTTCTTCACGTAGTTCATCTTTCGCACCCCAAGGCATGGCCTTCTCAACAATTTCGTTATCGTTCAGGCCATCTCCATCATCGCAAATAGAAACATAATTTTTTGCTTTATCTATGCCTCCATCATATGTTTGAAAATCAATGTTCCTAGCATTAGCTTTGATAGAATTATCAATGATATCAGCTATGGCAGACTCTGGTGTATAACCAAAAGCTCTTAGAGCCATTATCATTGAAGCTGCACTAGGAGGTAATTCTTTAACCATTATTGTCCTTAATCATTTCTTTAAAAGAGTCTCCGTAGACACCCCATTCCTTTGCACAAAGTTCAATAAATCTAATTTCATCTTCATGAAGAATATAATCTGCCATCGATAAGACAAACAGGATTTTTAACAAATCCTGCTGTTCATCACTGTCTTTAATTTGTTTAAGTGAATTTGCACAAATTTCATCAAAAGTTTCTGGTGAGTTTAATACTTGGTCTCTAATAACATCATAGTTTTTAGATTCTATTTGATGCTCCTTAAGTATATTTTTAATCATCTTATCTTCGCTTTCATGAAATTCTTTGTCAGCAATGGCAAGTAATACGAGGATACGTATTTTAATCTCGTCTTTAGTATAGTTTGCATCCATGATATTTCCTTTTTTGATAAAAAATATAGCATGTTAGGCAGCATAATTATAGTCCATCATGTATTTTTTTAGTTCATTAAAGTTTTTTTTGTCTATCTGGCTTACTCTTTGAAAAGAGATTTTTTCTTCTTTTGCAATTTCATTGTATGTTTTTTCCATTAAGTGTTTTTTTTCAAATATTCTTCTGTCTCTGCTATTTATACATGATAGCCATGATTTTATTTTTCTCATATATTTTTCCAAGTCTATATTTTTATCAGTCTCATCATATGAATTATGATCTATATTCATCTCATAAGCGAGATTATCTAGGATTGTTCTAGATGATGAGGAATTTTCAAAATTCTGACTTAAATCTTTTTGTTTATTTTCCTTATTTCTAACACTGACAAATGAAAGAATATCTTTTACAAGATTGGTTTTTACTTTATTTTTTTTTGCAATTTTGATTATTTCATCTTCACTAAGTTCCTTATGATCAATTTTTAAATTTCTTAGATAATAAAATATTTTTTTCTCAACACTACTTACTCCTATACTTATGTTCCCAAAATTATTCTGTAAAAAATATGTTTCTATATAATAACTTATCCAGAAAGGAGCGTAGGTTGATAATCTTGCTTTCTTAGGATCTATTTTTTGTATTGCATGAGATAATCCCTTGAAACCTTCCCCCTGTAATTCATAAAATAAGTCATTAAAGGATTTTGAGAATTTTAATGCAAATTTATTTACTATTTTAATATGAGAAAAATAAAGTTTATTATAAGATTTTTTGCAGTTAAACTTAATACATCTATTTATTAAATCGCACTCTTCAACAGGTGAAATAGAATTAGTTTTGGATAGTCTCCAAAGTTTATTTTTTAAAGGCTCTGGGGTCTGCAGCCGACCCACAGGATAAATATACATACCATGCTGCGATGCCTATAAATATTATAATAATAAATTTTAAAATAAATTCAAGTACTTGGCCTAGATAATATTAAATGATTTATTTTTTCTTCATATTTTTTAGATATTCTAGGGTTTTTTTGTAATATTTCTTCATAAATCTCATCTTTATCATCTGAAATAAATCGCCACTTACCCTGTTGAATTACACCTGAGGGTACATCATAAATATCAAGTCCTTTTGCAACATCTAATGGTTTAGAGCTTAATGAATAAAATATTCTATTGTGCTCAGAAGATCCAAATTTACTGTCTTCATTCATAAGTGAATCGTAAAAATAGAGAATAAATTCTATATTTTCATTATTTAATTCATCAAATATATTGTTGTTTAGAAAATCTAGCATTCGCCTATTTTTTTCGTAAGCTTCTATTCTTTCTTCTAAAGATAAATTTTTGTAAATTTTATTTGGCTGTGGAGTATAAATATTTATTGTTATCCTCTTAGATTTATTAAAATATTTATATATTTCCTCTATATTTCTTTTTAATGAAGTAAAGCCTGCTTTAAATTTCTCTAATTGCTTATTTTTAATTCCACCAGGTAAGTAAATATAATTTTTATTATTATAAGTTATAGATTTTAGATTTTTGATTTCATAATCTTTTAAACCCCCACTTCCCAAATTATAATCATAATAATAAAAAACTGGCGAGTCCCATGTAAGCCTTTCGTAATGCTTATCTAATTGTTTAATATTAAAATCAGTAAGTTTTAAACCAGATTTACTTATTTTTCTTCTTTCCTCATCAAATTTATGTCTTTTATTAAATTTTTGAATTGGAATTGCTTTCATAAAATTTTTTTCTTCAATATAATCAACTAATATTGCATCAAGATTTATATTTTTTTTAACTATTGAATCTAAGTATAAATCAATATCATTTTCATCATATTTATAATTATGTTTATAAAGTTTATTTTGATCCTCTAATTCACTAATTAAGTTAATTATATGATCATTTTCGTCATTATCTATATGAGTTAGTATAGATTTTTTTAATTTATCAATTAAATAATTTTCATTATCTACTATCAAAATAATATTGTGATTAATAACTTCTTCAAATAAAAATATAAAATTTTGATAGACTGTTTCATCAAATATAGACTCTTCACAACAGTGATGTGTTAATGCATAATTGAAAATCATAATTATAAAAGTTGACTTCTTTCTTTAAAAAATCCATGTGGCCATTTATCAAGAAATTTGCCATCTTCGTCTATTTTTATTTCATCTACATAATGACCATCACTATTTTTTCTTACACAATAAACTTTTACATCTTTATTTGATAGGTGATAGTTTTTATCTCTTATTAATTGTTGAATTTTTCTCATCATTATTTCACTATGTGTTTCGATTAAAAAATTTTTTGATCTACAAAAGTCTGCTATGAAAGAAGCAAGATCTATTTGTAGTCTTGGATGAAGATTAACTTCGGGTTCCTCGAGTCCAATTATTGGTTTATATTCAATTTTAGAAGTTTGAATATTATTCTGTTTAGTTTCTGAATACAATGATACAGCAATTATTGGAATTAAATTTCTTATTCCTGATCCAGCATCAGCTATATTAATTTTGACATCACTACCTCTTTCAAAAACATTTAATGTTCTTGTTTGAGATGTTTCTTCTATCGATATTTTTGATTGTAGTGTTGATTTTTCAAACCATGAATTTATTTTATCAAGTAGTTTTTTATCCCTTGATAAAGTTTCAACTAAATCAGCTGTTGAATTAGTTATATCATTTATTGATGATTGTGATTTTTTAATAGATCGATAAACCCTGTCATAGTTTCTATAACATGATACGAAAGTAAATTCATTTAGTGAATCTTCAATAAATTGATCATAGTCTGATAATAAATCTTCTATGTTAGGAAAAAAATTATCAATAGAAATATTTAAAAAATCCAAAAATGTATTTTTATTTCTAAAATATTTAAAATTCAATCTATCCTTATATTTTGCTTCAACTTTTAAATGATAATTATTCTTAAAATCATTTTTTATAATTTTGAAAAAATTAATATTAAATTTATCTAATTCTTTTTCATAACTTATAGGTTTTCTATTACTTTCTAGTTTTTCTGAATTTAAGATGAGTTTATTTATTATATCTAAATAATTCATTAAAATATTGCTGTCAAAATCAGCAAATTGATCTGTAAAACTCATTTTTTCACCATTATTTGTAAGATTAATCAATTTATCATATTCATTATTTAACCTTATACTTTCCGCTCTTAATCTTGGAATTGTGTAAGTTTTTAAATTTGTATCATCCCAAATATATCCATTATTTGTTTTAGTAATCAGTGAATCAGAATATATTTTCTTTAATTTTTGAGTTATATTTTCGATTAAAAGTCCGATTGTAGCGCTATCTTTGTTCTCTCCAAAATAGTCAAGTATGAGAGGGTCATAATTTTCAGAATTTATAAATTCTTTTACAAAAGTATCGGAAATAGAAATTTTTACAGGTTTTTTGATATTTAATAATAATTTAAAAATAACATCAATTTCATAATTTTCTAAACCATTCTCAATAAATATATTTAATATATTTCTAAGCTCCTTATTCTTTTTATTGATATTTGGAATTATTTTATAAAACTCATAAAATTCATCCATTAATTTTGAGTAATCCAAAACATTTTTTAATTGTTTATTTAATTCTATTAATTCATTTTCAAATTTATTTTTTTTATTTTTCCACTCAGATAGATCTTTTTTTCTATTATCGATTATGAACTTAATTTGATTTTTTAAACCTGAAAATAATTCTTTATTTCCATAGTATTCAAAAGATCTTAAATATTCTTTTAATTTATCATCATTTTCTAAAAATTGATTTAATTTACACTCATAATCAAATTCTCCACTCTTACTTTCAGTAAGATCTATTGAAAAAAAAATTTCGTTATCTGTAAAAATTGAAATTTTGTTAATACTAAAAAAACCAGATTCATTTATTTTAAAATTTTTAGTAATCTTTATTTTTTTAGTTAAATTTAATACGTTAAAATTAGATTTAATTATTTCTGGATATTTAAGAGTAAAAGCATATTCGATATTTTTATTTATGGGAGTGTTTTGCCTTGATAAAATTTCTTCATTTGATCCTAAATCAATTTTATTTTCTAAATAAGTTTGAAGACTATTTGGACCACTATATTTTATCATTTGAAGACTATCAGATATTGAGGATTTACCAGCACTATTTGGTCCAAAAATAAGAGTGATTGGAGCTATATCAATTTTGAGTGGCTCGTTAAATCCCTTGAAATTGCTAATCTGAAATTTTTCTATCATTTAATATACAATAGCAAAAAAAAAAATTCTTTCCACCACTAGAGAAGATTAAAAATTTTATTATTGTTCTTCATACCAGAAAAGGAAAAGAATGATAACCAAACAAAATACTACTCTTCAGGAAACCCTAATTGATAATTGTAAAAATTATAAAAACCTAAGTGTATTCCCCATTATTGGAAGAAATAACCTTGATAATCTGATCACATTTCATCAGGCTATAAATGATGAAAGTTTAGAGGTATCTGAAATTTCTGACCAAGGCTCTGTCCCCTCGTTAAATGTTCATAATAGAAATTTGACACCAGTATTTATTATAGACGGTCAGACAATTACTGGTAAAAAACTAAAACAAAATAGAATTATTACTGTTTCAACTCTTATTCCAGAAACAAGCACAATGAAACTTAGCGTTCTATGTAGTGAAAGAGGACGCTGGAGTAGAACTGACAGAGAATTTGCCTCAAGAGACTCTTCAATGTTTGCCAAGGCACGTTTTTCCAAAATGGAAACAATGAGTCAAAGAGCAAATGAGTCTTCAAATGAAAGTTATGATAAATCTGCTGATCAACAACAAACCTGGGAACAAATAAATAGAAAATTCTCAAGCTTTAATGACTACTCTTCCAGTGAGAGTATGCAGGATATTTATAAAAATAAGGAAGATATTTTAGCAGAATTTGAAAAAGAACTAACGATGCCTGAGAATGCAGTTGGCTGTATCTTTGCCATAGGTAACTGTGTTCTTGGTTTTGAATTATTCTCAAGTCATCAATTGTTTGCTTCTTTATACCCACAACTTCTTAAAAGTTATGCGCTCGATGCAATCGAAAGAAAAAATCGAAACAATAATCAACCAAGTCTTGATGATGCAAAGAAAATTATTCATGATGCTGATAATTCTCTTGCTAAGCAATGTAAGAATTCCGGATTGGGCAATCTGTTTACAATTAATACAAATGATATTTGTGCAACAATTCTAATGCTTGATGACAAGATTATACACTTTACCTGTTTTTCTAAACAAATGAGGAATGAACTATAATGTTAAATTTTATTTTTGGTTTATTTGGTAGCTGTCTCTCTGTCATTATATCTCTTGTTGGTTTTGTAGTGGTTATCTACTTCATTATTGAGTGGTTTTTTTAATGGTAGAAAAGAATAATAATAAACATATAACTTGCCCCCATTGTAGCAAGGACGTCAATATTGAGCAGGCTATTATTGATACGTATGTATCAAAAGAAATGACAAAGTTTAAAAAAGAAAATGAAACTACTCTTCGAAAAAAAATAGAAAAAGAATATTCTGATGAACTTCTTGAGAAGGATCATGAACTTGAAAATTATTCAAAGAAACTTGTTGATCAGAATAGAATGAAATCAAGAATTAAATCTCTTGAGCGTCAAAAACAGGAATTGGAAAGTGATATTGCAGTAAAATATGAGGAAAAACTAACAGAAGAACTCGATAAAAAAGAAACAACTATTAAAGAAAAAGACATTCAAATTGAACAAATGAAAAATGATATGATGAAAATGCAAACACGTGCCAACCAGGGATCGGTACAACTTCAGGGAGAAGCGCAAGAATTAAAAATTGAGGAGTGGCTTCGTCAAGAATTTCCAGAAGATGTTATTACCGAAATTAAAAAAGGTGCAAGAGGTGCAGATGTAATTCATGAAGTTATGTTTCAGGACAATGTTGCCGGCAAAATGTGTATTGAAAGTAAAAGAGCGAAAGATTTTCAGAATTCATGGATCAATAAGGTGAAAGAAGACGCAAAAAATTCCGGTTGCATGATTGCTGTTATTATTACCGATGTACTCCCTAAAAATCATGTAATCGGGAAACAATTAAATGGTGTATGGATCTGTACCTTTACACAGTTCAAGTTTCTCATCAATTCACTTCGTCTCATGATATTGGAAGTAAATAATGTAATTGGAACACAGCTTAATAAGACTGATAAAACATCACTAATATATAATTATGTAACCGGACACGAGTTTCGCCAGGAGATGGAAAGCATTGTTGGTACTTTCATGAAGCTTCAAGATGATTTGGATAGCGAAATACGACAGCACCAAACTCAATGGAAGAAAAGAGAAAAGGAATTATCCATTCTCGTAAAAAGTACTTCTAATATTTATGGATCTCTTAAGGGAATTGCAGGAAATTCAATCAAAAGGATTGAAAGTTTGGATATACCAAAAATAGAAAGTCATAATTGAAAAAATTACTAACAACCGAGGAAAGAAAAGAATTATCAAAGCTTGACCGCTCATTTCGTTATCATGTCATAAAGGGATCGCGTCTTTGGAAATATTTTTCTCCGTTCAAGGTTAATGATCTTTTAAAAATTTATTGGCATATTTCTTATTCAAAATTCCTTTTAAGACTAATATTTCTGAGACATTTTATTTTGAAAACATTGGCAATGTTATTTGAGCCTAAAAGTATCATCCCCCTATTCTTTCTTATGAGTGTTTTTATTACACTCAGTTTAACCTTTCGAATGATAACAGGTTTTTAATATGCGTTTTAATCTAGAACTAGACAGAAATATTTTCTATTTTTTGACAATTATAGTCGTCACTCTTGTGATTACTATTTGTGCAAGCGGAGTCGCCGTAATGTTTATGGATTATGAGTACTATAAAAAGAAACTGGATAAAGAAACAGGCTATAAACCTGTGATAACAAGGGAAATATAGAAAAAATGGATTGTTTGTTTGGTATAAGCCTTAGAAATAGTATTAAAAAACAAAATTTAATTATTGAAAAACATGAATTATTTCATAATGATAGTCATTTTACCATTGTACCTGTCTTAGCAAATGATCTTTTTGACAATTATACTGTTATTCAAGATGGTAAAACCGGAGAAATTGATATTATTACGGCTAAATCAAAGAAATTAATACCTGTTTGGGCTGCACAAGATATAGCCAATCAAATTGAGGAGCATTTATATCAAAAATATTGGAATTCTTACGAAATGGACAGTCATGAAAGAAGCGATGTATGGAAATCAATTCATTTCAGTAAAAGGCCAGATACAGTAGTCCCTCTCAAGCCAGAATTTGCTAAATTTATCGATAATCAAGATCATTTTGATACGCAGCTTGACTTAATTAGTTTTGGAACATCAGATACTCTAAAAACACTAGAAATATCACTCTCTAGGCTTCCAAGGCCTGAATTTAATATGGAAATTGACGAAGATAATGATGAAGATGAGTTACTGGAAATAGAAAACATGAAAATAGAGTTTGATACAAAAGGGATATAACAACGAACCTTTTTGTTGAATTTTGAAAGTGGTTGTTATTAAATAATTTATTAATTGAAATGCAAATAACTGACAATTTTACAAAATTAGAACAGCAAATAGAGAATATCTTTTTAACAATTAATTCAAATAGTAACGTAAAGCTTGTAAGGGCATCTGAAGGGCCTGGGCTTTATGTTATTTTTGGAAAGCCAGGTATCAGAAGTTCAATACGCATTTATCCAACCAATCAAGAAAATATTTATTCTTACGCTATTGGAAATAGTCAAAGAAATATTGATCAAACAGAATTGCTAAAAATATTTCCAAGTGATTTAAAAAATGTTCTTTTCTTATTTGAAAGAAACATTTCTACCGCCCCTATTAACGAACTTCCAGATTTTAAGAAGAAAAGACAAGAAGAATATTTTTTAAAAAATATTCAAACGGAAAATCAAAATATTTTAAATGAAAATGATAATAAAATAATATCTCTGTCCGATGATGATTTTATTTTACAGCTAAGAGAAATTACTTCAGATGCTATAAGAAATAAGGAAAAAGAACAAAGAATAAAATTAGAAAAAAAAGAAAACCAGTTATCACTTTTAATGCATTCATTTATAAATAGTATTTCAAGAAACTATAGAAACGACACTTTATTAGCTGCTAAAAAAGGTAAAAATAATATCAATTACTCTATGAGTAAAACAATAACATCAAATTATGTTCTCATGAAATATTCAAATGAGGAAATAAATAAAATTATAGAAAATGAATCAATAAGTGAAAGACTTTCAAAAACATTTAAAGGATTTAATTATAGTATCAATATTGTCAGACAATCCTATAAGCCCTTTGATATAATGTTAAATTTAAAATGGTAAATTTATTATCTAGATCTCAAATAAAATATGAGTGGTACAATAAAAATAAATCCAAATAGTAAGAATATTTTTATAACTAACTCTAATGCCCAGGGAGCATTCATATATTCATCGATACAAATATCTTGAGCAGTTCCTTGATCACTATAAACATAATTATTATCTACACTTTGACAATATTCTAAAGCATTTTCAAATACTGGTGTGCTTGGGCTTTTATGAACAAACAAAGAGTTTAGAGCTATAATAGAGACTACAACAGGTGTAATTAAGAAATACAACCAGAAATTATTAATCATACAAATGAAAATAATTTAATTTAAATGACCATGTAGATGTTACAAGACAGAGAAAAAACATGACATACAAAACTTCTTTTTGAAATTCTGGAGCTTCTTTTTTCTTAAAATGTAAATAATACAGCCACGATGCTATAATTATAGAAATGAATAAGAATAATCCACTTTGTAAATATTCAAATTCTATATTGATACTAAAAGATAAAGCTAAAACAATAAAATAGGATGTTAAAAATAAAATAACCCTTGATAAAGATTCCATTAATGCTCCCTGCAATTTTGTAAATTATTAGTTTCCAAAATAAAATCATATAATTGACCAGACCAAGAATATAATTTTGTATCTTCACAATTTGAAAAGTTGGTTTTTAAATCAATTAACTCTAAAATATTATTTTGATAATCTCTTTTAGCCGAATACCAAAAGGCTCCTCCTCCATAAAAATAGCTTTTAGAATGTGTGGCAATATAATAATCGTCATGAAATTCTAATATTCCATCATAAAGATATAAAAAATCTTTAGTAACAATATCAAATACAATATTTTTAATATGAGTTGACTCTAATAATTGAATATGGATTTTATTATCCAAAGTTTTTATAAAATTCGCTTTGTGTCCATAAGAATTATATAAATCATAGATGTACCAATAATTATCATCTACAAATAAAATTGAATCTTCATCAAGATAGCATCTTTCACCACAAACTACTCTATTAAAATTTGTAATGTAAGATTTATAATAGCTCAAATCATGTGAAACTTTTATCCTAGGGTTGTTTAGAAAATTAACTGGGTAATTAGTAATCTTATTCTGAAATTGTTCCCTTAAACATTCTAAATCAAGATTAGAACTAGTATAGATTCCTAGCCAATAATCTGGATTTTTTTCTTTATGAAAAAAATAACTATCAATTTTACCTTTGGAGCATTTATTTAAATCATGTTCTATCATCATTAAATCAATCTCTCTTGGTAGTTCGTAATGAGCTAATAAAGGTGTGGCACTTAAGAGGAGTTTTAAAATGATTAATTTTATAATTTTATAATGAATATTTTTTAGACTCAGTGCCACAAAAATATTTGTATTTATTAATTTAGGCAAATTCGGGTTTAAATTATGTTTAGATTAAGATTTGTTCTTAATATTACCCCAATGATTGCTCATTTTTATCAAATTTTATGAGAGGCATGTATGCCTCTCTTATTAAATTATTTCTTCAGTTTAAAACCTTGTTCTTCTAAAATTTTTATTAACCTTTGAAGTTGTTCTTCTCTTGATAGTTCTAGAAAGTTTTTATCTAATTTTTTAAAAAAAATATTTTTAATACCTTCTTTTTTTTCTCGTTGATTAATAAAATCTCTAATAGATTTTGCAAAATATAATTTAAAGTTGAACATTATATCTCCTTTAGCGTTTTGTTTAGTGTCCCAGCAATTAGAGTATCTAAATCAGGACTATTCTCTTTTATCATACTTTGAGTATTTTAGAATATTTTAATTTGATCTTAATATTACCTTAATCATTTCTCATTTTTATCAAATTTTATTTTTATAGAAGCTTTAGTGGCACCAGTTATCAAAAGAATTATAATTTTTCTATTCTCCCTCCTTATTATTGTTCTCCTTCTAGCTGGTGCTGCTAAAGGGGATCAATTATTAAGTTCCAAAGAATTTATTAAAAAAGAACTTCCCCTTGACCAAGGAAATGACAAACTTATTATTACGGAAGCTCAGGAATATCCTAAAAGAACATTTTATTTTGATCCTTTAGTTGTTTTTGATGAACAAGATGAGGTGAGTTTATGTGGGTATGAGCTTACGACAGTTGATTTTACAGGAACAAGGATAGTTGTAAGCCTTTACGCTGCTCTTTTTGATGATGCACCAGCAATTATCAATTATGTAAGATTAGAAACGTTACAATTAACACCTTTTGATAAAGAGCTATCCTTTAGTGATATGAAAAAATTGGAACTCTATCCCTACACAATGGAAATTATTAAAAATAATACTTTATTTGAGTCTCTTGAAAGAAATAATTCCACAGCAAGTGCCATTATTCATGAATCATCGAATAATTATCTCTCAAATAAAGGTAAAATCTTAAAAGAATTTTATATGGGTGGATACGACTTACATGTAGAGTTTATCAAAGGATACCCTATTCACATCCCTATTCCACAAAATATTAAATTTTTAAATGCTAAAATTGAACTCATTGATCATTGTCTTATAGAATTAAGAAAGAATGAGAAAAAAATTAAGATGCCTGAGGAAAACTTATTAAAAGAAGCATCTTATAGAATTCAATAAATCAATTTAAAATATAATTAAAAAATTTTATTATAAAATATACTCTATTATTTCTTATTTTTCATTCACTATGTTTTCATCAAATTAGAAGAACTAGATGATGAAAGGTGTTAAAGTTAATTGATTTTACTAAGACTGTTATTAAATAAGAATCTATGAAAGAAACGTATTATAAACCCTTTGGACCCACAATAGGTAAATATAATTTATCGAATAAATTGACTGATAAAGTTAATTCTTATGCTAATAAAATAATTGACAGTAAACATAAAAGTAAAGTGTTAGATCATTCGCACAGATTAGTGGGAAATGTTCAGCAACAATTTCGCTTAACAAAGGATTTTCTTTTTAGAAGCGGTTTAGAAAAACAACTTAACCGCATTATTGAATCTTATTACAAAAACGTCATTCAAACAAAACCCTCCTCCATTAAAATTGATCGCGCGTGGATTGTTAGACAATTTGCTGGTGATTTTAACCCACCACATATTCATAGAGGGAATGTTAGTGGAGTGTGTTATCTTGAAGTTCCAAATTCTATTAAATATAACAAAGAGATTGCTTTTGCTGGAAGACTCTCTTTTTTTGATGGCCGTGTCTCCATGCCACGTAATAGCCCTCCTTTGGTAAAACATCGCATTACCTTTAAACCTCGTGTCGGAGATATGTATTTATTTCCTGCTTTTTTAATGCATGATGTTCATCCGTTTCGTCAAGATGGCGAGCGAAGATGTTTTTCTTTTAATGCATTTGTAAAAGCTTAAATTATTTAGAGTATAATTATCTGAAAATTTTAAAAAAAAATTGATTCTAATTGCTGGTAAACAGAAGCAAGAAAAAAAATATTCTATTTTTATTAATTGGTTAGATGTTCAACAGTTATTAATTTTTTACTAATCCAAGAGTTTATTCCACTTTGTGCATTGTAAATAATAGTATTGAATTTCTCATCTATCATATTAGCGACTACCTTGGATCTTTTTCCTGATCTACAAATTAAGATTATTGGATCAGTTATATTTAATTCTAGTTGTAATTTTTCGTACCATTCATCAAAATTATAATTCCCCTCTTCATCGAAAAAAGTTAGTAAAATACTATTTGGAATAACACCAGTTTGATCCCACTCTGCACTTCTTCTTACATCTACAATTGGAATATTAAGATTTGATAATTTTATTATTTCTTCATTATTGACATCTATAACTTCTGCAAATGCAAATTTAACAATAAATAAACCAACTATAATCTTTATATAAAATCTAATTTTCATTAATTTTCTTCACAATAAGTTTGGTAGTTATTTAAAAGAACTAGTCGTGTTCTCCACCCGGATCATTTTTTGGCAGTTCAACTTTATAGGGATTGCCATATTTATCTCTGTAAATAACGCTACCTCGTGCTCTATTCACTGAATGGTAACCTTCTCTAAATTTATAAACATTCTCCGATATTTTAAAAGTAGCAATAGTGATAGCAATGGCTGCGATTAAAAGAAAATGAGTAGCAAAAGTAACTCCCATTACATACCACGATCCTACATAAAGACTGAATGCTATACACCACATCCATGCTAATATTTGCAATACCATGTGTCTGACTTGTAGGTCTGGAATATGCTTTAATGGGTTAAAATCGTGACTCATAACACTATCCCAGCATTCGACTATAAATTGTCTCATTCTAAGTAAATAGGTCTTTTCTTTAAAAAATAAATGCCTTGTTAATTTTTTTAATATTTGAACCGTTCTCAAAAATTCATTATGTTATGATTTGAGTTTAAAATTATAATATGTCTAATCCTTTTATTTTGATAGCTAGAATACGTGTAAAAGAAGGTAAGGTTGAGGAGTATCTCAAAATAGCAAAAGAAGCTGATGACGCCGTAAATGCATCAGAACCAGATATGCTGATACATACTTTTGATCAAGATCCAACAGATCCATTAGAATTTACCTGGAGTGAAGTCTACCGTACAAGTGAAGCGATGGTTCACCACATTAATAACCCTCCTGTTGTTGCTTATGTAGAAAAACATCAAGAAATAGCAGATAAATTTGAAATAGAAGTTTACGGTAATATTACAGATGAAACTATTAAAGCCATTGAAGATCTTAATGTGCCCTTCAGACATTATAAAACAACTGAAGTTGGTTATATTAGAAAAGAAAAATTTATTTAAGTTTAATAGTTTTTTTCTTTTAAACTCATATTTAAATAATAAAAATTTACAATTTTGGAGGATATATGAAAAAAGGATATTGGGTAGGACAAGTAAAAGAAATAAAGAATGCAGAAATATGGGGGCAATATTTAGAGAAATTTATGACTATTGTTGCAGAGGAAGCAGAAAAAAAATCAGGAAATTTTGTATTTACTGCTGGTAGTGAGCCAAAACACTATGTTCAAAAGAATTTTGATTTGTTATTTTCTGCAGTTGTTGAATTTAATAGCGTAGAGGACGCAATAGATGGTTACAATGATCCTCGTTATCAAGAAGCATTGGCACTTTTAGGTGAAAATAAAGAGGATGTAGTTGTAAGAAATTTAGTAATTATAGAGGCACCTTAAATAGCTAAATGTAATTAAGAAAATGCAACTATATTCAATTAAAAGAAATATAAAAAAGGACGTATTATGAAAATAATCATGAATGTTAAATTAAAAGAAGGTTATGAAAAATGGAAAAATCTTTTTCTCAGTGTTGATACTCATAGAGAAAAATATGGAATAAAAGTTTTAGCATATGGCCATCCAAAAGATGATGAAACTAAAATTTATCAAGTTTTAGAGATTGAATCGATGGAAAAAATGCAACAAGCTATGCAAGATCCAGAATTAGCAAAACTTAGAACTGATGCTGGTGTTGATTTAGATAGCCAGGAATTAGTTTTTTTAGTTGAGTAGATTTTATATTATTGAGGGCAATAATTATTTTGCCCTCAATTTATTCGTATCTTAATGCATCAATGGGATTAAGGTTTGCCGCTTTTTTTGCTGGATAAAATCCAAAAATAATTCCTATTGATGAAGAAAAAACAAAAGAGAGTACTATCGACATATAATCAAGACTCATTTTCCATTTAAAATATTCGCTAACGCCAAATATTACTCCTAAACCTAAGGCAATTCCTATGAGTCCTCCTATGAGTGATATCATTAATGATTCAATCAAGAATTGAAGGAGTATATCTCTTTTTTTTGCACCAACCGACATACAAACACCAATTTCTTTTGTTCTCTCTGTTACGGTAACAAGCATGATGTTCATAATACCTATACCCCCTACTATTAATGAAATACCTGCAACTGTAGCTAGAAGAATAGACATCACTCTTGAAGATTCTTGTCTAGCGTTTAAGAATTGTGCGTAGTTTCGAATCACAAAATCAGGATTACCATTAGCTGAAATTTTATGAAGTTTTCGCATAACAGTATCAACATCTTTTTCTGTTTTAAAAAGTAATTCAGAAGATCGAACATTAATGGTCATGCTACGAATTTGATCACCAGGAAATTTTTTAGCCACTAAACGTTGTTTAGCCGTTTTTAATGGAACAATAACTGTATCATCTAAATCAGCCCAAGCTGTTCCCCCTTTTGCATCTAACAATCCAATAACAGTAAAAGGAACTTTATTAATTCGTATTACTTCATCAATAGGACTATCAGTATCAAATAAATTTTTTTGAACTGTTTTTCCTATAATGGCAACTCTTGAACCCGAAGCTAACTCTTCTTCTTCAAAACTTCTTCCATTTTCAAATTTCCAATTACCTAAATCAAAATAATCATTTGTTGTTCCTGTAACAGTAGCAAGCCAATTATTTCCATTAGCAACAATTTGTGTACTTAAACTTACTCTTGGTGCGATAGCTTTTATTGCTGGTAATTCTTCTTTAAGAGCTTCCATATCTTTTAATGTTAACGTGTTAACTGAATTAGCACCCATTGATACACCTCTATTAGAAGAGCTCTGTGATCTAACAATTAAGTTATTTGATCCAAATCGTTCTATTTGTTGCTCAACTTCAATTCTTGCTCCTGAACCAATTGAGATCATAGTAATAACTGAACTAACACCAATAATGATACCAAGAGACGTTAAAATACTTCTTAAGATGTTGGAGCGTAAACTTTTTTGTGAGAGATATATAAGATCAGTTATTGACATTTTTTTTATCCTCTAAAATTTTACCGTCTTTCATTTTAATAATTCTTGATCCATAGCTTGCGATATCATCTTCATGTGTAACGAGAACAATTGTAATACCTTTTGCATTTAGATCATTTAAAATTTTCATAATTTCTAAACCTGTTTTACTATCTAAGGCCCCTGTTGGTTCGTCTGCTAAAATTAATTTAGGTGAACCCGCAATAGCTCTTGCAATTGACACTCTTTGTTGTTGACCACCCGATAATTGATTAGGTCTGTGATGCACACGATCTTTTAATCCAACACTTTCTAAAGCATCTATTGCTAATTGATTTCTTTCTTTTAAATTTTTACCAGAATATAAAAGTGGTAACACAACATTTTCTTGTGCGTTCAATCTTGGTAGTAAATTAAAATTTTGAAAAACAAATCCTATGTCTTTGTTACGTAATTCAGCTAGTTTATTCGAATTTAAAGTTGATACATTATTATTCCTAAAATGATATTCCCCGCTAGATGGCACATCTAAACATCCTATAATATTCATTAAGGTTGATTTTCCAGAGCCAGATGAACCCATAATACTAACAAAATCACCTTCATTGATTGAAAGATCAATATTATCGAGAGCTAATAGCTTGTTATCTCCCATGATGTATTCTTTTGAGAGAGAATTGATATTGATCATCTTAAAATAGACGTAGTGCTTTTTTTTCTGACGTTTCGACAATAACTTTAGAAATTACTTCATCGCCTTCTTGAATATCACCTTTTATTATTTCTGTGTAGCCGCCAGAGTTAAGACCTGTAATCAAATCAATCTGTTCATGAGAACCATCAACCAATTTGTAAACTTTTTTGACATTTAAAGATTCTTTTAAAGAGAAATATTTATTTCTTTGTTCATCAGTTAATAATTCTACTAAAGCATTCTCAATATATAACTGAATTTCTTTTCTTATTTTTTCTGGTGATAAGTTTTTCGCTTCTAAAGAGCCTCTTACTTTACCTAGTTTTGGATACACACTTCTCATTTTATTTTGTTGATCAGCTGTCATGTTTATTTGAGCCATAATTTCTTGCATTTGAGATGGACCGCCCCCGCCCCATCTACTTCCACCTGAATTTTGTTTAGGCTTTTGATTGAGTTTAACAGAAAGAGCTGAATTTTTAACTTTTAAAACTTCTTCTTTATTTTGAACAATAATTTCAACGTTAGCAGTCATACCAGGTAGAAGAAGATTTTCTGGATTATCAAAAGAAGCAATTACTTCATACGTGATAACATTCTGATCATCTATTGGCGAATAACGTATTTGGCTAATCGTAGCATTTAATTTTCTATCAGGAAAAGCATCAGTAGAAAATTCGACAACCTGATTTAATTGAATATTTCCAATATCTGATTCATCGATAAATATTTCTATATTCATTTTAGATAGTGTTTCTGCAATCGTAAACATTATTGAATCTTTTTGATAAGCTCCAAGAACATCACCGACACTAATATGTCTATCTAAAATAAAACCATCTATAGGTGAAACTATTTTAGTTTTTGTTAAGTCTAGTTTTTCACTTTCTAAAGTCAACTCAGATTGTTTAATTATTTTTTCTACTTCTTCAATCTCTGCTTTAATAATTTCTATTTGTGCTTGTCTTGAACTTATAATTGCATCTAAAGATGATATTTCTGATTTTATTGTAGCATTTTGAATAATAGCACTTTCATAATCAAAATTTGTGTCATCGAATTCTTTTTTAGAAATAAATTTTTTATCAAATAGAGCTTTACGTTCTTCAAGATTTTCTTCTAGTTTGCTTAAAAATAAATTAGAGTCTGCTAAACGTGATTCTGCACTGTATTTATTTGCAACTGAGTTATTTAATTCTGATTTTGCCTTTTCAAGACTTGCTTTTTTTTGTTTTAATTTAGATTTTGATATGTCTACTGAAGTTTGAGATTCCTTTACGCTTAAAGTAAAAGGATTTTGATCAAATATTGCTAGAACTTCACCTTTTTTTATTTGTTCATTAAAGTCTTTATTGATCTCAACTATTTTTCCAGATATCTCTGACGATAATGTTAAAGTAGATGTTGGTATAATTTTACCCGTAGCAGAAACTGTTTTTTTTATGTTTCCTTTTTCTATTTTTATATATTCGTAACTTGTAGTTGCTATCTGAGTATTATTTAAAGAAAAGTAATAATAACCACCTCCTGCGACAACAATAATGAGTATTAATAAAATAATTCTTCGCATATTAATTTTGTTTTAGGTTGAATATAGTTTTAGTATGTAAAAAGATACAATATAATGATTTGGGGTATAAAGTCCGCAAACTTTCGGAAGTTTTGCCCCAATTATAATAAAAATCAAATAATTTAATGCACAGATATTTCTTAATCCCATTTATTGGATTTTTTATCATTGTATCTATTTTTGTTTTTTTTCTCCAATTCATAAATGAAAATTGGAAATTTATTGCTCCAAAAATACCTCTTCCTGAAGATTGTGATAATAACATTGAAACAAAATTTATAATCTATGAAACAGATAAAAAAATAAACAGATCATATAAAGATGAACAAGATTTACATGAAGGAAATCAATTTCATCCAATTTTTCTACTTCCATGCGAAAGAGAGGATCGCGAATATGATATTAATAATAAAATTAGCTCCTCTCTCCTCGCAATAAATAATTGGTTAAAAAAACAAACATTAAATCAAGAAATAAGATTTGATAGAAATATTAATGGTAAAATTGATGTAACTTTTTTACGAGTGAACAAAACGATGGATTGGTTTGGGGATTTACAAACCAAAGATAAATCAAAAAATATTACTGAAGTATCAAATAAAATTGAAAAAATAATTAATGATAATCATAATCTATTTAATAATTTTTCTTCTAAGAAATTTATTATTTTTTTTGAAGGCTGGGAAAAAAGAAAATATATTGATTATGATATATGTGGAAAATCACGATTTGATGGTAATATTGCAATTTACTACACCTATTCTAGATTTAAAAAATATATTGGTAATGATATAATTTTATCAAATAATGATAAAATATTTTCTTGTACTCACAAAGATCATTTAAATAATAAAAATGATGAAACTTTTGGTGATGCAGAAGCAACAATTTTACATGAAATGATTCATTCATTGGGTTTTCCGGCAAAATGTTCAACAAATAATAAATTCTTTCATGTTAACGATAATAAAAATGATCTCATGCACAAACAATCAGGGAAAAATTATTTAGATTACAATAATGATGATTATTATAATCACAAAATAGACAATTGCCCTGATTTAAAAAATAGTAAGTTTCTAAATGAATTATTATAAAACAATTACGTTCTAAGCGTAGTTTCAGCAACAACTAATTCATTACGTCTATTTTCTCTAAATACAACAAAAATACCGCTTACCATGATAAGAAAAATTCCAATAAACGAGTTTATATCAGGCACTTCTGAAAAAATAATAATTCCTATTATTATCGCAAAAATTAAATGGACGTATTCAGTTATACTATTAACTAAAGGTGATCCTACTCTGTATGCAGCAATTAAAAAAAATATTCCAAGACTTCCAGTTATAGAAATAATAAGGATTAATCCAATTATTAGAAAATCATTTAATATCCATGGATTACTAAGTATGGAAAAAATTGATACGTTAAAACTTAAGTTGTGCAGTAAAATACTAGTTACACTTCCTCCAATAAAAGCACCCATATAAATGTGAGAGGTTTGTTGATATAAATTATCTTTAATTGAAGTTTTTTTAGCCAAAGTCATCGATAATGCATATGTAGAAGCGGCAATGATCGGAAATAACATATAGATATTTATTTCATTAAATTCAGGTTTAATGATTAAAAGTGTTCCACTAAAACCTACAAAAATTGAAAATATTCTATTTAGCCCAATTTTAATATTCAGAATAAAATAAGAATAAATAGTAATAAAAAAAGGACTTACAAAGAATAAACTTGTTGCTTCTGCTAAAGTAATTTGACTTAAAGAAATAAAAAACAATGTAAAACCTAAGAAAAATGTTAAACCTCTAAAAATAGCTATATAGGGATGAGCGGTTCCAAAGAAAATTGGTTGTTTTGTAGAAATTAAATATAGGCACAACAATAAAAATCCCACCACTCCCCTAAATACAAGTATTTGCATCAATGAGGCATCATGGATGGTGTATTTAATTAAAACGTCCTGGGTAATTATGAATAACATCCCCACAATAATTAAAAAGAGCCCTTTAATGTTATTATTCATATGAATTTTCTTAAATTATTTAGGTATTAGTTTAGAAAAAAAAATAATATATAATTATTTTGATGATTTTTTATCTTGTAACACCACTAATTTTGATTTTTGCTAGTTCTTTAGGATTAATCATTAATCCCTCATGGTCAATTTCCCCTTTTATTTGGGTTTTTGTATTAGTTCCAATTATTGATCTTGTATTACCTTACTTAAGTAAAGATGATGTTGAGCTAAATGAAAGTGTATTTCATAACTTTTCTATTTTAATTGTGCTTCCCTGTATTTTATTTTTAATTATATTTGGTTTAATTGTTGTCTCTAACCCTAGTATCACTTTATTAACTGCTGCTTCTTTAGGTGCAGCTGTAGGCATGTCTGGCGGTTCTATTGGCATTACAACTGCGCATGAACTAATTCATCGAAAAAATAAATTTATGCGGGGTATTGGAGTATTGCTACTAGTTTTATGTTGTTATGGACATTTTCGAATTGAACATATTTATGGTCATCATTTAAATGTAGCCACTAAAGAAGATCCTGCCACAGCAAGAAGAGGTGAAAATTTTTATTTTTATTTTATTCGCTGTGTAATTAATAGTTTGCTATCATCTTGGGTTATTGAAAAAAATATTCTTGATAGAAAAAATCTAAATACCTTTAGTATTCAAAACAGAATGATTCATTACTTTGTATTAGAATTTATATTTTTAGTATTTGCTTATCTCATTGCTGGTATGAATGGTTTAGTTTTTGTTAT
Source organism: uncultured Alphaproteobacteria bacterium (assembly GCA_902595805.1). Classification (GTDB taxonomy): domain Bacteria; phylum Pseudomonadota; class Alphaproteobacteria; order HIMB59; genus CACPNW01. Next base: position 21,967 of record CACJRM010000002.1, on the reverse strand, counting down.
CTTTCATTCTTTTGTTTCAATAATATTATTAGAGTTAGTAAATTATATTCAACATTATGGATTAGAAAGAAAAAAAGAAAATGGAAGGTACGAAAGATTTACAGATTTACATTCTTGGAACAGTCGTCACATCTCTGCTAATTGGTCGACATTTAATTTAGGTCTTCATGCTGAGCATCATCAAAGTGCTTCAAAACCATATCCTCTTTTATCTCAAGAAGAAAAGGCAATAGAGATGCCTGCTAACTATTCCGTCATGTTAATTATGGCACTAATACCTCCATTATGGTTTTTTGTTATGGATAGAAAAATTGATAATTTAAAAACTATTTAATTAAATATGATAGATTTTTTTGCAAAAATAAAAGATAATCGTATTTTTCAATTTTCAGTTGTAATTATAATTATTTTTAATGCTATTTTAATTGGTGCCACAACTTATCAATTAGACCCTTTTTTTTTAAATGCTATCTATTTTCTCGATTATCTAATTACAATTTTCTTTGTTATTGAAATACTTATTCGATTTATTGGTGAGAAAGAGAAAAAAAATTTTTTTAAAGATTTGTGGAATATATTTGATAGTCTCATCGTATTAATTTCACTTGTACCTATCCCAAATAATTCTAGTTTTTTAGTTTTACGTCTTCTTCGTATATTTAGAGTATTACGATTAATATCAGTTATTCCTGAATTAAAAAAAATTATAGAATCATTACTTGCTTCTGTTAAAAAAGTTTTTTTCGTAAGCTTGCTTCTATTTGTAATAATGTACGTATTTGGGTCAATTGGTAGTATACTTTTTAGTGAAACAGATCCTGAAAGATGGGGTGATCTTGGAAAATCATTACTAACTCTCTTTCAAGTATTAACACTTTCTAGTTGGGAGACTGTTATGCTGCCATTACAAAAAATATTCTGGTTTAGTTGGATTTTTTTCGTATTGTTTATTTCTATTTGTTCAATTACCATACTTAATCTTGTAATTGCGATCCTAGTAGAAGTAGTAAATCATCAAAAATAACCCTTAAAATTTATATAAATCTTCTAATATTATTACTTATATGGTAATCATTTAATATAATTTTAGCAGTTGTAGATTACCTGCATTAACAAAACTATAAGGGGGGTAATTAAAATGTTTGATAAAAAAGAAGATAATACAAATTCAACAACTGATGTGTTTAGACCTGCAAAGGGATCTGCAAAAGTTGTAATTGGACACGGTGTAACAATTAATGGTGAAATTAAAAAAGCTGATGAAGTCCAGATAGACGGAGAAGCAGATGTAGTTATGAAAACGGATAATGTAGTTATTGGTGCTACTGGAAACTGCAAAGGGAATATAGAAACACATAATATGGACGTGTGGGGAACGTTTGAGGGAGAAGTGAAAGCTTCAGGTACTTTAACAATCCAGGAGCAGGGAGTTGCTTTGGGGGTCGTCGAGTATCAAAACTTACAAATTAAATTAGGCGGTCAAATCAGTGGTGATATTAAAAAATCTGATAAAATACAACCTATTAAAAAAGATTCAAAACCATCAGAAGATAATACTTCATTACAAGAAGCAATTAAAAAAGATTAGTAATTATATTTGTTAGTATGAAAGAAAGATTATTTAAACCTCTACATTGGATTATGTTAATCCTTATCTCTCTTGATTTTATTGATACATCTTATCGAATTACGTATGGATATTTTTCCGGTCAAGGTGTGCAACCACCTGTAGGAGATTTTAATGTTCAAATTTCCACTTTAGACTTTATTGTTAGTATAGTTTTTCAATTATTAATCGCATACACAATTTATATGCTGTACAATATGAAAAGAAGTGGTGGTTATTATTTAGTAGGTTTAAATATTCTTTTTGTAATCTACGGATTTGTTTTTGGTCCGTTTAGCACAGTACCAGCAGCTGAGGTAATACCACTGATTGCAGGCTTTATGGTTTTCTATATTATTTTAGTTATTGGGATACCGTATTTGTATTCTGATAAATATGAGTAATAACTATTAATTCTCTAATTGTAATTGAATTTTAATAATTAAATATTATTTAATAAAAATAAACGATTTGACTCTATTGCGGTTTACAAGCAGCTAAAATGAGATACGTATAAATTATCCTCACATTAAGAAAAATGCTGAGGATATTTTTTTTTAGGAGATAATTATGAATTTATGTGTTGTATCCAAAGGATCTTTTACGAAAGAAGATTACATGGAATTATATAATTTTTTTAAAGATGACATCGCTAAATACACAGATGCATTTGATATGGCTTTTGTCAAAGATGGTCATGTGATGATTATGTGTAATGTTACAGATGAAGAAAAATTTTATGCTTTATTTGATGATCCAAAATCAAAAGAATTTGATTCGAAATTTAATAGTACTGATACGGTCTATTCTTTACAAAAAGTTGAATAATTATAGACCACCATTAGAAATTAAGAAGTCAGTAATTTTATCAATTCCAATATTTTTTTTCATATCGCAAAAAACATATGGCAGTCCATTTCTGGCTTCTTCTACATCTTTTTTCATTTGATCTAAGTCAACATCTACATATGGCGCAAGATCAATCTTATTTATTACAAGTAAATCCGATTTTATTATAGCAGGAGATTTTTTTCTTGGTATGTCTTGCCCCATACAAACATCAAACATGTATATCGACATATCTACTAACTCAGGACTAAAAGTAGCAGCAAGATTATCTCCTCCACTTTCTAATAATAATAATTCTAAGTCTGGAAATTTTTTTTTCATTTCTTCTACTGCTAATAAATTTATACTGGGCTCATCCCTCACAGCTGTATGGGGGCACCCTCCAGTTTCTACTCCTTTAATGCGATCAATTGGTAAAACTTGTGCTTTCATCAAATACTCTGCATCTTCAGTTGTATAAATATCGTTTGATATTACTGCCATAGAAATTTTTTTAGAAATATTTTTTGCTATTGCTTCTGTTAAACTTGTTTTTCCTGTTCCAATTCCACCGCCAATACCTATTTTTAAAGGTCCATTTATATTTTTCATGTTATGTAAGTCCTTGAATATAAATTTTCATGTTTAATTGCATACATATCTCCAACAAAAAAAGTAGTTCCAATATCTTTTAGAGTTAAATTTTTAGATACTTCCAAAAATTTATTAATTTCGTCAATAAATATAAAATTTATTGATTGACCATCTATATATGACATAGGAATATGTTTAACACATACATTTATTAGATTTGAAATATATGACTGCAGATAAAATTTAATTAAATCTTTAAATTTAATATTATAATGTATAGCAGATTTAGCGACACAATAAGTATATGATTGATTTTCTTTTAAATCAATATCCCAACTTTCTCTCATTATCCTGCTAAATGAATTACCCATATCGATTATTTCTTTATATCTTTCCTTAGATGATGCGCTGGATACAATTAAATTATTTATTTCTTTACCCTCATATATTGATTTCAAAAATATATAATCATTTCTAAGTGAGCCATAAAAAAGTAGTGCTCTTAAATATTCTTCAACATCATTTTTATTTGTAATTTTTTTCTCATCAATTAGAGCTTCTAGTCCATGAGAATAAGCATAAGAACCTATAGGAAATGAAGAGGAAAACCAAATCTGTAATATTTGCAAAGGATCTTTTGATGTATTCATGTTAGTGTTTGTGACTATGAGGGCGACCTAAACCATATGCCCCACCTTCAGGGTTAAATTTTTCAAATACTTTTTTTACATTTCCATTAAGTTTTAATATCATATCTAAAATTATTGGATCATCTTCAATTAAAACCTTATTATTTTTAATTTCAACCTGAACATGGCGATTTCCAAGATGCCAAATAATTTTGTTAATATTATCTCCTGTAATTTCAATTAAATTTTCTTTTTTTGATACAATTTTTATTAATTTACCATTATCTAATTCAAAAAATTGATTTTCATCAATGTTCTTGGCTTCTTTTAAATTTACTAAAAATTCAACTCCTTTATCTGTAATTAATTTTTTTCTTCGAATAAATCTCTCTTCATAAGTTAATGAAATTTGATCAGTTATTTCTTGATTTTTTTCATTGTGTGAGATTATATTAAAGGATGTCTGCATTTTAGTATAAAAAATAACGTTGAGCTAAAGGTAATGTTTCAGCAGGTTCACAAGTAATTAATTCTCCATCAACTTTAACTTCATAAGTTTCTGGATTAACCTCAATCTTTGGACAGTAATCATTTAATACCATGTCTTTTTTAGAAATATTTCTTACATTTTTTACTGGTATTAATGTTTTATTAATTCCAGAATTTTTAAAAGTATCTTTTTCTAAAGAAAGTTTACTAACAAACGTAACTGAGGATTTTTCTAATGATTTTCCAAATGATGAAAACATTGGCCTTGTGTAAACTGGTTGAGGTGTGGAAATACTTGCGTTTGGATCCCCCATTTGTGATGCTGCTATACTTCCTCCTATTATTGATAAATCTATTTTGACACCAAAGAAAGCAGGATCCCATAAAACTAAGTCTGCTCTTTTATTTTTTTCTATACTACCAATACTTTCTGACATACCATGAGCGATAGCAGGGTTAATTGTATACTTAGCAATATATCTTTTAACTCTATAATTATCATTATCACCAGTTTCTTCTTTGAGTCTTCCACGTTGAACTTTCATTTTATGTGCGGTTTGCCAAACACGACACACGACCTCTGCACATCTTCCCATTGCTTGTGAGTCTGAAGCGATAATTGAAAATGCTCCCATGTCATGAAGAATATCCTCTGCTGCAATTGTTTCTTTTCTAATTCTACTTTCTGCAAATGCTACATCTTCCGGTATTGATTCATTAAGATGGTGACAAATTAGCAACATTTTAAAGTGCTCTTGAACAGTATTAACAGTATAAGGCATTGTTGGGTTTGTTGAAGATGGTATTACATTTTCTTCACCACATGCTTTTATAATGTCGGGACTATGCCCCCCACCCGCACCTTCCGTATGAAAAAAGTGTATTGTTCTTCCATTAATAGCTTTTAATGTAGCTTCAACAAAACCACTTTCATTGAGGGTATCGGTATGGATAAGAACTTGCACATCATGTTTATCAGCAACAGAAAGACAATTATCGATAGTTGCTGGTGTTGTTCCCCAATCTTCATGAAGTTTTAATGAACATGCTCCCGCAATAATTTGCTCCTCAATTCCTAGAGGCAAAGAAGTGTTTCCTTTACCAGCAAAAGCTAAATTCATTGAAAATGCATCACTAGACTGTAACATTCTTTCTATATGAAAAGCACCAGGAGAAACGGTTGTTGCAAGTGTTCCTGTCGAAGGTCCAGTCCCACCTCCTAACATGGTTGTTATTCCAGAATGTAAAGATTCTTCAATCTGCTGAGGACAAATAAAATGAATATGGCTATCAAAACCTCCTGCAGTTACAATTTTTCCTTCTCCTGCAATTATATCAGTTCCAGGGCCTATAATAATATTAACTGCAGGTTGTACATCTGGATTACCGGCTTTACCAATATTATTAATTAAACCATCTTTTATACCGATATCAGCTTTATAAATACCATGAACATCTACAATAACACAATTTGTAATAACGGTATCTACAGCACCTTCGCTTCGAGAAACCTGAGATTGTCCCATGCCATCTCGAATAGTTTTACCTCCACCAAATTTTACTTCTTCTCCATAAATTGTATAATCTTTTTCTATCTCAATGAAAAGTTCAGTATCAGCAAGTCTAATTTTATCACCAGTAGTAGGTCCATACATATCTGAATAAGCATCTCTATTTATTTTTTTCATTATAATTCACCCATAACTTTTTTATTAAAACCATATATTTTTCTATTTCCCACTACTGGAATTAATTCAACATCTTTTGTTTGACCAGGTTCAAATCTAACAGCTGAACCAGAAGGTATGTCTAGTCGCATGCCATACGATTTTTCTCTATCAAATTTTAAATATTCATTTGTTTCTGCAAAATGATAATGACTTCCAATTTGAATGGGACGGTCACCAGTATTTGATACTTTTAAAGTAATTGATTTGCGATCTTCGTTTAAAATAATATCGCTATTAGGTTTTGTTATAATTTCTCCTGGTTTCATTATCTTATTGGTTTATTGACTGTTACTAACTTTGTTCCATCAGGAAATGTTGCTTCAACTTGCACTTCTGGAATCATATCTGTTACACCCTCCATACACATTTTTTTTGTTACAACATGAGCTCCAGATTCCATTAGTTCTGCTACTGTTTTTCCATCTCTTGCCCCTTCAAGAACAAAATCACTTATCAATGCTATAGCTTCAGGATAATTAAGCTTAACTCCTCTTTCTAAACGTTTACGTGCAACATTAGCTGCCACACTAATCATTAGTTTATCTTTTTCTCTAGGTGTAAGCTTCATTTATAAATCCCAATTCTTGGGGAGTTTATCATGAATTATATTTTTCAAAATATAATTTATTGTTTTTTTTAAATCATAATTATCTTCAGCTAAACTTCTAATGATAATTTTTTCATCAAATTTTGTCATTTCACAATAATGTTTCTCTATATTTTTCATTATTTTTTTTAATTCTGCCTCTAATTGATTAATTATTTTTCCAAAAATTAAAATAGTTGATAATGACGATTGATTATTAAAGGTATAAGAATTTTTATAATTATCAATCATTGATCCGTTTATGTTTATCGCCTCAAAATGCTTTAATAATGAATTTACTTTAATTTTCCATTGATCTGCAAATGATATATTCTGAATTTTCTCTGACATTGCTTTTCTACCAAAAATAGTACTTTCACAAAAAATTAAATTAGAATTATCTAAAAGATTAATATTTATGTTTCTAATAAGTTTAGAATTATCAAATAAAATTAATTCTTTTGGAAGCCAAAAAAGATTGGAATTTTTTACAGTAATATTAATATTGATTTTTGCAGGATCACCAATACCTGCATATATTTTTTCTGCAGCTTGAGTACAAATAATCAGTTCTGAATTTTTAATAAAAGTATTTATTTCTATTTGATCGTTACAAGTAATACCGCCAGCTGTATTTATTAATACTAATTCATTATTACCATTATAACTATTAGGATTTAGTATTTTACAGCAACCACTTTGAAAATATTTTTTAAAATTATTTTCAATTAATTCAATATCTATTTTTCCATTAGATCTTTGTAAAACTTTATCCATAATTTATAAATTAATTTATAATTGAAACAGAATTTATGGAAATAAAATAATGAACAATATAAGGTCAAAAATTATTAATAAATTTTAGTTTGACTCAATTTTTTTATAAATTTTTCCAACAAAAAATAACCCAAAGGAAACCGAGTAACCTATTCCTATTGCATATATTAATGTTCCAATTCCAACTATACCTCCCAAAAAAAATCCGATTACAACAGCGCTTACTTCAAGAATAGTCCTAACTAAAGCTATAGATTTGTTGGTGTGTCGACTTATTGCAAGGTTTAAGCCATCTCTAGGGCCAGCACCAAGAAAACTACATAAGTAATAACCACTGCCAATACCAATAATTAAAATGCCAATTATAACTTGAATTAATTGAAATAAGAAGTGTTCAGGGTAAGGTAAAATTAATAAGGAAACATCTATTACTACTGAAATTAAAATTGCATTTAGTATTGTGCCTAACCCCGGTTTCTCTTTAAGAGGTAACCATAGCAAAAGAACAATTATACTTACTATAAAAGTAGTTAAACCAATTGTGTACCCTGTTTTAAATGCTAAACCTTGGTGAAGTACAAACCAAGGTGAAACACCTATATTTGCAGTAATTAATAAACCTTCACCTATACCAAATAAAATTAATCCTAAAACTAAATAAAATAATGTAATTTTTTTTGGTTTTAAATTATACTCATATGAAGAACTCCATACTAATTTTGGAACTTTTTTAAGTGTAAAAATATAAATAATATTTTTTATCACTGTAAAATCATACTACCAATTGTTACTTAAAATTTTTAAGTTATTAAAGAGTACACATATGCTGTTTACTCAAAATTTAATTTTTATGATTTAAAGTTACTTCACCTGTTTTAGTATCAACAACATCGAAAGTATTTTCATTATTACTCATTCTCTTTGTTCTAGCTGCACTAGCTCGTTCCATAGCACTGCTATCAGCGTATAAAGAGACTGCCATTACAGTTGTATCACTTGCACGAATTTGTAATAATTGTTCAGCTTCTGGAAATTCACTTGGTGCTTTTTCCGAATAATCTGCAATTGATTTATCCGCATCTTCTTTATTTTTAAAATTAATAGTAGTGACTCTTGCTACAGTCATGTGTTACCTCCTTAAAATTATAATAATTATTTAATAGCTCCTTCAGTTAAACCTGAAACAAAATATTTACCAATAAATACAAATAATGCAATCACTGGTAAGCTCGCTAAAACAGCTCCAGATAATAAAAATCCCCAATCTATTTGATATTGACCAACAATTCCGGCTAAACCTACTGGCAAAGTTTTTAAATCATCACCGCTAATTAATATTGATGCAAATAGATACTCTGTCCAAGATATTATAAAACAAAAAATTGATACACTTGCTATACCTGGAGCAGCTAATGGAACGATAATTTTTGATATTACAATATATCTTGATGCTCCATCAATATATGCCGCTTCCTCTATCTCATTTGGAATTAACTTAAAAAAAGCTTTTAACATCCAAACTGCAAATGGAGTGGCAAATAAAACATTAACAACAATCAAAGCAAAATAACTGTTAAGTAGATTTACTTTTGCAAACAATAAATAAATAGGTACTAATAGAATTACTCCCGGAAAAGCATAAGTAACTAGAAGCGAGTATTCTACAAATTTATTTCCATAAAATTTAAGTTTATGTAAGCCATAAGCTGCCGATACAGATAAAATGATGGAAATTATCATAGAAGAAAATGAAACTATTAAACTATTTTTTAAATATATAAAAAAATCTGAGTTAAATAATATTTTATTATAATGATCTAAAGTAAAAGATCTTGGAATAATAGTTGTAGATGTAGCAATAATTTCTTCAGGGCTTTTAAAAGAAGATGTGATTATCCAAAAAAAAGGAAAGAAAAAAATAAGTATTATTAATAATAAAGATAAGCTTAAAAATATAAGTTTGATATTATTTTCTTTAATCATCTTCTTTTGGCGCCATGGTTTTGATAAATATTATTGAGAATAGTAATAACAAAAAGCTAGTAACTATTGATAGGGTTGCAGCTTGACTAATTCTAAATTTAGTAAAAGCTGTTTCATAAATTAATAATGGTAAGGTAGTTGTAGCGCTCGAGGGTCCACCCTTTGTGATTAACCATATAATGTCAAATATATTAAATGATAATAATGTACCAACTAGACCTAATACAAAAAGAACACTTTTAAGGTTTGGAAAAGTAATAAAAAGAAATTGTTGAACAAAATTCGCTCCATCAACTTTTGATGCATCATACATTTCCCTATTTATAGAATTAAGTCCAGAAAGAATAATTAATGCTAAAAAAGGACTCCAACGCCATGAGTTTATTAGAACTAAACTTATAAAAGCTTTATTAGGAGAACTAAAGAAACCCGTTGCTTCATCTAATAATCCAATATCAATTAAAACTGAATTTATTACACCACTACTACTACTTAACATTAATTTCCAAATAACAACGACTACTACTGTTGGAATAATAAATGACAAAATAATCCAATTAGCCATAATTTTTTTACCAGGGAATTTATAGTTAATAGTTAAGGCAATAGTGAATGCAAAAAATGTCTGACAGATTGCATTACCAATTATCCAATAGAAACTATTTAATGAAGCATTTAAAAATTTAGATTTACCAAATAGTTTTACATAGTTATCAATACCTACAAATTTTCCTGATGTACCAATTATCTTGACATTAAATAAACTTAATTCAAATGCTATGTAAATTGGAACTAAAATAATAAGGGAAATCCAAATAAATAATGGAGATACAAACAGCCAGCCTTCTATATTATTTTTTTTCACAGAAATCACAGCACCTCTATTAGAGGTGCTGAAAAGTTTTTAATTACTCAATAGCTTCAGTCATTATTTCCATACCTTCACTAACTGCATCTTTTGCACTTTTGCCATCGATTAAAGTTAGTTGAAGAGTTTGAGCTAATAAATTCTGAGCTGATATAGATGATATGCTTGTAAAAGTATTACCATTCGTAAAACCAAATAGACTTCCTCTTGTTGAATTGTCTAACATTGTTTCTACTTGTGATTTATATTTTATAACAACCGGATCATCCCAATAAGTTGAATCTTGACTTCCAGCTTCAGTTATTGGTAAAAATAATCCTGGTTCCATATTAATAAATCTGCCGTAGTTACCTGGTTCCATTAGGAAACTTAGAAACTTTTTAGATGCTTCCATCTTTGCTTCATCAGCAGTCATTATCATTGCAGAGTTAACATATGAAACAGTACCTGCTCTGTGAGCTTTACCATTTGCATATGGTATTTGAATAACACCTAAGTCACTCGCATCCCCACCAGCTTGTGAATCGTAAGTAGATATAACAGTAAACTGTAAAATCATTGCACAACCTTTACTTGCAAAACAAGCTTCTGCCTCTCCCCAAGTCCAGTTTGCAGCATCTGGAGCTGAATATTGATATAACTCTTTATAAACATCATAAGCTGCTACAGTTTGAGGGTTATCAAATCTTAATGTGCCATCAGAATTATAAATTTCTTCTGCACCTGAGTTAACCATAAAACTATAGATAGTTTGGTCAGTATAAAGTTGCTTGTTACCTGGAAGACCTATTCCATAAACTCCATCTTTAGTTAGAGCTTTAGCAGCTTTCTTTAAGTCAGACCATGTTTTTGGAGGTTCAATTCCAGCGGCTTCAAAATCACTTTTTCTATACCAAAGTGATAAACCCATGTTCCATAAAGGAACAGCCCAAGTGTGACCATTGTAAGTATATTGATCTAGAGCTTTTTGGTAAAAACCATATTTTGAATCTAGCTCAGCAACAAAATCCTCAACGGGTTGTGCTGCACCCATATCAGCAAGAATAGGAGTAAAATCTGGAATTCCAACTAATATTTCTGGAGCAGTTCCTGCAGCTACAGATGCAGGTGCTTTCGCGTAAATTTCACCCCAGTTTTGGACTTCTTGTGTTACATTAATATCTGGATTAGCAGAATTAAATTCATCTATTAATGTTTGAATTCTATCTACTCTATGTGGAACACCTTCCATATGCCAAAAAGTAACATTTGTTACAGCATAAGCGTTCAAAGAAAGTAGAATTGTAATAAAAAATAGTAATATTTTATTCATTTTTCCTCACTTAATTTATGATTAATATTTTAATATCAATATACTAATATTATCAACTAAATTTGAATCTTTCACCAAATATTATTCAATGACTCTCTTAATTTTTTATATTTTTGATATTTATTATTAAGATATTTAGATTGTTTTCTTTGGGGTGTGTAAATATGACCAATATTCTTGTGATCGTTTATTAATTTTTTTAAATCTTTATTATGCAAGTAACTGTCAATTAAGAATGAAATACCTAGAGCACCTAGTTCTGAATTTGTTAAAATTTTAACTTTAATATTTAAAACATTTGAAATTAATTGAGGTAAAATTTTACTTTTTGATGCACCTCCTGCAAGATAAAGACTGTCTTTAGATTTAATTTTATTCATATAACAATCCTTTATTGATAATGCTAATCCTTCATAACAAGCAATCATAATATCAAAATTATTATGATGTGGTAAAATTCCAAAAATTTCAGCTTTAGAATTTAAATTTACAAATGGCGATATTGATCCTCCATAATTTATATAAGGAAGAAATATCAATGAATTTTCTGGATAATTAAAAGTTAAATATTTTTTTTCAAAATTATTAATTATTTTAATCTTATCAGAATATTTTTTTGAATTTTTGTAAAAATTATCAATGACCCAATCAATATTAGTAGTTCCTGCGACGTTTATCTTAGTTTCCAACCATGTATTATTTAAAGAAGCAAAAAATAAACCTGAACCATCTTTAGAAATTTTTGAATTATTTTTAACTATAATATTATGACATGTAGTTCCGATGATACTTATTTTTTTGTTATGATTAATTCCTCCAGCACCCAATATAGAAGCTATTACGTCTCCACATCCTATAATAACAGGTGTGCCAACTTTTAAACTTGTTAATTTTGATGAACTTTTAGTAACATATCCACCTAATTCATTTGATTTTTTTATTTCTGGGAAAAGTTTAAAATATTTTGTGTTTAATTTAAATATTTTGAATATTTTTTTTGATAATTTTCTATTTTTTATATCACCTGGATATACGGAAACTTCTGTTTCATCATTATTTATATTACCTGTTAATTTAAATCTCAACCAATCTTTACAAGTTAAAATGTATTTAATTTTCTTTAAATTTTCTTTTTCAAATATAGTCATCCACTTTAAAATAGGTATAGTGCAGCCATATTGTGCAATAGACCCTGTAATTTTATAAATTTGATCAAATACTTTTTTATCAGTGAAAATTTTTTTACTTCTTGTGTCATTCCACAAAATTGCATTTCTTACTGGTTTATTTTTATTATTTATAGACCAAAACCCAACCATATTTCCAGTTATTCCTAAACCAACAATTGATTGTGTCTCAAGTTTAGATTTTTTTATTAAAAGTTTAATACATTTTGCGGTAAGTAACCAAAATTTTTCCATTTCAATTTCAGACTTGCCAAATTTGTCAGTTACTACTGGATTTTTTACACTATAAGAATTTATTTGTTTGAAATTAGTATTGAAAATTACAGTCTTTATTACTGAAGTCCCAGCATCAATTGCAATATAATATTTCAAAAGTTATCTCTTATTTTTACAACCACGAATAACCAACACAAACTAAAGCTATAATTAAAAAAAAATTCATAATTCTTTTTCTATTTTTAATCTGTTGATCATTTAGTTCTTTATTTCTAGAAAGATAATAAACATAACATCCAATTGCAAAAGCTACAAATCCTCCTAAATAAGCATACCATTGCAAGTCAGTCATTTATTTATTTTATATATTATTATATAAAATTTTATAATTATTTTTAAGTATGCCGTACAAAGCTAGCACAAAAAGATATCAAAAATTAACGTACAGAAGATGTGGAAATAGCGGATTACTTTTACCCCCTATTACACTTGGTCTTTGGCATAATTTTGGTGGAAAAAAATCTATGCCTAATGAATCTAAAAAAATGCTTTTTAGAGCATTTGATAGAGGTGTAACTCATTTTGATTTAGCTAACAATTATGGCCCTCCTTATGGTTCGGCTGAAACTAATTTTGGTCAATTAATGAAGTCAGATTTAAGTAAATACAGAGATGAATTAATTATATCAACTAAAGCTGGATACGATATGTGGCCTGGCCCATATGGAGAATGGGGTTCAAAAAAATATTTAACTGCAAGTCTTGATCAAAGTTTGAAAAGGATGAATTTAGAATATGTTGATATATTTTATTCACATCGTTTTGATCCATTAACTCCTCTAGAAGAAACTGCTGATGCTTTAACTCATTCAATTAGAAGCGGTAAAGCTTTATATGTTGGTATTTCTTCTTATAGTTCAAAGCAAACAATTAAAATGAATAAACTATTAAAAGAAAGAGGAGTCAGGTGCCTTATTCATCAGCCCTCTTATTCAATGATCAATAGATGGGTAGAAAAAGATTTATTATCTACATTAAAAAAACTTGAAATAGGATGTATAGCCTTTTCCCCACTTGCTCAGGGTATGCTTTCAGGAAAATATTTAAAAACTATTCCCAAAATATCTAGAATATCAGATAATTCTTCATTAGATAAAAAAATGATTACAAAAAATTATCTATTGAAGATTAAAGAATTAACAAAAATTGCCAAAAAAAGAGGTCAGTCATTACCTCAAATGGCTTTATCATGGGTATTAAGACACCCAACAATGACTTCAGCTTTAATTGGTGCAAGAACTGTAAAACAACTTGATGAATGTTTGGATAGTCAAAAAAATATGAATTTCTCATCAAAAGAATTAAGACAAATAAATAAGTATGCTAGGGAAGAAAATATTAATCTCTGGGCAAAATCAAGTAGTAATTAAGTTAATGATATTAAAATTAAACAATATTAATTAATAAAACTTTTAAGAAGAATCATTTATTATTTGATATGTTTTATTAATAAAGGAGATTTTTTTTATGTCACAACATATTCTTGAAGCAGGTGGAACATTACCTTTTATCTTTCATGTTTTATTTATGTTATTTAATGTCTTTGTAATTTATCAATTCTTTTTTAATAACAAATTTTTTGATGAACTTGGTTTTTCAAATGAAGAACCGAAAACTATTTTCAGAGGTAATTTTGGAGTAATTTTTTTAGCTATACTTTTAATGTCTATTCTTTTGACCTTTGATGTTACAGAAAATACTTATGAAGAGAATGTTATTCAGTATGAATTCTGGTATTCATTTTTAGCAATACTCTTTTTATTTGCTACAATAAATGGAGTTTTAAGATATTTCAATTTTGTGAATAATTATGGTTTTAAACCAAATATTAGAGGATTAATGTTTCCGTTAATCGGTTTAATACTGGTAGCCTTAAAATTGATAACCACTTAACAGAAATTTTTTAAAGGCGGTTGTTTTGATCGCCTTTAATTAAAATAACTTCTAATTTTATTTCTTGATGCATAATGTAATATTAATGAAACTATAAATAAGAATAAAACAAAATAGTATTCTCTATATTCAACTTCACTGGTGTAAAAAACAAATAAACAACAAATTGTAAATGATTTAATATAAACTTCTAAAAACTGAATAGGATATAGTTTTTCTGATTGAAAAAAAAGATATCTAAAACCAAAATAAGCAAAAGTTAGAAAAACGGCTAGTCGAACTGAAGTAATTCTATGATATGGTAATTCTTGTTTTTCAACTATAGTGAATGGAAAATAGATAGTTACACCTATAATCTCTGCAATTATAAATACTATTGCCCATAAACTTAATAAACCAATTATAATTTTAGCTAATGTTTTTACCATAATCAAATTTATGGTCTTTTTTTTACAAGGGTTTTGACCAACCTATATATATATTTTAACTAAATTTTAATAAAAAATACATAGATATTGATTTGGTTGCAGAAAACTAAGTGATTTTTTATCTAAAGTTATCTTTAATTGGTGAAAAATATAAAAGAATCAATATTGCGCCACTAATTAATCCACCAATTTGGTCAAGCATACCACTAAAAGCAGTATAAATAACAGAACCACTAAAATAATTAAGAATTATACCAGCAACTACTAAAAATAAATACAATGATTTACCATAAGAGATAAATCGATAAAGTAGATTTAAAGTAAATAGATATAAAAAGAATAAACTTATTGATATTATTCGAGAAAAATTTTCAAAATTAGATAATAAACCATCATTTAAATTTTCATAAAGATTAGAAATTTCTGATGGTTGATACATAGATGATATAACCATTAAAATTATAACAATAAAGTCTGCTAAAATTAAATTTTTAAAAATTTTTTCAATTTCCATAATAACTATTAATTCTAATAAATATTTTATCTAACTTAGATATGTAGTGTAAAAATTACAATAAGATTATTTTAATCTATCTATAAAGAACTCAGAGTTTGAAAATTATATTTACCACATAGACTGTATAATATCTGAACTATTAATTTTTACTGAATTCTCACATTTACTTTCGAAATCATTAAAATCATCTCTAAAAGTTGCGCCATTGTTTTGTGCTTGCTCAAAATGATTATCTATTCCTGCTTGATTTTCATAAACCTCTGTTAAGATTAGAGACATATTACCTGTTTTATTTCCATTTTTGAATTCAGGGCCTATGGACCAATTTAACATTAGAAGTGCTTTATCACCTTCTTTTGTATGTGTTTCATTCATCCATTTGGTATGATCTTCTGCAATTCTTTTTGCAATATCATTTAGTTCGGGTTTAAAAATCCATAAATACTGAAGTTGTTTTTTATTTTGAAACATATTTCCTCCTTTTTTCAAAATAATACTAGTAAGTTAAGAAAATATTTCAAACAAATTATTGTTGAGAATTATTTTCCAATGTTTGTACATGAATATCTAAGTTTTCTATCACAGCATCATTATTAATATTTCCATAAAAAACACCCTTAATGGGTGATGCGTAACTTGCATCAAGTCCACAAGAAACACGTACATATCTTTCATCTGGACTGCACTTATTTGTAGGATCAAATCCCACCCAACCTAAGTCATTTATATAAAATTCTGCCCACGCATGTGTAGATTGAAATTCTGAAGAATGGGAATTGTTATGCATATAACCATTTACGTATCTAGCAGGTATTCCTAAAGTTTTTGCTGCGGCAATCATAATATGTGCTTGGTCCTGACAGACTCCCTTTTTCTGATTAAATGCCTCAATGGCTGTTGTTTGATTATTTGTTGTTAAAGGTTTGTATTCAATTTTTTCAGCTACTAGTTTCATCAGATTATGAGATGTTTTTAGATTTTCATTTTCATTAAAACCATTTTTAGCTTCAATAGCTAAATTTTTTATATCCGCATTTGCTTTTGTTAAATTTGATTCTCTTAAGTAAACTAAAGGATCTATTTTATCAGAAGCGCTCTGGTAGATTCCTTTTGTATCAAATGTCTCAACTTTTCCAAGAACTGTAAATTGTATTTTTTTCACCTTGTTTGTATTTGTAAAACTTTGAATATTATTAGCCTCACCATCCTGATAAATTTTTGATTTTTTGGCTGAATCGTTATGGACATTCCACTCTAAAATTTTAAGACCATTATATTCTGAAGGATGCAGTTTAGTGGTTTGAATTAATCCCGAAACAGGATTTTTATATTCATACTTAGTTGTGTGTTCGATTATTAGTTCCATATTAATTAAAAAACTCCTTATGTATTTCGTTGTCAACACTAGATATTTTTCTAATAAATTGTGTTACAAATTGATGAAGTCCATATTCAACAATTGTTTCTATTTTTTCTTCTTGAATTTTAGTATTTAGATCTTTTAAATTATTATAAATTCTTCCAACCTTTTCTGGACTGCATGTTAGGTTAGTTAAATGTTTAACAATATTCTGAATACAAAAACTTAAAGATCTAGGGCAATTATTATTTAAAACTAAAAAGTCAGCAATTTTTGTTGCAGTAATATTACCATCGTATGCCCATCTAAAAGCTCTGAAAGAAGATAAAGAGCGAAGCAATATACTCCATTGCATATTATCAATATTACCACCTACATATTGAGGCTTAGGTAATAAAACAAAATACTTTACATCTAATAATCTGGCAGAATTATCAGCCCTCTCAATAAATAAACCAAGAAAAAGAAAATTATAACCATCATTTCTAAGCAATGAACTTAATGATCCTCTAAATAAGTTTACTTGTTCTATTGTCCACTCTGTCAGACCAGGTAAATCAGATTTTGTAAATTTTTGTTCTTTTAAGTTTAGTATCTCTTGATAAGTTTTATTAATTGCTAACCAAGACTCAGGGGTAAAGGAAGTTCTAACTACTAATGCGTTATTTCGTGCATTAAGAATACAA
This sequence comes from uncultured Alphaproteobacteria bacterium, assembly GCA_902595805.1. Taxonomy (GTDB): domain Bacteria; phylum Pseudomonadota; class Alphaproteobacteria; order HIMB59; genus CACPNW01. The sequence goes on along the minus strand of CACJRM010000002.1, from coordinate 4,218 downwards.
TTGTAAACAGATGAAGGATTACTTTCATCAAAAAATAAATAATCTTCCACATTTTTCTGTTCAATTGTATCATATTTATTTTTATATCCCTCAATTGCTCCAGCAGCAGATAAAACTGATTCCCATTCATTGTTATAACCACTTGGATTTGGAAAAAGAGACATTCTATAACCAACATCCAAAAGCCTGGCTGTAGTTTCAGCTCTTTCCATATAACGACTGATCCAATATAGATATTCAGCAGTTCTACTTAACATTTTTATTCCTCATTCAGCCAAAACCCATGTGTCTTTCACACCGCCTCCTTGGCTAGAATTTACAACAAACGAGCCTTCATTCATTGCAACTCTAGTTAAGCCACCAGAACTTAATTGAGCTTGCTCTCCAATTAAACAAAATGGACGTAAATCTACCCTTCTTCCCTCAACTTGATTTTTGATTAGTGTTGGTGAAAATGAAAGATCAAGTAAAGGTTGGGCTATATATCCCTTTGGATTTGTTGAGAGTTTTGTTTTAAATTCATCTATGGAGGATTTAGAAGATTTTGGACCTATTAACATCCCATAACCTCCAGATCCATCAACCTCTTTTACGACAAGTTCATTTATATTAGCTAAAACATATTTTAATTCTTGTTCTTTTTCGCAATTCCATGTTTCAACATTATCTAAGATTGGTTGTTCGCCTAAATAAAATTTGATCATCTCAGGTACATAAATATAAATTGCTTTGTCATCAGCTATGCCTGCTCCAGGAGCTGAACAGATATTGACACCACCTGTTCTATAAACATCCATAATTCCTGGAATACCAATTACAGATTGAGGATTAAAACATAGAGGATCTAAAAAATCGTCATCTATTCTTCTGTAAACAACATCTACTCTTTTTGGACCATCAACTGTTTTCATATAAAGATATTTTCCTTCAACAAATAAATCTGTTGATTCAACCATTTCAATACCCATTTGATCTGATAAAAAACTATGTTCGTAATAAGCGCTATTTAAAGGACCAGGTGTAAGTAATACACATACTGGTTCTGGATTTTCACATTTAATAGGAGCTAAACTCATCAAGGTTTGCAAAAGTCTTGTTGGGTAGTCATCTATTGGTGTTACTCTATTGTTATGAAATAAATCAGGAAACATTCGCATCATTATTTCTCTATTTTCTAGCATGTAAGAAACACCACTTGGTGTTCGACAATTATCTTCTAAAACAAAATAATCATTGGGACCTGTTCTTACTAAATCAATACCAATTATAGGACTATAGATATCTCTAGGAGGAGAAAAACCAAACATTGAAGGTTCAAAGGATTTTTTTTTGTAAATAATTTCTTTAGGAATTATATTAGCTTTTATTATTTCACCTTGATTATAAATATCAGCAAGAAACGCATTAAGTGCTTTAGCTCTTTGGATTACTCCTCTTTCTAATCTTAACCATTCAGTATAGGTAAATATTCTTGGAATTAAATCAAACGGAATAATTCTTTCTCTTGCAGTTTCGTTATTTGTAGAAAATGTAATTCCAATATTTCTAAAATGAGTTTCAGCTTCAGCATTCTTTTCAAGAATAACTTTTGAAGTCATTTGATCTAACCAATCATTAATATTGTTATAATGATTTCTTATAACTGATTCAGATTGATACATTTCATTAAACATCAAGAAGTAAACCTCTTGAGGTTTGAAAATAATATCTTTTTATTATCTAACTTTTTAACCATAGTTATAACAAACCTTTCTTATCCATTATAATTCATGCTTAGCTATGGAAATTAATAATAAGATCCGCGTTCCTTCAGCTTTAGCCTACTTCCGATCTGTTAATACAGATTGAACGATTTAATAACTTGCATGCGTTCCTTCAACTTTCGTTTACTTCCGTTTTGAATTATTCAAAATGAACGAAGAAATTTTAATAATAAAATTTATTTATTTTTAAAAATGAATTTCATAATTATTTGATATGCATTTTTTGCATATACAAAATAATATTGAATTACTTATAGTTTTAATAGTCTTTTATCGATCTAAGAAAACAAATATAAATAAAATAGCCCGTACAAATTAACCATATTAAAAGAACAATTGTATCATTTACAATTAAGTTTATTTCTGATTTTGTTACTAATCGCAGTGTTGTTGCTGCCCAAACAACAGTAAAAAAAATCGTCAAATTCCTGAATGATTTCACTCTTAGTGGATGAACAAACTTCCATGGAACGAATGTCAATATTGATAAAATAATTATCACAACCAGGTTTATCCATTCATTTGTATTTAATATAAAGAAATATAAAACTACAACATTCCAGACTGCAGGAAAACCTTGAAAATAATAATCATCCGTTTTCATATTAACGTTGATAAAAGTATACAAAGAAACTCCAAAAATAAGAGCAGGCATAATCATTTCAAAACCTGATGGCACCATCTGAAACCAGTAAATCATTAAAGCTGGGTTAATAACGTAATTTAAATAATCAATAATGGAATCTAAAATAATCCCATCTAGATTTGGTGCTTTTTCTTCAACTCCAACCTTCCTAGCTAATGTTCCATCAACTCCATCTACAAGTAAAGCTATACCAAGCCATAAAAAGCTACCAACTTGATCATTATTTAATATTGATATTAAAGCAAGAAAACCAAGTATAGCTCCGGAGCCAGTGAAAGCATGAACACTCCATGCGGATATTTGATCTTTATCAACTTTCATAAATGATGTTGGTCTTTATCATTAAAATAAAAGAAAATAAAATTTTTGAAAAAAAAAGTAGAAAAATTAAGGTTTTAAACGATATTAAAATTAGACTTATAATAAGTTTATAATGTCACTATCTCCTTCAGCAAAATTATAATTTATAAATTCATTTTTTGTAACCCAAGCCGAGTTTTCGTGTTCACTCAAAATAAATTCACCATTTAAATGAGTGCATATAAAATAATGCAATTTTACATTTATTTTTTCGTCTTGATAATTTTCCTCACCTAATTTATTTTTAATATTTATTTCTATATTCAGTTCTTCTTTTATTTCTCTTTTAAGTGCAATTTCAAAAGTTTCCCCTTTTTCTACTTTTCCACCTGGGAACTCCCAACTTAATCCCATATGTTTATTTCTATTTCTTTGAGCAATAAAATATTTATCATTTTTTATTATTATTGCTGCAACAACATCGAATTTATCCATTAATTGGTATTATCACGAATAAACTGATTTGCTTTCTTTATTATATGATTTTTCCTCTCTGTATTCATTTTATCATAGATATTAACCATCATATTTAAACGAGGATTAGATTGAAAAAATTTTCTATTTTTATTAATAAAACGCCAATACAACCCGTCCATAATATCATTCCAATTACCTTTTTTAAAATTCATCATTTTCATAAAATAACTTGAACCACAAATATAAGGTTTGGTACTAAATATACCTCCATCACTAAACAATCCCATACCATAAACATTAGGTGACATTACCCAATCAGAACTATCTACAAACATTTCCATAAACCAATTGTAAACTTCATTAGGTTTAATTTCACATAAGTTCATAATGTTACATAAAACCATTAGTCTCTCAATATGATGAGTGTACCCATATTTTTGAGCATTTTTAATTGAATGATCTAAAGGATCTAACCCGGTTGTACCGTCATACCATTTTTTAGTAAGAGAATTTTTATGTTGAAAGAAATTATTTTCTTCTAATTGTTGATCATAATTTTGGTAAATTCCTCTAATGAATTCTCTCCATCCAATAATTTGCCTAATATAACCTTCATAAGAATTAATTTTAATTTTATTTTCAACTTTTCTTACCCTCTCAATTATTAGATCTGGTGTTAATAAACCTAAATTAATCATGGGGCTCAGAGCACTATGAAATAAAAAGTTATTATTAGTATCAACTGCATCTTCGTAATCACCAAATAAATTAAACTTTTTAATAATAAAATAATCTAACCATTTAACTGCATCATCATAAGTTGTAGGTAGCCAAAAATTATCAACTTGGCCTGGGTGATTTTTAAAAATTGTGTTTATTTGTTGTTTTAAAGCTTTTGTGTGCTTTGTTTCTTTTGCAGTAATCATTTCTGGTATTTTAATATCTTTAGGGAGTTTTTTTCTGTTATCTTCATCAAAGCTCCATTTTCCACCTTTTGGCTTATTATTTTCCATCAAAATATCTATTTTTGCA
>CACJRM010000001.1 GCA_902595805.1 uncultured Alphaproteobacteria bacterium | reverse complement strand
TGGGCCATTATACCAATGTTTCTATATTCAGATAATTTATGAGATCTTGTCATATTAATTTACCATCTAAAATGAGAGAATGCTCTGTTTGCGTCTGCCATCTTATGAGTTTCTTCTCTTTTTTTAACAGAATTACCTTTATTATTAAAAGCATCGATGATTTCATTGGCTACTCTTTCTTTCATTGTTTTTTCGTTCCTTTTGATTGCTGAATCGACAATCCACTTCATTGCTAAAGTTTGAGCTCTTTTAGGTCTCACTTCCATTGGAACTTGATAAGTTGCACCACCAACTCTTCTAGATCTTACTTCAAGTGAAGGTTTTACATTGTTTAGTGCCTCATGAAAGAAATCGATTGGAGTTTTATCAGTTTTCTTTGAAACTATGTCAAATGCTCCATAAACAATTTTTTCCGATGTAGATTTTTTTCCGTCTAACATTATTCTGTTCATAAATTTTGCTAAAACTAAGTCTTTATACTTATGATCTGGAAGTATAGTTCTTTTTTCAGCTGCTCTTCTTCTAGACATAATTACTTTGGACGTTTAGCTCCGTACAGAGATCTTCTTTGTTTTCTTGATGACACACCTTGGGTATCTAGTGTTCCTCTTAAAATATGGTATCTTACGCCAGGTAAATCTTTTACCCGACCACCTCTAATTAAAACTACAGAGTGTTCTTGGAGATTGTGACCTTCACCAGGTATGTAAGCTGAAACTTCTTGACCATTTGTAAGTTTGACTCTTGCTACTTTTCTAAGAGCTGAATTAGGTTTTTTTGGAGTTGTTGTATAAACTCTAGTACAGACCCCTCTCTTTTGAGGACTTTTATCCAGAGCTGGAACTTTATTCCTTTTCTTTATAACAGATCTACCTTTTCTAACAAGTTGGTTAATAGTTGGCATTTATCCCTCAAGTTAAGTGTTTGGAAATTAATCCACGACCTTTAACAAATCGTAGGGGTCTTTATAAATTGAAAGCGATAAAGTCAAGAAGATATAGCAAAAAAAATTGCTAATTTTCTAGATTTTCTGACTTATTTTTCTCAATTATTTCGCTATCCCTTTCAAAAGCAATATTTTCATAATCTGATGTCATTTTTCCTGTTCCGGCAGGTATTAATCTTCCAACTATGACGTTTTCCTTAAGACCTTTTAATGTATCAACTTTCCCAAGTGTGGCTGCATCAGTTAGAACTTTTGTAGTTTCTTGAAAAGATGCTGCAGATATAAATGAACTTGTTTGTAAACTAGCTTTTGTAATACCTAATAAAACTGGTTCAAATTTTACCTCTTTTTTGCCTTCACTTATTAGGATTTTGTTTAGTTTAATTATATCTCTTCTTTGGACTTGCTCACCTACAATAAGATTAGAATCACCAGATTCTTTAATAAGAACTTTTTGGAGCATTTGTCTAGCTATTGTTTCAATATGTTTATCATTTATATAAACTCCTTGAAGTTTATAAACAGACTGAACCTCTCTTACGAGATACCTTGCCAATTCTTCAATACCTAAAATTCTAAGAATATCATGGGGAACGGGAGTACCTTCTACAAGGATATCACCTTTTTTTACAAAATCTCCCTCTTGTACATTAAGATATTTAGATCTTGGAATTAGTGTCTCAAATGTTATTTTTTCATCCAAAGAAGTGATAATGACTCTTCTTTTGTTTTTGTAGTCTTTACCAAATGAGATTTTACCATCAATTTCACACATTATTGCTGGATCCTTTGGCTTTCTTGCTTCAAAAAGCTCTGCTACTCTAGGTAAACCACCTGTAATATCTTTAGTTTTAGAAGATTCTTTAGGAATTCTTGCAATTACCTGACCGGCAAAAACTTCCTGACCATCCTCAACACTTAAAATGGAGTCTATTGACATTGGGTAATTTAAAAAGTTTGTTTGATCGGAATCATTATTGTTTAGGTTATCAACGATATTAATTGCTGGTTTAAAGTTTTTACTTTTTTGATTTTGACTCCAGTCAATTACAATTTTACTTGAAATACCAGTGGTATCATCAATTGATTCCCTAAATGATACACCCTGTTTTAGATCAATATATTTAACGTAACCTTGTTTTTCTGAAATGATTGGTAAAGTATATGGATCCCATTCGGCAAGTGTCTGATTGTTTTCAACTTTGTCTCCATCATTAACTAGTAATTTAGATCCAAATGGAATTGTAGAAGAGTATTTTTCTAAATTTTCATCTATTATTTTAATCTTACCATTTCTACTTAGAACTATTTTATTATTAAATCGATCTTCAATTATATTAATATTTTCTAATTTAATATCACCTGATAAAGGTGCAGTTGCATTTGATTGTTCTACAGAAGAACTTGCAGCACCGCCAATATGAAAAGTTCGCATTGTAAGCTGAGTACCAGGCTCACCAATTGATTGTGCTGCTATAATTCCAACAGCCTCTCCAATATTTACTGGTGTTCCTCTAGCAAGATCTCTACCATAACATACAGAGCAAATCCCATCTTCAGTATCACAAGTAAGTACAGATCTGATTTTTAGAGAACGAATTCCTAATTTTGATATAGTATCTAAATGTTTTTCAGAAATTATTTCTCCAGATTTTACAATAGTTTCATTATTTTCATCTAGTAGGTCATCAACTGGAGTTCTTCCTAATATTCTCTCAGTTAGTGGTGATGTTATATTTCCTGATTCAACTATTTCTTCAACAATTACTCCATTTTTAGTTCCACAATCCAGCTCACGTATTACAGCATCTTGAGCTACATCAACTAATCTTCTGGTTAAATAGCCACTACTAGCAGTTTTTAGAGCTGTATCAGCTAAACCTTTACGTGCTCCGTGAGTAGAAGTGAAATATTCAAGAACTGATAAACCTTCTTTAAAATTTGATTTAATTGGGTTTTCGATAATTTCTCCAGATGGTTTAGCCATTAAACCTCTCATTCCAGATAACTGCTTTAATTGTGCAGCTGAGCCTCTGGCCCCTGAATGTGCCATCATATAAACTGAGTTTATTGGTTTATCATCTGATGGACTTGAAATTACATCTAGCATTTTGTCAGCGACTTTATTTGTACATTCTGACCAAGCATCAACTACTTTATTATATTTTTCACCTTGAGTAATTAAACCATCTTGATACTGATTTTCGTATTCCTGCACTTTAATTTGAGTTTCATTTAAAAGATTATCTTTATCAGTTGGTATAATTAAATCATCCTTACCAAATGAAATCCCAGCTATAGCAGCATATTTAAATCCAATTTGCATTATATGATCAGCAAACAGAACGGTTTGCTTTTGACCACAAAATCTATAGACTGAATCAATAATGTTACTAACTTCTTTTTTTGTTAGAATTTTATTGATCATTTCGTAATTAATATTTTTATTTTTAGGTAATATATTACCTAAAATCATTCTTCCTGGGGTAGTATCAACTTTTTCAAATTTTCCATCGTATGTTTCAATTCTGGCTTTAATCTTAGAATGCAAACTAACATCACCACTTTCAATAGCTTTTAATATTTCATTTAAATCAACAAAGCTTCGACCTTCTCCGATCTGATTATTTCTAATGATTGATAAATAATAAATTCCTAAAACAATATCCTGAGAAGGAACAATTATAGGTTTACCACTTGATGGTGATAAAATATTATTTGTGCTCATCATAAGAACTCTAGCCTCTAGCTGAGCTTCAAGACTAAGGGGAACGTGAACAGCCATTTGATCACCATCAAAATCTGCATTAAATGCTGTACACACTAAAGGATGTAATTGTATTGATTTACCTTCAATCAAAATTGGTTCAAAAGCTTGTATTCCTAACCTGTGTAAAGTTGGAGCCCTATTTAGTAGAACTGGGTGTTCTCTAATAACTTCTTCTAAAATATCCCATACTCTAGGATCCTCTTTTTCTACAAGTTTTTTTGCAGCTTTTATAGTATTTGCCCAACCATATATATCGAGTTTATGGAATATAAACGGCTTAAATAATTCAAGTGCCATTTTTTTTGGAATTCCACATTGATGTAATTTAAGATTTGGTCCAACAACTATTACCGATCTACCAGAGTAATCCACTCTTTTTCCAAGAAGATTTTGTCTAAATCTTCCCTGCTTACCCTTCAACATATCTGAAAGTGACTTTAATGGCCTTTTATTAGTAGATGTAATTACTCTGCCTCGTCTGCCATTGTCAAACAATGCATCAACAGATTCTTGAAGCATTCTTTTTTCATTTCTAATGATTATATCAGGGGCTCTTAGGTCAATTAATCTTTTGAGTCTATTATTTCTATTAATAACTCTTCTGTATAAATCATTTAAATCACTTGTAGCAAACCTTCCACCATCAAGTGGTACCAAAGGTCTTAATTCAGGTGGAATTACAGGTAAAACTTTCATAATCATCCACTCTGGTTTGTTTTTAGATATTATAAATGACTCAATTAATTTTAGTCTTTTGGTGATTTTTGTTTTCTTTAATTCTGACTTAGTTTCAGTTAAATCAATTTTAAGTTGGTTAAATTCATTTTCTAAATCAATACTAAGTAACATTTGCTCAATAGCCTCGGCTCCTATAGCTGCACTAAATGAATCCTCTCCATATTCATCTTGGTAATCAATGTACTGTTCTTCAGAAATTATCTCACCTTTTTTAAGATCTGTTAAACCTGGTTCAACAACAATAAATTGCTCAAAATATAAAACTTTTTCAAGATTTTTTATTGTCATATCTAAGAGTGTCGCTATTCTACTAGGTAGAGATTTCATGAACCATATATGAGAAACAGGAGCAGCAAGTTCAATATGCCCCATTCTGTCTCTTCTAACTTTTGAAAGAGTAACTTCTACGCCACATTTTTCACATATAATTCCTCTGAATTTCATTCTCTTGTACTTACCACAAAGACATTCATAATCCTTAACAGGACCAAATATTCTAGAACAAAATAAACCATCTTTTTCAGGTTTGAATGTTCTATAATTTATTGTTTCAGGTTTTTTAATTTCTCCAAAAGACCATGATCTAATATCTTCAGGGCTTGCTATAGAAATCTTTAAACTGTTGAAATTTTCAACACCTAGACTTTGATTAAAAATATTTGTAAGTTCTTTATTCATTTGATCCTATTAAGTTAGTTATATTATTTTCTTTTAAATTTTCTTTAAAATCTAAATTTAAACCTAAAGATCTGAGTTCTTTAACCATAACATTAAAAGACTCAGGCGTACCAGATTCAAAGTTGTTATCTCCCTTTACTATTGATTCATAAACTTTAGTTCTTCCAGCTACATCATCAGATTTAATAGTAAGTATTTCTTGAAGTGTATAGGCAGCACCATATGCTTCTAAAGCCCACACTTCCATCTCTCCAAATCTTTGACCACCAAATTGTGCTTTTCCACCAAGAGGTTGTTGTGTAACCAAACTATAAGGACCAATTGATCTAGCGTGAATTTTTTCATCAACAAGATGATGCAGTTTTAACATGTACATGTATCCTACTGTGACAGGTCTCTCAAATTTCTGACCAGTAATACCATCATATAATGTTTCCTGCCCTGTTTTAGAAACTCCAGATTGAGATAATAATTCAGTTATATCTTTTTCTTTTGCACCATCAAATACAGGGGTAGCGAAAGGGATACCATCTTTTAAATTATTACCTAACTCTAATACCTCGTCATCATTCATGTTTTTAATTATTTTTTGATGCTCTTCAATATCATAAATTTCTATTAATTTTTTTCGTAAGTCATCTGTTTGACCTTGGGTTTGAATCTTATTTATCATTTCATTAACTTGTCTTCCAAAAGATGCTGAGGCCCAACCTAAGTGTGTTTCTAATATTTGTCCGATATTCATTCTACTTGGGACTCCTAAAGGATTTAAAACAATATCGACTGGAGTACCGTCTTCAAGGTAAGGCATATCTTCTACAGGGCAAATTTTGGATATAACACCTTTATTTCCATGTCTACCAGCCATTTTATCTCCAGGCTGAAGTTTACGTTTAACCGAAATAAATACTTTAATGAGTTTTAGAACACCTGGTAGTAATTCATCTCCACTTTGGATTTTATCAATTTTATTTTCGAATTTCTGATTAATATTTCCTAATTGATTTTCATAATTCTTAACCAAAGATTCAATTTCATCACTTTTTTTATTATCAGAGATATTTATTTTAAGTAATTCAGTTAATGGTAATTTCTCAATTTGCTCAAATTTTATGATAGATTTCTTAGTTAAATCGTTTATTCCAGATACAAATTCTTGATTAGTTAATAATTCACGAAGATGATTTCCAAAACTTTTCTCTAATATTTTTAATTCATCATCTCTATCTCGAGCAATTACTTCTATCTGATGATTTTCTATACTTATAGCTCTTTCATCCTTTTCAATCCCTCTTCTGGAAAAAACTCTGATTTCAACTACTGTGCCCTTAACTCCTGGTGGGACCCTCAAGCTTGTATCTTTAACATCGGCTGCTTTTTCTCCAAATATTGCCCTTAACAATTTTTCTTCAGGTGTCATAGGAGATTCACCTTTTGGAGTTACCTTCCCTACTAGTATATCTCCAGAGCTTACTTCGGCACCAACATACACAATTCCTGTTTCATCTAAGTTTATAAGCATTTCTTCACTAGCATTTGGAATGTCTCTTGTAATCTCTTCAGGTCCTAATTTAGTATCTCTAGACATAACTTCAAATTCTTCAACGTGAATGGAAGTGAATACATCATCTTGAACAACTTTTTCAGAAATTAATATTGAATCTTCAAAATTATAACCATTCCACGGCATAAAAGCAGCAAGCACGTTTCTTCCTAATGCTAACTCTCCTAGATCAGTAGCTGGTCCATCAGCAATAACTTGGTTTTTAAGAATTTTGTCACCAACATTCACAAGTGGTCTTTGAGTAATACATGTATTTTGATTTGATCTTTGAAATTTTGATAAATTATAAATATCAATTTTGTTTAGAGATTTATCGTTTTTATCTGTTATTCTAATTACTATTCTATTAGCATCCAGTTGATCAACAACACCTTCTCTTTTTGCAACTATTGTTGAACCACTGTCATTGGCAACTGTATATTCCATACCTGTTCCAACAAGAGGTGCCTTAGGTTTAATTAATGGAACAGCTTGTCTCATCATATTTGACCCCATTAATGCTCTATTTGCATCATCATTCTCTAAAAAGGGAATTAAAGATGAAGCAACCGATACAAGTTGTTGTGGCGAAACATCCATCAAATCAATCGCGTTAACATCTACATTTATAAATTCTCCGTTTTTTCTACAACTTACTATTTGATTAGAGAATTTACCTTTTGAGTCAATTTCAGCATTTGCTTGAGCTATAACAAAATCTTCTTCATCAATTGCACTAAGGTAAATTACTTTGTCTGTAACTTTACTAGATTCTACAATTCTATATGGAGTTTCAATAAATCCATATTTGTTGATCCTGGAATAAGATGCCAAACTATTAATTAGACCAATATTTGCACCCTCGGGTGTTTCAATTGGACAAATTCTTCCATAATGTGTTTGATGAACATCTCTGACTTCAAAACCAGCTCGCTCTCTATTTAAACCTCCGGGACCTAAAGCAGACACTCGTCTTTTATGAGTTATCTCACTTAAAGGATTTGTTTGATCCATAAATTGACTTAGTTGACTTAAACCAAAAAATTCTTTGATTGAAGCAACAACAGGTTTTGCATTTACTATGTCTTGAGGCATAATGTTGTCTACTTCAAGAGAGCTTAAACGTTCTTTTATAGCTCTATCCATTTTTAATAAACCAATTCTATATTGGTTCTCCAAAAGTTCGCCCACTGATCTTACCCTACGATTGGCTAAATGATCTATGTCATCAATTTCACCTTTTCCATCTATAAGATTGTGCATATGCTTTACAACATCAAGAATATCACTTTTATCAAGTATTCTTTGATCAATTGATGTACTTTTTTTAAATTTGGCATTTATTTTTAATCTTCCAACTGATGATAGATCATATCTATCTTGATTAAAGAATAGGTTATTAAACAAATTTTCAGCAGTTTCGATAGTAGGTGGTTCACCTGGTCTTAAAATTTTAAATACTTCAAACAGTGCTTCCTCTCTAGATCTGGCTTTATCAAGTTGAAGAGTATTTCTAATGTAAGATCCAATCTCGACATTGTCAGTTTTTAATAAGTCAATTTTATTTATTTTATTTTCATTTAAAAATTGAATAAATGTCTCATCAATTTCATATCCTGACTCATAAAAAATCTTACCTGTTTTTTCATCGATGATATCTGAAGATAGAAAGAAGCCTAAAAGAGATTCTTCACTAATAGAAATATTTGATATATTTTTCTTTTTTAATTCGTTAATCATTTTTTGATTAACTTTTGTTCCTTTAGATAAAAGAACTTTACCATTTTTTGAGTCAAGTAAATCAAAATTTAAAATTTTAGCTTTGAAAAATGATAGATCTTGTTTTGATGACCATCCGTAATCATTTTTTTTGTATGTTACATTATCATAAAAAAGTGATAAGATCTCTTCACCAGTCATCCCGAGAATTCTTTTAGTATCAGGCTCTATTTTATTTTCCTCACATTGTTTAATATAAGCTTCTGATTGATTACTTAAGAGACATTTGAATAGAGTAGTTACTGGAAACTTTCTTTTTCTATCAATTCTTGCATGAATATTGTTTTTAGCATCATGCTCAAAGTCTAACCATGATCCTCTGTAAGGAATTATTCTAGCATTAAATAAGTATTTCCCACTAGTATGTGTTTTTCCATAATCATGATCAAAAAATATACCGGGTGAGCGATGCATTTGACTTACCACAACTCTCTCAGTACCATTTACAACAAATGTTGCATTTTTAGTCATTAATGGAATATCTCCCATGTAGACTTCTTGCTCTTTAATATCTCTAACAGATTTTGTACCTGCTATTTCATCAATATCCCAGATTATTAAACGAAAGTTAACTAAAAGAGGAGTTCCATATGTCATACCTCTTTGAGAACATTCTTCAACATCATATTTAGGTACTCCTAAATTATAACTAACGTAATCTACTGTAGCTCTTTCAGTATAATCATGAATAGGAAAAACAGATTTAAAAACAGAATGGAGACCAATATCATCTCTCTTTTCAGGATCTATATTAAGTTGTAAAAAACTATCAAAAGATCTTTTCTGGACTTCAACTAAATTAGGTAGTGAAGTTACAAGAGGTATTTTACCAAAAGATTTTCGGATTTTTTTCGTATTAATATGGTCTAAACTCACATTTACTCCTTCATTTATATTTTATTATTGGCCTTATTTTAATTATAAGGCCAATAAATTATTTTAGTGTAACTTTAGCTCCAGCTGCTTCCAATGATTTTTTCATTTCTTCAGCTTCTTCTTTTTTGACACCTTGCTTAAGTGGTTTAGGTGCACCCTCTACTAAATCTTTTGCTTCTTTTAAGCCAAGACCTGTAATGGTTCTAACCTCCTTAATAACAGCAATTTTATTTGATCCAGATTCAGATAATTCTATATCAAATTCTGTTTTCTCCTCTGAAGCAGCTTCGCCACCTCCTGCAGCTGGAGCTGCAGCAACAGCTACTGGTGCAGCAGCAGATACACCCCATTTTTCTTCAAGCAGTTTACTTAATTCAGCTGCTTCAAGAACAGTAAGTGAAGAGAGATCATCAACAATTTTATTTAAATCAGCCATTTATTTCTCCTTATTTACCTAGTTCGACTCTTGGTTATTGCTACTATTAGAACTAATTAATCTTGCAATTTGTGCTCCTGGCTCCAAAGTTATTGAAACAATTTTTTGAGCCGGTGCAGAAATTAATCCTATTATTTTTCCTCTTAACTCATCCAAAGAAGGTAACTTTGCAAGAAAATCAATTTTCTCTTTATCAATTTTCTCTCCATTATACCCTCCTCCAATAATCTTAAACTTTTCAAATTTTTTCTCAAAACTTACAGCAACTTTTGCTGGTGCTACTGCATCATCAGAATAAGAAATTGCAGTTGGTCCTTTAAAAAGCTCAGAAATTTCTTTAAATTGAGTTTCAGAGATAGCAAGTTTAGTAAGCCTGTTCTTAGTTATCTTAAATTTTGCACCATTATCTCTCATCTCTTTTCTAAGTTGCTCTATTTCATTAACTGTTAAACCTGAATATTCAGAAACAATTACTGAGGAAGCATTGGAGAGATCTTCTTTGAGATTACTAACAAAATCTTTTTTTTCAGAACGATTCACGTCTACCTCGGTTATAAATTGCACCATAAAGGCACAATATTAGCTAAAATTAGTTTGCCCACCAAACTAATTCAAAGCCTGTCAAGAAGCAAATAAATAACTCGCTTCAGTCTATGCAGGATATTAAGCTTTAAGCTCCTGCAGTCTTTGACAGGTGATGATCAGAGATCATCTATTGGATTAATTAACGCAAGCTAGCTTGGTTAATAATTAATCCAATTCCCATAGTTGAAGCTATGGTAACCTTTTTTATAAAAGAACCTTTAACAGTATCAGGTTTACTTTTAGCAATTGTGGAATAAAATGTTTTAATATTTTCTAATAAATCATTCTCACTAAAATCTATCTTTCCAATTCCAGCATGCACAATTCCAGATTTATCATTTTTGAATTTAACCTGACCTGATTTAGCATCTTTTACTGACTTTGAAATTTCATTTGTTACAGTGCCAAGTTTAGGATTTGGCATTAATCCTTTTGGTCCAAGTATTTTTGCAACTTTACTAAGTTTTGGCATCATATCTGGGGTTGCAATTAGAATATCAAATTCGATTTTAGATTTAGAAATTGTGTCTATTATATCATCACTTCCAACTAAATCAGCTCCATTAATTTTAGCATCATTTTGTTTCTCATCATTAGCAATGACAGCAACTTTAACTGTTTTACCTGATCCGCTAGGAAGATTTACAACACCTTTAATATTTTGATCAGTTTTGTTACTATCAATTCCTAAATTAATTGATATATCTATTGTTTCATTAAATTTAACATAGGACTTTTCTTTTAGAATTTTTATTGCTTCTAATGGTTCGTAAATTTTACTAATATTAAAGTCCTCTAATATTTTTTTTCTTTTTTTTGTTAGCTTCATTAACCAACCACCTCCATACCCATTGAAACAGCAGATCCTTTAACCATATTCATAGCTCCGTTAATATCTATCGCGTTTAAATCTTGCATTTTTTCTTTTGCTATTTTTTCAATATCTTGCATTGTAACTTTACCGACTAAAGTTCTTCCAGGAGTCGAGTTGCCTTTTTTTATTTTAGCTGCCTTCTTTAAATAGTAACTCACTGGTGGTAATTTGGTAGTAAAGTCAAAACTTCTATCTTTGTATGCCGTGATAATAACTGGAATTGGTGCACCTTTTTCTAAATCTTTTGTTTTATCATTAAATGCTTTACAAAAATCCATTATGTTCAATCCTCTTTGTCCAAGGGCAGGACCAACAGGAGGTGAAGGGTTGGCTCCTCCAGCAGGAATTTGTAGTTTAATTAAACCTAAAATTTCTTTAGCCATATTTTATACCTTTTCTACCTGAGAATATTCTAAATCAACAGGTGTTGATCTTCCAAAAATTGAAACTGCCACTCTTAATCTTGCTTTATCTTCATCTATTTGTTCGACCTCTCCATTAAATGATGCAAAAGGTCCATCAATAACTTTTACTTGTTCTCCAACATCATACATTATCGCAGGTCTAGATTTTTCAACACCATCAATAACTTGTTCCGATATTCTTTTTGCTTCAGCATTACTAATTGGAATAGGTTTACCCTTGTTTCCCAAAAAACCACTTAACTTTGGAGTTGTTTTAATAATATGCCAAGTATCATCATTTAAGTTCATTTTAATAAGTATATAACCAGGAAATATTTTTCTTTCAGTATTTACCCTTACACCTCTTTTTACTTCAACAATATTTTGAACCGGAACAGATATTTCTTCAATATGTTCTTTAACACCAAGTTTTGCAGCTTGATCCAGAATGCTGTCAGCAACCTTTTTTTCATAACCTGAGTAGGCATGAAGAACGTACCATCTTGCTTTATTCATTAAAAACCTGAACCTATTTCAATTATTTTTCTTATTGAAAAAGACCATATTTGATCAGTTAAAAGAAAAAATAATGAAAATAATATTATTAGTAATATAACTATTGCTGAAGAAACAAAAGTATCTCTTCTTTGAGGCCATGTTACTTTTTGTAATTCTTGTCTGACTTGTCTTACAAAGAGAGCCGGTGATGTTTTCTTTTTTTCAATATTCATATTTTCATTTCTCTTGGCAGGAGTGGCAGGACTTGAACCCGCAGCCCCCGGTTTTGGAGACCGGTGCTCTACCAGTTGAGCTACACTCCTAATAAGTATTGGCTAACTGATATAGCGGTCTCTAAAACTATTCAATAATTTCAGCAACAACTCCAGCGCCAACTGTTCTTCCACCTTCTCTAATTGCAAATTTTAAACCTTTATCCATTGCAATTGGAGACAAAAGAGTAACTTCCATAGCAATATTATCACCAGGCATTACCATTTCAGTTCCTTCAGGCAATTTAATTGTTCCAGTTACATCAGTTGTTCTAAAGTAGAATTGGGGTCTGTAGTTAGAAAAGAATGGGGTATGTCTTCCACCCTCTTCTTTTTTTAATACATATGCTTCTGCTTTAAATTTTGTGTGAGGTTTAATTGAACCGGGTTTTGCTAAAACTTGGCCTCGTTCAACTTCCTCTCTTTTGGTTCCTCGAAGAAGAACACCTACATTGTCTCCTGCTTCACCAGAGTCTAAAAGTTTTCTGAACATTTCAACACCGGTACAAGTGGTTTTTTGAGGCTCTCTTATACCTAAGATTTCAATCTCCTCTCCAACTTTAACTTGACCTTGTTCAATTCTTCCAGTTACAACTGTACCTCTACCAGAAATTGAAAATACATCCTCAACTGGCATTAAAAAAGGTTGATCTACAGGTCGGCTAGGTTGTGGTATGTGTTCATCAACTGCTTTCATTAATTCCATTATTGAATTTTTTCCAATTTCATCGTCTCTACCTTCAAGAGCTGCTAAAGCTGAACCCTTAATGATTGGGATAGTATCACCTGGGAATTCATATGAAGTTAGAAGTTCTCTAATTTCCATCTCAACTAGATCAATTAATTCTTTGTCATCTACTTGATCAACTTTGTTCATGTAAACAACGAGCGCAGGTACACCTACCTGTCTAGCTAAAAGTATGTGTTCTCTTGTTTGAGGCATTGGTCCGTCAGCTGCATTCACAACTAATATACCGCCATCCATTTGAGCAGCACCAGTAATCATGTTCTTAACATAATCCGCGTGTCCAGGACAATCTACATGAGCATAATGTCTTGCTTCAGTTTCATATTCAACGTGTGCAGTAGATATTGTAATACCACGTTCTCTTTCTTCAGGTGCTTTGTCAATATTTGCGTAATCTGTAAATTCTGCTCCACCTGACTCTGCTAATATTTTTGTTATAGCAGCAGTTAATGTTGTTTTGCCATGGTCAACGTGACCAACAGTACCTATGTTACAATGCGGTTTGTTTCTTTCAAATTTTGCTTTAGCCATTTTTTTACCCCAATAATAATTTGTTATGGAGCGGGTGAAGGGAATCGAACCCTCGTAGCCAGCTTGGAAGGCTGGAGCTTTACCACTAAGCTACACCCGCAACTAAACTGACTGCTTCACACACTCACTTTAATGCTTTCATCCCATTACCTCCATAATGGTGGAGGGGGTAGGATTCGAACCTACGTACGCTCACGCGGGCGGATTTACAGTCCGCTGCCTTTAACCACTCGACCACCCCTCCGTTTGAAGAAATTGGCCAATACTAATAAATTAGTATATATGTCAATCTAAAACAGCAACTTCACCTTTGCAAAATACGTATACTCGTAAAAGCAACGGCCTTTTAGACAAAAAATGCTATTTTGTACATATCTAGATTGTATTAATTAGACAAATCTGTGATATTAAATCATGAGTAAGTTTAGAAATAATAAAACTAATAAAAATCAAGGAATTCATACAATTTTTGGGCAACATTCTGTTAAAGCAGCACTCCAAAATGATAAAAGAGAGCATATTGAGCTCTTAATTAGTAAAAATCATATTAGTTTTGGCAAAAAATATGAATCAAAAATACAAAAAATTACCATTCTTCCTCAAAATGAATTTACAAGAAGATTTGGAAATGAGAACACAACACAGGGAGTGGTTCTAAAAACAAAAGATTTTGCAAGGCCGGGATTAGAAGAATTTGTAAAAGTTGAAAGTAAGAAAGCAAAATCAGTAATATTAATTTTAGATCAAGTAACTGATCCTCAAAATATTGGCTCAATAATGAGATCTTGTGTATTATTCGATTGTGCAGGAATTATAGTTGGCAAAGATAATTCACCAGAATTAACTTCATCACTTTTTAAATCAGCTTCTGGCGCTGCTGAAATTATAAATTATATTAGAGTGACAAATATAAGAAGAGCTATTTCTTTTCTTAAAAAAAATAATTATTGGATTTATGGATTTGACAGTTCGAAAAATAAAAATTCAAAACTAATTTTTTCACAAAAATCAGTATTAGTTTTTGGTTCTGAAGGAAAAGGTATTAGAGAATTAGTAAAAAAGGAATGTGATGAAATAATGCAGATAAAAATGAAAAATAATTTAAAATTTGAAATTGATAGTTTGAATGTTTCTAACGCTACATCCATAGCTTTGTACCAATTTTACTCAAGCTAAAAATTAAATAGATGTGGTGCCGCGTGTCGGAATCGAACTGACTACCTGATGATTACAAATCAACTGCTCTACCAAATGAGCTAACGCGGCATTAATTTTGCATTTATATTAAATTATAAATTCGACAAGAATTTTATAAATTAAATTCCAGGAATATAAGGAACTCCATCACCTTTTACTCTTTCGTTTAATTCACTTAATGTAGAGCATGCTGTGATTGGACTAAATACAAGAAATAAAATTATTAATGTTTTTTTTATCATAAAATATTTATAACTTCTCAATTTTTGCTGCACAATATTTAAATTCAGGAATTTTTCCATATGGATCTAAAGCTGGATTAGTTAAAAGATTGGCGGCAGACTCATTATAACAAAATGGTATAAATATAACCCCGTCGGGAACAGCCCTGTCTTGTCTTACTCTAATATCTATAGAGCCCCTTCTGGTTGAGACTTTTATTTTATCACCAGCTTTCATATTATTTTTTAATATATCTCTCGGTGATATTGAGACTGAAGGTTCTGGTTCAATAGCATCTAAATTTGATGACCTTCTAGTCATAGCTCCAGTATGCCAATGTTCTAATTGCCTTCCTGTAGTCAGTATCATCGCAAATTCTTTATCAGGTACTTCATCTGGTGCAGTCACACTAGCTGGAACAAATTTACCTTTGCCATTTTCATTTGGAAATTTATCACCAAAAACAATTTCATCTCCTGGTGTAGTTGGAGACTTACTTGGATAAGTTACAGAGTTTTCATTTTCTAATCTTTCCCATGATATGTTCTTTAATGATGGCATTGTAAGTGACATTTCTTCATAAATTTCTTTGGGATGTTTATATTTCCAATTTAAACCCATTCTTTTTCCAAGTTCATTCGTTATCCACCAATCTTCTTTTGCTTGACCTGGAGAATCTAAAGCTTTTCTTCCCATTTGTACTTGTCTATTAGTATTAGTAACTGTTCCATTTTTTTCAGGCCATGCTGAAGCTGGGAAAATAACATCCGCATATGTTGCTGTTTCAGTTAAAAAAATATCTTGAACTACTAAATGCTCTAACATTTGTAGAGCTTCTCTTGCATGATTAAGATCAGGATCAGACATTGCTGGATTTTCACCAAGTATATACATACCTTTAATTGTGTTATCATGAATAGCGTCCATGATTTCAACAACAGTTAGGCCTTTTTTATCATCTAAAGAAGTGTTCCAGAGTTTTTCAAAAAAATCTTTATTATTCTCTTTATCAACTAATTGGTAATCAGGATACATCATTGGTATAAGACCAGCATCAGATGCTCCTTGTACATTATTTTGTCCTCTTAAAGGATGTAAACCGGATCCTCTTTTTCCAACATTTCCTGTCATTAAAGCTAAAGAAATTAAACATCTAGCATTGTCTGTACCATGTGTATGTTGAGAAATACCCATCCCCCAGAAAATAATTCCTTTATTTGTACTGGCATATAAGCGTGCTACTTCTCTTATTAACTCTGGATCAATACCTGTTTCGTTTTCCATTATATCAGGTGAATAATTCATTAAATGTTTTCTTAGTTTTTCAAATCCTTCAGTTTGTTTTTTAATGTATTGAGAATTAAATAAATTTTCTTCAACAATAACATTCATTATTGAGTTTAAGAGAGCAACATCAGATCCTGGTTTGAATTGCAACATATGAGTTGCATGTTTTTTTAAAGAATGACCTCTAGGATCCATGACAATTAATTTGGAACCTTTTTTTGCAGCATTCTTAAAAAAAGTTGCTGCTACTGGATGATTTTCAGTAGGATTTGCTCCAATGACTATTATCACATCAGAATGTTCAACTTCATAGAATGGAGCAGTAACAGCTCCTGAACCAATAGTTTCTAATAAAGCAGCTACAGATGACGCATGACAAAGCCTTGTACAATGATCAACATTGTTAGTATTAAAACCAGTTCGTATCAATTTTTGAAATAAATATGCTTCTTCATTTGAACATTTAGCTGATCCAAATCCTGCAAGATTACTTTTACCATTTCTTTGTTTTTTAAGTTTTAAAAATCCTTGTGCAGCATAATCTAAAGCTTCATCCCAAGATGCTTCTCTAAAATATTCATGAATATTTGAAAAATTAATACTTGGATGTAAGTCTTTTGTTTTATCTTTAATTCTAATCAATGGCTTTGTAAGTCTTTCTGGATTATTTACATAATCAAAACCAAATCGTCCCTTTACACATAATCTGTTCTTGTTAGCAGGACCATCAACACCATTAACGTATTTAATTTTGTTATCTTTTACGTTGTATTCTATCTGGCAACCAACACCACAATAAGGACAAACGCTATCAATTTTTTTATCTACCTTACTATGGCCAACACCATCCTTATCTACGATAGATGCAGGCATTAATGCTCCAGTTGGACAAGCTTGTACACATTCACCACATGCTACACATGTGCTATCACCCATTGGATCATCAAAATCAAATACAATTTTAGAATTTTCTCCTCGATATGCCATTCCAATGACATCGTTGACCTGAACCTCTCTACATGCTCTTACACAGAGATTACATTGGATGCATGCATCTAAATTTACAGCCATACTTGGATGAGAAACATCTGCCTGACATGAAGTTTTTTTTGGAAATCTACTTTCTTTAACTTCAACTTTGTCTATCCATTTCCAAAAGTCAGAATTATTATCATGAGCAATTTCTTTTTTTGGCTGGTCTGCTAGAAGTAATTCAAAAACTAACTCTCTTGATTTTTTAGCCTTTTCTGAAGAAGTTTTTACTTTCATACTATTAGTTGGCTTTCTAATACAAGATGCTGCCAACACACGTTCTCCTTCAATTTCAACCATACATGCTCTACAATTTCCATCTGCTCTATAGCCAGGTTTATCTGAATAACATAAATGTGGGATTTCTGTTCCAAGTCTATTTGCAACTTGCCAAATAGTTTCATCAGCATTTGCTTCAACTAACTTTTCATTTAAATAAAATTTTGTTTTCTCTTTAGTCATAAGTTATTTCATTGCTAAAATATTTTAAAACAGAATTTAATGGGTTTGTTGCGGCTTGTCCTAAACCACATATCGATGCTTGAGCCATAACTTCACTTAAATCTTTTAATTTTTCTTTGTTCCAATTTTTTTCTTGCATTAATTTTACAGTTTTCTCCGTTCCAGAACGGCATGGCGTACATTGACCACAACTTTCCTCTTCAAAAAATTTTAGTAAATTAAGTGCAACATCTTTCATATTATCATGATCCGATAATACAACTACTGCCGCTGAACCTAAAAAACATCCGGCATCCATTAATTCTTTCGATCCGTAATCAAGTGGAATATCATTCATAGTAGCTGGTAGAATACCGCCAGATGCACCTCCCGGAAGATATCCTTTAAAAGTATGTCCATCTGCCATACCATCACAATACTCATCAATTAATTGTTGAATTGTTATACCGGCTGGGGCAACTTTTACTCCTGGGTTCTTTACTCTTCCAGATACTGAAAAACTATGAAATCCCTTATTTCCATTAGACCCCTTTTCAGCAAACCACTTTGCTCCTTTTTCAATTATATCTCTTATCCAAAAAAGAGTTTCTAAATTATTTGTTAAAGTAGGACATCCAAATAAACCAATTTCAGCCACATAAGGCGGTCTATGCCTTGGCAATCCTCTCTTGCCTTCAATACTTTCTATCATTGCTGATTCTTCTCCACAAATATAGGCTCCTGCCCCTCTTCTTACTATAAAAAAGTCTTTTGGAATTATTTCTTCATCTTCCATTTTATTTATTTCATCAAGTAAAATTTTTATTACTGTTGGATATTCATCTCTCATATAAATGTAGACTTTTTGAGCATTTATAAAATAGGATGCAATTAAAGCTCCTTCTAAAAATCTATGTGGATCACTTTCTAAATATGACCTATCTTTAAATGTTCCTGGTTCACCTTCATCACCATTAACAGCAACATATTTTTTACCATTGTAATTTGAAACAATTTCCCATTTTTTTCCTGTAGGAAATCCAGCACCACCCTTACCTTTTAATCCGCTTTCGTTTAATGAATCCAATACTTGTTTTTTTGAAATCACACCATTTTTTATTTTTTTCGCAATTTCATAACCACCATTTTTTTTATAAAAAGATAAATTTATATAATCTGGAATGAAGGGGTTAAAATTTTTTTCATCGATTGTTTTTTTAACTTTATCAAAATTAGCCACATCAACATAATTTTTTCCTACGCAGACAGTAGGAGCAACATTACATCTTCCCATACATGGCCCAGGTACGACTTTTATATTTTTATTTTCTAATTTTTTTATATCTTGTAGTAATTTGTGTGCGCCAAATAATTCACAAGTCAAACTTTCACAAACCCTTACAACATTCACTGGGTTATAATCTTTACTATCTTTAACAATATTAAAGTGAGCATAAAAAGTTGCAACTTCATAAATTTCAGAAAGTGGTAAGTTAATAATAGTAGATAGAGCTACTAGATGTTTATCGTACAAAACACCAAATTTATCTTGTAATATATGCAAATATTCTATTAATTCATCTCGCTTAAATATTAATCCTGAAAACAATTTAGAAACTTCATCTAAATATTTATCTTCGACTTGTCTTCCTTTTGGAGTCCAACGTCTTTTCTTCTTTTTTAAAGAAGTTTCTGTTTGAGAAACAAATTTATCCATTCCAATTAATATTATACTATATATTAAGTATCAGAAAACTATGAAAGATTCAGTTGAAAATGAAGAATTAGTTCTTGATACTAGTGGTACAGAATGTCCTATACCCGTGCTTAAGGCTAGGAAACTTGCTTCAGAATTAAACAAGGATACAATTATTAAAATTATTGCAACTGATCCTTTGGCTGAAGCAGACTTTGAACATTATTGTGATCAGTCCAACTATGAATATTTAAGTTGTAAAAAAACTAAAGATAAAATTGTAATTCGTTATAAGTTTAAAATTAAAAATTAAAATAAACTTTCGTAATTATAAAAATCAAATATATCTCCTTTGTTTACTTGAGAAACATTTTCATCAATTTCAATTATACCATCTGAATAGGATATAGAACTAATCATTCCAGAACCTTGTTTAGGAAATTTATTTGCAATATTTATATTATTAATAGTTTCTTTATTTACGCGTAACCACTCCATTCTTTTTGTTTTTTTCTTCATAGAAAAATTTGCTGTAATTTTACTTGAAGATGGAAGTTTAAAATTTCCACCAGATATTTTTTCTATTAATGGCTTTACTAACATTGCATATAGTAATTGAACAGAAACTGGATTACCTGGTAAGCAAATTATGTAGCACTTATTTATTTTTCCAACTGCAATAGGTCTTCCTGGTTTTATTGCTGCTCTCCAAAAATATACTTTACCTATTTCAGATAAAACTTTAATTAAATGATCTTCATCACCAACAGATGCACCACCAGCAGTTATTATTACATTAAATTTTTTTGAATTATTAAAAATTTTGTTTTTAATAGATTTAAAATTATCTTTGAGATTTCCACAATATTTTTTTTCTATAAAATTATTATCAAGTAAATTATTTAAACTATAATAATTTGAATTATTAATTTCAGAATTTTTTAAATTTTTAGTTGGTTTTCGTAATTCATTACCACTTGTAAAGAAACCAATTTTAATTTTTTTAAATACTTTTATTTTACTAATACCAGTAGCAGCAATTAAATTAATATTTTGTTGATTTAATTTAGACCCCTTTCCCAATATTTTTTGGTTTTTTTTTATATCTTCACCCTTTAATCTATAATTATCTCCAAATTTTGGAATTTTAATTAAATGAATTTTATTTCCTTTCTTGTATGTATTTTCCTGCATAACTACAGTTGATGAATTCGAAGGCATTTTGGCGCCAGTAAAAATTCTAACTGCTTCACCAGGTTTTACTTTTATATTTTTTTTATCTCCAGCTGCTATTCGTCTATTACAAAAAAAAACTTTTTTTGTTTTTAAATCTGTTTTTAAAATAGCATAACCGTCTACAGCAGAATTATTAAAAGGAGGTAAATTAATTTTACTTTTTATATTTTCATAAAGAAATCTATCCTCTGAATTTTCTAAATTAACTTTTTCAGAGTTAAAAATTACAATCTTTTGTTTTTTAAATAAATTAACAATTTGTTTTTTAGTTAGAGGTGATTTATTCATTAAAATTCTCTCAAAATAAAATCGACTATATTATCAATTTCGTCATTCTTAAAAATTCTCAAGTCAGTTTCAAGTTTATTATTTGAAATAATAGCTTTTATATTTTTAATTTTGGTAAATAAGTAATTATCATTATCATTTTTAATTATTTCAATTTTGGGGTGATTGTCATTTTTAAACCCTTCTACTATTACAATATCAATTTCTGAAAGTTGATTAATTAATTCATCTAATGTTTTTTCTTTTGAATTGTTTAGCTCTGATATTTTAACCCATCGCTTCGATGAACTAACTATTACTTGAGAAGATCCCGCTAATCTATGCTTAAAGCTATCTGTATTCTCATGATCTATATCAAATTCGTCATGTGCATGTTTAATTGAAGCAACACGAAAATTTTTAGAGCTAAGTTTATTTATAATTTTAGTTGCAATAGTCGTTTTCCCTGAGTCCTTCCAGCCAACAATTCCTACTATTTTCATTTAATAGATCTATTATTTAATAAATATACAAGAGAGTAAATAATTATTGTTATAGATATTAAAACTAAACCTAATGCCATAGCGTATTCTAAATTTCCCATTCTAGTTTCTAAAGATATAGCAGTGGTCATTACTCGTGTATAATGATCAATATTACCACCCACAATCATAACTGCACCAACTTCTGAAATTGCTCTTCCAAAAGCAGATAATAATGTTGTTATTAATAAAAAATAACTATGGTTAAATAAAAGTTTTACAGATCCCCAAAAAGGAATATTTAAGGATCTTATCTGATCTTTAAATTCAAACCAATTTTTAGAAAATATCTCATGAGATAATGAAGCAATTATTGGAAAAATTATTATGGTTTGAGCAATAATCATCGCAGAAGGTGTGTATAGAAGTTGTAAGATACCTAAAGGCCCACCTGATGCAAAAATAAAATAAACAATTAAACCAACTACAACTGGAGGAATGCCCATCAATGAGTTTATAATTATTAAAATAATTTTTTTGAAATAAAAATTATAAATTGCAAAATAATACCCTACTATAAATCCTAATAATGATGCAATAATTAGGGCAGTAAAACTTACAAATAATGATAAAAGTATAATGTCCCATAGTTCATTATCTAAAGTAATAATTAATAGTATGGAATTTGTGAAAATTTCTAATATGTTCATTTAAATTATTAGTTTAATTACAACATATGGCAAAAAAAGAGAAATATTTAGTCTCACCAGATATTAATAATAAGTCCTTGATTACAAAATTAAATGGTTTTGATGAGAAAGGGAATAAAATAATTTCAAAAGTTATTAATGAAAAAGCTCTTACAATTTTTCTTAATAATCAAGAGATAGTAACACTAATGTCTATTAGTGATCATCCAAAATATCTTGCAGTTGGATATTTATTAAATCAAAATATGCTTAAGAAAAATGACATAATTACAAAAGTTGATATTGATAAAGATTTAGGTGTGGTTGTTATACGAACAAAACGTAAAACAAATTATGAAAATAAATTAAGAAAGAAAATAACAACTAGTGGTTGTGCAATAGGTACAGTATTTGGTGATATCTATGCTGAAATAAAAAAATCAAAATTAAAATCCAAAAAGAAAATTAAACATAAATGGATTTATGAAATTTCAAAAAAAATCACGTTAACACCGAGCTTATATTTAGAAACTGGAGCAATACATGGTTGTGCCATTATTCAAAATAATAAACCATTGATTTATATGGAAGACGTTGGGAGACATAATGCTGTAGATAAAATTGCTGGTTTTATGTTTTTAAAAAAAATTAGCTCATCAAATAAAATTTTTTACACCACAGGAAGACTAACTAGTGAAATGGTTATTAAAACTATAAAAATGGGTATTCCAATTTTAATTTCTAGATCAGGGTTCACCGCATGGGGTGTTGAGCTGGCGAGAGGCTCAAATTTAACGCTTATTGGACGAGCAAAAGGAAAAAAATATTTAGTACTTTCTGGGGAACATAGAATTGATCATAAATAAGCAAAAAATTTTGTTTGCCATACTTGCTGGAGGTCAGTCAAAAAGATTTGGAGGTGGATTTAAAGCTTTTGCTAAAATAAATGGAATTACAATCTTAGACAAAATAATAAATAAGCTTAAAAAATATAATAATGAAATAATAATAAATGCTAATGACTTAGAAATTTTTAAGAAAATTAATTACCCAATAATCGAAGATAGATTTAAAGGATTTGTGGGACCTTTAGCAGGGATCCACGCATCTATGTTATGGACTAAAGAAAATTACACAAACAAAGAATGGGTTTTTACTGTTCCAAGTGATACCCCATTTTTACCCGATAATCTTTTAGATAAGTTTTTAGAGGCATATGATGGAAATATAAAAATATTGATTGCAAGATCAAATAGTAGACATCATCCTGTAATAGCAATGTGGCATATATCGTTAATAACTAGTTTGGAAAATGAGTTAAAATTAAAAAATAGTAAAATTATGTTTTGGGTTAAAAAACACAAATATAAATTTGTTGAATTCGATAAAAGCCAGGAAAAGAATTTTTTCAATGTTAATACTCAAGAAGAATGGAATACTGCAAAAAATATCTAACATTAATATAAATATGTAAAAAATATTTTTTTTGTATAAAGAATATTCTAGATGGTAACTTCAATATATAAAATATTCCCAGGAATTATCTTTTGTTTTGTAATTGCTTATTTAGGCATATACCTAAGTGATTTTATCGGAAAAGAAATTTTAAATTTAAAAAAAAGTCCAATATCACCAATAATGCTATCAATAATATTTGGTCTTTTGATAGGCAATATATTTCATATTAATAATTTTTTATTAGAAGGAATTAAGTTTTCTTTAAAATTTATTTTAAGATTAGGAATAATATGTCTTGGTATTAGACTAGGACTTTTAGATATATTTAAAGTTGGAATAGTTGGAATTCCTCTAATTGTTGCTTGTATAATTATATCCATTTTTGTTGTAAATTATTTATGCAAGTTATTAAATGTTTCTTCAAAAATGGGATCATTGATTGCAGTTGGAACAAGTATTTGTGGAGCATCCGCAATTGTAGCAACTAGTCCTGCAATTAATGCTGATAAAGAGGAAGTTGCTTATGCCATAGCAAATATTACAATATTTGGAATAATTGCAATGTTCCTCTATCCATTTATGGCATATTATCTTTTCAGTGGAGATGAGTTAGCATCAGGATTATTTCTTGGAACTTCAATACATGAAACAGCTCAAGTTGCTGGTGCTGGATTGATATATGCAGAACAATTCAATTCACCAAAAACTATGGATATAGCAACGATTACAAAATTAGTAAGAAATGTCAGCATGATAATCGTCATTCCTACAATAAGCTATATCTATCTAAGAAATAATATTGGTGAAAACAATAGCAAACCATCATTAATATCTATGTTTCCAATTTTCATAATTGGTTTTATTCTTATGGGTCTTATAAGATCAATTGGAGATTATGGAATTCAAAATAGTAATCTAGCTTTTGAAATATTAACTAACAATAACTGGCAATTAATCATCAATATTATCAAATCTATCGCTGAGTATTCTCTAGCAATAGCAATGGTAGCTGTTGGCATAAGTACAAATTTAGTTTCTTTAAAAAGCTTAGGCATAAGACCATTTTATGTTGGTTTTTCTGCAGCTTGTTGTGTTGGAATTGTAAGTTATATCGGAATCATAGTACTAAATAATTTTACATAATTTTCTAAAATAAATATAATTTGTACTTATTAAGTAATAATTATATAAAATTTATAAAAAAACATGTCAATTTACCTTCCAATAGCTGAAATGAATGTCAACATTTTTCTCATTATCTTTATTGGTATGAGTATAGGAATACTTTCAGGAATTTTTGGTGTTGGTGGTGGATTTTTAATGACACCACTATTAATTTTTTTAGGTATACCTCCGGTTGTAGCTGTTGGTTCTGAAGCTCCGCACGTTTTAGCAACTTCAGTTTCAGGTTTTATTGCTCACTGGAGAAAAAGAAATGTTGATATAAAGATGGGTATATTCCTTTTAATAGGAGGTTTAATTGGTTCCACAGTTGGTGTAAATATTTTCAGTTATCTAAAAAACTTTGGTCAAATTGATTTAGTTATTCAGTTACTATTTCTTTTCTTTTTAGGTTTTATTGGTTTTAGTATGGCTTTTGAAAGCGCAAGAACAACAATAAAACACTATAGAGCAAGAAACACCAAAAAAACAAAACTACATCAACATTCTTGGTTTCACGGACTTCCATTCAAAGTTCGCTTTCATAGATCAAAACTTTATATAAGTGCGATACCACCTGTACTGATAGGGTTTGCAGTTGGAGTAATGTCCGCAATGATGGGAGTTGGAGGAGGATTTATAATGATACCTGCAATGGTATACATACTTGGAATGCCAACAAGTATAGTAGTTGGGACCTCTTTATTTCAAATCATTTTTGTTACTGCTAATGCAACATTCTTTCAATCCTACATAAATTATAATGTAGATATTGTGCTGTCTGCACTAATGATATTTGGAGGAGTAATTGGTGCACAAATTGGCGTAATTTTTGGGTCTAAATTAAAAGCAGAATATTTGAGAGGTATTTTGGCTATATTAGTACTGGGTGTCTGTGGTAAAATTTTTACAGATCTTGTTTTAAGGCCAAATGATTTATTTTCATTGGTAATGATATGATATCAATATTTAATTTTTCAATTAATTTATTGATCGTAGTTTGTCTCTTCATATATTTTATTTTTACAACTATTGATTTTAATCTAAAGAATATTGAATATTTTTTAATTCTAATAATTGTTATAAATTCATTTAACAAAATATATATTTGGTCAAATTTCAGAGTATTTATTAAAAAAGATCTTAATAAAATTTTTAAAGACATATTATTTAATGATTCATTTGCAAAACTAAGTATTATTATTTTATCCACTGTAATTCCAATTTATATGCTTATGCAAAAAGATATATTAGTGGTTGATATATTGATTGAGAAATCATCTTTTTTATTAGTATCAATTTTTGCATTAATTGGATTTTATTTAGAATTTTATATTTTAGAAGTGACAAAAATAGATGATTAAAAATCTATATATAAAGTTTGCTTTTAATCTAACAATTTTATTGACTATAATTTTTTTTTATAACTTTCTTCATGCTGAAGAAATTTACTTTGACTTATCTGAGGACAGTATTGAATTAAAAACAGATTTTAATGGAAAAGAAATTATTATTTTTGGGTTACTAAAAGATGATCATGAGACACTCTTGACAATTAAAGGGCCGCCGTCAAAAATGAGAATACAAAAAAAAGAGAGGTATTTTGGAATATGGATAAATAATCAATACGTTACCTATAGTAACATTCCATCTTTATTCTTTTTATCCTCCTCAAAAGAAATTAACGAAATCTTGCCTGAACCGATATTAATTAATGAGGATCTAAGTTTTGAAAAAATTTTAAATAATAAGACTTTTAATCAAAATTTTATTTTCAAAAATGACCAAGAAAATTGGAATGAAAATTTTGTTAGAATAAAAAAAGAACAATCATTTTATAAAAGTTTTGAAATGAAAAAGGTCAAAGATAAATTATTTCAAACTAGCGTTTTTTTTCCAACAAATACAATACCAGGGATTTATAATGTTGATATTTACTATATAAGAAATAATACAATTATGAGTACTGATCAAAAAAATATAGTTATAAAAAAAACTGGTATAGGAAGTCAAATATTTGACTTTGCCAATGAAAATGCAGCTACATACGGAGTTTTTGTAATTATCTTTTCAATATTTTCAGGTTTTATTGCTGCTGCTTTATTTAGGAGAAGTAAATGAGTGATGATAGATATATCTTAGTTGTTGCAGATAATTCAGAAGAAATGAATACAGCTCTTGAATATGCTTGCGCAAGATCAAAAAAAACGGGAAGAAAAATTATAATTGCAACATTCATAGAGCCTTTGGATGTTCTAACAACCAAGGGTGTTACAGACATTATGAAAGAGGAAGCTAGAGAAGAAGCAGAAACAATTCTTAAAAAAGCTGCCTCATTTGTCCAAGAAAGAACAGGTGACTACCCTGCTCTCGCTTTAAGAGAGGGTGATACTATATCTGAATTAAAACAATTATTAGATGAGGAAAAAAATATTAATGTTCTAGTTTTAGCTGCAAATACTGATCCAAATAGTAAAAACCCTGGTCCAATAATAACTTCTCTAGTGAGTAATGAAATAACAAATCTAAGAATACCAATAATGATTGTCCCTGGAAATTTATCATTTGAACATATTGCACAAATAACTTAAAAAAATGTCTAAAGAGATAGCTAAAATATTAGTGGATATAAAGTCTATTAATTTTTCATTTGATAAATATTTTACTCTTACATCAGGCTTGGCTAGTCCTGTTTATGTTGATTGTAGAAAAATTATTTCTTTTACAAAAGAAAGACATTTTATAATTGATAAAGCCATAGATTATTTAATTAAAAATAATATTGAGGCAGAAATTATTGCTGGTGGAGAGACCGCTGGAATTCCCTATGCTGCTTTTATTTCTCAAAAATTAGATAAACAAATGATTTATATTAGAAAAAAAACAAAAGGTTTTGGAAAAAACAAACAAATTGAAGGTGAATTTGAAAAAAATCAAAAAGCTCTTTTAGTTGAAGATCTAGCTACTGATGGAGGTAGTAAAATAATTTTTATTAACGCAATGCGTGAAGCTGGATTAAAAGTTAAAGATATATTTGTAATATTTTATTATGATATTTTTAATTTCAATGAATCAGAATTATTTAAATTAAATGTAAATATGCACTCACTGTGTACTTGGAAAGATGTAATAAATTATATTGAAAGTGAAAAAATATATTCTGAAGATAAGGTTTCAAACTTAAAAGAATTTTTAGAAGATCCAGGAAAATGGAGAAGCAAATATGCGTGAAATAGTTGTTGTCAGTGGAGGTTTTGACCCAATTCACAGTGGTCATATAAAATTAATTAAAGAAGCTGCTAAACATGGTGAAGTTGTAGTTTTGCTAAATTCTGATTTATGGCTTCAAAAAAAGAAGGGCAAAGAATTTCTTCCTTTTATTGAAAGAACTATAATTATGAATGAGTTAAAAAATGTTATTGATGTTATAGAATTTGATGACGGAGATAAGACATGCATCGATGGTCTTAAAAAAGTAAAAAATAAATATCCAAAATCAATTATTAAATTTGCAAATGGAGGTGATAGAAATAATAGTACAACACCAGAATCAATATTCTGTGAAAAAAACAATATACAGTTACTTTGGGGTATAGGTGGTGATAATAAATCAAATTCTAGTTCATGGATTTTACAAAAATGGAAAGAAGATAATTAAGGATATAATTTTCTTGTAACCCAACCATCATTTTCCATACGGAATTCAAGTCTGTCATGCAATCTAAATGGCATATCTTGCCAAAATTCAATTAATATAGGTGCTACTAAGTAACCATTCCAATGTGAAGGTCTTGGTACATCATTATCTGAAAATTTTTTTTCAAACTCTTCTACTCTTTTAGTTAATGTCGATCTATCATCTAGTTCTTCTGACTGTAGTGAAGCCCAAGCTCCTATTCTACTTCCTAGCGGCCTTGAATTATAATATTCATCAGCTTCAGCGTTTGAAATTTGTGAAACATTACCTTCTATTCTAATTTGTCTTTGAAGTGTTTTCCAATGAAAATTTAAAGCTACACTATCGTTGTTTTTAATTGCCTTACCTTTTTTGCTATTTGAATTTGTGTAAAAAACAAACCCTTTATCATCATATGATTTAAGTAAAACAATTCGCGAGCTGGGTGTGCCATCAGAAGATATAGTAGCAAGGTTCATAGCATTTGGATCATTGATTTCACTTTTCTTTGCCTCTTCAAACCATTCTTGAAAAAGTTCAATTGGTTTTTGATCAGAATTTATTAATTTTTGATTTGATTGCATATTATAGATATGAATATTATTTTATAAGTATATATATCTATATTTATAAAAAAACACTGATTTACAATATGTTGATGCAAAATAAAAAAGGTTTAATTATGGGTGTGGCAAATGACAGATCTATTGCTTGGGGTATTGCAAAAAAATTAGCAGAACAGGGAGCAGAAATTGCACTTACTTATCAAGGAGAAGCTCTTAAGAAAAGAGTTCAGCCACTTGCAGAAGAAATAGGGTCTAACACTATTATTCCTTGTGATGTTTCAGACTCACAAAGTATGAATAATGTGTTTGAAACACTTAAAAATAAATGGGGTGAATTAGATTTTCTTGTTCATGGAATTGGTTTTTCCAACAAAGATGAATTAAGAGGTAAATATTACAATACATCTTCTGATAATTTTAAACAAACTATGCATATATCATGTTATTCTTTTACAGAGGCTTGTAGGCTAGCAGAACCTTTAATGAATAATGGTGGATCAATTTTAACTTTAACATATTATGGATCAGAACAAGTTATGCCTCATTATAATGTTATGGGAGTTGCAAAAGCAGCTTTAGAGGCAAGTGTTAGATATTTAGCAGTTGATTTGGGAGAAAAAAATATAAGAGTTAATGCTATTAGTGCTGGGCCAATTAAAACTTTAGCAGCATCAGGAATAGGTGATTTTAGATTTATTCTAAAATGGAATGAGCTTAATGCTCCACTTAAAAGAAATGTAAATCAGCAAGATGTTGGAAATTCTGCTTTGTATCTCTTAAGTGATCTTGGGAGTGCCGTTACTGGTGAGATACAACATGTCGATTGTGGCTATCATACTGTAGGAATGGTTGCAGTTGATGAGAGTGAAAGTGTTTCAGAACTATTAGGTGAATTTACAAATTCTAAAAAATGACTTCTAATTCAATAGGAAAAATCTTTAACTTTACCACATGGGGAGAAAGCCATGGCAAAGCTATTGGTTGTGTTGTCGATGGAGTGCCATCAAACATAAATTTAACTGAAAAAGATATTCAACCCTATTTAGATAAAAGAAAACCTGGTCAGTCAAAATTTACAACTCAAAGAAAAGAAGAGGATAAAGTTGAAATACTATCTGGAACTTTTGAGGGAAAAACAACAGGTCATCCTATTTCTATAATTATCTACAATCAAGATCAGAGATCAAAAGATTATGGTGATATCAAAAGTAAATTTAGACCAGGTCATGCAGATTATACATATTGGAAAAAATATGGCATAAGAGATTATAGGGGTGGTGGTAGATCTAGTGCTAGAGAAACTGCAATGAGAGTAGCAGCAGGGGCAATAGCAAGAAAAATCATAAAAAATAAAATTAAAAATCAAGTTCTAATAACAGGTGCATTAATTCAAATAGGTAATCATAAAATTAATTATGATAATTGGAATAATAATTTTATTCCAAAAAATAATTTTTGGAGTCCTGATAAAGAAATTATTAAAATATGGGAAAACGAAATACAAACTGCAAGAAAATCTGGTTCCTCTTTAGGTGCAATAATTGAAATTAGAGTGAGAGGTTTGCCAGCTGGATTAGGAGAACCTATTTATGAAAAAATAGACTCTGATATTGCTAAGGCATTGATGTCTATTAATGCTGTTAAGGGAGTAGAAATGGGAAATGGATTTAGTAGTGTTTATGAAACTGGAATTTCTAATGTTGATGAAATGAGAATAAAAAATAAAAAACCTTTATTTCTTTCAAATAATAATGGTGGAGTTCTTGGAGGTATTACAACGGGCCAAGAATTAATTACTAGATTTGTAGTAAAACCTACAAGCTCAATATTATCCACAAAAAAAACAATTAATACAAAATTAAAAGAAACAACAATATCTACTAAAGGTCGTCATGATCCATGTGTTGGTATAAGAGCTGTTCCTGTCGGTGAAGCAATGGTTGCCACAACTATAGCTGATCATTGTTTAAGATTTCTCTAAAATATTATAAATCAAAAATTCTTTATTTCCTTTTGGTCCAGTTATTGGACTTTCGACTAAACCTACAACTTCAGCCTTAATTGTTTTTTTAAACCAATTCGATATATCATTACATACTTGTTCATGAATCAATGGATCTTTCACAATACCTTTTTTCAAATTTATTTTATTAGTTTCAAATTGCGGCTTAATTAGTGAAATAATCTCAGCTTTATTTGATAAAAGCTTCAAACTAGGTTCTATAACCTTTGTTAGACTAATGAAACTAACATCACAGACTACTAAATTAATTTTTTCATGAATTATTGAGTTATCTAAATATTTAGCATTAAAATTTTCTATACTAATAATTTTTTTTTCTTTTTTTAATTTTTCATGAAGTTGATTTGTACCAACATCAATAGAATATATTTTTTTAGCGTTTTTTTTTAAAAGAACTTCAGTGAATCCACCAGTTGATGAACCGATATCTAGACAAATTTTATTTTCAATATCAATCTTAAAATGATCAATCGCTTTAAGTAATTTGAATGCACCTCTTGATACCCATGGAGGATGTAGTTGTTCAATTTTTATTTTTGAGTTTTCATTAAAACTGTTACCACTTTTGGTAATAATTTTATCGTTTACATAAACTTGACCGGCCATAATCATAGATTGGGCCTTTGATTTACTATCAGCTAAGTTTCTATCCATTAAAAGCTGATCAAGTCTTATTTTTAGATTTTTACTCAAATTTGAAAATTACTTAAAATCTTCTTTTGTAACTTTATTGTTTTCTTGCTTAATTTTTTTAATTTGGCTTTCAATACTTTTTAATTTTTCCTCACATGCTTTTTTTAAATTCATTCCTTCTTCGTAAAGTTTTACAGATTCTTCTAAATCAACTTCACCATTTTCTAATTTCTCAACAATAGACTCAAGTTTTTTTAAATTATTTTCAAAATTATTATCTTTATTCATTAGATGTATCTATTTTTGTAATATTTGATGTTTGTGTATCATATATTAAAGCATAAACTTTATCATTACTTTTTATTGTAAACAAAATCCGATTATTATCAATCATATCTATATCTGTAATTTTGTGCTCTTTTTCTAAATTTAAATTATATTCAATTAAATTTGTTTCTAAATTACTTTGTTTTTTTGTTGTTTTTATATACAAACCATAAACTAGAGCTAAAAAACAAATAACAATTAATAGACCTAAAAATATTACAATAAATTTAAGAATTTTTTGAGACATGAAAGAATTTTATAATCTTAAATTAACTATAAATAAACAATTAAGTTCACAAAGATTAGATAAAGTGCTCGTTTCAAAATTGGAAGGATATTCAAGAACACAAATTAAAACTTTAATATTAAATGGCAATGTATGTCTTGATGAAAAGGAAATAAAAGATCCATCTTACATAACTAAAGAAAATGAAAATTACTTTATTAAGATTATCTTAAAGCAAGAAACAAAACATTTAGCTGAAAATATAGACTTAAACATTATTTTTGAAGATGAAGATTTAATTGTTATAAATAAACCTCCAAATTTAGTAATGCATCCAGCTCCTGGAAATGAAAGCGGCACTCTTGTGAATGCTCTTATGCATTACACTAATAATCAACTAAGTAATTTAGATAATAATTCTAGACCAGGAATAGTCCATCGTTTAGATAAGGATACGAGTGGAATTCTTGTTGTTGCGAAGAATAATAATGTTCATATTAATTTAGCCGAACAATTCAAAGAACATACAATATCTCGTAGATATAAAGCAATAGTTTGGGGAACTCCTGATAATCAATCAATTGAAGGGTACATAGAGAGAAATAGAAAAAATAGAAAAAAAATGAGTTTAAACAATAAGGGTTTTGGAAAATATTCTAAAACCGATATTAAATTAGAAAAAACTTTTGGTATTGCTAGTTTAGTTGACTGTCATTTACATACTGGAAGAACGCATCAAATTAGACTTCATTTAACTTCTAAAAATTCTCCAATAATTGGTGATAAGATTTATGGAAAAAGTAAAATTAATCAATTTGGAAAAGATAAAAATACATTTAATAAATTCATGATTTTAAAAAATTTTGAAAGACAAGCATTGCATGCTTATCATCTTGGTTTTGATCATCCTACATCAAAAAAAAGGATGGATTTTGATATTGAAATTCCTGAAGATTTTAAGAATTTAATTGAATTATTGCTTAAATATTAAATTATATTTTATTTATGATATAGGCGTATTATGAATTTACCAGTACTATCAAGTGAAGGAAATTTAGCAGTATACTTGCAGGAAATTAAAAAATTTCCAATGCTCACTGCTGAAGAGGAGTACATGTTAGCTAAACGTTATAAGGAACATGGAGATTCAGACGCTGCGCATAAACTAGTTACAAGTCACCTTCGATTAGTTGCCAAAATAGCAATGGGGTATAGAGGGTATGGCTTACCTGTTACTGACTTAATTTCAGAGGGTAATGTTGGAATCATGCAAGCAGTTAAAAGATTTGATCCAGAAAAAGGTTTTAGATTAGCAACATATGCAATGTGGTGGATAAGAGCTCAAATACAAGAATATGTTTTACATAGTTGGTCTTTAGTAAAAATTGGAACTACCGCAGCTCAGAAAAAACTTTTTTTTAATTTACGTAAAATTAAAAATCAACTTATCTCAATTGATTCAGGTAATTTGTCACCAGAAAATGTCAGAGAGATTGCAACTAGACTAGATGTAAAAGAAGGTGAAGTAATCGATATGGAAAATAGACTTTTTACATCAGATCAATCTTTGAATGTTAAACTTGGTGAAGAACATGATACTGAATGGCAGGATTTAATAGAAGATAAACAAGAAACTCAGGACAGAATAATTGAAAATAAAGATGAGCTTGATTATCGAAGAAGTTTATTTTCAAAAGCTTTTGAAGTTTTGAACGAAAGAGAAAAAGAAATTATTAAACTTCGAAAACTAAGTGAAAATCCATTAAAGTTAGAAGATTTGAGTAAAAAATATAAAATAAGCAGAGAAAGAGTAAGGCAAATTGAAGAGAAAGCATTAGAAAAACTTCAAAAAGAAATTTCAAATATTAGATAAAGTTCCGTTTATATCAATTGTCTCCTTTCTGTCTGGCCCTGTTGAAACAATTGAAATGTTAGTTTCCATAAGATCTTCAAGTATTTTAATATATTTTTTAGCATTTTCAGGAAGATCATCAAATTTGTTAATCCCTGCTGTTGATTTTTCCCAACCAACAACTTTTTTATAAATAGGTTTGATTTTATCAAATAAAAATTCTTCACTAGGTAAATAATCATAATGTTTGTTATCAATTAAGTATCCAGTACATACATTAATTTCTTTTAATTCATCTAAGACGTCAAGTTTAGTAAGTACAATATCTGTAATACCATTAAGTTTAATTGATTGTTTCAAAAGTACACTATCAAACCAACCACACCTTCTTTTTCTTTTTGTGACTGTCCCAAATTCTTGACCTTTTTCACCAAGATGTTCTCCAATTTCATCCATTAACTCTGTTGGAAATGGTCCTGATCCAACTCTAGTAGTATACGCCTTTGTGATTCCTAAAATTTTGTGGTCATTTCTATAACTAAAACCTGTGCCAGAAAATATCTGACCTGATATTGTACTTGATGATGTAACATAAGGATATGTACCAAAATCAATGTCCAGCATTGAACCTTGCGCCCCTTCAAAAACAATGTTTTTATTTTTTTGACCTAATTCATTTATTATTTTCCATAATGGAACACTAAAAGAGTTAAGATAATTAGACATGGACAAAAGTTCTTCATAATAATTATGTGTAATTTTATGAATATGTTTTGAAATTTTATCTTTATGAAATTCATAAAGGTTATCAATTTTTTGTTTTAAATATGTTGGATCTTTTAAATCACAAATTCTTATTGCTCTTCTACCAACTTTATCCTCGTATGCTGGACCAATGCCTTTCTTAGTTGTACCTAGTTCTTTCTTTCCTCTTGTGATTTCATTAATTTCATCAAGAAGTTTATGAATAGGTAAGATCAAACAAATATTATCGGCAATATATAAATTGTCTTCGTTTACCTCTATTCCTTGTTCTTTAAGATTATTAATTTCATTAATTAATGCCCACGGATCTAAGACAACGCCATTTCCAATAGCACATTTTTTATTATTAATTATTCCTGAAGGTAATAGATTAAGTTTATAGACATTATTATCTACTTTAATTGTATGACCTGCATTATTTCCACCTTGGTATCTGACTATTAAGTCAGCTTTAGAAGAAATCCAATCAACAATTTTACCTTTTCCTTCATCTCCCCACTGGGTTCCAACTATTGTATAAAACATTAGATCTGCTTAACTATATTATTCATCAAATAATACTTGATTCCAAATTTTTTTGCCTCTTTTTTTATATCACTATTATCTTCAAAAGTTTTAAATAAACTATAACCTTTATTTATTAATTTTTGTTTAATTTTATCACTGGTATTAAATGCAATTAAAATTCTTTTATTTTGATTAATCAACGATGAAGATCTTAAAATTGTATCCATGTAACACGTATATCCTATTGCTGTCTCAGAATTAGAGCCATATTTTAAATTATATCGACCTCCTCCAGCAATTTCACCCCTTACATCTTTAGCAAAAAATGTGAATTTTATACCCTTGTAGTAATTTTTGTTTTTTTGTAAGTCAAAAAAATCTATATTTAAAGAATCATTCTTTGAAGTTTTAATTAGATTAGATATTTTTATTAGTCTTTCTACTTCATTGTTATAGCCTATTATTTTGTTTAACTTTGAAATATATTTTTTTTTATTTTGAATTGCTCCTGAACATAAATGTAAAGTTTTAAATGAATTATATAATTCATTTTTTTTTAATAACTTTAAACAATTATTAATATCTTTTAATTTAATATATTTTTTTAGTTTATTTTTTAAATCTTTATTAGTTATTTTTTTAAGCAAACTATCGAGAAAAAATGGCGCTGTAATTTCGATAACAATATTTTTAACTCCAATTTTTTTTAAAGTTTCGTAAGCAAGATTAATAATTTCTACATCAGCCTTATAGCTTTCAGATCCAATAATCTCAGCACCAACCTGCTGAAATTGCCTTTCAGGTCTTAAAATAGTTCCAACTTTTCTAACAACTTCTCCATAGTAACATAATTTGAGAGGTCGTATTTTATTAGCTAGTCTAGATGAGGCAATTCTAATTATTTGTGGAGTTATATCGTTTCGAATACTTAATTGATCTTTTTTTTTGTTAGTTTTTAAACTTAAAGTATTGTTGTCTAAATTTTTGCTAAATTCAATTAGTGGGGTTTTAATTAAAGTAAAACCATTATCTCTAAAATAATTTATTATGTTATTTTTATATTTGTGCTCAATAGATGCATCGAAATTTAGACTATCTTTAAAACCTGCAGGTACTAAAAATTTATTAACCAAGATAAGGCCTTACTAATTTTTTTATTTCAAGAGATTTCTTTTTAACCTCAGTAACTTCTTGTCCTTCGACTAGTATTCTAACTAATGGTTCAGTTCCAGATAACCTTACAAGAGATCTGATTTTTTTATTATTATATAGTTTATCATTTTTTAACTTATCAAGAATTTTTAAAAGTTTGGTATTTTTTGTTTTATAACTTAAGTTAATTTTTTCTTGGGCAAAGTCATTGTACAAATCAAAAAGTTTGCTCGCCTTATTTTTATTTGATATCAAAATTTCAGTGATTTTTAGAGCAGCCAAAATTCCATCACCAGTTTCAGAATATTCTGACAATATTATATGTCCTGATTGTTCCCCACCTATCATAGAATTAGATTTTTTCATTTGATTTATAACGTTTATATCTCCAACAGATGTTCGCTTAATCTTTAATTTTAATTTATTTGTGAGATAATTTTCTAATCCCATATTAGACATGACCGTTATAATAACATCATGTTGGTTGGATTTTTTCTGAGGTTTTACATAACTTTTACATAACAATCCTATAATTTTATCACCATCAACTTCTTTACCTTCTTCATCTACAACTATTAACCTATCTCCATCACCATCAAATGCAAATCCAACATCAGCCTTTTCTTTTATGACATTTTGTGAGAGTGATTTCACATCGACTGCACCACAATTTTTATTAATGTTTAAGCCATCTGGATTATTATTTATGGCAATTATATTATGACCTAGCTCCCAGAATAGATTTGGAGCAATATTATATGTGGCTCCATTCGCACAATCTAAAACAATTTTTAGTTTTTTCTTGGAAGATGTTTTATTCAAAGTACTTTTTAAGAATTCTGAGTATCTACCTGAGGCATCTTCCAGTCTTCTTGCATTTCCAGAAATAAATGTGTTGTTTGAGATTCTAGAATATTTTTTATTATCTAATACTATTTTTTCAACCTTTTGCTCTATCAATGAACTTAGCTTTGTTCCGGTGTTATCAAAAAATTTAAGTCCATTATATTCATATGTGTTATGAGAAGCTGTAATCATTACGCCAATATCTGCTCTTAAAGTTTTAATCATTAATGGGACGGCTGGTGTTGGAAGGGGGCCGACTAAAATTACATCCATGCCCATAGAAATAAATCCAGCTGTCACAAGTGGCTCATATAAATATCCAGATAATCTAGTATCTTTGCAAATCACAACCCTGCTATTTTTAGAATTTTTCTTTTTTAGAAGAAATGCAACTGTTTTAGAAATTTTAAGACAAGTTTCAGCAGAAAGAGGTTCCTCATTAACTAAGCACCGTATACCATCGGTACCAAATATTTTAGACATTTATGTCTTTTATTCAAAAAAATAAATAAAGTGAAGTAATTAAATTAGTTTGCAGGAGCAGGGGCAGATCCACCTGTTTTTGGAACTGATGTAGCTGGTTTTTTTGGTGTATTTATATCATTGTCAAAATCATCACGAGTTGGCTTAATACCTTTGATTAAATCTTTAATTTCATCACCCGATAATGTTTCATACTCTAAAAGTCCTTTAGCAACAATATGCAGTTC
This sequence comes from uncultured Alphaproteobacteria bacterium, assembly GCA_902595805.1. Lineage (GTDB taxonomy): Bacteria > Pseudomonadota > Alphaproteobacteria > HIMB59 > CACPNW01. Next base: position 157,357 of record CACJRM010000001.1, on the reverse strand, counting down.
TTCAATATTGTCTTGAAGTATTTTTCGACAATTATTTTCAGCTTCTTCAGCAAGAGATCTAACTTCTTCATCAATTAATTTTGCTGTAGAGTCGGATAAATTTTTAGATTGAGCAACTGAATGTCCCAGGAAAACTTCCTCGCTGTCATTGTTATATCTTAGACGGCCTAATTTTTCACTCATACCCCATTCAGTAATCATTTTTTTTGATAGATTTGTCACCATTTGAATATCGCTTGCTGCGCCATTTGTAATTTTATCTTTACCAAAAATCATTTCTTCTGCAATTCTTCCCCCAGTAGCTATTAATAAATGGGCTTTCATTTGATCTTTTCTCATAGACAGTTGATCTTTTTCAGGAAGTCTCATAACCATACCTAATGCCCTACCTCTTGGAATTATAGTTGCTTTATGTATCGGATCAGAAGCTGGAGAGTGAAGAGTTGCTACAGCATGACCAGCCTCATGATAAGCTGTAAGTTTCTTTTCATCTTCTGACATAACCATAGATCTTTTTTCAGCACCCATCATCACTTTATCTTTAGCACTTTCAAAATCCTCAAGTGTTACCATTCTTTTATTTTTTCTAGCTGCTAATAATGCTGCTTCATTAACTAAATTTGCCAAATCAGCTCCAGAGAAACCGGGAGTTCCCCTTGCAATAATTTTTGAATCAAATTTTGGTGAAACTTTAATTTTTTTAATATGAACTTTAAGTATTTTATCTCTTCCCATAACATCAGGATTATTAACTGTTATTTGTCTATCAAATCTTCCTGGTCTAAGCAAAGCTGGATCAAGAACATCAGGTCTATTGGTTGCAGCAATAATAATTACACCTGCATTTGCTTCAAACCCATCCATTTCAACAAGGAGTTGATTAAGAGTCTGCTCTCTTTCATCATTCCCCCCACCAAGACCAGCGCCACGGTGTCTTCCGACAGCGTCAATTTCATCAATAAAAACTATACAAGGTGCGTTTTTTTTGCCTTGATCAAACATATCTCTAACTCTACTAGCTCCAACACCTACAAACATTTCAACAAAATCTGATCCTGAAATAGAAAAGAAAGGAACGTTTGCTTCGCCTGCAATAGCTCTTGCAAGTAATGTTTTTCCAGTACCTGGGGGACCTACTAAAAGTGCGCCTCTTGGAATTTTACCACCTAATCTGGAGAACTTAGAAGGGTCTTTTAAAAATTCAACGACTTCTTCTAATTCTTGTTTAGCTTCGTCGATACCTGCTACATCATCAAAAGTAACCTTACCTACAGCTTCATTTAATAATTTGGCTTTAGATTTACCAAAGCCCATTGCTTTTCCACCACCACCTTGCATTTGGCGCATAAAGAAGATCCATACTCCAATTAATAGAAGCATTGGAAACCACGATAGTAAGACACTTAAAAGTGGATGCATTGATCTTTCAGAGGGCTCAGCAGTAATCTTAACACCACTTTCATTAAGTTTATCAACCAAATTGGGATAATTAGGGACATATGTGCTAAATGATCGTCCGTCGTTTAGAAATCCTGTAACGTTGCTACCATTAATATTAACTTCAGAAACATTTCCACTTTCTGTTGCCGCAATGAAGTCAGAAAAGGATATTTTTGAGCTATTTCTATTGTTAGAAGTTCCTTGAAAAAGATTGAAAAGAACAATTAATAACAGTCCAATTATAATCCACAGTACAACATTTTTACTTATGTTTTTCATCTAATTAATACATAGGAATTTATTATAAAAACACAATAGTTTTGTAGAAAATTAAAGAGATTTTCTTGAAAATGTAAGAAAATCATCATTTTTTTTTACAATCATACCTTTGACATTAAAAATATTAAAATTTAATTTCTTCATTTCACTTATTAGAATCCTAGTTTTTTTCGATCGAGGAGCATAAGATTGAAAAAATAAAAACTGATATATTCTTCGTATAATATTTTCAGAAGTAATTTCATTTAAATTTTTTATATTATGAAGGCTAACAACAATTTGTTTGCTGTCAACATAAACGATATTTTTAAGAAGTATCTCAAGTATCATTTGAATAAAATATGGTGAATAAAAAAGTATATTCTCAAAATCTTTATTTATTTCTTTAATTGTTTTTTGGTTAGATTTCTTAAGAAAATTTCTTATTGTAGGTCGAGTATAATCTAAATTAAAATTTGATGGATCATTAATATATTCTATTTTATTTTTCTTATTGTAGTCTAATAACATTTCTTTGGAGAAATTTAAAAGTGGCCTTACTACATTGACTCTGTTGTAAAATGATAGTTCAGACATTGATTTTAAACCATAAAAATCACTACCAGCGATCCTTCTATTCAAAAAAGTTTCTAAATTATCATCTTTATGATGAGCAATAAATAAATGCAAAATTTTATTTTTAATACAAAAATCTGTAAGTAAATTATAACGATTATTTCTAGCCTCATTCATGCTTTTCTTAGTCACTTTATCATTGTTGACAGTTAGAATTTGAGAGTTAATGTTGTTTTTATCCAAGTAGTTAGAAATAAACTTAGCTTCCTCTTTAGAATTTTTTCTAATACGATGATCTACAATTAAAGCCATCAATTTCCCTTTTTTGAATTTTATAAAGGCATTTACAAGGAATAATAATGACATACTATCTGGACCGCCTGAAACTGCCACAGCGACAGAAGGTTTTTTTTCAAAAGTATATTTTTTTTCTATGTTTTTAATGAATTCTTTATTTGTAAGCTTCATTCATTATTTTCTAAACAATTATACTCAACAATTTGTTTTTTTGTTTGAGGAATTATTTTATTTTTTGGAAAATCAATAATTAATTTTTCCATAGTTTTACAAGCTTCAGTAGTTTTTTCAACTTGGTATAATGACTGAGAAAGTTTGAAAAGCATTTCTGCAGCTTTAATACTATCTGGAAATTTTTGAAAACCTTCTGCAAATATAAGTGCTGCTTCTCTATAATTTTTTTCTAGAATATATAATTCTCCAAGCCAATAATGTGCTGAACCTGATAGTTGATTATCAGGATTGTCTGAAATAAACTGTTCGAATGAAGTTTTGGCATCCTGCCATTTTTTATCTCTAATATTATCAAATGCTTTTTGGAATTGATCTTCAGGTGATAAGACCTCTTCCTTTTCATTAGAATTTACTTCCTGATCTTCAGATATAACTTCTTCATTTGTATCACTTGTGTTTTTTGAAATATTTAATGTTCCAAGTGTATTTTCAGTTTCAGTGTCACTTAAAGTTTTACTTTTAACTTCAGAAGTATCTTGTGAAGCTTCATCGGTATCTACTTCAACATTATTTAAAGGAACTGATTGGAAATTATTAATAACTAATTCTAAATTTTCTAATTTATTAAAGATATCGTCTAATTGAAAATATAATTCTTCTAAATTAGAAGTTAAATTTTTTATATCGTTTTCAATATCATATATTCGCAAATCGATAGCAGAAAGATTTTTAACGAAATCATTATTTGTTCCATTTGATTGATTCGGTGAATTTGAAAAAACTTCTTTGGAAAGATCTGAGACTTCTCTTTGTAATCTTTCTAATTGTTGGGAGATTGTTAGATCATTTTCATTAGAAAAAGCATAACTTGAGAAAAATAAAATTAAAACTGTAAGTATGTATTTAAACATTAACGGTTTTTAATTTCTAAATGAGATAAAAATATGGCGCTATATTTCTATAGCGCCAAAGTATTAAGGAAAAATAATTAATTAACTAAAGTTACTGATCGTCTGTTTTGAGCCCATGCTCCATCATTTGATCCTACAACAGCAGGTCTTTCTTTACCATAACTAATAGTTGAAACCCTGTCAGGATTTATTCCTAATCCTATTAGATAATTTTTAACAGCCTGAGCTCTTTTTTCACCAAGAGCTAAGTTGTACTCTCTAGTACCTCTTTCGTCACAATGCCCTTCGATTGTTACTGTGACATCGCTGTTCTGTTTTAGCCATGCAACTTGATCTTGTAGTAACTCTAAAGCGTCTGAGTCTAAATCTGAACTATCATATCCAAAAAATACTCTATCACCAACATTAACAATTAAATCTTCTTGTGATCCAGAAACTATTCCGCTTCCTGCAGTTTCGGTAATAGTACCTTCTGAAGAAACATCACTTCCAGAACTACTGGACCCTGATCCAGAAGAGTCAGCTGAATCTTTTGGTGTTGTTGCACAAGCGGCAACAAATAAAACCATAAATATAGAGATAAAAAACTTGTAAAACATAAATAATGCTCCCTTAATACTTTGAGTAGATATACTAAATTATATTGAATTCCTTAACATTTTTTTCAAAATTTCGTATATTTTTTTGTATTATATTAAATTAATGCATCAAAGGAGACCAAGCTGGGTCCGATCCCCCTAAGGGAGTTATTACTTTTCTTTCATTAAATCCAGTTAAATCAATAGAATATAGACTAGATTCACCTCCTGAACCATCTTCAGCTGTTCTTTCTTCTTTAAAATACATTAAAAATCTGCCATTCGGAGCCCATGTAGGGCCCTCAACATGGAATGATTTTGCAATCATTCTTTCATTAGAACCATCAACCTCCATCACACCTATATAAAATTGGCCTCCCTCTTGTTTAGTGAATGCAATCATATCACCTCTTGGAGACCAGACAGGTGTGTAGTAACTTCCTGCTTCCCTGCTAATTCTCTTGATATTTTTTCCATTATTATCACATACATATAAATGTCTTCTTCCACTTCTATCTGAATTAAAAACAATTTTTTTGCCATCTGGTGAAAAACTTGCAGAAACATCAATTGAAGAATTATTAGTAACTCTTTTTGAAATTCTTGTTTTTAGATCAAGAATATAAATTTCAGAATTACCAATTTCTGGATCAGTGTAAGACATTACGATTTGATTACCATCAGGTGAAAAACGTGGCGCAAATGTCATTCCTGGAAATTCACCTACTATTTCTTGTTTACCAGTTTCTATATCAAATATATACACTCTAGGATTATTTCTATTAACATAAGACATGTAGGTAATTTTTTGTGAATTAGGAGAAAATCTTGGTGTTAATACCAAGTATGATCCATCAGTTAAAAAACGATGATTTGATTGATCTTGATCCATTATTGCTAATCTTTTTTGTTTATTTTCTTTTGGACCAGTCTCAGCAACGTAAACTATTCTTGTATCAAAGTAACCACCTTCGCCAGTTATATTTTTAAAAATGGAATCTGAAATAATATGAGCAACTCTTCTCCAATTTTTTTCATTTGTCTCATATTTTTTTCCCACAATTTGCTTTTGTTGAAAGACATCAAACAATCTGAATTCGACAGATATTTTTCCATTGTTTGTTGAAATTTTTCCTGAAACTAAATGTTGAGCTTTTATTAATTTCCAATCTTCAAATCTAGGTTTATTTGATAAAGATTCATTATCTTGAATAAAAGATCTTTTATCTATCGGTAAAAAAAGCCCAGATCTTTCTAAGTTATCTGAAATAACAGTTGCTATATTCTTACCTACTTTAATTAATTGTGAATTTTTTGAGTATAGCTCTGTTATAGCTATTGGGGTTGGCTTTACACTACCCTGTGTTAGAGTCACTTCTAATGAATGGACTTTAAAACTTGAAAATAAAAAAAGGGTTATTAAGAAAGCTTTTTTCATCAATATCCCTTCATAATACTATAATCAAAGGTAATTGTAAGATTTTTCCATAGATTATATTTATCTTTTGGAAGTTTTAACGGTGTACATTCTGGATTTAAAAGTGTTCTCATTGCGCTATCTGTAATTGGTCCATAAAATGGATTAGTTTTAGTTATATTTGTGTCAACAATGCGGATACTATTTGGAGAAACCTTCATATTTTGTAGTACTTTTGCTGAAATTGTTACTTTATCTCCTCTTTCTATAACTGCACCTGCTGGTGCATTCCAACAAGAAGATAATTGTTGCCTCAACATGTCTATTTCAGATATTGATAGCATTACATTGTCATCAGTATCATCTGTACTTTTATTATCAACTTCTTCAACCTCTTCTTTAACCTCATTTTGAACCATATTTGTTTTTTCATTTCTTAAATCTTTAAGCATTGAGGCTATGCTAAAATCTTTTTCAGGTTTCGGCTTTGGTTTAGATACGGCTTTATCACTTTCCAACTTTGGTTTATCCTTTATGTTTGTTTCAACGTCTAAATCTGATTTAACATTTTCATTATTTATATTTTTTGGCTTTGGTTTAAGTTTTGGTTTAATTATATCAGTTTTAATTGTTTCTATTTTTTTCTTAACCTCTAAAATTTCCTTCTCTTTGATAATTACTTTTTTTGTTTCCTTAACTTCTAAATTTGGAGTTTGTTTCATTTCCAAAACTGGTTGATTTGGATTAGTTTTTTCTTCAATTTCAGTTTTATTTATTTCAACATTTTTTTTTACTTCTAATTGATCAGATGAATTAAATTTTTTTTGCTTAGTAATTGTTTCCTTATTTTTATTTTCTGGTTTTTTAGTATCAGATTTTTTCAAATTTGTATTTTCATCAACATTAAGTATTTCAATAGGTATTACATTTGGAACGTAGATTTCTTTAGGAGAAAAAAAATTTGGTAAGCCAACCATAAACAAAAGGATAATTAAATGTATTAATGTTGAAAAAATAACTCCTGATGTTTTAGGATTTAAATTTTCAAAAAAGTTTATTATTTTTAAACTATTATAGCTTATACGATCCATTTATTGCTCAAGATTTTGAGTAATTAATGCAACTTTAATATATCCTGCTGAATTTATTATGGACATAATTTCCATAATCCTTCCATAAGCTACTACTCTATCACCTCGTATATAAATTCTTGCTTCTGTGTTTTGTTCAGTAATAGCGTTTAGTCGAGGAATTAAATTTTCTACTTCAACCTTTGATTCTGCAATGTAGACTTCTCCGTCTAACTTAACGGTTATCTCAATTGGATCTTTAATATCAGTTAATGCAGTAGCTTTAACCTTTGGTAAATCAACTTTAATTCCAACCGTTAGGAGAGGTGCAGTAACCATAAAAACAATTAGTAAAACAAGCATAACATCCACAAAAGGTGTAACATTAATTTCACTCATTTGAGTGTACCTTTGCTTCTTTCGTTTGTTTAAATTATTTGAGGTAATCAATTTATTTTTTCTCTAATTGTCTAAAAAAAATTGTTGAGAATTCATCCATAAATGTTTCCAAAGATATAAAATATTTTGATAAATCGTTTGAAATTTTATTGTAGGCAACTACAGCAGGTATGGCCACAAAAAGACCTAATGCAGTGGCAAAAAGGGCCTCAGCAATTCCTGGTGCAACTACTGCTAAATTTGTATTTTGAGCTATTGCGATAGATTTAAAACTATTCATTATACCCCAGACTGTTCCAAATAACCCAATAAAAGGTGCAGTTGATCCAGCAGTTGCTAGGAATGTTAAATTTCTCTCAACATTTTCACTTTCTTTATTGAAAACAACTGTCATTGATCTCATCATTCTATCTTTTAAAGAATTAATATCAGATGTATCATTTTCAAACTGAGTTTTACTTTTCTTCCACTCTAAAATTGCAGCACAAAATAATTTTGATTTTGGATCTGTCTGATTAAAGTTTAAAGTTTCATATAAATCTTCAAATGAATTTCCAGACCAAAAAATATCTTCAAATTCTTGTTCAAGTTTTTTTAATTGTCTAATTCTTAAAATTTTTGAAATTATTACATTCCAAGAATAAAGAGAGGCAAGGATTAAAATTATTATTACAGATTTAACTACAAGGTCAGCTTGCATAAATAACGCAAGCATTGAAAAATCTGGAGCTTCTGTAGATAAATTTGTGCTATTTATATCTGACATAATAATTACTTTTTAATTTTTTCAAGATCACTACTATGAACCATAACCCAAAAACCTGGTCTATTTTTTTCACATAATGCTATTACTGGTGTCTTACCCTCTTCTTTGGCAAGCTTTGCGGTATCATCCCATAAACTAATTGCTGTATGCTTTGCTCTTAATTTACATTCTATGAATAAATCTTCATGAATTACATCAGCTCTTGTTACTTTACCATTACCCCCGCTCAAAGGTGTCCTTTTCCCATTGAAATAATTTGCAACATCTCTTTCTCTTTTTTTCCAGGCTTTATCAGGCATCTATATTCCTTTCGTTAGGCTGTGAGTGAAGATAATACATTATCATCAACTTCAAAATTTGATGATACAACTTGAACGTCGTCATTGTCTTCTAAAACTTCAAGTAATTTAAATAGTTTGTCTGCTGTAATTTTTCCAATATTTATATTATTTTTACTTTTCCAGATTAAATTTGCAGAGTTAGTCTGACCATACTGTTTAATTAATTTATCATTAAGTTCATGCAAATTATTTTGATCACAGTATATTGAATATTCAGTGTCATTAATTTCATAATCTTCACTATTATTTTCAATAAGAAATTCTAGAAGCTGATCTTCTTTCACTAAGTTTTTATCAAGGGTGATATTTCCAAATCTATCAAAACCAAAACTAACGCTACCTGTTTCACCCAAATTACCTCCATATTTGCTAAAAGTTGATCTAATTTCTGCAGCTGTTCTATTTTTATTATTTGTAAGGGCCTCAACTATTATTGCAACACCTTCAGGTCCATACCCCTCATATCTTACTTCTTCATAATTACTATCAGGGTCATTCCCTTGACCTTTTTTAATTGCTCTCTCAATGTTATCTTTTGGCATATTTAGAGACTTGGCTGAAGCAATTGCAGATCTTAATCTAATATTACTTTCAATATCTTCACCACCGACTTTGACTGCAACAGATATTTCTCTTCCAAGTCTTGAAAATACCTTTGCTCTTTTTTTATCTTGAGCACCTTTTCGATGCATAATATTTTTAAACTTGGAGTGTCCTGCCATTTCGAGTAGATTTATAAATATTTTATCCGATGTTAGTAAAGGTATAAAATATTAGATAAATGTGTCTAATATATGTAAATTATGTCTCTTGAATTGGGGTGATATTTTTGGCTAAACCATTATTAATATCAATTTCTATTAAAGCTCCACATATAGTTATATTTTCAGTAGCAGGTGTAAATCTACCTTCAGCCCTATATCCCTTAACAAATCCATGTATTGGATTATTTATATCAAAACCAATTATTGAATTGTAATCACCTGACATTCCAACATCTGTTTGATAAGCTGTACCTTTGGGTAAAATAACACTGTCTGCTGTTGGTACATGAGTATGTGTACCTAAAACTGCCGTGACTTGTCCATCAACATAATATCCAAATGCTTTTTTTTCAGAAGTTGCTTCACCATGCATATCAATAATTATCACATCACATGTACTACCTAATTTCTCTTTTTGAAGAAATTCAATTATACTTTTAAATGGATCATCTAATGATAAATTCATAAATAATCTTAGCATTACTTGAACGACGATAATTTTTTTTCCATTTAAAAGTTCAAACTTATAATATCCTTTTCCAGGAACACCGTCAGGGTAATTCAACGCTCTGATTATCTTTGGATTTTCTTCAATATAAGAAAGCATGTCTCTTTGATCCCATGCATGATTCCCAAGTGTAAGTAGATCTAATCCGCTGGAAAATAATTCTTCAGCATCCTTTTTTGAAAGTCCATAACCAGAAGTAGCATTTTCACTATTAGCAATAATCATGTCTGTATTGTATTTAGATTTGAGTGTTGGCATAATTTCTTTAATTTTTTTTCGTGACGCCTTACCGACAATATCACCTATAAAAAGAATATTCATTGAAAACTATATAAATTTTTTTCAGTAATAACATAATCCACTTTAAAATCAAATTTGTCTATGGGTATGTAATCTAACTTTTGTTCTTCATATGCATAGGCTACAGAAATGAATCTATGATTAATTTTATTTAAATAAGCAAAAGTCCTGTCATAATAACCTCCACCATAACCTAATCTATTTCCCTTATTATCAAAAGCTAAACAAGGTACAAAAATTAATTCAGGATCTAAAATTTTATTTTTATTTTGAGGCTCTGATATATTCATATGTCCTTTTACAAAATTCTCTTCACTTTTAAATTGCTTAAAGATTAAATGACTATTCTTTTTTTCAATTACAGGAAGACATAAAATTTTATTTTTAACAAAGATAAGATTGTTAAGCTCACTTGTATTTATCTCAGAATTTATAGAAATAAAACTAGAAACTATATTGATTTCTTGAAATTTAATTTTTTCAAAAAGTTTATTAAACAAAGATAAAGTAAAATGAGATGGCTTTTTATTAAAAATCTTATCTCTTATAATTTTTTGTTTTTTTCTAATAATTGATTTTTCATCTTTAATATTATTCATAATAAGAATTCTTAATTATATCAATTAAACCCTCTACTTTTTGATTTATTTCATCAAATTCTTGATTTAATTTCAATTTTTCATCTTCTAAAATTTTTTTTTCATTTTGTAGTTTTAGTATTTTGTCTTTAAGTTCTAAATTGTTCTTTAGATATTCTTCATTCTTGGAATCATTTACTTCTGAAATTTTTTCTATATTTAATTTTTCTGAAAGCTCTGCTTGAAGCTCAATAGAGAGAAGCGATAACAATATAGTATCACTTATTTTTCCATTAGAATATTTTGGATTTTGTAATTTATTATCAATTTTTTCATTAATTAGATTTATTGAATCTATTATTTTTTTTTCATCTTTTTTTTCATATTCTAATGAGATTTCTCTGTTTAAAATTTTTGTCTTATAAAAAGGCATAGTTATTTCTTAATTAAAAGTTCCAATTCATCAATATACTCGGACATTTGTTTTCTTAAATTTTTAATTTCATTTTCAAGATTTTTAATTTTTTCTTTCTTAGAAATATGATGATCCCTAAAATCTTCTAATGCAGATCTTAGATTATTTAAGTTTTCGCTTAGAACCGTAATTTTTTTTTGTATTTCCATTATAATTTTATAGTTTGTAATTTTATAATTGTCACTGTAATGAACCCATATTAAATAATTTTATATCAACTATAAAGGTAAGTATCTGAATAATTTAAACAATATCAACAATCTAAGACGATTATCAAATTGTATTAGATTTTTATCAATGGATGCAGTGGAAAAAGCAAAATCTGGTCATCCTGGTATGCCTATGGGTATGGCAGATATCGCAACAGTTCTTTATAAAAATCATTTAAAGTTTGATCCGAATGATCCGGAATGGATTGATAGAGATAGATTAATTATTTCAAATGGGCATGGCTCAATGCTCTTATACTCTTGTTTGTATCTTACAGGATATAAAGATATTGATATAAATCAAATTAAAAATTTTAGACAATTACATAATAAAACTGCTGGTCACCCAGAATACGGAAGTGCAGAAGGGATAGAAACAACTACTGGGCCTTTGTCTCAAGGTTTAGCAAATGCAGTTGGAATGGCTCTAGCGGAAAAAAAATTATCAAACAATTTTGGAAAAGAATTATTCGATCATTACACCTATGTTTTTGCTGGAGATGGATGCTTAATGGAAGGTTTAAGTCATGAATCATGTAGTCTCGCGGGACATTTAAAATTAGATAAGCTTATTTTGTTTTTTGATAATAATTCTATTTCCATAGATGGATCAACAGATCTTTCAGTTTCAGACAATGTGAAAAAAAGATTTGAAGCTTATAATTGGAAAATAATTGAAATAGATGGTCATAAATATGAGGAAATTGATCAAGCTATAATTCAAGCAAAAAAAAATGATGCTCCAACAATTATATCTTGCAAAACTAAAATTGGTTTTGGCTCTCCAAACAAAGAAGGTTCAGCTTCATCACATGGTTCACCTCTTGGTGAAGATGAAATTAGTTTAACAAGAAAAAAATTAGAATGGAATTATTCGCCATTTGAAATTCCAGATGATTTATTACGTGAGTGGAGAAGTTTCTATAAAAGAAATGAAGAATCAAGAAATTCATGGTTGTCAAAAAACAAAGAATTAATTGAAAGTAAAAATTTTAAAGATAGTTTTTATCAAAAAATTGATCATCAAATTCCAGAAAAACTTAGTGAATTAAAATTTAAGCATTTTAATGATAAAACAAATTGTGCTTCAAGAAAATCAAGTGAGCTAACGCTAAATTTAATTTCAAACTATCAAAAAAATCTTATTGGTGGATCTGCTGATCTTACTGGATCAAATAACACTAAGGCAAAAGATATGAATGTAATTACATCTAATAATTTTAATGGAAATTATATTCATTACGGCATCAGAGAACATGGAATGGCTGGAGTAATGAATGGCATTGCTTTGCATAAAGGTTTAATTCCATATGGAGGAACGTTTTTGGTATTTACCGATTATTGCAGACCTTCAATTAGGTTATCAGCTATTATGAATATACCAGTTATTTATGTAATGACGCATGACTCAATAGGATTAGGAGAAGATGGACCAACCCATCAACCTGTCGAACATCTTGCATCTTTAAGATCTATACCAAATTTAACAGTCATTAGGCCTTGTGATATAATTGAAACTATAGAAGCATGGGAATGTGCAATCAACAATACTGGGCCAACAATCTTAGTTTTAACAAGACAAAATCTACCGATGTTACAAAAAGATAATCGCAAAGAAAATCTTGTAAATAAAGGTGCTTATAAAATAAGAGATTTTAAAGAATATGATGCAACAATTTTATCTTCTGGTTCTGAAGTTGAGATTGCTTGCTCTGCATCAAATAAACTTTTTGAAAACAATAATTTAAAGATAAGAGTTGTAAGCATGTCTTCATTTGAATTGTTTGAGAAAAATGATGATGGTTATAAAAATGAAATTTTAGGAAATAAACCTATTTTTGCTATTGAGGCTGGAGTAATAAATGGTTGGGAAAAATATATTAAGAATGAAAATTTTGTTGGTATGTCAACTTTTGGTGAAAGTGGTCCATACAAAGATTTATATAAGCACTTTAAGATAACAGATGATTACTTAATTGAAAAAATAACTAAAACTTTATAAAAAGGAAAAAATATGAAAGTTGCAATAAATGGATTTGGAAGAATTGGAAAACTTGTTTTTAGAGCTTTATTAGAAAAAAATCCTAAAGATATTAATATTGTAGCTATTAATGAACTAGGAAGTGTTGAGAGCAGTGCTCACTTACTTAAATATGACAGTGTTCACGGTATTCTTAAAGATAAAATTAGTTCAATCAAAAATGGATTAAAAATTGGTAAACATAAAATTAATTTTTATTCCGAAAGAGATCCAAATAACCTTCCTTGGAAGTCACTCAACGTAGATGTTGTTCTTGAATGTAGTGGTGTTTTTACTTCAAAAGAAAAGGCGATTTCTCATTTAAATGCAGGAGCAAAAAAAGTTCTTATTTCAGCACCAGCTTCAAATGTAGATGCCACAATTGTTCAAGGTGTAAATAACGATACGATTAAAAAAAATCATAACGTAATTTCAAACGGATCTTGTACTACTAACTGTCTTGCACCTTTAGCTATGGTTCTTGATGAAAAATTAGGAATTGAAAGTGGTTTCATGACAACAATTCATAGTTACACGGGTGATCAAAGAACTGTTGATCAAACCCATTCTGACTTTAGAAGAGCAAGGGCTGCAGCCGAGTCCATGATTCCGACTTCTACAGGAGCGGCAAAGGCTTTGAGTCTAGTCTTACCAAAATTAAAAGGTAAACTAGATGGAACAGCTATTCGAGTACCTACTCCTAATGTTTCACTTATAGATCTTACATTTGTAAGTAAGAAAAAAACTAGCACAGAAAAAATTAATTCTATAGTTCTTCAAGCTTCAAAAACTAAAAAATTAATTGGAATTCTATCAACAAACTCATTACCTCTAGTTTCAATTGATTTTAATCATAATTCAAGCAGTTCTGTATTTGATATGAGTCAAACACAAGTTGTCAAAGATAAATTCTGTAGAGTTTTATCTTGGTATGATAATGAATGGGGATTCTCAAATAGAATGGTAGACACTATGGTTGATCTTAAAAAATTTATTTAGTGCCTAAAAAAATTTGTTTTGCAGTATCGACACTAACACAAATTGAAAATTTAATAGAATTTCGAAAATCAAAGTTTAAAACTTCGATCATATTTATAAAATATTTTTTAATTAAAGGTTTTGGGATAGAGTGGCTTAGAACGTTAATAAACCATATTAAAAATAAATATAAGACACACAATATTAAGTTTTTTATCGACTCAGGTTATGATCAAGGTCTTAGTATATTATTAACTTACGAAAATATTGATTATTTAAAATTAAAAAATAATAAAATTATCTTAAATAAAATTAATCAAATTGCTAAAAAAAATAAGGTTTTATTAAATCCAACTTTTGATGTAGTAGATCTTACGAAAATTAAAAATATACAAAAAAAACTTAAGATAAAACTATGAAAATAGATGGAAATGAAATTAAAGTTGGAAATATTTTAGAAATTAATAACAAACTTTGGAAAGTTTTGAAAACCCAGCATACTCAACCAGGAAAGGGTGGTGCCTACTTACAAGCTGAACTTAAAGAAATAAGAGAAGGTACTAAAATGAATAGTAGGTTTAGATCATCAGAAACAGTAGAAAGAGCTATCCTTGATGAAAAAGAATTTCAATATCTTTATGATGATAATAATAATTTTATATTCATGGATAAACAAACTTATGAACAAATAGAACTTGGCTCAGACATATTAACTGAGGATCAATCAAAATTTTTAGTTGAGAATAGTAATGTTATTATTAATTTCTATAATGAAAAACCGGTCGGAATTGACTTGCCTGATACTGTAGAATTAACTGTCATAGAAACTGAAGGTGTTGTAAAAGGTCAAACAGCTGCATCATCATATAAACCAGCTACTTTAGAAAAGAATATTAAAACATCTGTACCACAATTTATTGCAGTTAATGATAAAATAGTAATAAGTACAATTGACGGTAGTTATATCGAAAAATCAAAAAATTAATGCAGCCTGCTGTAATTAATATCTTTGAAAAGGCAGTAAAAAAAGCTGGTAAAATATTATTAAGAGATTTTGGAGAATTAGAAAATTTACAAATACAATCTAAATCAGTTGGAGATTTTGTAACAAATGCAGATATTAAAGTAGAAAAAACACTTTTAGAAACTCTAAAATATTATTATCCAGATTATACTTATATAACTGAAGAAACTGGTGAAATAAAAGGTGATGAAAACACCATTATTATTGATCCCATTGATGGAACCTCAAATTTTATACATGGAATACCTCATGTTGGAATAATCGTTTCTAAAATGATAAATGGTGAAATCACAGACGGTGTGATTTATAATCCAATTTTAAATGAATTTTTTTGGAGTTCTAAGGGTAAAGGTTCATGGTGTAATAATAGTAGACTTAGAGTGTCAAACAGGCAAATTTTTTCAGATTGCTTGATAGGAACTGGTCTTCCGTTTGGAGAAAGAATTTATAAAAACTATTTAAGTGAGATTGATGAAATCCTAAAATCATCTGCAGGAATAAGAAGACTTGGTTCTGCGGGCCTTGATCTTGCTTATGTTGCCTCAGGTAAATTAGATGGTTTTTGGGAAAAAGATCTAAATTTATGGGATGTTTCAACGGGTATTCTTTTAGTTAAAGAAGCTGGGGGGAAAATTTCTAAAATAGATGGGAATGAATGGGAAATAAAATCTCGTGATTTAGTTGCTTCAAATAATAAAATTCATAATGAATTAGTTAAAAAACTTACTTTACTTTGAAATCTATATAAATATAAGAACTTCATGAAAAAAGATATACATCCTAAATATCACGAAATAAACATTGTAATGACTGATGGATCTACTTTCAAAACTAGATCTACTTGGGGCAAAGAAGGTGAAACTCTTAAACTAGAAATTGATCCTAAATCTCACCCTGCTTGGACTGGTGGCAAGGTTGGTCTTAATGAATCTGAAGGACAGGTAGCTAGATTCCAAAAAAGATTTAAAGGTCTTAAAACAAATAAATAATTATTTAAAAAACTTTTCAGCATCAAGTTTTAAATTTTTCTTCTTTTTTATCTCATCTTGAACTCTTAATACTTCAGTTTGAAGTTCAGAAATATAATTTTGTAAATCCTCAACACTGAAATCATCCAAATTTAATATTTTAACCGTCTTTTGTTTTTCATCAACTTCAAAAAAATCTGTCATAGTCATATTTTGTTATATATTATTTTTTGATTATATTATATGAGCCAATTATGAAATATCCTTTAATGCCTAAAGCAACTGCAATATGGTTAGTTGAAAATACAGCTTTAACGTTTGATCAAATAGCTGAATTTTGTGGATTACATGAATTAGAAGTTCAAGGAATAGCTGATGGGGAAGTTGCTGTCGGTATGAGAGGTTATGATCCAATAGATAATAATCAATTAACAAAAGAAGAAATTGAAAGATGTGAAAAAGATAATGCAGCTCGTTTAAGTCTTATTAAGTCTGATGTAATTGAAGATTTGCCACCAAGAAAAAAAGATTCTAAATATACACCTCTTTCTTTAAGACAAGAAAAGCCGTATGCTATTTTGTGGCTTATAAAAAGATATCCGACTGAATTAAGTAGTTCTCAAATTGCAAAACTTACCGGCTCAACAAAAAATACAGTAGAGGCGATAAGAAATGGTACATACAGAGAAGCAGTTCTTGAGGCAAAGAGTCCAATGGATGTTGGTTTATGTACTTATAAGGATCTCGAAAGAACTTTAAATAGAACTAGAACAAAAAAAGTAGATCAAGAAAATTAATCATTTTTTATAACGTAATTTAGATAATAGAACATCAAGATCATCCAAAATAATACCATTGAAATAATAAAAATTTGAAAGTTATATATTTTTATAACTCCAATAGGCTCACCAAGATAATAGGTTAAAGGTCCTAAAACTCCACTTAAAATAATTCCTAAAATTTTATAGCTTTTAAAAAAAGTAAGAATTTCATCAAAAAGAGTACTAAAACTAAACCATAAAACAATCATCCATAATGGCAGAGTGCCAAGTTTAGCAATAGTTTCAAAATCGTAAATTTGGAAATAAACTAATAAAGTGTCAAAAAAATATCCTGGAACTGAAATCAAAAGTGAAATCTTAATAAATTTTTGTTTATTATGATTAAAATAAAAATAAGTTAGTAAGAAAATAATTCCAACCCAGATGCCCAACATAGTATTAGAAAATTTTGTTTCACCAAATACACAAGCTAACCAAGTTAGTTGATAGCCAGTTAAGACTAAAAATACTTTTAGTTTTTGCATTTCTATTTTTGAATTAAAAAATGAGAAACGTCAGTAGAACTATTTGAGAAACCTGTTTCACAATATGAGAAATAAAATTCCCACATTCTTTTAAATTTAATATCGAAACCAAACTTTGATAAATCAGTCCAAGATTTTTGAAATTGTTTATTCCACATTTTAAGTGTTTTTGCATAAGAACTACCGAAACTTAGATTTTCAATACATTTTAATCCAACGTGTTTTGCTGAATATTCAAATTGTTTTTTGGTTGGAAGCATACCGCCAGGGAAAATATATTGTTGAATAAAATCTGGTCTGTTTTGATAATCTTTAGCCTTTTGTTCATCAATTGTTATGACTTGTAGTGCAGCCATACCGCCATCGTTGAGAGAATTTCTAATTTTATCGAAGTAATTATGCCAGTATTTCTTCCCAACTGCTTCAAACATTTCAATTGAAACAATATTTGAATATTTTTTTTTGATATCCCTATAATCTCTGAACATAACTGATACTTTTTCAGACAAACCTTCATTTTGAATTTTTTCAGAAGCATATTCGTATTGTTCCTTAGAAATAGTTATAGCATCAACTGAACAATTATAATTTTTTGCTACAAATGATGAAAACCCACCCCATCCACATCCAATTTCTAAAGTTTTAGAATTTGAGTCTAATGATAAAGTTTCAGCAATCTTTCTATATTTGTTAAATTGTGCATCCGATAAATTGGTATTCTTATTATCAAAAAGAGCAGAAGAATAGGTCATGGTTTTATCTAACCACTTTTCGTAAAAATTATTTCCTAAATCATAATGATATTTTATGTTTTTTTTACTCTGTGATTTTGAATTGTTATTTAAAAAATGTTTTAATTTAGCAAAAGTAGCAAAAAAAAGATTAGTATTTATACTTTGTAAAAAATAACTTTCATTTTTATGAGAAAGTAGTAATAAATTAGTTAAATCGGTGCTTGAAAAGTAACCATTCATATAGGCTTCTGCAAAGCCTACAGAACCTTTTTTAAAAATTAAATTTAAAAAATTATAATTATGAATTTTAATACTTGCAGATATATCCTCTTCTTTTCCAACAAAAACTCTCTCCTCGCCAGTAGGAAATTGAACTGTTAATTTTCCATATCGAATTTTAGATAAAAAGTTTACTAATAACTTTTCGACAGTTTTATCAAAATTTGTTTTAAAAAAATTCATTTAAAAATTACCTTCAAAACTCACTGTATCATTTGGCTTCTTTTTTCGTGCATAATATTTACCACCTTTGTAAATTATTTTTAAAGCCTCATAAAGAATTCCAGCCATTACCTTAAAACCAAAAAGTGGATTATAATATAAAAATTTAAACATATTTTTTGAGTTAAAATCTATAAATTTGCCATGCTGGGTAGCTGTTAGAACTTTTTTATTATTTTTATCATAAAGATCAATATTAATATTTATTTTATCTTTTTGCATTCGATTAAAAAATTTATAATTTGCCTCCATTTCTATAAATGGGGATACATAAAACTGCTTTGCACATTCATGAGATAATTTAAAATCTTCAAAATTTACATTTCCTTTAAAAATATAGGTATGTTGTTCATTAGTCGTATTTTTGACTTCATAGAAAATAGATATTAATTTTTTATCATCATAACAATATATAATTGATAAGGGGTCAAATACATATCCCAAAATTCTTGGAAAACATAATATCATTATATTAAGATGTTTATATTTAATATTAAATTTAGAGAGGGAATCTTTAACGAATGTCTTTATTGACCTTTTATCTCTATATCCATGATCATTTTCATAAATAGAAAAAAGATTAAAAGAGTTTAATGAAAAAAGTTTATAGTTTTTATTTAATTGATCAAGATTATCCAAATTAATAAAAAGACTTGGTACCTCATATTTCAATGTGTGTTTAAACGGAATAAATCTTTTATGTATAATGCTAGATAATAGTATTTGAGAAATCATTTAAAATTAATTTGCAATCTATTATAAAAATTTTTATCTCTCTTCCAAGGTAAATCACAATTTAATAATTTACAAATATAAGAAGATGATTGAATTCCATCTTCATGAAAACCATATCCAAGGTAAGCTCCACAGAAAAATGTATTATTCTTTCCTTGAATTTCCATTACATTTTTTTGAGCTAAAATAGTATCAGTAGTATATATTGGATGATTAAATGTTGTTTCGTTAATTATATTTTTAGGCTTTTTATATGGATTAACAGTTACAAAATAATTTTGTTTAGTTGGCAATTTTTGCAAGAAATTCATCCAATAAGTTAAAGTAAATTTAGAAGATGATGGCTTATTTAAAAAATTCCAACTAGACCAAGCAATTTTTGATTTAGGCATTAAAGAGTGATCAGAGTGAAGTATTGCTGAGTTAGTTGAATATTTGAATTGTGAAAATATTTTTACTTCTTCTTCTGTTGGTTTTTCCAAAATATCCAATACTTGATTTGCATGGGTTGCGAATATTACCTTATGAAATTCTAGTATATTATTTTTCTCATCTTCTATTTTAATTTTACTATTTTCTCTAATAATTTTTTTAATTTTGAAATTTGTTTCATACTCAAAAACATTTTTATTAATAATTTTTTTTATATATTCGTTACTTCCACCTTCTACGTATTTCCATTGAGGTCTTTTTTTTAAATTAAATAAAGCATGATTTTTAAAAAAATTAATGAATGTTATGAGAGGAAAATTTTTTACATCACTTATATTGCTTGACCATATAGATGATATCATAGGTAAAATATGATAATTTATTAGGTATGTTGAAAAATTATTAGTTTTTAAAAAATCATTTAAGGTTTTTGTTTCCTCTAAATTATTAACATTCAAGCTATTACATAATAAATAAAGTTTTCTTATTTCAAATAACATTTTAAAAAAATTAAAAGAAAATACATTTCTAAAATTAGCAAAAAGAGAAAAGATATTTTTGCCGCTATATTCAATTTTAGGATCTTGATTTGAGACGGCAAAAGTCATATCTGAATTTTTGCATTTCACATCAAGTAATTTAAAAAAATTTGTTAAATCTGGATAATTATTTTCATTGAATACAATAAACCCTGTATCGACTGGGATTGTCTTTGTTGATTCTTCAACATAGATAGTTCTTGTATGTCCGCCCAATCTATTATTTTTTTCAAATAAATAAACATCATATTTAGAAGACAAAAGGTAAGCTGCACTTATTCCTGAAATACCAGAACCAATAATTGCTATTTTTTCTCTCACATCAACTAATAGTTTTAAACGCTGATAGTGCTCTATTTCTTGTTTCTTTTAAATCTACAATTGGTGCTGGATATGAAGTACCAATCTCAAAATTATATTTCTTTTGATCCTCCATAGACATCTCCCAAGGATTATGAATATATTTTTTTGGAATATTATTCAACTCAGGAACAAATTCTTTTACATAATCACCATCTGGATCATATTTTTGACCCTGTAATATTGGATTAAAAATTCTAAAATATGGACTTGCATCTGCACCACAACCAGATATCCATTGCCAACCTGCAGAATTAGACCCAACGTCAGCATCAACTAAAGTATCAAAAAACCACTCCTCTCCATTTTTCCAGTGTAACAATAAATTTTTTGTTAGAAACGAGCCTACAATCATTCTTACTCTATTATGCATCCAGCCTGTTTTATATAGTTGTCTCATTCCAGCATCAACAATTGGAATACCAGTTTTACCATTATGCCATAATGATAAATTTTTAGCATTTTTAATCCATGGAAATTTATTAAATTTACTTTGTATAGGTTTATGAGTCATATCTGGATAATGAAATAAAAGATTATAAGAAAAATCTCTCCAGCCAAGTTCAGCAAGAAATTTTTTTTTATTTTCAGGATCAATTTTTTTTTCAATATTTACGGTATCATAAACTTCCAAAGCGGATATTTCTCCAAAATGAAGATGAGGTGATAATTTTGAAGTTAAATCTTTATCGGGTCTATCTCTTCCAACTGAATAGTTATTTGCTTTTTGGGAAATATATTTTTTTAATTGTAATTTTGCATTACTTTCACCAGGTATCCAATATTTTGAAATTTTTTTGATCCATTTCTCTTTTTTGTTTGTTAGGTTTAAATCTTGTATAGTTATTTCATTTTTAAGTTTTGAATTGGCGTAGATTATTTTTGTATTTTTAAATTTAAGATCTTTTTGTTTTAGTAGTTCATCACAATGTCGCCAGTAAGGGGTAAATACTTTAAAAAAGGTTCCACTTTTATTTTTAATATTCCAAGGTTCATTTAAAAGATATCCATTGTGCGAGTCGCATTCTATTTTAGATGAGGTAACTATAGATTTAATTTTAGTATCTCTTTTAATTGAATATGGATCATATAGTCTATTCCAGGATACATATTTGACTTTTGAATTCTTTAGTATTGAAGATATAATTTTCTCTGGATCACCAGCAAATATATTTAGTTTGCCATTATGTTTTTGTATTGAATCATATAAACTAATTAAGGATTTTTCTAACCACCATTTTGATGTAGATCCAATTCTTTGATTTAAATCTAAAATATAGATAGGAATTATCTGATCAACTTTTTTTGAAAGTGACAATAAAGATGGATTTTCTTGTAATCGCAAATCTTGTCTAAACCAATGAATTCCATAAATGGCTACCATGAGTTTAAATTATGTTAATTTAGAATAAATTAAAGAGGTAAATCTATTATTTACTATGAGGAGGCATTTTTTTCTCTACGAACCAAACGTGTTTTTTTAACACAGGATCATATTTTTTCATTCGAAGCTTTTCAGCAACTTTCAATCCTTTTGTCGGTTTTCTTACAATATACTTAGTTCCTGTTTTTGGATTTTCTTCAGGTACTAGCTGTTTAAGAGCGAATGAGGTTTTTTTTGCCATGAGGTGTCTATACAGAATAATTATATGAAATAAAGTATTATTTATTCATAATCAGAAATTGACTGCTTAATAAAACGGTTAAAATTTCCTCTTTTTTTATCAAGTTTAATTTGTTTATTTCTTTCAAGTAATTTTTTTTTCTTTTCTTCAGATGTTTTATCAAAACAATTATGACAAGATACGCCTGGTTTATAATATTTATTATAAGTATCTTTAATACTAATGGGTAAACGACAAGCATGACAAAGTTTGTAAGTTCCATCTTTTAATTCATTTTTCAAAGATACTCTTCCATCAAATACGAAACATTCACCATTCCACATTGAATCTTTTTTTGGAGTTTTTTCTAAATAATTTAGTATACCTCCGTCTAACTGAGCAACATTTTTAAAACCCTTCATCATCATATATGATGAAGCCTTCTCACACCTGATACCTCCAGTACAAAACATTGCAATTTTTTTGTCTTTTGACTTATTTAGTTTTTTTTGAACAAAAGATTTAAAGTCAGTGAAACTTTTAGTTCTTGGATTAATTGCCCCTTCAAAAGATCCTATTTTAACCTCAAATTCATTTCTTACATCAATCACAATAGTGTCTTTGTCTTTAATTAATTGATTCCATTCATTGTATTTAACTTTTTTTCCAGATATTTTTGTAGGATCAGCGAATTTGGTTCTGAGTGTGACTATTTCATTTTTATTTCTAATTTTTAGTTTTTGAAAAGGCATATATTTATATTTTGATCGTTTAAGATTAAGTTTCTCAAAACTAAAATTTTTAAGATATAAAAAGAAAGAATTTATGTTTTTTTCTAAGCCAGCTATTGTTCCATTAATACCTTCATCAGCAATCAATATTGTACCTTTTATTTTATTAAATTTGCAAAAATCTTTAAGTTTAGTAATGATACCATTTTTATCTTTAATCATTTTGAATTGATAAAAAGTAATTATAGTAAAGTACTTGTTGTTCATTTATCTAATTAATATAAAAAACTTTAAAAATTTATGTCTAAAGAAACCATTAATATTGTTAAAAATTTTCTCAATAGTTATTCTATAGAAACAACTCCAAATGTTTACGAAAAATATGGAGGCTTTTCTGAATTTCTTAATAAAAATCATGACGTTTATATAACTTATTTACCAGATGAAAATTCAAAAAATGTTATTAGAACGGCAAAAAAATTAAAATTAGAAGGTTATGATGTTATACCTCATTTGCCTGCAAGAACTATTGTAAATAAAAATGACTTAGAAAAATATATTGGTGAACTTGCAAATGAATCTGGGTGTTCAAAAATTTTAATTATTGGTGGTGGTGGAAATCAAGCTGGCGAAATCTCTTCCTCAATTGATGTTTTAAAAACAGATTTTCTTTCAAAATATAATTATCAATTTGTGGGTGTGGCTGGACATCCCGAAGGAAGCCCAGATATTTCAAATGAAAATTTAGATTTAGCAATTAAACAGAAGAATGATTTTGCAAAAAATGTTGATTTTAAAATGTATTTAGCAACACAATTTTTTTTTGAAGCTAAATCTTTAATCGACTGGGAAAAACACTTAGTAAAAATTGGAAATAAATTACCAATCCACGCTGGGATACCAGGTCCTGCCTCTATTAAAACATTAGTAAATTATGCAAGGTCTTGCGGTATTGGAAATTCTTTAAGATTTATTACAAAACAGGCTTTTAACTTAACTAAACTTGCAACATTGAGCACTCCTGACAAATTAATTTATGATCTTGCTGAACATAGCAAAATAAACAAAGACTCTAAACTTGAAAAAATACACTTCTATGCGTTTGGTGGTATGAAAAAAACATCAGAGTGGTTAAATCAATTTAATAACTCAGATTTTTCTTATAATAATAAACAGAAATTCGAGTTAAATTAGCTTCTTCACAATTTTTTTATCTTTTAATGAAACAAAAGTTGTTTGATATTTAAGTTAATTTATAGATTAAGAATCTAATAATTAAGGAGACTCATGTCAGATATTGAAATAGCAAGAAAAGCTAAAATGAAGCCTATTAGTGAAATTCTAAAAGAGCTTGATGTACCAGACACACCTGAAGCCTTCAGTCCTATGGGTCGTCATATTGCAAAAATAAACTTGGAGTACATAGATTCACTTAATAAAAATAAAGATGGTAAACTTGTTCTAGTCTCAGCAATAACTCCAACACCAGCAGGAGAAGGTAAAACAACAACTTCTGTTGGATTAAGTGATGGTCTTAATAAACTAGGAAAGAAATCAATAGTTTGTTTAAGAGAGCCGAGTCTTGGACCATCATTCGGTATGAAAGGTGGTGCAGCTGGTGGAGGCTATGCTCAAGTAGTACCAATGGAGCAAATTAATTTGCATTTTACTGGAGATTTTCATGCAATTACATCCGCTCATAATTTACTTTCTGCATTAATTGATAATCATATCTACTGGGGTAATAAATTAAATATTGATGTTAGAAGGGTTGTTTGGAAGAGAGTAATGGATATGAATGATAGATCACTTAGATCTATTGTTGTTGATTTAGGAGGAGTTGCGAATGGATATCCTAGACAAGATGGTTTTGATATTACTGTTGCATCGGAGATAATGGCAATTTTCTGCTTAGCAAAAGATTTAAAAGATCTTGAAGAGAGAATTGGAAATATAACTATTGCTTATACACGAGACAAAAAAGCTATTTATGCAAAAGATTTAAAGGCAGAGGGTCCAATGACAGTATTATTAAAAGATGCCATTAGGCCCAACATAACACAAACGTTAGAAAATAATCCTGCTATAATTCATGGTGGGCCATTTGCAAATATTGCTCATGGTTGCAATTCTGTAATTGCAACTAAAGCTAGTTTAAAATTAAGTGATTACGTTGTAACTGAAGCAGGCTTTGGAGCTGATCTAGGAGCAGAAAAATTCCTTGATATAAAATGTAGAAAATCAAATTTAAAACCTGATTGTGTGGTTTTGGTAGCTACAATAAGAGCATTAAAAATGCATGGCGATGTTTCAAAAGAAGATTTAAAAAATGAAAATGTAAATGCTCTTAAAAAAGGTTTAGTAAATCTAGAGAGACATATTAATAATGTTAGGAAATTTGGATTACCAGTAACTGTTGCTATTAATCATTTTGTCACTGATTCTAAAGCTGAAGTTGATGCCGTTCTAAGTTTTTGTACAACTCAAGGAGTCAAGGCTTCCATGTGTACTCACTGGTCCGATGGTGGTGATGGTGCAACTGAATTAGCTCAAAATGTAATAGATATTTGTGAAGATAATAAGAATACATTTAAATTTTTATATGAAGATAATTTAACTCTATTCAAAAAAATAGAAAAAATTGCACAAGAGATTTATCACGCAAGTGAAGTTGTGGCAGACACGAAAGTACGTCAACAATTGAAGGATTTTGAAACTAAAGGATTTGGCAAATTACCTGTTTGCATTGCAAAGACTCAATATAGTTTTTCAACTGACCCTAATTTAAAAGGTGCCCCTACTGGCCACGTTTTACCTATTAGAGAGGTAAGATTGTCATCAGGAGCAGAATTTATAGTAGTTGTTTGCGGTGATATTATGACCATGCCGGGCCTACCAAGTGTTCCTGCGGCAAATTCGATAAAGCTCAATGACCACGGAGAAATTGAAGGTCTTTTTTAAAACTGCTATAAAGAGTTATAATGTTTAATAATAATAAATACTCATTTCTTTCTATTGCTAGAAACGCTTTAAATCATCATGAGAATTGGCAAAAGACTTGGAATAGTCCTGAACCAAAAAAAAGTTATGATGCAATAATAGTCGGTGGTGGTGGACACGGTTTAACTACTGCTTACTATTTAGCAAAAAACCATGGAATTAATAATATTGCAGTAATTGAAAAAGGTTGGATAGGTGGAGGGAATACAGGGCGAAATACCACTATAATTAGATCAAACTATTTGTGGGATCAAAGTGCAGCTTTATACGAGCATGCATTAAAACTTTGGGAAGGTATGTCTCAAGAATTAAATTACAACGTAATGTTTTCTCAAAGAGGAGTTTTGAATGTTGCTCATAATCTTCATGATGTAAGAGAATTAAAAAGACGTTGGCATGCAAACAGACTGAATGATATTGATTGTGAATGGCTTGATACAAAGAAAGTTAAAGAATTTTGTCCAATAATAAATACTTCACCAAACATTAGATATCCTGTTTTAGGAGCAACACTACAAAGAAGAGCAGGAACTGCAAGACATGATGCTGTTGCATGGGGTTATGCAAGAGGAGCTGATGAAATGGGGGTTGATATAATTCAAAATTGTGAAGTTACTGGTATTAATGTAAAAAATGGAAATGTAACTGGTATTGAAACAACAAAAGGAACTATTGAATCAAATAAAATTGGAATAGCTGCTGCAGGTCATACAAGTGTTATTGCCAATATGGCTGGAATTAAATTACCTTTAGAGAGTAAGCCATTGCAAGCTCTAGTTTCAGAACCGGTAAAACCAGTTATTGATACTGTAGTAATGTCCAATACAATTCATGCGTATGTATCTCAATCAGATAAAGGAGAATTAGTTATTGGTGCTGGAACAGATGGATATACATCATATACTCAAAGAGGTGGCTTTAACATTGTTGAAGATACTTTAATGGCGATCGTTGAATTGTTTCCAATATTTTCTAGAATGAAAATGCTTCGTCATTGGGGAGGAATTGTAGATATATGTCCTGATGCAAGCCCCATTATCAGTAAAACTCACATAAACGGACTATATTTTAATTGTGGTTGGGGAACAGGTGGTTTCAAAGCAACACCAGGTTCTGGTTGGGTATTTGCTCACACTATAGCTAATGATCAAGCCCATGAATTAAATGCTCCTTTTACAATAAATAGATTTTCTAGCGGTGAATTAGTTGATGAACATGGTGCAGCTGCCGTAGCACATTAAATCATGTTTTTAATAAATTGCCCATACTGTGGAGAAAGAGATCAAGCTGAATTTTCTTGTGGAGGTGAGGCTCATATTGCAAGACCAAAAAATCCTCCTGAACTCTCTGATGATCAATGGGCAGAATATTTATTCTTGCGAAAGAACGAAAAAGGTATTCATTATGAAAGATGGAACCATGAATATGGATGCAGACAATGGTTTAATTTAGCAAGAAATACATCAACCGATGAAATTCTAGCAGTATATAAGATGGGAGAAGCTCCTCCTAAATTAAAAGCAAATATTCCAGCTACTCCTTCAGGTGAGCCAAGTATTGGATCAGGGAATTTATCAACATCAAAAAAAGATAGATTTTAAAAATAAAGATGCGATACAAAAATAATAAAAATCTCGAAAATAATAAATCTATTAGATTTTATTTTGATAATAAAGAATATTTTGGATTTGAAGGTGACACCTTAGCTTCAGCACTTCTTGCAAATGATGTTCACTTGGTAGGAAGAAGTTTTAAATATCATCGACCCCGGGGTATTTATACCGCAGGTAGTGAAGAACCTAATGGAATAGTTCAGCTTGAGACTAAAGAATATACCGAACCTAATAGAAGAGCGACTGAAGTCCAGATATATGAGGGGTTAAAAGCTTTTAGTCAAAATAATTGGCCGTCAGTGAAATTTGATGCAGGTGCTATAAATGATTTACTATCACCATTTTTTCCTGCAGGGTTCTATTACAAGACCTTTATGTGGCCACCAAAGTTTTGGAAGGCATATGAGTTTTTTATAAGACATGCTGCAGGACTTGGTAAATCTCCAAAAAAAGATGATCCCCACAAATACGAACATTTTCATTATCATTGTGATGTTCTAGTTGTTGGAGCAGGAGTGAGTGGATTAATTTCAGCAGAAATTGCAGCGAATAATAATTATAAAGTATTACTTATTGAGCAAGAAGACGATCTCGGAGGTGAAATTTTATCTACCAGGAATCAAGATATTAAAATAGATAACTTGCCAATTAATGAATGGAAAAATAAAATCGTTGATAAACTTTCTAAAAATTCAAATATAAAAATAGTAAAAAATACAACTTGTTTTGCTTATTTAAATTATAATTTATTATTAGCTGTCCAAGAAATTGATCCAGAAAAAGGATTATATAAAAAAAACGATATTAAAGAAAGAATTTGGAAAATTAGATCAAAGAAAGTTATTTTAGCAACAGGCACAATAGAAAGACCAATAATTTTTAACAATAATGATAGGCCTGGTATTATGCTTTCTAACAGTGCGAAAAAATACTTAAATAAGTATGGAGTTGCACCTGGAAAAAATTTAGTTTTTTTTACAAACAACGATAGTGCCTATGAAACTGCAATAGATTTTTTTGAACAAGGTATAAAAGTAGAGGCTATTGTCGATACAAGAGATAGTAGTGATGGATATTACCCTAAAAAAGCAAATAAATTAGGTATTACTATACTAAAAGGTTATGAAATTAGTGATACTGTTGGAAGATTAAAAATTAGAGAAGTTAAATTAAGAAAAATAAAAACTGAAAACAATAATGAAAAATCTTCTATTAATATTAAATGCGATCTTTTAGCAATTGCTGGTGGTTGGACTCCTACTGTTCATTTATTTACTCAATCAAAAGGAAAACTCAAATTTAGAGATGTAGATGGAAGTTTTATTCCTAATGAAGTTTATCAAGATACATTGTGTGTTGGCAGTTGCAATGGTGACTATAATTTAAATGAAATATTAATAAATACTGAAGAAGATACATATAAATATTTAAATGATAATCAGCAAAATGAACTTGGTGAAGTAAATTACAAATCAGATAATGTAAAATATGGCAAACACGAAAATGTTTGGATTACATCAAAGAACAGTATCTCAAGAACAAAAATGTTTGTAGATTTTCAAAACGATGTAACAGCAAAAGATATTAAACTAGCTTTAAAAGAGGGTTTTCAATCCATTGAACATGTCAAACGATATACAACTACAGGAATGGCAACTGATCAAGGCAAAACCAGTAATGTTAATGCACTTGGAATAATATCAGAATTAACAAATACTGAGATTTCTGAATTAGGTACAACAACATTTCGTTTACCCTATAAACCAGTAACATTTGGAGCAATTGCTGGGCGTCATGTTAAAGAATTTTTTGATTTAGAGAGAACAAGCCCAATGCATCAATGGCATATTGATAATAAAGCTTTATTTGAGGACGTAGGCCAATGGAAAAGAGCCTGGTATTATCCTCAAAAGAATGAAAGTTTTCAATCTGCTTTAAATAGAGAGGTAAAAGCAACTAGAGATAGTCTAGGAATATTAGATGCATCAACTCTTGGTAAAATAGATATTAAGGGTAGAGATGTAAGTGAATTTTTAAATAGAGTTTACACAAATTCATGGTCAAAATTAGAAATTGGAAAATGTCGATATGGTGTAATGTTAGGTGACGATGGAATGGTTATTGATGATGGTGTAACAACTAGATTAGATGAGTATCACTATCTTATGTCAACAACTACAGGAAATGCAGCATCAGTAATGTCAAAATTAGAAGATTGGTTGCAAACAGAATGGCCAGAGTTAGAAGTATATTTAACATCCGTAACAGAAAATTATGGAACGATAAGCTTAAATGGCCCAAATTCGAAAAAACTAATGCAAAAACTAGTTCCAGATTTTGATTTTTCAAAAGAAAATTTTCCTCATATGAGTTTTAAGAATATTAATATTAACGGAATAAAATGTAGAGTCATGCGTATAAGTTTTACTGGGGAAATGTGTTATGAAATAAATGTGCCATCTGGCTATGCTAAAAATCTTTGGAAACTTTGTATAGATAAAGGTAAGGAATTTAATATTACGCCATATGGTACTGAAGCGATGCATGTACTTCGTGCTGAAAAAGGATTTATTATTGTTGGACAAGAAACAGATGGATCAGTGACGCCAGTAGATCTGGATATGGACTGGATAGTTAGTAAGAAAAAATATGATTTTATTGGTAAAAGGGCATTATATAGAAGTGATACTATTAAAAAAGATAGGAAACAATTAGTTGGATTAAGAACTAAAGATCCAAATAAGGTTCTTGAAGAAGGATCTCAATTGGTTGAAGAAATAACTGCCCTACCTATGAAAATGGTTGGTCACGTGACCTCTAGTTACTATTCACCTAATTTAAAAAGCTCTTTTGCTTTAGCTTTAATCAAAGGTGGTCTTGAAAAAAAAGGAAGTTTTTTAATTGCCCCAATGGAAAATGAAAATATTGAAGTAGAAATAACTAGCCCAATATTTATTGATCCTGAGAATCAAAGGGTTAATCAATGAGTTTAACTTACAGTAATGTTTTGAATATAAATAAAAAAAATTACAATGGAGTAACAATAGAAGAAAAAGCTCTATCAGGTAAAATAAATATAAGAGGTAAAAGTTCAGATAAAGAATTTATGAAAAATATAGGGTCAGTATTAAACCTGGTTTTACCAATTGAGCCAAATGTAAGAATTTTTAATAATAATATTAGTATTATGTGGCTTGGTCCTAATGAATGGTTAGTCGAAACACCAGAAAATGAGAAAGATGAAATTATTTCTCTATTAGAATCTAAACTTAATCCAAAAAAAACAGCAATAACTGATGTTTCATTTAATAAAACTGTTTTACGGCTTGAAGGGGAAAAGGTATTTATTTTACTTTCTAAATTTCTAGTCGCGAACTTAGAAAAAATCTTGGAAACTAATTTTTCTGTAGCTCAAACTATATTTATAAAAATTCCAGTACTTTTTATTAGAAATAATACTGATAAAGAAGAAACTTCATTAGATATACATTTAAACAGATCACATGCAAAATATGTTTATGATTTATTAGTAGATGGTAGTAAAAATCTTAATATTTAATTTATTTTTTATCTTAATTTCTTTTAGTACAGTATCATCTGGCAAAACTATATTTGGAAAAGCAAAAGTAATTGATGGTGATACTATACATATAAATAAAAATAAAATAAGACTGCATGCTATTGATGCCCCGGAGACAAATCAAACATGTAATAAAAATAGTAAGGTCTGGAATTGTGGTGTGGAGTCAACAAAGTTCTTAAAGGAATTAATTGGTAATAATAATATTGAATGCATCACAAAAGGTAAAGATCGATATAATAGATTTATTGGAATCTGTTACAAAGATAATTTAGATTTAAATAGTGCAATGGTTCTGAATGGATGGGCAATAGCTTATCGCTATTATTCAACGGATTATATTGAAGAAGAAGAAGAAGCAAAACAAAATAAAAAAGGTATATGGATTGGGGATTTTGAAGAGCCCTATTTATTCAGAAAGAAAAATGAATAATCAACCATGATGTTGGGAATCTTTTAAATAAATTAAATCTTCTATTTCTTTATCTTTATTTTTAATTATTTTTTTTAGCTCATTTAATTCATTTTCAAAACTACGATTTTTTTGTTCAATTTGTCTAAGTTCTGATTTAAGTATTGAATTTTCAATTTTTACGTCTTCCATATCTTCATTTGATACAGAACTTTCTAATTCTATTTTTAATTTTTTAACAAGATCTTCATATTTTGACAATTGTTTATTTAATTCAGATATTTGATTTTCAAGTTTGTTAAGTTTTTCAATACTTTCTGAGTTATTTTCTAATGTGTTATTTTCTAGATCTGATATATTGTTAAGAGATTGTTCATAATCATTCTTAATTGTATCGAATGACTTATTTAAATCACCTATTTCTTCACGTAAGTTTTTTATTTGATCATCTCTAAATTTTAATCGCTGATCTTTTTGGAATATCTCAAGTTTAAGTTCTTCTATTTCAGATCGTAAACTTGATTCATCAACAATGCTGCTAGGAATTATTTCAATAGGTGGCTTAGTTTGATCATTTGATAAATCTAAAGAAGGGAAATAGAAAAAAATACCAAAGATAGCTATAATAGAAATAACTAGTAAAATTCTATTTCTTCTTCTTCTTCTTGCTTGTAAACCAACAAAACCTACCATATGAACTCTATAAAACGGCAAGTGTAAAAAATAAATATTTAATTATTATTATATTGTGGATCTAAAGAATATGTAGTTGATCTTAAGTAGTGAGTAATTTTTTTGATATCTCCAATTTTTTCAAGGTTTTCATAAGGTATAAGTGAACCAAAGTACATGTAAATATCGTCACCTATCTTCCTTTTAAGTTCATACATGCACAAAGAGTATCTAAAAGTTTGTCCTATTTTATTAGCAATATGGTAAAGTTGACTATTTTGACCGTCAAAAAAAATTGGTAGTACAGGACTTTTAGTTTTAAGAACTAATTTCGAAACCCATTGTTTCCACTCACCATCATCTGCTTTTGTATTTTTTTTTAAGTTTTGTTTAGTTGCTATCGTTCCAGAGGGGAAAAGAACTAGAACACCATCATTATGCAAAACTTTTTCTGCTTCTTTACGTGTACTAATGTTAGTTAATAGAGCTTCTTTATTTTCATTAAAATCAATTGGTAATATTTTATCTTTTACTGCCTCTGCTTGCCTTAAGACTTTATGTGTGACCATTTTATAATCTTGCCTTACTTTTGAAATCGCTGAACATATGGATACTCCATCAGCAACTCCAAAAGCATGATTTGCTATAACAATTAATTTTCCTTTTTTAGGAATGTAACTACCATCCTGAAAATTAGTTATTAAAGTAAGATTTAATTTATCTACTGCATCATCCCAAAAAAGCTCAGGGGGTCTATTTTCAGATAAATATTGATCATATAATTTTTTTAATTTTAGTTTTCCTGTTAATAGTTCAGTAATTTTAATAAATAATTGACCAATAAAATTTACTTCCGCTGTCGCAAAAGTAAATACAATTTTATCTTTATTCATAATTAAAATGAATTAATTTAAATAATAAGTATTTTTCAAATATATTACATATTTGCATAATTTGGCCCCCCACTGCCTTCAGGCACAACCCAATTTATGTTTTGTGATGGCTCTTTAATATCACATGTTTTACAATGAATACAATTTTGCGCATTAATTACAAATTTAGGATTTTGACTATCTGTCTTATCAATCTCATATACACCAGCAGGACAATATCTTTGAGACGGCTCATCATAAGCATTTAAAGTAAATTTTATTGGTAATTCTTTATCCTTTAATTGTAAATGTACTGGCTGATCAGCTTCATGGTTGGTTCCAGTCAAATAAACAGAACTGGTTTTATCAAAAGTAAATATTCCATCATATTTTGGATAATCTATTTTTTTTGAATCTTTTGCTAGTTTTAAAGCTTCATGATCAGCATGTTTGTGTTTTAGTGTAAAAGGAAGTTTGCCTTTAAATATTATTTGGTCAATTCCTGTAAATATTATTGCAGGTATTAGTCCCCAATTAAAACTAGGTTTTACATTCCTTGCAGCAAACAATTCTTTATAAAGCCAAGAACGTTTAAATTTATCTTCATATGCTGCAAGAGGTACAGATTTACTTAAATAATCATTAATTGTTTCAGCAGCTATAATTCCACTTTTCATTGCAGTATGAGAACCTTTAATCTTTGGCATATTTAAGGTACCTGCATCGCATCCAACTAGTAATCCGCC
Source organism: uncultured Alphaproteobacteria bacterium (assembly GCA_902595805.1). Lineage (GTDB taxonomy): Bacteria > Pseudomonadota > Alphaproteobacteria > HIMB59 > CACPNW01. The sequence continues at coordinate 123,469 of CACJRM010000001.1, read as the reverse complement.
CGGCATATACATTGTAGGTAAACTTTGAATACCGCCTTCAATAAGTGCTCTTGCTCCATACGCAATACGTTTTCCATTAGTTAGAATTTTCTTAATTACTGGGTGAGTTTTAAATTTTTGAAATTCATCATAAGGTGATAAATAAGGATTTTTATAATCAAGACCGATTACGTATCCTAAAAATATTTGTTTATTTTCTGCATGATAACAAAAACTGCCACCATAAGTTGCATTATCTAATGGCCATCCAGCAGTATGCATGACAAGACCTTCTTCATGCTGACTTTCGTCTACTTCCCAAATTTCTTTAAACCCAATTCCGTATTGTTGTGGTGACTTATCTTTCGATAAATTATATTTTTTAATTAATTCTTTACCTAAATGACCTCTGCAACCTTCAGCAAATACTGTTACTTTAGCGTTAATATTAATACCTGGTTCAAAACTATCTTTTTTATTACCATCTTTACCAATACCCATATCACCTGTTTGAACACCAATTACGTGATCATCATCTGAATATAATATTTTAGATGCTGCAAATCCTGGAAAAATTTCTACTCCTAAACTTTCAGCCTCACTTGCTAGCCATCTACATAAATTTGCAAGACTAATAATATAATTCTTATGATTTTTTTGAACACTGGGAAGAAGCCACGTAGGCCAATTTAAAGAGCCTTTTTTTGATAAGAATAAAAACTTTTCTTTTGTTACTTTAGTTTTAATTGGCGAATCTTTAGTTCTCCAATCAGGTATTAATTCATCAAGTGCTCTTGTTTCAAAGACATTGCCACTTAAAATATGGGCTCCAACTTCTGATCCCTTTTCTAATACACAAATATTAATATCTGGGTTTAGCTGTTTTAGTTTAATTGCAGTTGAAAGTCCTGATGGACCAGCACCTACCACCACAACATCATAGTCCATTGACTCGCGTTCTACTTCCATTTTATTTATTGTAATAAATTAATTTATTGTTGAATAGTATTTAATTTATCTAGTTCAGAAGATAATTGAGGCAATGCCTCAAATAAATCAGCGTTTAATCCATAATCAGCAACATTAAATATTGGCGCTTCTTCATCTTTATTGATTGCAACAATTACCTTGCTTTCTTTCATACCTGCTAAGTGCTGTATTGCACCAGAAATTCCGACAGCAATATACAAATCTGGGACAACTACTTTGCCAGTTTGACCAACTTGATAATCATTAGAAACATAACCAGCATCTACTGCAGCACGAGAAGCACCAACTGCCGCATTAAGCTTATCTGCTATTTCATTTAAAAGTTTAAAATTTTCGGCGCTTTGTAATCCTCTGCCACCGGATATCACAACTCGAGCAGTACTTAATTCTGGTCTTTCAGATTGAGATTCTTCTCTATCTATAAATTCAACACTGCCACTATCGTTATCAAAAGAAATATTTTCAACTTGTTCTTTTCCTCCGCTAGTTTCTACAGGATCAAACGATGTTGGTCTTACCGTTACTACTTTAATCTTGTCATTTGATTTAACTGTTGCAATAGCGTTACCAGCGTAAATTGGCCTCATAAAAGTATCGGAACTTATTATTTTTATAACATCGCTAACTTGTGCAATATCTAGTTTAACGGCGATTCTAGGAAAAATATTTTTTCCAAACGTTGTCGCAGGTGCCATAATGTGAGAATAATTATTGGCTAAAGATACAACTATAGGCTCAATATTTTCAGCAATTGGGTTTTTAAGTTTTTCATTATTGGCTAAATATACTTTTGAAACTTTTTCAAATTTAGAGATATTTTTAGCTAGCTCTTCACATTCATAGCCTGTTACCAAAACATGTATATCTTGGTCTATTTGCGATGCTGCAGATATAGTATTTAAGGTTGATGATTTGATATCTATATTATTATGTTCTGCTAACACTAATATTGTCATATAACTTTTGCCTCATGTTTAAGTTTTTGAACAAGTTCAGCTACATCACTTACCATAATTCCTTTTTGTCTGACAGGTGGTTCTTCTACTTTTATTTGTTCAATCCTAGGTTCTATATTTATACCAAGTGAAGATGCATCTTTTGTATCAATTGGTTTTTTCTTTGCTTTCATTATATTTGGTAAAGAGGCGTATCTAGGTTCATTGAGTCGAAGATCACATGATGCTACAAATGGTATAGAAACTTTTATCCTCTCCAAACCTTCATCAATCTCTCTAGTAACGATAGCATTTTGCCCCTCAATTTCAATTTTAGACGCAAATGTAGCCTGAGGCCAATTAAGTAAAGCAGATGTCATTTGACCGGTTTGATTAGAATCATCATCTATTGCTTGTTTGCCCATTAAAATAATTGATGGTTTTTCTTCTTCAGCAACTTTAGAAATTATTTTAGAAATAGCTAGAGGTTCTAAATCATTTTCTGTTTTAATATGTATACCTCTATCAGCTCCCATTGCTAATGCAGTTCTGATAGTTTCTTGAGCTTTATCATTACCTACAGAAAGAATTATAATCTCATCTGCTTTACCAGCTTCTTTTATTCGAAGAGCTTCCTCTACCGCATTTTCATCAGGAGGATTCATGGACATTTTTACATTATCTTTTTCAACTCCAGATCCATCAGCTTTAACCCTGATTTGAACATTATAATCTATGACTCTTTTTACGGTGACAAGTAACTTCATACTATTGTTTTAATTTTTCATTTTTAGGATCATAAGGACTATCTTCTATAACAGTTACATTGTATTTTTTGTCTAATATATCCATTTCTAATTTTTGACCAACATCTGCAAATTTAGGTTCCACCATACCAATAGCTAATGATTTTTTCACTCTAAAACCATAGTTACCTCCTGTCGCACGACCTATAACATTTCCATTATTATAAATAGGATTATTACCCAAAGCATCTGCATCTTCAACATTATGAACCTCTAAAGTTACCATTTTGTTTTTAAAACCATTTTGCTGCCATTTAACTAGAGCATCTCTTCCAATAAAATTCCCTTTGTTTAAATGTACAAATCTATCTAACCCAGACTCAAAAGCTGCGTATTCTATAGACATTTCTGTACCAACCAATTTATATGTTTTTTCAACACGTAAACTTTCCATCGCTCTAATACCAAATGGTTTAAGTCCATGATCTTTTCCTGCTTCCATCAATTTATCAAAAATATGGTTTTGATATTCAATTGGATGATGTAATTCCCATCCGAGTTCACCAACAAAATTCATACGCATAGCAATACTAGGGGCTAAACCAACATTAATTTTTTTTGATGATAGCCAAGGGAAATTTTCATTAGATAAATCAGTCTTTGTGATTTTAGAGAGAATATCTCTTGATTTGGGTCCTGCTAAAACAAGAACACCTATACTATTGGTTAAATTTTCATAAATCACTGATCCATCTTTGGGCATCCATTTATGAATCCAATCATGATCTAATCTTTGAAACGCTCCTGCTGAAACTAAATAAAATGAATTTTCTTTTTCTTTTGCAATTGTGAATTCTGAGTGGACTCCTCCAGCAGTGTTTAATGCATGACAAAGATTAACTCTTCCAATTTTTTTTGGAATTTTGTTTGCAACCAAGTAGTCTAAAAACTCTTCTGCACCAGGTCCTGAAATCCGGCATTTAGCAAACGCAGTCATATCTAGAAGGCCAGCATTTTCCTGAACATTTAAGCACTCGTTTCCAACATGCTCAAACCATTTTGATCTTCTAAATGACCAATCATCTTTTTGTAATTCTTTTGAAGGCGCAAACCAGTTAGCACGCTCCCAACCAAACTTTTGACCAAAAACTGCACCAAGATTTTTTAATCTATCATAACAAGGAGCTTGTCTTAATGGACGTCCCTCTTCTCTTTCTTCATCAGGATAGTGTACTGTAAAAACGTTCGCGTAAGCTTCTTCATTCTTTTTGATCAAATATGCCTCTGTAGCATAATCACCAAATCTTCTTGGATCTACACCTAACATATCAATTGTAGGTTCACCGTCTACTATCCACTCAGCAATTTGCCATCCAGCTCCACCAGCTGCAGTAATTCCAAAACTATGACCTTCATTTAACCAGAAATTTTTAAGTCCCCATGCCGGTCCAACAATTGGACTTCCATCTGGTGTATAACAAATAGCGCCATTGTAAACTTTCTTAACTCCAACTTCTCCAAAAATAGGAACACGATGCATTGCTGATTCAATGTGAGGTTCTAAACGCTCTAGATCTTCTTGAAATAATTCGAATTCAGATTCTTTATCAGGTCCATCAACATAACAAACTGGAGCTCCTTTTTCATAAGGCCCTAAAATCAATCCTCCTCTTTCTTCACGCATGTACCAAGAACTATCAGAATCTCTTAAGACTCCCATTTCAGGAAGTCCTTGTTCTTTTCTTTTTAATATTTCAGGATGATCATCGGTCACGATGTATTGATGTTCAACAGGTATAACTGGAATGTCAAGTCCGACCATCTTTCCAGTCTGTCTTGCAAAATTGCCACTACATGACACTACATGCTCACATTCAATAGATCCTTTATCAGTTTCTACAATCCATAAATCATCTTTATTTTTTTTAATTCCTATTACAGAAGTGTTTCTATAAATTTCCGCACCTTTATCTCTTGCTCCTTTTGCAAGAGCTTGAGTTAGATCGGCTGGTTGAATGTATCCATCTTCGGGATGCTGAATTGCACCTATTAATCCATCTGTGTTACAAAGTGGCCAAATTTCTTTTACTTGTTCAGGAGTTAAAAATTTAACATCTACACCAATTGTTTTAGCGACTCCTGAATATTGATAATACTCATCCATTCTATCTTGAGTAGTTGCTAAACGAATATTTGAAACCACACTAAACCCAACTTTTTGTCCTGTTTCTTCTTCTAGAGTTTTGTAAAGTTTGACTGCGTATTTATGTAATTGACCTACTGAATAACTCATATTGAATAGTGGAAGTAACCCTGCAGCATGCCATGTTGATCCTGAGGTTAATTCCTTTCTTTCAACCAGAACTACATCTGACCAACCCTTTTTTGCTAAATGATAAAGAGTGCTAACACCTACTGCACCTCCACCGATGACAACTACTTTTGACTTTGATTTCATTATTACTATTTAATACTGTACTTCATTAATCATATTAAATAAGGTGGGTCAATCATGAGATACTTCAAAAAAATAATTTTGGTGGTTATAATGAGTGCGTTTATTTGTCTTCCTGTAAAGGCTGAAATGACTCTTAAAGAATTATTTTTTGATGAGTCAAAGCCTTTTCATTTAAAAATATTAGATGTTATTCCTGAGGAAGGAATTGTGCAAATTGGTGATGAAAATGCGAAAAATACTATTATTGAATTCATGGATTATTTTTGCGGATACTGTAAAAAAGTCCATCCTGAATTACTTCAAATTGCAAACGAAAGAGAGGATACAAGGATAGTTTTCCTGCAACATCCAATTTTAAGTGAGTCATCTAAATTACTAGCAAATATGGTAGTGGCTGCCAATATGCAGAACAAGGGTATTGATTTTCATAATGCATTATTTGAAGTTGAGGGAAATTTAAATAATGCAAAACTAAAACAAATAATTGAAAACCTTGAGTTGAATGATGCTAAATTAAATATCGATATGACAAAAGATGAAGTTAATAACGTTGTTAGACTTAGTTCTTTTTTAGCTAATGGATCAGGTGCACGTGGAACTCCTACTTTTTTTGTTAATGAAGAACTTGTTGTTGGTTATATCTCTATTGATAGAATAAAAGCTTTATTAAAATAAAGAAGCTCTATTAATTAAATAGAGCCTCTTAAAATATTTATTTATCTACTACTTCTCTAGTATTAGCGTTGTGTGATTCAGTAAAAGGAATTGGCACAACTTCTGCATCTACTGGTACACCAGGTGAGTCTGCATATTGATCAGGTAGATGAACCTTGAATTTACGACCATAATTTCCAATAGGAAAACCATTTTTATTTAGAGTTCCATCAAATGGTACATAGCCCATAGCAATGTTTCTTCCTTGCTCAGGATGATACCAAGGAGATGTTATAAATCCACAAGGTTCATTGCCATCTTCTGAAACAAGCCAAAAATCAGGAGCATATTCTTCGATAGGTTTTCCACCTAAGCTTAATCCAACTAACTGAAGCTTGTATGGTTTTTTTCCATCTTTTAAATCAGCCTTCATCTTTTCAAGAACAGTTTTTCCAACATAATCAGAAGTTTTATTCCACTCACCTTTACCAGATAAGGATACTTGATAGCCTAAATTACATTGAAAAGGATTATGCTGATTATCCATATCTTGACCCCAAGATAGAATTCCTGCTTGAATTCTACGGTGATGAGCCGGAGCTATAACCATAAGATTATGTTTTTTTCCTGCCTCTAAAACAGCATTCCACATATCATCTGCATATTTTGTAGAGTCATACAAATATATTTCAAATCCTGCTTCTCCAGAGAAACCTGTTTGAGAAATAATACAATCTCTTCCACCTACTTTCGCAGAAGCAAGTCCATAAAATGGCATTTCTTCAACTTTAACTTGGTCACCTATTAAATCATTCATCAAAGCGTGAGCTTTTGGACCCTGAATTTGAACTGGGCTTACATCAATTTCATCAATATTAACATTGAATCTATTATCATGATTTACGCCCTGTAAATACAAACCAATATCGGAGTCAGATAATGAAAACCAGAACTCATCCTTTGAAATTCTTAGAAGAATAGGATCGTTTAAAACACCACCATATTGATTACAAAGAATTACATATCTTCCTCTCATTGGAGATATTTTAGTAGCATCTCTAGTTATAACATAATCAACAAATGCCTCAGCATCAGGACCTTTAACTTGAATTTGTCTTTCAACTGCAACATTCCACATAGTAACATGGTTTTTAATTGCCTCATACTCAACCATTGCTCCACCATCTTCTGGTTTTACGTAACCTCTTGGATGATAAATTCTATTATAAACTGTTGCTCTCCAACATCCCGCCTCCATTGACAAATGCCAATAAGGTGATTTTCTCACTCTTGTTGAAATAAGCATTTGGACTGGTGTAGGACCACTTTGTCTTAAATTGTAGGGAACCTTTCTGTCCGATTGATCCACCGACGTAGAATGTTTAATCATTATAAACTCCTTAAATAAATATGCTATTTCTGTATTTAATCTTTAAATACTCTGCAATGATAAAATGTATGTGATGTAAAAAAAATGGTGGACCTTAATTAGGTCAAATTTTCGTCTTAGTTTTGACAGCAAGTTTTGATATTTGTACTCTATGAAACTTAAATTACTACTACCTATTATCTGTTTAATAATTTTTTTAGGCGGTTGTTCAGCTAGTTATAAACAACTATCTACAATGGAAAATAAAGAACCAAAAAATTTTCAAGAACACTTACTATCTGAATACAAAAAAAGAGCTAGTTTCGAGGCAGAAGAAATGCATGATTGGAATTCTGCGAAGTTATATTCTGAAAAAGCTCTCAAGAGTTTAGAAACTGATGAAATATATCCAGAAGAAATTTCATATTGGAAAATTCCAGAAGAAAATATTAATGAAATAAAAATTGCATATGACAACCTTATGACAATTTATAAAGATGCTAAAAATATTGATCCTTTTAATTTAGCAAGAGCTATTTCGTCATTAGATTGCTGGTCAGAGCAACAGGAGGAAAATTGGCAAACATGGGATATTAATAGTTGCAAGAATGATTTTTTAAATGCCATGCATAGTATTTATGAAAAAATATCTTCTGAGGAAGATGAGCAGGAAACTGTTAATAAAAAAAATAATAATTCAGAAGATGAAACTAAAGATGAAGTAACAATTGTAACCAAAAATGAAAATAAAGAATTAATGCAGATAATATATTTTGATTTTGATCAATTTAATTTATCTGAAGTAAGTAAAGATAAAATAAAAAAATTTTTAAATAATTATGGAGGCATTATTAATGAGTATCTTGTCGTTGGACATACTGATACCAAAGGAACAAATAAATATAACTTATCATTATCAATTAAAAGAGCTGAGGTTGTAAAAGAAATTTTAATTAATAATGGAATAAAACAAAGTAATATTAAAATATTAGGTAAAGGGGAGGAATCTTTAGCTGTAGATACTCCAGATGACACTAAACAGCCCGCAAATAGAAGAGTGGAAATAAAAAAAACAAATTAACTTTTGTTTATAAATATTTTGGTATATTGAGCTTTTTTCAATGTATTCTAAAACAACAAAACAAATAAATATTACTGTAAAACCTTATTATCTTGAAGACCAATCTGAGCCAGAAGATCAGCATTATGTATGGGCATATAAAGTAACAATTGATAATCAAGGTAACGAAAAAGTTCAACTTGTAAACAGACACTGGAAAATTATTGATGCTAATGGCACATTACAAGAAGTGCGTGGAAAAGGTGTTGTAGGTGAACAGCCTATACTAAATCCAGGTGAAAAATTTGAATATACAAGTGGAACACCCTTAACTACTTCATCCGGTTTTATGGAAGGAACTTACGAGATGCAAAGTGATAATGGTAATACTTTTGATGTTCAAATTCCTCAGTTCTCATTAGATACACCATTTGAAAATAACGAATTAAATTAATTTATAAACAAGAATGAGAGACTTCAGGTCGATATTAAACATAATCGGTTTACTAATATGTATTGAAGCATTGGCAATGCTAATACCAATGTGTTTTGATCTTTATTACGGAAATTATGAATGGTTACAATTTTTTTATTCTAGTCTAATCACATTTTTTATAGGAATAATTCTATATTTTTCATTTAGAAAAAAAAATATTAAGCTTGGAATTAGGCAGGCATTTTTATTAACAATTTCATCTTGGTTAGTAATATCACTTTTTGGTGCAATTCCATTTGTATACTCGTCATCCTCACTTTCATATACAGATGCTTTTTTTGAATCTGTAAGTGGAATTACTACAACTGGCGCAACTGTTATTAATAATTTAGAAAACTTATCAGAGGGTATATTAATTTGGAGATCTCTACTCCAATGGTTTGGAGGAATAGGAATTATCGTTCTCGCAATGGCTATATTACCAACCTTACAAATTGGTGGAATGCAGCTGCTTCACATGGAACATGATGATCCTTATGAAAAAACAATTCCTAAAGTTAATCGATTTGTAATTGAATTATTTTTACTTTACGTATCTTTATCAATTATTTGCGCTTTTTTGTATTTTGTAAATGGAATGAAGGGTTTTGATTCAATCATTCATGCAATGACTACGATTTCAACTGGTGGATTTTCAAATTATAATGATTCTTTTTTTTATTTTAATTCATTTCAAATTGAGATTATAAGCATTATTTTTATGTTAGTTGGCAGTTTGCCATTTGTCTTATATTTGCAATTTCTGCACAATCAAAAAAAATTAATTTTTAAAGATGATCAAATAAAATTATTCTTTCTCATTTTGTTTATAATTATTTTGTTAACAACAATTTGGCTAACAACTAATCAATCAATAGATGCATTTTCAGCTTTTAGAATTGCTTTATTCAATATTACATCAATATTAACTGGGACTGGATATAGCAGTAGTAACTTTTCCAATTGGGGAAGTTTTGGCATTGTAATAATGATGATTATTATGTTTGTTGGTGGATGTGCAGGATCTACTACTGGTGGAATTAAAATCTTTAGATTACAAATTTTGTTTAGAGGAGCGATTACACAAATTAGAAAGTTAACTCAGCCTCATGCTGTCTTAGTAATGCGATTTAATGGCAAAACAGTTAATGAAAATACTTATAACTCAATAATGGGCTTTTTCTTTATGTATATATTTTTATTTATTTTATCAGCAGTAAGTTTAAGCTTATTCAATTTAGATTTTCTAACTGCCTTTTCAGCAGCAGCTTCTGCTATATCAAATGTTGGTCCCGGCTTGGGTGAAATAATTGGACCAAGTGGAAATTATTTTTTATTAGATGATGGGGCAAAATGGATATTATCAATTACTATGATTATTGGGAGATTAGAAATTTTTACTGTATTAGTTTTATTATCTATGAATTTTTGGAGAAGTTAAAAACTTAGATAATCTCCCATATAAATTGATAGCTGGTTTTTCGCTTCATTTATAAAATCTTTCATTGCTAAAATTAATAAATCATTAATAATTATTTCAGTTTCATTCAAAGAAATATATTTTTGAGAAGTTGTAGATCTTGAAGACTGTACTGTTGTGTTAGCTATCAAAAAACTACTACTATCATAAAGTTCGTATTCAACTAAATAAAATACTTCATAATTAAATATAGTTCTTTCCTCATATTTTTTAGCATCAAGATTCATTATTTCAGTTTTTTTAATAGATGCATCTAAAATGTTTACAACTAACATATTTTCATTTCCAAGTTTGAGAATGTTTTGACTAGTCCACTCAGCCATTAAATTAACTGGAGATTTTTGTATTTGATCTTCAATATTAGATTTGGAAAATACTGAATTGTATTTTTTATTAACTTCAATTTTTTCTGCATTTATTGATATTTTTTCAAACCTAGCCGTATCAATTTCAACTGGTTTTAATATCTCAACTGGCTGACAAGATAGAATGATAAAATAAATTAAAATAAAACTATTTTTTAAGTACATAAATCAATATCGCTTGTTGAATATACATTCTATTTTTTGCTTGTTGTAATACAACAGAATTTTTACCATCAAGAACATCTGAAGTTACTTCTTTCCCTCTTTTTGCTGGTAAACAATGCATAAATATTGCATTATTTGATGCATTAGTCAGAATTTTCTTATTCACAGTAAAATTTTTAAAATATTTAGATTTATTATTTTTTTCACCCATTGATACCCAGACATCAGTCATTATGCAATTTGATTTTTTTACACCTTCAAAAGGATCATCAAAGTATTTCATATTTTTATTCTTACATTTTAGAAATTCATTTTTATAATTTTTAAAAATTTGATTGGGAATAATAACATTAAGTTTAAAATTATAAATATTTTGCAAATGAATAAGTGAACGCAAAACATTATTATAATCACCTATCCAAGCAATACTTACATTTTTATAATTTTTAAACTTCTCTTGAAGTGTTAAAAAATCTCCAAGTATTTGACACGGATGACTATATTCGGTTAAGCCATTTATTATTGGAAGAATATTTTGTTTGCTTAAATTTACTATTTGTTTGTGATTATTATTTCTTATCATCAAACAATCAATATATTGACTTAATACATTTAGAACATCTTCTGCTTTTTCTCTTTTATTATCAAAACCAATATCTTTACTTTGCAGTTCTAAAACAAAACCCCCTAATTTTTGCATTCCTACACTAAAGCTTAATCTAGTTCTTAGTGATTGTTTTTCAAAAATTAAACCGAGAGTTTTATCATTACAAGATGAAGAGTATTTTTTTGGGTTTTTTTTAATTTTTTTAGCAAGTGAAATTATCTCATCAATTTCTTTTTTTTTCAAATTATTTATATCAATAAAATGTTTCATCTTGACAGTTCTATTAAAGTCTTTTTAATTATTGAAATTGATTTATCAATCTCTTTATAAGATACAATAAGTGGTGGTGCTAATCTTACTGTATTATCTGCAGCAGGTACATTTAGTAATTTATTTTTTTTTAGTTGTTCAGCAAAATCTATATTGCTAATATTTGTTTTGATACCCAATAAAAGTCCTGCACCCCTAACCTCTGAAATAATATTAGATGTATTCTCCAATTCTTTTAAATTTTTCCAAAAATATCTAGCTTTTTTATCAATCTTTGAAAGAAATGTTTTATTAGAGACAACTTTTAAAACTTCTAAACCTACACTCATAGCTAACGGATTACCACCATAGGTTGATCCATGACTACCCTTAGTCATTGCAATACATGCATTGTTTGTTGACATACAAGCTCCAAGTGGAAAACCAGATCCTATACCTTTTGCAACAGACATGATATCAGGTTTTATTTTTGCCCATTCATGAGAGAATAATTTACCAGATCTCCCAAAGCCGCATTGAACTTCATCAAAAAAAAGTAAAATTTTGTTTTCATTACAGATGTCTCTTAATAGTTTTAAAAAACTTAGATTAGCAGGACGAATACCACCTTCTCCTTGAATTGGTTCAATAATAATACCGGCTGTTTTTTTATTTACTGCAGATATTAATTTTTTTTTATTATTAAATTCAATTTGTTTAAAGCCTCTAAGCATAGGGCCAAAGCCATTAGAGTATTTTTTATTTTTTTGTGCTGAAAGTGCACCGTAAGTTCTTCCATGAAAGGCACCATCAAAAGTAATAATCTCTGTTTTTTTTGTCTTGTGATATGAATGATATGCTCTGATTATTTTAATTCCACATTCAATAGACTCAGTTCCAGAATTAGTAAAAAATACTTTGTCTGCAAAAGAATTTTTACAAAGTAATTTTGCAAATTGTTCTTGTTTTTTTATTTTATATAAGTTTGAAACATGCCAGAGTTGTTTCGATTGCTTATTCAGTGCCTCTATTAGTTTTGGATGGCAATGACCAAGAGAGTTTACAGCTATTCCACTTGCAAAATCTAAATATTTTTTGTTTTGACTAGTGTATAAATAACATCCTTTTCCTTTGACAAATTCAAGAGTTTTATTGCCATAAGTTGGCATAACATTTGATAAGGGTTTGTTAACCATATTTAAAATTTAATTTTATATCCTTTGAGGAACATAAAATAGCATATTAAAATTAATATAATATTAATAATTATTAAGAATATTGAGCCATGAATTAAAGAGCTATCAGAAATACCCGTAAAAGCATATCTGAAGCCATCAATATTGTAAAAGAATGGATTAAATGAGGAAACTGTCTGCCAAAAATCAGGAAGTCTTGAAATTGAATAGAATGTTCCTGATAAAAAAGTAAGAGGTAAAACAATAAAGTTAGTTATACCTTGTTGTTGATCCCATTTGTCCGCCCAAATGCCAACAATTGTACCCAAAGTTCCCATCATTATGCATCCCATTAATGTGAAAAATAATAGTGCCGTATAAGAATGAACCTGAAGAGGTACAAATATCATAACTCCTAAAGTTGTTACTATACCGCACACAACACCCCTGCAAACTGAACCAATTATAAATCCGAATGCTAATTCAACATTGTTTAATGGGGCCATTAATATGTCTACAATATTACCTTGAAATTTTGATTGACCAATACTTGATGCAGAATTGGCAAAAGAGTTTTGAAGCATAGTCATCATTATTAAACCAGGTGCAATAAAATAAGGAAGATCAATACCATTTATAGAATTCACAGATCTACCAAGAGCTAGACTAAAAACAGCTAGAAATAATAAAGAACTAATGGCTGGTCCAATCACAGTTTGTATTCCAACTTTTAAGAACCTAAACACTTCTTTTTTTACTAATGTAAGAAAACAAAGATAATTATAGTAAATCATATTAGGAGTTTTCTTTTAATATATTTAAATTATTTGTATATTAATTTAGTGGACGAAAAAAAACTCTTAAAATACGCAGTTGATTACTTAAGTAAATACGATTCCTCAAAGAATAATTTAGTCAATGTACTTAAAAGAAAAATCTTAAGATTAAATGTAACAAATTTTGAGAAAAAAAAACTTATAGATATTATTGAAAGTATAGTTTTAAAATTAGAAAAAAATAAATTTATTGATGACGATAGATATAGTTCAACAAAAATTCTATCTTTATCAAATTCTGGAAAATCTACGAATTTTATTTTCAATTACTTGATAAAAAAAGGAGTAAATAAATCTCAAATTCAAAATAATTTAAACTTAATGAAACAAGATAATGAAAATTGGGAGTTAGAGTCAGCAAGAATATTTGCTAGGAAAAAGAAGTTGTTAGAAAAAAATGAAAGCTATGAAAAAAAATTAGCAAAAATGGCAAGAGCTGGATTTAGTTATGATATATGTAAAAAAATATTAAGTTAATTTTCTTTAATATGAATCTTACCTTCTAATAATCTTGCAATTTGTTTGGTTGTTTCAAATCTTTCAAATGTAATTCTGATAATTGCAGTTAAAGGTGCTGCAAGAAGAACTCCAATAAACCCCCAAATCATTCCCCAGAAAATTAAGGATAAAATAATCGTAATTGGATGTAATCCAAAACTCTCACCAAATATTTTAGGTTCTACAAAATTTCCTACTATTTGATGAATAATCGTAGGCAAAATTATTATTAATACAACTAGTGTTGGGTCGTTATATTGAAGGAAAGCAATTGGTAGTGGAAGTAAAACAGCAATTACAGAACCAATAACTGGAATAAAATTTAAAATAAATGTTAAGCTACCAAAAATAAAGGCTAATTCTAAACCTAAAAACCAATAAATTAATCCTGCAGCAATACCTGTAAAAGCTGATGTTAAAAATTTTGTAAAAATATATTTTTTTACTAATCTAATAATGTCGTTCCACTCATCAGAGGTATTCTTAGGAGGAGTGCCAAGTAATAAAAAAAGTGTGATTATTACAACTAGGAGAAACTTTGAAATAAAATTCGCACTGTTACTTAATATAGTACCAGCCCAATTAGTAATGGGTAACTCTGCAATTGTATTTCTAATTGTTTCTCTATCAATATCAATTTCAAATTGTTGAAGTTGTATTATGACTGCCTCAATCAAAATTATTACTTTTTGATTATAGTCATCTGCAGACTCCAAGAATGTAGCTACAGAAGAAACAATAAAAGGAACTATAATTGAGAATAAAAGAACAATTAAACAGATACTAATAAAAACTGCTATAAATCTATGTACTCGAAGATTTATAGTCTGAAAATCAATTATTGGATCAATTAATATCCTTAAAAGAAGTGCTAAAACAAATGGAACCATTATAGGTTGAGAGAAATTTAAAATGAATGCAACAGCGATACTGGCCAATATAAAAAGAGAGCCAGAAATTACGCGATTATTTTCATTCATTATTTCTTAGTAGATTGGGGGTTAAAAATTTCTGTTTTTTCATCTGATAATTTTTCAACATAAAGTGATTGACTCGGAAAAGCAAAACCAGCTTCATTATTTTCAACTATTTCTATTATTTTGACAGCAAGGTTTTCTTTTATTTTTAAAAATTCTGCCCATTCATTCGTAACAGTAAATGTTTGTACTAGCATATCGATAGAACTATCAGAAAAACTATCTATTCTAACGTAGAAACTTGCATTTTGATTTTTTGCAAAGTTATCATCTTTTTCAATTAAATTATTTATCTCGTCTCTGATATTTTTTAATTGATCAATACTAGTTCTATATTCTAATCCAATTAGCCATCTTATACGTCTATGATGTCTTCTTGTGTAATTAGTTACAGACTGCTCTGCAAATTTATAATTTGGAACCATTACTGGGGTTGAATCAAATCTTCTAACAAGGGTTGATCTAAATCCAATTTGTTCAACAACTCCCTCTACTTCACCTGAAACTAATATAACATCACCAACAGTAAACCTCTTTTCCATTAGTATCATGATACCACTAATTAAATTTTTAAATAAATCTTGAGCACCCAGTGCAACGGCTACACCAAATAAACCTAATCCTGCAATTACTGGTCCCACTCTTATTCCCCACAATTCTAAAATTGCTACTGCTCCAAGAACAATAACAAGAATTTTTAAACCTTTAAGCGTCCAATCAACTAAAGGTTTTGATATTTTTGACTCAAAGTTTTTTATTACAAATGAAAATGGTATAATCAATTGATGCAGTAGCCAGAATATAAAAATTGTAATTAATGATCTGTTTAGTAAATCTAAAAAATCTTGGTTGTTATCAGAAACATCTAAATATGAAGAAGCTATAAAAAAACCTAAAACGACAGGGAGAAATTTTAATGGCCCATCAAGTACTTCAATAACAGCGTCATCAATTTGATTGGAAGTTTTTGAAACAATTCTTGATAATCGATTAAGAATAAATCTAGCTATAAGCCTTCTGAGTAAATAAAAAAGAAGGAAAATTACAAGGCTTACTATGATATCTGTAGCATTTATGCCAAAAACACCATTATTCCAAACATCAAAAAAAAGGTCTGTAAAGCTATTGAATGTTTCCATAAGCGATATATTTATTACTCACTAACATGAAATTTATATTTTTACTTGTTTTTTTGATTATGCTTAACTTAAAGAATACATTATTAGCTAATGAGACAGTGAATTTATACGATTTTTCATTTGAAGATATAGACGGTAATCAGGTAAATTTAGAGAAGTTTGATGGTAAGCCAATTTTAATAGTGAACACAGCTTCTAGATGTGGTTTCACTCCTCAGTATGCTGATCTCCAAAATTTATTTTTGAACTATAAAAATAGCGATTTAACAATAATAGCTACAACAAGCAATTCTTTCAATCAAGAGTACTTAGACACCGAGGATATTAAACAAATTTGTTTAGTTAATTATGGAGTAGGTTTTGTTACCTCTTCACCAATGGATGTAAAAGGAAGCAATACTCATCCAATTTATGCATGGATTGAGGAGGAGTATAATGAAAAACCAAAGTGGAATTTTTACAAATATTTATTTGATAGAAATGGACAGCTTATTAAATCTTGGTCTTCTATGACAAAGCCAGATAGTTCGAAAATTACTAATCAGATCGATCGTTTAATTTAAAAAAAAAGGGCAAATAAATTTGCCCCTTTCTTTAAAAATTTATTTTATAGCTACATCATGCCGCCCATGCCGCCCATGCCGCCCATGCCGCCCATGCCGCCGCCCATATCAGGCATAGCAGGCGCTGCAGATTTATCTTCAGGAGCATCAGCTACCATAGCTTCAGTTGTAATTAATAAACCAGCCACAGATGCTGCATCTTGTAATGCAGTTCTAACAACTTTAGTTGGATCAATTATACCAGCATTTACCATGTTTGTGTATTTGTCGGTTTGAGCATCATAACCAATATTATGATCTTTACTTTCACGAATTTTACCCGCTACTACTGCTCCATCAACACCAGCATTTTCTGCAATTTGTCTCATTGGATTAAAGAGCGCTCTTCTTACTATATCAACGCCAATCTTTTGATCATCATTAGCAGTTTTAACTGATTTCAATGAATTTGTAGCATATGCAAGAGCTGAACCACCACCAGGCACTATACCTTCTTCAACAGCTGCTCTTGTTGCATGCATAGCATCTTCGACCCTATCTTTTTTCTCTTTAACTTCAACTTCTGTAGCTCCACCAACTCTGATAACTGCCACACCACCTGCTAATTTTGCAAGCCTTTCTTGAAGTTTTTCTCTATCATAGTCAGAAGTAGTTTCTTCAATTTGTGCTCTAATTTGATTACATCTACCTTCAATGTCTTTCTTTTTACCAGCTCCTTGAACGATAGTAGTATTTTCTTTATCAACAACTACTCGTTTAGCAGTACCTAGCATTTCTAGATTAACATTTTCTAACTTTATACCAAGATCTTCACTTATCACTTGACCACCAGTTAAAATTGCAATGTCCTCTAACATAGCTTTTCTTCTATCTCCAAAACCTGGAGCTTTAACTGCAGCTATTTTTAAGCCACCTCTTAGTTTATTTACAACTAAAGTAGCTAAAGCTTCTCCTTCAATGTCTTCAGCTACAATTAATAGTGGTTTAGTAGATTGAACAATAGATTCCAGTAAAGGCAACATTGGTTGTAAACTTGATAATTTTTTCTCATGAAGTAATACATAGCAATCACCAAGTTCTGTGATCATTTTTTCTGCATTAGTTACAAAATATGGTGAAAGATAACCTCTATCGAACATCATACCTTCAACAACATCAAGTTCAGTATCTAAGCTCTTTGCTTCCTCTACAGTAATAACACCTTCTTTACCAACTTTTTGCATTGCGCTTGAAATCATTTTACCTACTTCAGCATCACCATTTGAAGCAATAGTGCCTACTTGTGCAACTTCCTTATCAGTTTTAATTACTTTAGATTTTTTTCTAATTTCATTAACTACAGCATCTACAGCTAAATCAACTCCTCTTTTTAAATCCATAGGATTCATTCCAGCTGCAACAGCTTTCATTCCTTCAGTTGCGATTGCTTGAGTTAATACAGTTGCAGTAGTTGTGCCATCACCAGCAATATCATTAGTTTTGCTTGCGACGTCTCTAACCATCTGTGCACCCATATTTTCAAATTTATCTTTTAGTTCTATTTCTTTTGCTACACTTACACCATCTTTAGTTATTCTAGGTGCTCCAAAAGATTTATCCATAACTACATTTCTTCCTTTTGGTCCTAATGTAACTTTTACTGCATCAGCTAGTTTGTTAACACCAGTTAACATTTTTGATCTAGCATCTGATCCAAAAAATATATTTTTTGCAGACATTTTTATTATCCTCTCTTAATTACTATTTCTTTTTTTTACCTGAAGTTATAATTCCCATGATGTCAGACTCTTTCATAATTAAAAAATCATCACCATTCATTTTTACCTCAGTACCAGACCATTTTCCAAAAAGTATTTTATCTCCTTTTTTGACATCCAAAGGTACTAGTTTTCCTGTTTCATCTCTTGCTCCAGAACCAACTTCTAATACCTCACCTTCCATTGGTTTTTCTTGAGCAGTGTCAGGGATGATTATACCCCCTGCCGTTTTTTGATCAGAGTCTACTCTTTTGACTAAAACTCTGTCATGTAAAGGTCTAAAATTCATATTTCCTCTTTTTGTTAACTAATTGAAATTTAATAATTTTTTATTAGCACTCTCATCATAAGAGTGCTAGTTATTTAAGCATTATTGGGCTATATTCAAGGAAAAAACTAAAAAAAAATCTAATTAAACAAACTTATGGTATTTTAAAAAATGGTCTTTTTTAATGTATTTTTGAGAACTCTTGGTTTTTTTGTTGCTCTTTTAGTTTTTATAATAATTCTCAATATTTTATTTTATTTTTCAAATGATTTTAAAAATCAACGATTTCAAATAACAAAGGGTAATGAAAACTCCAAAAATATTATAGTAAATATGAATCTTAATGGTCCAATTTTTCATAATACCCATGATCTTTTTGTAAGTGACTTTTATGCTTACATCAATCCTAAGGAAATTCAATCTTATTTAGATGAATTAAAAGAACTTAAAATTAAAGTTTTACTTGTAAATATTAATTCACCAGGAGGGACAGTAAGTGCTACAGCTGAACTAGAAAATATTTTTTATGAATTCAAAAAGAAAACAAATGTTAAATTATATTTTTATACGACTGAAATATTGGCATCAGGAGGTTACTGGATCGCAACCTCTGCTGACAAAATATTCGCATCTTATGGTTCAATGATAGGAAGTATTGGTGTCAGTGGACCAAGTTGGTTTTATTATAATACACCAATTAGCTTATCGTACGGCATATTAAACCAATCTATAGAGACAAAAAATGGAATCGAGGTTTACAATCAGAATGCAGGACAAAGTAAAGATTTATTTAATCCTTATAGACGTCCTGAAAAAAAGGAAGTGGAACATCTTCAAAAAATCGTTGACGACATATATAATGATTTCGTAGCCAAAGTTTCAAAAAATAGAAAAATTGAAATTTCTTATATTAAAAAAAATATTGGTGCACTAATTTATAACAGCAATCAGGCTAAAAATAATTTCTTGATTGATGAAGAGTTAGATTATTTAAGCTTAATAGATTATATTATTAAAGAAAATAATTTTAATGATTATAAGATTTATGAAAATAAAAAAGATCTTTCATTAATTGGAAGCTTAATATCTAAATATGATGATATATCTAAATACTCTGATAGTAATGTTTGTAAAAAATTTGAAACAAGCATTAATGTTTTAACTCCATTATTTTTTAAAAAATGTTGATTAAATTATATCTTTTAAATCTTTAATTTTAAGAATTAAATTTTTGTAATAATTACTATTTGATAGTATATTGGGATGAATATATTTTTTTGCTAGCTCAGAATGTTTTTCAACATCAATTGTATCCGCAACTATTTTATTGTACTTTAGTTTATTAAGCATTGATAAGTTGGAGTATCTTTCATCGAAAACCTTTTCTTTATCAGTAAATGGAGGAGAAATTTCAACTATTTCTGTCCCAGGCTTGCAAAAAATTATATTTGCCAAATTAGACCCATAAGGTGAAATAATTTTTTCAGCATTAGAAAAAATTTCTATTTGTTCTTCAATTTCATATAATTGAGGATTAATAACTCTATATCCTTTTTCTCTTAAAAGAGTTATTATATCACCCTCATTAATTATCCTTCTATAGTTTGAGTCTTCTCTTGTGACGTAAATTTTTTTACTATTTTCAGGATTTGCTTTTGGACTAAAAAAATTTTTTAAAATTTTTATAGAATCATTGATGCTCATAAACTGTGGAAATTCAGAATTTTGAAAATAAAAAAAATCATCATCTAAATAAATAAAATTGAATTCAATCTTAAGAGAATTAAGAATAGCTCTAAGAAACTCCCTATATTTATTTGAAGAATTTCTATGTATAGCAATTTTTACATTTGTTTGTTTATTAAAAAAAATTCTAGGCAAAAAGTGGAGTAGATTGGAATAATAGTTATTACCAGAATTTGAACCTAATATATAAATATCTTTAAAAGATTTTAATGAATGTTTTTTTTCATTAAAATTTTCAAAAAATTTTTCCGTATAAAAATGTGAAAGATTGTTGAACTCTCGCAAATAAAGCGAAGAAAATGTCTGATTATTATTACTAATTGGAAAATAGTAAAATGCGTCAGAAAAAAAACTCCCTTTGAGAATATTACAATTTATGGCTAAAGAACTAAAGCTTGCGTTTACAAATAAATCGCTAATATTTTTATCACTTTTAATTCTATCTAAATTTATATCACTTAACATATTAATCACTAGTAATATACATTCGTATTTTTTTGTACAAAAATATCGTATTTTTTTGATTTGGCGCGCCTGAGAAGAGTCGAACTCCTAACCTTATGATCCGTAGTCATACGCTCTATCCAATTGAGCTACAGGCGCTTAAAATATTATACACTTTATATAAATCCTATGCTACTTTATAAAATATTTAGTATGCAAATTGTAATAGCATTCATTTCAATTATAATTTTTAGCCAAGAAAGTAATGCAGATATTGGTAAGGAAACTGGTCTAGAAATTCCAAGGTATGTATCTTTAAAATCTAATGATGCGAATATACGTGTTGGTCCAAGTAAGAATTACCCTATTGAAATTAAATACATAAAAAAATATTACCCCTTGAAAGTATTAGAAGAGTATGAAGATTGGAGAAAAGTAGAAGATTTTCAGAAAAATTTTGGATGGATTCATAAAAGTTTAATATCCGGTACTAGAACAGGCATTATTTTATCAAATGATAATAATACTATTAAATTATTAAACACTTTGAAGGGCAATATTATTGGAGAAATAGGAAAGGGAAATATTGTTTTTTTAGAAAAATGTAAAATTGATTGGTGTTTAGTGTCATCAAGAAATTACAAAGGTTGGATAGATAAAAAATATATTTGGGGTGTAAAAGAAAAAGAAATAATTAATATTAGCTTTTTCCAAAGATTTGATGATTTATATTGGAAGAGTGTTAACTCTCTAAACAAAATTCAAAAAGAATTTTAAATTTGGCTGGGGCGGTAGGATTCGAACCTACGAATGCCGACTCCAAAAACCGGTGCCTTACCGCTTGGCGACGCCCCAAGATACGTGATCCCTTTAACGAAATCCTTAGTTTAAGTCAAATATCTACAAGGTCCAAGTTATCACATATGGGATTAATTTTATATAAAAAGTGGATCGAATTGATTCGAAAGTGATTCGAAAAAACAGCTCTATTTGATTCTTTATTGTCCCATAAACAAGGGATAAAGATTCTTGTAGAGAGGCTTGAATCCATACCTCAGCTCTACCCCTACAAACTCGCTGACAGATTCCTGAATCCTTTTAAAGGGCAAGATATCGCCGTTCCGCCTCCGGCGGACTCCGTCCGCTTAAATTATTTTATTTTGTAACGTTTTAATTTATACTAAAATTATGCAACCTTGGGTATTGGCTATAGGTATTTTCTTAATTTCATCAACCTATGGATTTGTTGTTTTCAAAACTTATAAAGATAAGAGAATTATCAGAATTATATCTGGCATAATATATCTAGCTGTCCTTTATTTTATATTCAACAATATAACTATTGAGTCCTAAACTTAGGTACTTAGATTTTTTAAATAAGCAGAATGAAGACCCTTACCCACCCCGGGGGAGACATAAATTGGGGGTCGTTGTATAGAGATAGGCTAAAGACTATGATCGAGACAAACATACACCCCCTAAAAGTTATTAGGGGAGGTATGCAAAAAAAAAATTATAAAAAAATTTATAACTTTTTTTTAGTATATTTTTTCGTGAACTTATTAAAATCCTCTTCAAGACCGTTTTGCTTAATATAAGTTTGAGCGTTAACGAGATCACGGATTAAAACTTCTTCAAATGAAATACTTACCCCTTTGCCGGTCTTGGATACCGGTAAGGTTGCTGCTTTTTCTTTTGCTGGTTTAGTATCTCCCCCACTTGATAAGTGAGGGATTTGTGAAATATCAAAGATATCATCTATATCTACTAAACTAGAAGGGGATTTGATCTTTTTGTTCGTCATAAATATCCTTTTGTTTAAATAAAGGTGTCTCGACTTTCTTCTCAAAGTGTAGGTCGATCATCTCTTTACTAGTTTTGTGTTGGTTCCAGAACGGGTGGTTACGTATAACCCAACAACGTCCTCGCAATGAACCCGGTATTTGATAAGGTTCGCCTTTTAGAATTCTGAAATTCTTAGGATTAAATCTTATCCAACGTAGAACTTTATTCTCAGTAAAATTTTCTCTCATAATAGAAAAATCTTCTAAGGCTTTTAATTCTTGCGTTATTAGTTTTGCGTTAACAATATCTCTTTTAAAGCTAACGATTTTTTCTCCTTCAAACAAATCATCTAAAGTTTTCATATACTGAGGCTTACTGGCTTCAATTAATTCATCTTTAGCTGTTGTTACCGGTGGCTCGTTAGGATCAAATTCTTTTGATATAACGTGTACGTTTTTAAAATAATGATACACACTAGCAATATTCAAAGGATCTTTTCTAAAAGTTACTAGCTTTTTAAAATAATCTTTATCCTTTTGTAGTATTTCATATTTCGTAACGCCTATATCTATAAACATAGTCCTACGATCATCACCCGGAAGAGATAACGGGTAAGGTTCATTAGTGCTTCCCCAGATTGTATAATGACAGTTCGTTACAGGAATAAGATCGACACCTTTCATCTCGACCATAAAATCTGTATCTGAAATTAACTCTCTCAGTTTAGCTTGTTTGCTCTTTATGTCTTTACCGGTGCTATCGATTTCACTTATGAAAAGATAATTAGAGCTTAACATAAAGGGTTGAAACTTATCGAGTAGCTGGTCTAGTCGTAAAAAAGAACAATTAGAGGCGCCATACAATCTTTTTAAGATACTAAAGAACATATTCTTACCCGTACCCTGCCCAGAATAAAATATAACTGCGAAAGTTCTATTTCGTTGAGGGAATTGTAAATCAAAAGCAATTATATCTTTTAACGCTTGGAAGATTTTTTCATCTTCGTTAGCTAAAAGTTTAAGGTGATTTAAAAATATAGAAATATCTTTTACTTCATCTGCTTTAATAGCAAATTGTGGTTTCTTATATTTATTCAATAACCTTAAATTACCTTCTTCAATAATTTGATCTGCCCCGGGTCGAAAGGTCTGCTGATCTACGTAAGGAATATTATTCTTATGTAGCTTTGTAGTAGCTAATCCTTTTAATTTAGGATCACGCTTATACAGTTGGTTCAGCTCAGTATCTTTAAAATAAGATTGCTTTTCTATATCAAAATATAATCTACTCGATTTACTAATAAAAATTAATTTCTTAATTTCTTTTGAGCTTTCAATATCGGAATTTATATCTTCATACTCGCCTAAAGGCTCAGGGACAACAGCTCTTAGACAGCCTTCCCTAAAATCTTCATAGGTATATTGAGGATACCACTCATCAGCTACGTCCCAAGATTTCTTTTTATAGTCCTCTTCGGTTTTAGTTTTGTGCCAATTCATAATTTCAGCAAAAGTAGGAAGCTCTATCTGTTTAACGTTAACTGAGTCATATTTTTTATTCAGCCAACGTGCTAAGTCAGTAAATTCTTCCTTACCTTTTCCGTTGCTGTCTATGTCTGCTACTAAAGTAAGATCATCTTTATTAAGTATTGGAGACCAGTCGACCTTTTTCCAATTTGATCGTCCGCCTTGCCAACAAGTCCAAAAATATTCTGGAAATAATTTCTGACCGATCACGGCACACTTCTCACCCTCGGCAATTTTAATCGGCTTATCGGTTACAAGTAGTTCGTCTAGTCGGTAGAGTGGTGTTTTCCAACCCTCTATTTTATTCCATAAATTTTCAAAGACATATCGCTCTCCGTCATAGCTTCCTTGAAAGACAGATTTTTCACCTTTCCTCTCTTTTAAACTTCTATCTACGTAAACAATAAAAAGTATTTCTCCTTTATCGTTTTTATAGGGATAGTAATCACAACCTTTTTTCTCTAATCGGAAAACGTCTATCCAAGTTTTATCGTCCTTGGGAAACGGTGCAGGTATTTTAGTTGATGACATAAAACCCCCTCTCATCTTTCATAGAGTCGAGCTTCTTTTTTATTTTCAATTTCTCGTTTAATCTATTAACCCAAAATTGATCACCTTGATCTTCAATCAAGACGCAAGATATCTCACCTAAACACTCTCGTAAGTCATAAGATTGCTTCAAGGCCACCGGAATAACGTAATCTATATCCTCTTCTAATTCCTTGTAGACCCAATCATAAAACTCTGGTGAGTATGCGAAGAAATCACCTCTCTCAGCTTTAGCTTCTGCGTCTCCTACAATTTCGTCAAAGATAGCTCTATTGTTATATTGCATATATCTACGTATTTGAAGTTCAACCCAAGTATCAGCCCAGTCGTTTTGAATCTTCTCAACTAAATTACTGTACTTTTCTAGCTTACGTTTATTAGCGTCAGATTTCTTTTGCCAACCTTCAATTTTCTTTTCCCAAAATTCTTTTGGTTTAGGTGTAACTTTTTTCATATTACAGCCCTCCAAGTTTTTGAGAAAAGTATGCAGCCACCTGATCCTGTGAACAACCAGCATGACACTTAAAGACAACCTTAGTGTTGCCTTGAGAGATTGATAATGAAGGATTATTATCTTCATGTGCAACGCAATTCGTTAAGTAAGAATAATCGTTACGTTTAATAATTTTATTTCCTGGTGGTAACACCCCCAGATAAGTTTTTAAAGTTTGGCTATTATAATTTTTTTTATTATAGTAACCCTTATATTTATTTCGAGATTGCATATCGAAAAACCTTTCAAGAGCCTAGTCACTAGGCTCTTTTTGTTTTAGCGATACGTTCTCAAAATATTTTTCAATTTCGATCACAGGAAAAAGAACACGAGCGTTCTTATGATTACCCCACTTTATATGGGGCAATTCTTTTAGTTTCTTGTTAATCAATCCGACTGATACGTCTAAATGATTAGCCAAGCCTTCTTTAGAAAGATACCTTTGCATATTATCCTCACATACGTTCATATTACTAATTCCCTCGCTAAAAGGATTTGGTGAATATTGAAATTTGGATTGCTGTTTTAGCAATATGCAAAAACCTTTTTAAGAGTGCTAAGCTATTCCAGAATTAAAAACTTTTTTAATTCAACTTAGGGTTCTTGTTCCTCGTAGTAGTATATATAAATATATAGTAGACGATTCACAATAATAAGAAATCCCAGATCACTAACTTTTTATTACCACACCTTACCACACCTAATAATAAGGTTCTGGCGATTTTTTCTTCTTTGATCTTTCATAGTCTGAAATTGATTTCCAATAGTTTCCCGGGGTCCTAGCATCAGTCCAATAGACATAACTGCTCTCTGGTCTATGATCACCACCCCCGGCCCTTCTTTCTTGTAATTTTAATTTAGCTATTCTCTCTTTTTCAATTAGTTCTTTTGCTTTTTTATCTATTTCTTTTTGAAGTAACGCTTTTCTTTTAGCGTTGTATTTTCCTATACTGTTTGCATAACGAAAATCTTTCTTCATGCGTTCTTCATGAGCTAATTTTTTCCTCGTTGTCGTGATCTTATCTACGTTAACACGTACCTCCAGAGGGAGAGAGTCGTATTTATATAAAGCTCTACCTGATGACGTAACAATATAATCAAAATTATCTATATTATTCCCACTTTTACGCCTTTTAGCTAAAGCGTTAGAAGTAATACCTACTGCCTCAGCAAGTATGTTTGGTTGTACAAGGGTCATAATTCCTTATTAACGTAAATTGAATCTCCGCCCAAGTAAATCACACCTCCACAGCTTCAGCACACTAGGACTGTGATAGATTTTTTGTTTTGCTGTCTTGGTTTTTTTTATTTCTCACACCTACCACACAACTAATATTGTTTTTTTATAAATTTATTTCTTAACGTACCTTTGCATAATAGAATCTCTAATGAAAAGGTGTGAAGTAGTGTGAAACTATAATTGAATTAAAGGTAAGTTTACGTGAAATGATGTTTTATGTTCAAAAACTTTTAAACTGGATAGATCAATTACCAGTAAGGTTGCTGGTTCAGTTATTATTGGCTGCTTTAATTTGAATTCTGAACAAATCTCAGTAAATTTATGAGGCCGTGGATGATTAATAGTTTTAAATTCTAAGTTATCATAACCAAACATGGACGTTTGTCCGTTTGCTTCGTAGTATTGTTTAAGTATCGAGTCTTTTCTAGTTATTGGCATTTACCAACCGTATCTTATTCGATCCCAGATAGAAGGATCTTTAGCTTTTTCTCTACAAGCATTAACAATTCCAAAAACTGCATTTTTTGTCATATTTTCTTTAATATTAGCTATTTTACAATTTGAAAAAATTCTTTGATTTGGTTCTATAACTTTGTCACCAAAAATATTTTTTTTGGTATCTTCACACAAACCAAGGTCTTCCAATAATTTCCCACACTTTATCTCAGCAAAAACACTTGTTGAAAAAAATAGAATTATAATAAAAATTAATTTTCTCATTATTGTAATTATACTTATCATATACTCATTAAGTAGGCATAATAAAGATATGCAAAACCAGTAGATAGACCAAATACACTTGCTATGCGATAAACATGTGTATTCGCTTTAAGATAAAAAAAAATTGAAAGACCAATTGAAACACCTACAGTTATTAAAAAAGCTGGTATGGTCCCAAGACTATCTGTGCCTAAGAGTGGTGCTACTACAAATATACTTATGTAAATAAAACCAACTGGAACTAATGCCCAAAAAATATAAAATACTATGAAACCTAGTACTGAATTAATTAGAAAATTTGAAAATTCTTTAATGTCTTTTTTTTCTTCGTCTATAACTTTCTTAACACCCTCTTTAATATCGTCTACCTCAGTGTCTAAAACTTTATTATATTTATCTTTTGCTGTTTCAACTGCAGAAATGGAACTATCTACTGCGCTTTTTTTAAAAGCTTCTTTTTTCTGAAATAACCAATCTCTAATTGTTACCATATTAGCTAATTTATAATAAAAAATACTGGTTATGACCAGAAATCTTAACAAAGTTTTGAGTTAATGATAGGGTAATATTAATGAATAACTTAATCAAATCGGTTATCTCGTTTTGGGCAACCTGTATTTTGGTTTTAGTTATTGCTTTTACTATACTTTATAATTTTAGTTTACAGTATGAAGATTGGGGTAAACCTTATGGCAGTGAGGTTTTAGCAAATAACTTAAAAGTTTTTTTAACGTATAATATTGCTGTATCTATATTTGTTGTTCTAGTCTGCTTAGGATTAATATTTTTAGTACGAAGAGTTTTAAAGACTCCAATAAGTGTTTCAGGAATACTGCTAGGAATAATTAGTATCTTTATCGTTGCTGGCTTCAACGATCACAGTTACGTCATAAGTTATGAAGAGTATGTGCCTCTGTTAATAATGTTTTGTTTATCTCTTATGGTAATAATTATTTCTCACTTAAATTTTCTAAATAGAATAAGGCTACCTCAGTTTGTATTGCGTCGAATTAATTCTTATGTGCCTTTATGTATAGGAATAATAACTTTTTTAGTTATCTATATGCCAATAGTTGATGATGGGAGGTTTAGTCGAGCAAGTGATAATGAAAATTTACTTAATAACTTTTGGGGTACTTATGAAATTGCAAAATGTCAGCCTATCTCAAAATCGGTAGAGGGGTATGAAATAAATTACGATACAAAAAATTGGCAAGAGTTTGATTGGTTTGTTGAATTTGAAGATGTAGCGCCAGTTGATGTTTATATAAGAAAAATAGGAAGAGCCTTTGAAGAGATTTATATTCTTTTAGAACCTTATGATGCAACAAGGTATTATTTTGATGGAAAAGCTACTTTGTTAGCAGATCCGTTTAGTAAAAAATTTACAGCAAAACACTCTCTATATTTTAAAGAAGGGAAGATTAGTCAAAATGTTTATTATGATGTTGAATATAACTATGAAACAAACATGATGGATTTAGAATCTACCTTTAATATAGCTGGGTATAATCAGGATGAGTATAAATTTGAAGATTGGGAATTAAAAGCGTATCAAGACTTCACAAAAATTTATGGTGGAACCACTATGACAAGTATAGAAAAATTTACTTGTGAGAGAGAATAATAATATGGCTACGATTAGAGATTTAATTAAACAATTTACAAAAGGAAGTAAGAATACTTACAATAAAGTTTTGGATACTGAAGTATCTGATATCGCCAATACTTCTAAAAAAGTTTCAAAAGGTATTTTTGGTTTTATTATCGATTTTTATGCCGTAGTTCTTTACGGTATTCTTGGACTCTTAATTTATTATGTAGGTTTTAGTCTCTATACTTTATTTACTTAAATGAACAAAATTATCTTACTCTTATTTATTTTCCTTTTAGGTTGTGGAGACTCTGATTCAGAATCAAGAAGTAAAGGTTATAATGATGGTTTTGCTGCTGGATACAATTATTTGTGTGCTGGTGGTGGTACTAAAATAGCGGGAGAATGGGATAATAAATTTTATGCTCAAGGATATGCTAAAGGATATGAAATAGGTGCTGGTGAATGTTATGATGAAAGAATTAGAGATTACAAAGAAAATATTTTTGAACTAGAGAACAAAATTAAAGAACTTAATAAAACTATAATTGAGCTTAATGAATAATATGATATAAAAAAACTTGTCCTAATTTAGATACTCTAATTGCTGGGACAGTAAATAAAACGCTAAAGGAGATAAAATGTCTTTCAAAATAATATCTGCAAGAGAATGGATTAAACGAGGTTTACCAACTTCTTCTATGACTATTCACGTTGGCCCATATTTTGAATGGGATAGAGAAAAAAAAGATTTCAAGAAACCAAAACTAGTTGTTACTCGTGAACTTCCAAGAAAAAAGAAGGGGGATAAATGAAATACTTAATAATATTTATCCTGGTATGTAATTTTTCAGTTAACGCTATGACTATAGAGTGTCTACTTGAGGAAACCCCTGAAGAGAGAATTTATTTAGATGTAAATTTTGATAATAATAAAATTGATAAAATATATTTTAATAGGAAATTTGATGATCACTTCTTTTCCTATTTTGAAAATCTTGGATGGGATGTTTCAAAAATATTGATTGGTGATATCAAAAATGAATCTAGGAATATGCTTCAATTTAATATTCGTTTTAATCTTGATAAATTTATTAAAACTATTGAGTACTATGAAATGCCGAAAGGTTTAGAAACTGAGTGGTTAGAAATGAAGGCCTCAATAGTAAATAATAAAAAAACAATTAATGAAACTGATGTTGCCAATTTGGTTATTAGCAAGAAAGATGGTGGTTTATTTGTTTATTATTACGATAATAAAACTGATTTAGGTCAGTGTTTTTTTAATGGAGAGAATGATTACAGTTATATTTTGTAGCCTGTATTAAAACAACATAGCGTTTGCTAGGATATAAAAAGCTGTCAGTACACAGAAAATTAGCACCAGGTATCTGATAATAAACATAATTTTTTATAATAAATAATAGTTACTATGACCAGAATACTTAACAATCTCCTAAGTTGGTGGTAGGGTTATGTATGTCAATTTATCATGTATGGGCTAGATTTAATCTTTATTCATTTGAAGATGAATTAACTATTTTTGATAGATGGCAAGTCCCAATTATTGAGTATGATGCAATTGTAACTGAATATGAAAAAGAATTTTTTAAATGTGATTTACATGATGGTTATTCTGAAACTAGTTATTTAGTTGTGTTAAAAATTAATAAAAACAAACTTGAAGAGTTACGTTTAATACAGCCTCTAGAATGGGAATATGATGAAAAAATTAATAAAAAAGAAAAACTAAATATAGAAGATGGTTTTTTTGATGAAGGTTATACGAAATTAAAAATAAAAAATTCAATGAAGTTTAATTCAGGCACAGGCAAGCTATCATTTCGTAGTCTTTATCAAGGATCAATGTATAGTGATGATGTAAGGGAGAATTGTATTAATTCATTAAAAAAAAATGATTTAGATATTAACGGTATACTCGCTGGGTTACGTAAAAGTCCAAGGTTTATAGATAAAGAAGATGGTGGATTTTCATTTAGTTGGAAGAAGGGTGAATATGAAGCTTTTAATGTTTCTGCGGTAAATCCAAAGACTATTTATAAAGCTGATGAAGTTGAAGTTAATTTTCCTTGTTGTTCAAAAAACCAAAAATTTAATACTGATATGTTTAAATCTCAATGGGGGGTGAAGAAACTCTATTGTGATGATTGTGATAAATATCACACAAATTTTGAACAATACTTTACTTTCCAGAAAGAAAAAATTGATTTTAATCAATGTGGTATTGATGGTTATAAAGATGAAGAAGAAGAAATTATTTATGGAAGCGTAATTAGACCCCAAAGTAATAAAAATGATAAAATAGATTTTATAATAAATGAGTAAGTCAAAACAAATCTTAGGGGCTATTATTGCATGTACAGTTGTTGTTGTAGTTTTATATTCAATTTCAGAGTTAAGAAAATATCAGAGTTCAAAAAACGAACGAACACAATTGATTAAAAAGATTGTAGATCAGTTTTATGAAGAATGTTATTCTGAAAATTCATTAGATAAAAAAAAGTTGTCTAATAATGATAAGCTTATTGCACAACAATGTGTTGAAGAAAAAGGAAAGAGTTTACTAAATAAAAAGGGCGAGTGATAGGCCTTACAACTCACCCAGTGGGCCTATACGCTAATTATATTTCAGAACCCTTAACAATCTCCTTGGTTGGTGGTAGGGTAATATAATGTTCAGGCTGTTAGTAATTTTCTTCAGTATTATACTTTTTGCCTCAAATTTATTGGCAAATAATATTTTTTTCAAACTAAAAGATATCATATTTCAGCAGGTAAGTTTTGCTTGTGAAACTCAGAACTCATGGTCTCACACTGGAATGAAATCAAATTCAAAATATAATTTTATAATTAGATTACATAATAAAGATCAAAACAAAATTATAAAATTTGAGGAGATTATTGCAAATGAAAAAGAGCCAATAGATTATCTTAAATCTAAATATTTTAAATTCAAACTTACAGATACAGATGATAATGAATTCTTAATACTGGTGAATGATTTAATTTACTCAAAAGAAACGTATTTAAAAATTAATAGAATTAATGGAAAATTGTGGGCAACAGGCAAAGAGCAATGGATGCCTATTGGTGAATGTAAAAGGGGGGCTTTTAGAGTACCTAAACAAAAATTTTAGTATTAATTATTGGAAAATTTATACATGATGAAAAAAAAAGAAAAAATACAAACAAAAAATTGGACTTATCTTGGTGAGGTAAAGAATGGAAAACCTCATGGTAAGGGAAAAATGGTAATGGATTATAATGATGGAACAGGAAAAGATATTTATACAGGAGAATTTAAAGATGGTAAATTCCATGGAAAGGGAAAAGTTGAGTTAAAATACAGTGGAGAAAAATATGTTGGGATTTGGAAAAATGGTATTGGTATATCTGGCAAAAGTATCTCATCATTACCTTATAGCTATGAAGGAGAGTGGGATAAAGAAACCATAGGTTTGCCAAATGGCAAAGGTATAAGAAGGCTTCATAGTGGCACAATAGAGGAAGGGGTTTTTCATTTTGGTAAGTTAATAAGAGGTAGAAAAAAGCACAAAGATGGAACTGAAATAATTGGAGAATGGAAAATAAGAGATGGTTCAGATGAAATAATTTATTCGTATTCCTTTTATCTTGATAAAAAAAAGAAACACAAAATTCAGTTTCATGGTGAATTCATAAATGGAAAGAAAAAGTTTCTATTAGGAGAAGGGGCAAAAATAGAAACTAAAAAATCCAAAGAAACTTTTTACAAAATTAGTATAGGTAAATTTAAAGATGGCCAATTAGAAGGAGAAGGGAAAACAATACAATACAAAGATCAAAGCTTAAGGAAACCAACTTGGTTTTATTTTGGTAAGTTTAAAAATGGTAAAGCATATGGTAAGGGAAAATCTATTCAAGAGCCTTTTGATCACCTTCATGAAGTAAAATGTAAAGATAATAAAATTTTAGATGTCAAAGCTTACAAAATGAATAAACAACAGATAAAAGAATTTTACGAAGATTACTATGATAAAGCTATAAATATTTTAAGTTTTGAAAAATATAAATATAATCAATTACCAAAAGAATTAAGAAAATTGATTAATTAAGATACTTATAACTACAGCCTCTTAACAATCTCCTTGGTTGGTGGTAGGGTAATCGTGATGAAGAAATTTTTTATTATAATTACTCTAATCTTGTCTATTTCAACAAATGTACAAGCAAGTCGTGGTGATATGCTCTTAGATTTCTTTACATGGATTGGTAAAGTTTTTGAAACTAGAGAGGCACAACTTGGCACTAGAACGATTTTAAAGTGGTTTTTAAGCAATAAAGAATATGAAAATAATATTAGAAAAGAAACTGAAAAAGACTTTGCTCTTGAATTTGATTACTATGTTTCAAAATATAATAAAGATTGGTTAAATAAACAAAAACTAAATAGTGAAAGAATAGAAAAACAAGCAGAGGCAATTTTAATATTAAAGAAAAACTTAATTTCAAGAGGATATAATAATTTTTTAAATAATAATTTTTATCTAATTTGTAATTATAAATCAAAAATGTACAGTTTTATTTTTTTTGAGAAAAATAATACAGCGTTTATGCATGAGGCGATTACGCCTTATAGATTTATAAAAAATATTTCTATTAATAATGAAGTAATTGTCTTTCATTCTATAGTTAATGATAAAACTTTAATATTTGCAAATTATAAAAAAAATAAAAAAAGCTTTTATAATTGGTATTTTTTGCATTTTACTGAAGATACGATACTGTTTGAGCATAAAGTAAATTACGATTTAGATATTATTGACAAACCTGAATTAAGCAAAGATAATGAAATTTATAAGTTTAATAATTGTGAAGTAAATGAAAGCTGAAAATTTATTTAGAACATTAATAATATTCTATTTGATAATATTTATTTTTTTTTCAATAAGTGTTGGTAGCTCATTATTCGCCCCACCAAGTTATGAAATTGCAAATGAAGCTTTATTAAATTTATTTGAAGGAGAGAAAAAAAACTATGAGTTATTAGGTCTATCTTCTGGGGGAGCTTTAATATTTACCTCATTAATATATGTTTTATTAATATACTCATTATACTCTTTATATAGATTCAAAAATTACTCACGTGTCCTATACATAATTGCAATAATTTTAGTGAATATCGATACTTTTTTATACAATACTACAGAACAACTATTTCTTTGGACGTTATTTGATTATTATTTAGAAATTGGAATAATCTTTATTGAAGCTTCAATACTAGTTATGGCTTTTTCTAGCCCTATAAAAGAAAAATTTTAATCTATTTATTGTTAAATTAAAAAAGGGTTAGTGATAGGCCTTACCACTAACCCAGTCGGCCTATACGCTAGTTATAAGCCAAGCCAAACAGAATAAATAAAAACAATTACGTGATAAGCAATCCAAAGCTTAATCGGAAATAGGGCTAACCAGAATATAAAACCAATCATACTAAACCTTTCCTTTCATCTTTTTCGCTAAGTGTTTTGCTTGAATATGAGTGTAACGCTTTAAAGATGATAAACTTTTCCAACCACCTTGAGCTGATAGTTCAGCAATAGACCAGTTATCTTCTGCTAAATCTGTCGCCCCTTGATGTCTTAATCTATGAAAAGTGAATACACCTCTTAACTTTGCGTCTCTTAAAACTTTACGCCAATAAGAATTAAAAGAGTGTACGCTTTTACAAGGAAAGAATCTTCCGTCTGGTGTATCGGGTAAAGACCTAAGCGTTTCTAATGCTAACGGCGATAAGCCTATTTCCCTGGGCGTATTATTTTTAGTCTTGTTTATTCTTGCCGTACCTTGACGCCAATTAATATCATGTTTTGTTAGTCGTAATAGTTCCCCTCTTCTACAAAGCGTTTCTCTTGCAATAATAACAATAGCTTTCATGAAGTATGGTTTTTTCTTCGACGCTACCTCGAGAAGTCTTTCCCACTCTTCGTCGTTTAATACTCTATCAATGGGAGGTGGTTCTTCTGGTAGCTCAATCTGTGTAACGGGATTAGTAACTATTGGAATATCATGTTCTGCTTTAGTGCGATTGATAGCACGTGAAAACATAAGAAGATATTTCTTAACAGTACTAGGGGATTTACCTTCATCGAGTTCACGATCCCTAAAACGAGCTAACATACTACCGGTTAATTCGCTTAGATACGTGTTCCCTATCGGTTTATTAGATAATAGATCGATAAGATACTTTTCTTTCTTATGATCTTTAGATTTTAAAACTAAATACTTCTCATAATAGATATTTAGAATTTCTTTTAGTTTGATGTCGGCAAGTTTTTCAGCTTTCTCTATGCGATTGTATAACCCGGTCTCGATCTGAGCTTCGACTTTATACGCCCACTTACTAGCGTCGCTCTTCTTGTAAAAAGATTTAGCTACAACTTTTCCTTTCTTTCGAACTAGAGCTTGCCACTTCTTGTAGTGCTTTCTAATTGTACTCATTTCTACCTTTCTAAGTGGACCGTATGTGTGACGAACCACTAAAAGTAGATGTTTAAACTTAAATTTTTGACAGAATTGCTCGGGAAATTAACTAGGGAAAACCGACTCCAAAAACCGGTGCCTTACCGCTTGGCGACGCCCCAAATTATGATTACTCTCTAGTATTTAGCACAAAATAAGTCAAATTCTTCGAGTGCGACATTACCATAAAAAGGAATAAAAAGCAGAAAAAGTGATCAGTATTGATTCAAGGCAAGGGATTTACATTTTTAAAGCTAAACCTATTTAATTTTTATGAGAAAATTAATTACTATAATTTTATTCTTATCAATATTTTTACCACTTTCTCAGGTCAATGCTAACACAGAAAAGTTGTACGAAAGACTTGTTAATGATTGGTCAACTATCTTCCCTGATGGGAATAGAAATGCAGCAGGACCAAGATTTTTTAAATATATTTTAGATCAAAACTTAGAATATGAAGAGTTTATGCAATTTAACAAGTTATACTGTGCCGTTTCAGGCTCTATAATTCCTCCAGATGCTCAACCAGATGAAATTTTTCTTACTAATTTAGAAAATGATGAAAGTATTTGTGGTCAATATTATAAATGTTGTTGGCCTTGTTTATGCGATGTAATGAAATATTCAGAAACAAAAAAAATTAACATTGATTTTAAAGATCAATCAAAAGATATCTATACAATCGTTATTGATAATCCATGCAATAAAAATGATTTTCCTGAACTTGTTAATAGAGATTATTTTTGTGAAGGTAATGAATTAAATAAAGAATATACATACTCAGTAGATAATAAACTTGTTATTGGAGTATTGCATAATGCAAAAATATGTGATGCTTACGATATTGATTACATAAAAAATGACCAGATAACTGGCCCTATGTGCGAAGCAAGAAATAGTATGCCTCTTGAAGAACTTAATTTTGGAATGGGCGACATTTTTATTAGATTGGCAAATTGAAAAAACTTGAAATGAGTAAGTTATTTTTTATTTTTATCTTATTAATATCTAGTATGGCGAAGGCAGAATTTTTTTCTAATATTTCAAATATAATTGAAAATAATAATGATCGATTAAGTTATGGAATTTCAGTAACTGACTTTGATAAAGATGGAAGTTACGAATTTATTGTTGCAGGTTTTGGTTACTCTAATCTAGCTCTTAGCTATAAAAATGGAAAACTAATTAACATAATTCAAGATCCTTTATTCGTTGATGAAGATAGGAATACTATTGGTGTATCAGCTTGTGATATTGATCAGGATGGTTTTGAAGAGATTTATTTCTTAAATACTGATACGTATAGTGGAGAAAAAAAATACTCTGATAGATTACTGGATAACAATAACAAAATATTCGATTATTTTGAGTTAGAAAAAAATTTAGAAAATTTAAATTTAACCGCAGGCAGATCTGTTGTTTGTGTAGATAGAAATGGATCAGGAAAGTATGGTATATATGTTGCTAATTATGGAGGTCCTACTAGATTTTATGAAATTGAAGAAAATGAAGTTGAAGATTTAGCTCCAATGCTTGGAATAGATCAAATAACTGGTGGAAGAGCAGTAATTTCAGGACATATAGTTTCTGATAATATGGATATATTTGCAGCTAATGAGAGGGGTCCAAATTTTTTATATAAAAATATTAATGGCAATTTTAATGATATTGCGATTGAAAAAAATGTGCAAGATACTTTTCAAAATGGTCGCGGAACTGCTTTAACTGATTTTTTATATAGAGGTGAACTTGATATTATAACAAGTAACTGGGAAGGTTATCATCGTATTTTTGTAAAACAAAAAGAATCTTTTCTCGATATGTCTTCATTAGATTTTAGATCACCTAGTAGAATACGAACAGTTATATCGGCAGATTTTGATAATGATGGTTATGATGAAATTTTTTTAAATAATATCGGTCAACCAAATAAACTCTTTCGTATACTTGATGGAGGAAACCTAGAAGAAATTAAATTAGAAGAAGCACTTGAAGCTCAGGGTTTAGGAACCGGTGCTGCTGTTGCTGATATTGATGGTGATGGAATTCTAGAATTACTTATTTCTCATGGTGAATCTGGAACTCAGCCACTCAGTTTATTTAAGGCAAATGTATCAAATACAAATTTTATTAGAATCAAGCCTCTAAATACTTTTGGTGCTCCAGCTAGAGGTGCAACAGTGACATTAAATACGAATTTAAGAAATCATGCAAAGACTATTGATGCAGGCTCAGGATATTTATGTCAAATGGAACCAGTAGCACATTACGGTTTACGTGAAGGTGAAATCATTAAAAATATAACAATCAAATGGACGAATGGTACAATTGATAGTTATGAAATTAATGATATAAATAATATGTTCGAATTTAAACAAGGAATATAATTTAATGTCTGTTGCTGAAACATTAAAAAAACCAGCTCCACGTTTTCATTGGAAATGTAAACATACATGGAGAAGAAGTGCTAAAAATACTGCTTGGTGTTTGCTGGGATGTAGTATTGGCGATTTTGGAACCATACTCTATTTTCAATTAACTGGCATTCCTTGGCCTACTCTTTATATTATGATCCTAGCAATCATTAATGGTATTATTACTAGCATTATTTTAGAGACTGTCGTTTTATCAAGACAAATGATTATCAGCAAAGCTTTTAAAACAGCCATAGGAATGAGTTTAATTTCAATGGTGTCTATGGAAATAGCTATGAATGCAGTTGACTGGATTATTATGGGTGGCGCTAAACTTGTATGGTGGGTAATACCTATAATGCTTCTCGCAGGCTTTTTAACGCCATGGCCATATAATTATTACAGATTAAAAAAATATAATATTGCCTGCCATTAATTAAATTAATTCACAAACGAATATTGAAATTAGTTTAAACAAACATATCTGATTTTGATGATTAGAATATTACTTACATTATTATTTATTAGTTCTGGTGTATTTGCTGCTGCAAGTTCAGACGACAGTAGCTCAAGTATGTCTGCAGGTGAACAAGTTACTAAGCTTTACGATAAAGCGTATGAATTGGTTTATTACAAGAAATTTGATAAATCGGTCAAATTGCTTGAAAAAATGGCTAAGCGTAAAGATCTTGGTGATAAAAAAGCTGATGTATATAATTTACTTGGATTTAGTTACAGAAAACATAGTGAGCCAAATTTAGACAAAGCTTTCGAAGCATATCAAATTGCATTAGAAGCAAACCCTGAACATTTAGGGGCACACGAATATCTAGGTGAGCTTTACATCACACTTGGAAAGATTAATAAAGCAAATGAAATGTTATTAAAGTTAGAAACTTTAGCTGGAACTAATTCTATGGAATATAGAAAATTAAAATCAGCAATTGATAATTCATAACTATTACAATTGCTCTTTATGAAGAGCAATTTAACCTATGATAATTTATACTCTTAATTTTTTATTAGCAGTCTTAATAGGATCTATGACGTTCTTTATAGCTGTTGTCTCACCCTCAATCTTTGCCACTTTAAGTACTAATGCTAGCAGTAAATTGTTAAGAAGAATTTTTCCTCGAATGTTTTTATTTGGATTTATAATAGCCATTTTATCTATAGTCCTTTGTTATATTTCAGTTAATATTTTAAATTCTATTTTATTAATAATAGTGGCTATAAGTTTTATTATTAATAGAAATTATTTAACACCTAAAATTAATGATTTTAGAGATAAAGAATTAAAAGGTGATAAAAAAGCATCTTCAAGTTTTAAATATATGCATTTGCTTTCAGTTTTATTATTTGTATTGAATTTTATTATTTTAATTGGGATCTTGATTAATAACTACTTTAATTATAATTTATAAACTTTATCCTGTCCAACAGGATAAATACTCAAATTATTCTTACCTAATACATCACTTATTTGTTCAGAATGGATATCCAATCCACCCGTTAAAATTCCAAAACTTGGTAAAATGAATATTTTTTCATTATGTACAAAACATGTTTTAAAAATAGTTTTCCCTCTGTGTGAAATTTTTACCTTTGGATGATAGTGACCACAAATTTGAAATAAGGATGTTTCGATAGGTATGTGTGTGAATAAAAATTTTTCAATTTTGTAATTTGTAAAATTTTTAAAACCTTCAATTTGTATATTTTTATCATGATTACCCTTGATCCATATGAAATTAGTATTTTTCATATATTGACTAAGATTTTTATAATCTTGATCTTTTATACTCAAAGTTGAAAAAACATCGTGTAATAAATCACCAACTACAATTAAATTACTTGGTTTAATCTTATCTAAACTAACAAAAATTTTATTTAATATTTCTTTTGTATCATACGGAGGTAAGAATTGTTTATTCTTTGCATAACTAATAGATTTTCCTATATGTAAATCTGATACGATCAGGGTATTTAGTCTTTTCCAATAAAGAGATTTATTTGGGTAAGCATGAAATTCTTCATTGCCAAAATTAATTAATTGATAGTACATTAGCCTCTTTTAATATTTCATTTTCTAAATCCTCTAAAATATATTCATCAGTTTCCTTTTTTGATAAATTTTCTCTATTTATTTCAAGAATAATTGGAACAGCCAGTGGTGAGATACTCGTGAGTTTTTTTAATATAATTTTTTTATCAATTTTTTTTAAGATTTCTCTAAGTCTATCATAATCAATCATATTCTTTTTTGCGTCTTCATATGATGATTTTAGAAGAATGTGATCTGGTTCATTTTTTTTTAATACTGTATAAATTAGATCGGAACTAAATAAAACTTGCTTCCCAGTTTTTTCCATCCCTGGCAACCTTCTTTCTATTAAACAAGATATAATTGCATTGTCTCTAAAAAATCTTTTGACTATTGAAGTTTCTTCAAGATAATTATCCAAATGTTTATCTAATAATCCTAAATTTAGAATTGTTTTAATTTCTTTAACTTCTTTTAACGACCATAAAACAATAGCATAATCATTAGCGACAAAACCTAGAGGTTTATAGTTAAATTCTTTAAAACCTCTCAGCAATAAAAATCCTAGTGTTTGATTGGCATGCCATCCTGCAAAAGTATAGATAACAGTATAAAAATTTTTTTTTCGAGGGAATTGTTCGACTAGATATTCATCTTTTTTAGGAATTTTAGATATATATTTTTGTCTTTTTAACCATTCAGTAATTTGCTCTGGATATAAATCCCACATATTACTTTTTGCCAACAAAGCCCTAACTGAGTTAGCCAAATTTGTTGATAATGGCATTTTGCCTCCAGAGTATGATGGAATTTTTGAAATTAAAGATTTACTTCTTTTAACTTGTACTAAATTATTTTTCATTGATTGAAATTCTAGTACTTGACCAGCAAATATAAATGAATCACCTTGAGAAAGATTTTGAATAAAAACTTCTTCTATATTCCCTAACGTTTTTGTACCAAGTTTTATTTTTAACATCGGATTTTCAATTATTGTTCCAACATTCATGCGGTATTTTCGTGTTTCTCTTTTATTTACTAATTTATAAATATTTTTATTTTCTCTCAGTTGGAAGATTCTCTTAAATTGATCATAATTTTTTAAAATATATCCGCCATCTTGTATGAGATTAATCAATTGTTTAAAATCATTAAGTTTTAATTTTTTGTATGGATATGCTTTGATAATTTCTTTGTAGAGATCATTGATATTAAATTGCCCCGCACAAGCCGTTGCAAAAATATGTTGAGCTACAACATCAAAACTTCCTTCTTTTAAATCTATTTTATCTAAGTTATTTTTTTTTATTTCTTCAATAGCAGCTTTTGCTTCGATAAATTCAAAACGATTAGTGGGTACTAAAATTGCTTTTGAAGGTGTATTTAAATTATGATTTGATCTTCCTACACGTTGTAATAATCTATTAATTCCTTTAGGTGCTCCAACTTGAATAATTTTTTCGACATCTCCATAATCTAATCCAAGCTCTAAAGAAGAGGTAGCAACAACACAGTCAACTAAACCTTTGCTAAGATTATTTTCTACTTTTAAACGTAGGTTTTTTTCTAATGAACCATGGTGAACAGCAATTTTTAATTTTTTCTTATTAATTAGCCATAAGTTTTTAAACATATATTCAGCTTGCGCCCTCGTATTAACAAAAATAATAGTTAATTTTGATTTCATTATTTCTTTATAGATTTCATTAATAGAATACGTAGCCATATGACCAGACCAAGGAATACGTTCTTTTGATTCTAGAATTTTAATCTTAGGTAAAACTGAATTTTCATAAGAAACTATTTTTGGTTTTTTGCGGCAAAGCCATTTTTTGGCGTCTTGTTTATTCTTGAGAGTTGCTGACAAACCTATTCGTTGTAAATTTGGAGAGTAAGTTTGTAGTCTTTCAATATTTAAACTTAGAAGATCAGCTCTCTTATTATCCAAAAAAGTGTGTATCTCATCAATAATTATATATTTTAGATTGTGAAAAAATTCTTTCGCATTCTCATACGAATTTAATAATGCAAGTGACTCTGGAGTTGTAATAAGGATATTAGGAGGTTTTTGTTTTTGTTTTTGTTTTTTATATGGTGTTGTGTCTCCTGTTCTTACTTGAAATGAAATATTTAAATCAAGGTCTTTAATAGGTTTCTCTAAATTTCTTACAATATCGTTGGCAAGAGATTTTAATGGAGAAATATAGAGAGTATGAAGACCTTTAAATTTTTTTAATTTTATTAAATCATCTATTGGATTAATAAACCCTGTTAACGTTTTGCCAGCACCAGTAGGAGCAAATACAACAACATCAGACCCAGTTTGAACATGATGAAAGGTTTCAATTTGATGAGGAAACCAGGACCATTTTTTTTTCTTCATCCACT
This sequence comes from uncultured Alphaproteobacteria bacterium, assembly GCA_902595805.1. GTDB lineage: Bacteria > Pseudomonadota > Alphaproteobacteria > HIMB59 > CACPNW01. Next base: position 81,256 of record CACJRM010000001.1, on the reverse strand, counting down.
TATTTAGGGGGTGTAATAATAAGGGATTCGATTTATTTATATTCATATGGATTTCATTAACCATCAGCTATTTATCAAAGATATAAATGTACATATAGATCCAATATTGCCGAAAAAAATAGCAATTATTACACATGGCCACGCAGATCACGCCCGATTTGGACATGATCATGTTATTGCTACTAGGCAAACAATAGACATAATGAAAATTCGCTACGGAGATAAATGTGCGAAGAAATTTACTCCTCTTAGATACGGACAAAAATACTCAATTAAAAACTATGATTTTACATTATACCCTGCCGGACATATTTTAGGGAGTGCTCAAGTTTTAATTGAAAAAAATAATCATCGTTTAGTCATCACAGGTGATTATAAAGTAGGAAAAGATGAAACATGTAAAAATTTCAAACTGGTTAAATGTGATACTTTAATTACCGAAGCAACATTTGGATTACCCATATTTCAACATCCAGATCCTAAAGATGAAATTCAAAAACTCATACGATCTGTTAAGATAAATAAAAATAATTGTCATATTGTTGGTGCCTATGCACTTGGCAAAGCGCAAAGAGTAATGAATCTTTTACGTCAGCAAAAATATAATGAGACAATTTATATTCATGGCTCTCTAGAAAAGTTATGCCAATATTATTCAAAAGAAAAAATTAATATTGGAAAGTTTGAAAAAGTTTCTTCAAAGGATAAAAATTTTTATGAGGGTAAAATAATTATTGCCCCTCCTTCAGCATTAAAGGATCGTTGGTCAAGACGATTTCCTAATCCTATTATTTGCATGGCAAGTGGATGGATGACAGTTAAGCAAAGAGCAAAACAACAAGGTATTGAATTACCTTTAGTTATTAGTGATCATAGCGATTGGAATGAATTACTAGATACAATTAAAAAATCAAAAGCAAAAAATATTCTTATTACGCATGGTCAGGAAGATGCATTAGTTTATTATTGTAAGAAACAAAATCTTGTTTCAAAGCCCCTTTCCATCCAAGGAAGAAATGATGAAGAAATAGAATGAAAAAATTTTCTTCCTTACTTCATAATTTGATTTTAACACCAAGTCGAAATACTAAAATTAAATTACTTCAAGATTATTTTAAAATTCTTGATATCAACCGTGCATATGCGCTTGCAATTTTATCTGACCAACTTTCATTTCAATTTATTAAAGCATCTAAACTCAGAGAACTTGTCTATAAACAAGTAGATCAACATTTATTTGATTACTCATATGACTATGTTGGAGATTTAGCAGAAACAATATCATTAATTTGGCCAACAAATAAAGAGGGTAAATCACAAAATTTATCTACCTTAATAGAAAATATAAAAAAAATTAAAAAGTCTGAAATTAATACAGAGTTTAGTAAAGTTTTGAGTGAACTATCTAATAACGAAAGGTGGACTTTAATTAAAATTTGCACGGGTGGATTACGAATTGGAGTCTCAGAAAGATTAGTCAAAACGGCCTTAGCTGATCTGTATAATAAATCTGTAAATGAGATTGAGGAAATTTGGCATGGTCTAGAATTTCCATATGAAAATTTATTTCAATGGTTAAAAAATGAAAAATCAAAACCAAAAATAGATTTTAAAAAATTATTTCATCCTATGATGCTTGCTAATCCTATTGATGAAGAAAAAGATTTTAAAAGATTAGACGCGAATGAATTTCAAGCAGAATATAAATGGGATGGGATCAGAGTTCAGCTTATGGTTTCATCAAACAGTGTTTCACTATACTCAAGAACAGGTGATAATATATCATCTGCATTCCCAGAAATAATTGAAACTACTAAAGGTGAAGCGGTTATTGACGGAGAATTACTTGTGGGTGGAAATTTTAAGCCCTCTGGATTTAATGATCTACAACAAAGATTAAATAGAAAAAAAGCGTCAAAAGATCTTCAAAAAAAGTTTCCTGTTTTTATACGAGCTTATGATATCCTTTTTTATAAAGAAAAAGATTTAAGAAAATTATCTCTCGTTGAAAGAAGAAAATATTTAGAAAAATTTCAAAAAGAAAATACAACTAATCAAATTGATTTATCTGCCATCATTAATTTTTCAACATGGGAAGAATTAACTACATATAAAAATAATTTTTATGATGATTTAAATGAAGGTGTAATGATTAAACTTAAAAATAGTGAATATTTACCAGGAAGAAAAAAAGGGTATTGGTACAAATGGAAAAAAAATCCAAAACTAGTTGATGCTATTTTAATGTATGCTCAAAGAGGACATGGCAAAAGATCATCATATTATTCAGATTTTACGTTTGGTGTTTGGAAAGAAAAAGAATTAGTTCCTATAGGAAAAGCATATTCCGGTTACACAGATAAAGAGCTATTAGTTTTAGATAAATTTATTAGAAATAATACTACCAATAAATTTGGTCCTGTAAGAGAAGTAAAAAAAGAAATTATTTTAGAAGTAGCCTTTGACGATGTATTCCCCAGCACTAGACATAAATCAGGTGTCGCTATGCGTTTTCCACGAATTCATAGAATTAGGTGGGACAAGCCGATAAATGAAGTTCTTTCAATTAAAGAATTTAAGAAAGAATTTAAAATAGATTAACCAAATTATTTTCACTTAGATGTGTCCATAGATTTGAAAAATTTTGTTGAAATTTTTTTTGTGCATTAATAGCATGCTCTTTTTTTTCAAATACACTGTAAATACAAGAACCACTCCCAGTTAGTCTTGAAAATATAACATCGTCAAAATCCTCCAAAAAATTTATGATTGATAAAAATTCAGGTTCATTTTTTTTAAGAATTTTTTCAAAATCATTTCCAGAATCTTGATCATTTATTTCTTCTAAATCAAATTCAGCATTATAATCAAAATCTGAAGGTTGAAATGAATCATACATTTTTTTTGTAGAACATTTGAAAGACGGTCTAATTAGAAAGAAATAATATTTTGGAAAATGAACATTAGCAATTAAATCTCCCCTACCTCTAACTAGAGCATCTTTTTGATTCAAGAAAATAGGGATATCTGAACCAAGATCAACATAATCAAATATATTTTTCTTTTCTATTATCTCAAGATTTTCTAAAATTTTTATAACACTTGCAACATTAGAGGAAGCAGAACCTAAACCAGCTTCATAAGGAAAATTTTTTGATATAGTAAAAAGAAGTTTAGGTTTATCTACATTTATATAGGTAAATAATTTATCAATAATGCAATCCTCAAATAGATTATTTTTTGGAGCGAAATTACCCGTATAGATTACTTGAAATTTGCTGTGAGGTTGAACAGTTATCTCATCAAAAAGATCAATGAATGTTATTCCTGTACGAATATTATGAAAACCATCATCTCTTCTATTTATAATTTTTAAAAATAAATTAATTTTGGCAGGTGATTTTTCAATTATTTTATCCAGCATTAATATTATCTAATTTGCTTTGAACATCTTCAGTTATTTCATCTTCTGGCTCAGCCAATTCTAGCGCTTGTTGCCAAAAATGAATTGCTTCTCTTTTTCTATTCATAGCATAATAAATATCGCCAAGATGGTCTAGAGATATTGCTTCACCAGGGGCAATATCAATTACCTTTTCCATTAACCTTGCTGCTTCTGAAAGATTATTTTTTTTAAAATGAGCCCACGCTAAACTGTCTATAATATAAAAACTATCAGGATTAGCTTTATATGCCTCCTCTAACATTTTCAAAGAACGGTCTAATTTAATATTTCTTTCAACCCAACCATATGCAAGATAATTTAAAACATTTGGTGTTCCAGGTTTAATTTCTAAGGATCGTAAAAAATCTTTTTCAGCTAAGTCCCATTCATCTTTTTGTTCATAGCAAATACCTCTCATATAAAAAATATTCCAGAGATCATCCTGGTTTTCTTTGATCATTTCATCATAAACATCTAAAGCTAAATCATACTTTTTATTGTAACGATAAAAATCACCTAAAGTTTTTTTAAGAGAATAATTGTTATTATTATTTTCAACTAATGATTTAATTTTAGTTTCAGCTTCCTCATAGGTATTATTGAATAAGTAATGTCTAGCAAGACTATTCTGTGCATCTAAATAATAAATACTTTCTTTATCTATCTTCGCATATATATCTGATGCAACCTTATCTTGTCCAACTTGCGAAAATAACTCTGCTTTAATAATCATTGCTCTGTCGTTTTTTGGATCAAGTATTTTTGCGAGTGAGGTATAAAATAATAAAAAATTATAATTTAAACGACTTTGTTCATTATTTGAATATGAGGATGATACCAATTCAACTAGAGCATTACTTATAGTACTATTATTTTTAAGTCTGTTATCAGCAAAAAAGATAAAGTCTAATAATTCACTTGGTTGCAGCATATTATCTCTAAGTTCAATGATGTCTTTAAATTTTTTATCTTTGTAAAGAGATGTGGTTTTTATAATTAAAGCTTCTGGGTTATTTTTGTTTTCACTTAAGATTTTATCAGCAATTTTTAAAGCTAAAACTAGATCCTCTGTAATTATTGCAGCAATAGCTTTATCTAAAAGACTGTCTTGAGATAGGGTGACTTTATCCATATTAAATTTAAATAAAGTGGAACTATAATCATAATTATTAAAGGCAGATTGTGAGATTAAAAAAGATGAGCTAGTTAAAGCTAAAGCTCCAGAATTAATAACCAGAAAAATTAAGATAAATTGTAGTGTTTTAATTAAATTAACCATTTCAAATATAGTATAGTTACACTATGAATAGATAATTGTAATTTTACATGAATCAATCAAATAAAAAAAATTTAGAATTTATTATTAATTCAGGGGTAAATTATTTTCTTCAGGATTCTCCTAGAAACTGGTTTGAAAATGAGAAAAAATTAGAGCAGCCTAGTTTCGAGAAGGATACTGGGGATAAAAAATCTAAAATTGATAGTGTTATTGAAGATCTTAATAATCATAAATCTCCTCTTCAAAAAACAGCAAAAAATTTAGTAGTTTATGACGGTAACTTAAATGCAAAGGTAATGTTAATTGGTGAAGCACCAGGCAGGGATGAGGATGAACAAGGAATTCCATTCGTAGGAAGAGCTGGACAGCTATTAAATAAAATGCTTTTGGCCATTAACTTAAAAAGAGAAGACGTTTATATTACTAATGTAGTTAATTGGCGTCCAGCCGAAAATAGAACACCCAATGACGATGAAATTTTAGAATTTTTACCGTTTTTGCAAAAACAAATTGATATTATTAAACCTAAATTTATCTTCCTATTAGGTGGTGTCGCAGCCAAAGCTATTTTATCAACACCTCTTGCACTTGGAAAACTCAGAGGCAAATGGCATGAATACAAATCACTTAATTTAGAAGAGGGTATTCCTACAATAGCCTCCTATCATCCAGCTTTTTTACTTCGATCTCCTCAGTATAAAAAATATTCTTGGGAAGATTTACAAATGCTACAAGAAAAATTAAAAAATGAATCATAAGAAATTTTCAATTTTTTGTTTTTTTATTTTTTTTATAATTTTTCCAAAACAAATCTATGCCTACCAAAAAGATATTGTTATCAAATATGATAATATTTTTTCATCAAAGGTTCTAAGTGATGAAGATGTATATAATTATCAACAAGCATACAAGTTTCAAGAAAAATGCAAATGGAAGAGTGCAAACAATTTTATTTTAAAAATTAAAAATAAATCTTTACTTGGACACATTTATGCACAAAAGTTTTTGCATCCAAATTGTTATCGATCAAAGTATTTAGAATTATATTATTGGCTCAAAAAATATAATGACCACCCTCAAGCAAAACAAATTTATAAACTGGCTATTCGAAGAATGCCAGCAGGTTATAAAAGTCCAACTAAACCTGGTGCTCCTATTGGAATAGAATCAGAACAGGTAACTAGTAAAAAGAAAAGTAAATATAAAAGTCAAAAACAACTATCCAACAACCAGAGAGTTGAAAAAAGAAAATTAATTAATGGTATCAAATCTAGAGTAAACAAAGGTTGGCCAACTGGGGCACTTCAATTATTAAATCAAAGAGATGTAGACTTATTATTAGATCAAGTTGAGATAGATCAGCAAAAGGAATTAATCGCCAAAGGGTATTTCTTAGCAAATAAAAATGACTTAGCAATCAAATATGCTTCTGAAGCTCTTGTGAATTCTGCTAAATATGTTCCATATGCAGCTTGGACGGCTGGCCTATGTTCTTGGAGGCTAGAAAAATATGAAGATGCTGCAAAATATTTTTCTCTTTTTTCAATTAGTTTAAAAGATGATGCGTGGCATCAAACGTCAGGTAGTTTTTGGACAGCTCGATCGTATGCAAAACTTGGGAGGTATGATGATATTAATTTTTGGTTAAAGAGAGCATCAAATAATCCAAATAGTTTTTATGGTATGCTTGCACTAGAAATTCTAGGAGTAGATAAAAAAATTGAATGGGTAGAGCATACTGATCTTAATAAAAATAATAGTACTATTTTAAATATACCAGCAGGAAAAAGAATACAGACACTGATACAAGTTGGATTTGCTGATGAACTAGAAAAGGAAATTGTTCATATTAATTCCATTTTAAATAGAGAAATAGCAAAAGAGTCTATTCAAATTGCTGAAAATTTTGATCTTGCCTATACACAATTAAAAATTGTCAATAAGCTAGAAAATTTTGGTATGAATGTTCCTACCTACCTCTATTACCCTACCAGTGTTTGGAAGCCACGCGATGGTTTCAAATTAGAAAAAGAATTACTTCACGCTTTTATGCATCAGGAATCTATGTTCAACATAAAGGCAAAAAGTAAAGATGGTGCCATAGGGTTGATGCAAGTATTACCTTCAACAGCAAAATTTATTACAACAAGTAAAGACGTCAAACAAAGCAATAGTAATATTCTTAAAAATCCAGAGATAAATCTAGAGGTTGGGCAAGAATATTTAACGTATCTTCTTGATCTAGAGCAAGTTTCAAGAAATCTTATATTTCTAGCTGCAGCTTATAATGGTGGTCCAGGCAATTTACAAAAATGGAAAAATGAAACAAATTATATGGAAGACTCACTCTTTTTTATGGAAAGTATTCCATCAAGAGAAACACGGTGGTTCATAGAAAAAATCTTAACAAAATATTGGATTTACCAAAATAAAAACAATAAAGAAATGCGTTCCCTAAAAATGCTAGCAAATGGAAATGATCCGCTTTATTAATAAGTTATGCCAATTGATACTTCTCTAGATTTTGTTCCCATAAATATTGCTGTTATTACAATTTCAGATTCAAGAACTAAAGAAAACGATACATCTGGTGATACATTAGAAAAGCGTATTACTGATGCTGGTCATACAATAATTAAACGTACAATTATCCCAGATGATGTTTCTCAAATAAAAGATACATTAAACACAATTTCTAAAGAAAAAGAGATTGATTGCATTATTACAACTGGTGGGACTGGACTAACAGGAAGAGATACAACACCAGAAGCTGTAAATGCTATTGCAAGTAAACATATTGATGGATTTGGGGAATTATTTCGCCAAGTTAGTTTTGAAAAAATTGGCACATCGGCAATTCAATCACGAGCAGTTGCAGCCTTAATAAATAGTACGTATGTTTTTTGTTTACCCGGATCAACAGGTGCATGCAAAGATGGATGGGATGAAATTTTACAGTATCAATTAGATATTAGACATAAGCCCTGCAATTTTGTTGAAATCATGCCCAGATTAAATGAAAAATAGTGACTGATTTTTCTATAGAGAAATCAATTGATGGACCTGTAATTGGTTTAGATGAAGTTGGCAGAGGTCCGTTGGCAGGCCCTGTGGTGAGTTGTGGATGTTATTTTTCTAATTATGATGATTTAGAATCAGAAATACCCATAACTGATTCAAAAAAACATACAGCAAAACAGAGAGAAAAATTATTTATATTTTTTAAAAAATTACAAAAAGAAAGAAAACTTCAATATTACTTAGGTTATGCAAGTGTAGAAGAAATCGATACTATTAACATTCTAGAAGCAACAAAATTATCGATGAAAAGAGTAATAAATAAATTTAATTTTGAGAATCCCCATCTTATTATTGATGGAAACTTTTCATTACATTATCAAAATGAAAAATCTATTATAGGTGGTGATAAAAAATCTTTATCTATTGCAAGTGCATCTATTATTGCAAAAGTTCACCGTGATCGACTAATGAGTATACTTGATGCTAAATTTAAAGTTTATGATTGGAAAAAAAATGCGGGATACGGAACTCAAAAACATATTGATGCAATACATAAACATGGGATAACTAATTTTCACCGAAAATCTTTTGAACCAATTAAATCCATTTTAAAAAAATAAATTACTGAAATTTATCCATGCAAATTCTGCATAACAAATATTATTTTATTATGCTTCAAAAAGATGCGACAAATATTAAATATAAATTAGATTTCATCATTCCTCCCATTTGATGAACTATTCTAGGGGTCTACGGACCCCTTTTTTTATGTTATTAGCCAAATTTAATGGTTATCCCTACCTAAAGATTCCCCCTGTTGATAACTCAATTGACCTGATTCCATATCTGCTTAAAGATTCTTTTTATCAATTATGAAGAAAAATCAGATCATTTTAGGCGATTCAATTAAGGAAATGAAAAAACTAAAAGATCATTCGATCGATCTTATTTTTGCTGATCCGCCATACAATCTTCAATTAAAAGATACATTATACAGACCAGATCAAACAACTGTCGAAGCGGTTACACAAGATTGGGATAAATTTAGTACGTATCAAGAATATGATCAATTTACCTATGCGTGGCTTAGTGAATGTAAAAGAGTATTAAAAAAAGGTGGAGCGCTGTGGGTGATAGGGAGTTATCATAATATTTTACGTGTAGGTTCAACAATCCAAGATGAAGGCTTATGGATTTTAAATGATATTATTTGGCATAAAACAAATCCTATGCCAAACTTTCGTGGTACACGTTTCACAAATGCTCATGAAACACTTTTATGGTGCACAACGTCAAGAGAGGCAAAATACACATTCAATTACCAAAACCTCAAAGAACTAAATGAAGGAAAACAAATGCGAAGTGACTGGTATATTCCTATTTGTTCAGGAAAAGAAAGATTACGTAAAGATAACAATCAACGATCACACCCAACACAAAAACCAGAAGCTCTCCTCTACCGAATTTTATTAGCCTCAACAAACAAAGGTGACCTTATTCTTGATCCATTTTCTGGAAGTGGAACAACTGCGGTTGTTGCAAAAAAATTACAACGTAATTTTATTGGCATAGAAAAAGATAAAGATTATGTCAAACTTTCAAAAGAACGGTTAAAGAAAACTAAAGTATTGAAAGAAGAAGTTGTAACTATTGCTAAGAGCAGAAAAGAGTTACCAAAAGTTCCTTTTGGTGAATTAGTCGAGCAAGGAATTATTCCACCTGGTGCTGTATTAACTGATAAAAAAGAACGCTTTAAAGCAACGGTTAGTATTGATGGAACACTTAAAATAAAAGATTTAAAAGGTTCTATTCATCAAATGGGAGCAAAGATACAAGGACTACCAAGTTGTAATGGATGGGATTTTTGGCATGTAAAAGATAAGTCTAAATCAATCCTACTAGATGAAATACGATCTAATTACCGTAAAGATAAACTAAATTAATAATCTTTTATTCTTCCAACGACATTAAGATTTCGATCAGCTATTAATATTTCACCGGAAGTTACTGCCTGACCAAAGATAGCAGCGATTACTACGTAGTGTGTAACGAATACTATATTACCTTCATTTTCTAAATTATTTATAAAATTAATTAATTTCTTAAGTTGTGGCTCTTTATTTTTGTAAAATTTTGGATCATAAAACGAATTAAGAGCATCAAAGGTTTCAAATTTTTGGAATGCTAGATTTGCTGTTTCTTTACAACGACACCATTCACTAGATAAAACTAAATCTATAGAGATATCGTTTGTATCAAAAAATTTACCTAATTCGATAGATTGCTCTTTACCAACACTATTAAGATTCCGCTGAGTAGAACAATCAAAAATATCAAAATTATCAGGATCTCCATTACCAGGAGCTAGAGCATGTCGAATAAATATTAATTTATTGTTTTGTTTTAATACCTTTACATAATCTGAATTAGCATTAGTTGATAAAGAATAAATAAAAGTCAGTACAATAATAATTAATTTCTTAATCAATTATAATTCTAGGTTCGAAAGGATGTAGTTTTTCTAGGCGTTCTACTGCCCAAAGATTATCTTCCGTAACTTGATTCAAAGAATACATGCCCTCTACATCACCATTAATATCAAAGTCTAATGATCCTGACACACCTTCATAATTAATTTCGACACCTCGAACAAGTAAAGCACGAGCAGCTTCCCAACTTCCAGGTCCCATTTTAATTCCTGGTGGATTTGCAACACTAACTAAACTTTTCGATAAATCTTCCTTTGCAATATTATTGTGTGCCTGATGTTGTAGTGCCAAAGCTGCTAGCATCATAGTGTCAAAACTTATAGCGGAGTAGGGAGAATTGGGATCAACGCCTGCATTCAACATAATATTTGCGTATGTTTGAAATTCTTCTGAGCTTTGTGAAGTTGCTTGGGCAACAATAGTTGTATTTTCGTTTAATTGAATTGGAATATACGAATAAATTAAATCTTTAACTTCATTGGTTAACATACTATCAGAACCATAATGATGTTTAAAAATTCCTGAGGTTCCTAATTCTTGTAATCTGCTTAAAACAGTATTGGTAAACTGTTCAAGTAAATTGACTGTTCTCTCATTTCCATGAAGAAACATAACTAAACCTGGTTGATCATTCTCTATGGCAATATCAACAAATGTATTGATGAAGTTTTGATTAATAACTGTTTTGTCTGTCAGTAAAGTATTAAATAACACTATACCTTCTTGTTCAGTGTAAACTTTTAAAAAATTTTGAGCCAGTGTAGAATTATAATTATCATCACCGTAAAGAAGAATTATTTCTCTGATATTCTTGGATAGAAGATAATTGGCAATAGAGGTTGATTGCTGAATATCAGAAGGAATGGTTCTAAAAAATAGATCATTATCTTCAATTGTTGAGAGTAGAGGGTAACTTGCTGAAGAAGAGATCGTTAATATTTTTTCTGGAATAGTAACTTTCTCTATTACTCTAACAGCACTTGTTGAGCACGTCGGCCCTAAAAGAATTTCAGGGTCATTTTTTTTTAAATAGTCATTTAAACTATCTTCTGTTTTTCTAGGATCACATCCTGAATCAATGCTATCAATAGAGATGAGGCCTCTTCCTACAATACCAATACCATCCGCATTAATTGTTTCTACAGCAACTCTTTTTGCTTCTGCAATTGATTCAGCAATTTCACTAACAGGACCACTTTCTGCATAAAGGGCAGCAATTTTAACTTCTGCGCTCACAAAGGTTGAGTAAAATAATATGATCTTCAAGATAATTATCGTAAAAATTTTCATTATGTGAGATGTTTTTATCATAAATTTTTAGAATGAAAATGTGGTATTAAGTAAATACACAGGTCTAGAAGTAGTCCCCTCAATACTTTTATCAGCTTCTGCTACTTCAAAACTAATATCAAGACTATTAGAATTAAGAGGAATTTTAATTTTAACACCGTACCCTCCACTTGCTACTTCTGTTCGACTGAACTCACCTGAGGCTGGTCTTTTATAGTAGGTAGCACCAACACCAAGATGGATATACGGTTCAATACGTATAGACTCTTCCCTTTTATCTTCGTCATCTTCTGAAAAGGGATACAAGGGCCTACTCAATTCTGTTCGCAAAAATAAGCCTTGATCACCAGACATATTACCTGATTCAAAACCAGACATTTGACCTGGTCCTGTTATATTTATTTGTTCTGAATTAATTAAACCTCTATCACTTACAAGTTTTTGAAAAACAAAACGTGTGTTCAATAAATACTCTCTAAATATTTGCCTATTCAAATTAATATCACTATTCCATTTAATAAAATTTAAAGTGGAGCCCACACGGGATAATGTTTTAGTATCTGATGTTTTATTAGTATAGATCGGAGTGCCAAACTTTAAAGCTGAACTACCTTTAAGAGAAAACGTATCTAAGAAAGATAAGTTAGTCGTCGTATATTTTAACTCAAGAGCATTGTATTCATCATAAAAGGTATCATTTGTGAGGAAAGATAATGTTCGATGTTCTCTTTCCTTAATCCATTGCCAATCTAATGAAAGATTATTTTTTATAAGCCGCGTATTTTTTATTTGATATTCAAGACCAAGGTTTATTTGTTTGAATTCTCCTTTTTTATTCAATCCGTTAGGTTCTGAATAAGATTCATTAATAGCACCAAAAACAGAAAAGTCTGAGGCAAAAATTGGAACTTTACCACCAACAAGATATGCTTCTCGAAAATCTGTTCGTTTAATTATTTCAGTATCATCTATTGGAACATTAACACTATTTTCAGGATCTAAGACGTAGGCTGCATAAAGATTTTCTCCATAACCAAATGGGCTATTAAGACTAACATAAGAAGTAAACTGATCTTTTCCTGCTGTTTCTGATAATCCATTTGAATAGGTAAAATAACCACTTACTAATTCGTGTTCAGCATTTAGTTGTAGTGAAGATGTTCCAGGTTCTTCTCCTGCCTTGATTGTTGTTTCTAATTCAACACCTGGTAATTCTCGTGATTTAATGATCGATTTTTCAATAGCAGGATATTCTAACCCTTTAATACCAACGAGTTTATCGAAATATTTCTTTATTGGTTTTGAAATACGTTTATCTAATTGTGAGTAATCAATTGATTCAATTTTACCAGGAAAAACAATAGCTTTTATTTTAGTATTTTGTTCAATTGTTTGAGGTGGAACAATAAAACGCGTTAAAAAATATCCATTTAAAACATACAATTGCTCTAATGCAATCAGTAAATTATAAAAATCTTTTAATGTTATTGTTTTAAAAATTTTTGAGCTAAATAAATTTTTACGAAACTCAATCATGTCTTCGATTTCATTTTCAATTTCAATTCCAACAAAATTAAATGAAATATTTTCTGCTCCAGGTGGTACAACTAAACCTGTTTCATAAACAATATAATTACCAGTATTTGTCAAACCAGGATATGACATGAATGAAATAGAAATAAAAAAGATAAAAGATAAAAAATATCTCATTTATAGTCTTTGAATACTAAGCGCGTCTACCTGAGGAAAAGATGTAATAAATTCATTTTGTATTAGTGCTGCATTAGATGCACCATCAACAGATATAAAAGACACAATTCGAGATACGTCATCGAAAACATCTTTATTTATTTTTTCTTGAACAACAATTTTTTCTTTTTCTTCATCTGGTGCTACACCTGGAAGAGGTGGGGTGGTAAAACCAGCAGTAATATTTGCTGTTGGTATTGCTTCTAATGCTCCAGAATTTTCATTTATTGTAATTGGACTTGATGTAAAACCAGATAATTCATAATTTATTGTAACATCTTTATCATTGCCAACATCTGCATCTGCAAAACTGCCAGAAGAACTAATAGAAAGATCTGAACCTGTTAAGTTTAAACCCGATATAGTGCCACCACTTGTAGTGGCCGTTGTAGTTCCATCATATGTTTTATCATTTGCCGAAGCACCTGATACTGTAAAGTTAGCTGACATTAAAGATCCAGTTGTAGCTGTAACAGTTGAAAGATTAATATCTCCCATACTTGCATTTGTTAATGTGCCACCATCTAGAAGTTGTATATTGAGATCATCTGCTGTTAAGCTTGCAGAACTTGCAACAACATCTCCTGCTCCAGCATCTCTATCACTATCAGAAACATTATTAGAATCTGTGTCACTTGCAATAATCTCTAAATTAGCTGCTGTACTAATATTGCTATTAACATTAACATCTCTTCCAGCATGAAGACTTAAATTTCCAGTTCCTGTGACACTAATAGCAGAGCTAATCGTAATATCTGTATTTGCTTGAAGTGTAACATCAACACCGTTATTTAAAAATTCTTCTAATTCTGTTTTGTTGATAACTACATCATCACTTGCAAAATCCGTGTAAGAGGTAGCTCCACGCATAATTGTATCAGACCATAGATATACTGCACCATTATTTGATCCCCCGTTATTAAATCCATCATCAGTAGTTGATCCTACAGCCATTAATGTTCCTGTATCATTCAAAGCTATAACGTTTGGAAATCCATCACCATCTTCTACACCGTGAGAAGCAGCATTAACCGAGTTACTACCAGTTTGACCAATTCCAATAGTAAATTGTAAACTAGCTCCATTTAAAGATGTATCCTGAAATCCAAATATACGTACATCTTCTTCATTATGGTGACCAATTGCGAGACGGTTTCCATCACCGTCAATAGCTACTTGAGCTGCTCTCCAACCAGAAATACCTGATGTATCGTAATCTTTTCCACCATTACCCTCATAATTATTTCCTATAGATGCAGTATAGGTTGCATTAGTAAAATCTGAGTCATCAAAGGTGAAAAGGTGAACTGCACCTCCATTAGCAGTGTTGTTTCCATAACCATCATCGTTTTGCGCTCCTACTGCTAAAATTTTACCATCCTTTGTTAATCCAACATGACCACCAAATTGATCATTATCATCTAAAATTGAACTTAAATTTAAACTTTTGGCTAAAGTTGTGTACCCAGACCCTAAAGTGCCGACATGGGTAGGATTATCAAAATCAGTTGATGGATCACCATTACTATTTGTTGTTTGATCAAATGTAATTAAATATACAGCTCCAGTGTCGGTAGTACTATCACCGCTTCCATCATCTTTTTGAGCACCAACGACAAGACGTGATCCATCATCAGTTAAAGCTAGTGAACTAAACATATCATTTGCCCCTAGAGTACTTATTGATAAATTACTACTTGATGAGGTAAAACTTTGTCCAATTTTGCCGACATGAGTAGGATTAGTAAAATCGGTATCATCAAATTTTACCGTATAGACAGCTCCTGTTGCATCAGTTGAACCTGAAGTAGCGTCTCTTTGTGAGAAAACTAGTCTGTCACCGTCTCCGTCTAAAGCTACTCGCCATCCTCTAGCATTTTCAATTAAATCTAAGTCTAAACTGTAGACTCCTGTATACCCTTCTCCAATTCTTCCTTTAAGAGTAGGGTTAGAAAAATTTGTATCATCAAATGTAAATAAATATACCGCTCCTTCATCGTTATTATTATTATTATCTCCATCATCCAAGGTGGCAGTTACAGCCATTCTATCTCCATCACGATCTAAAGATATACCTCTACCAAATTGATCATTAGCATCTAGAACTGTTTGAATATCTAATGAGTTACCTCCTGCGCTACCGTATCCACTACCAATCCTTCCATAAAGACTACCATTGGTAAAATCATTATCATCAAATTTAATAAGCATAACTTCACCGCTACCATTCTTTGCATTATTCTTTCCTTTTGCCAACATACTTGAAACAACAAGGCGACTACCTGTTTCATTCAAATCTACACCTTCTCCAAACAAATCTTTTGCATCAAGAGAACTATTTAAATCTACATCCTCATCTTCTGCGTCATAACCATCACCAATGGTTCCTACTAAAGTTGCAGATGCTAAATTAGCAGTTAATGTATATAAATTTACAGCACCAGGCTTAGCATTATTATTAGGAGATGATTTATCATTAAAGGTAGCAGCTAAACGATTAGCATCCTTATCAAATGCCACCGAGGTTCCAAATTTATCACCATTCTGAAAACTAGTATCTAGATAATCATAACCATTACCAATAGTTCCAACATAAGTAGCTTTTCCAGTTGCAGCAGATACAATACTGCCTCCATTCATAAATTTAAATAACTGAACCGCTCCAGCATCTTTTGTTGAATTATCTTTACCGTCATCTTTTTCCTTTCCAACTGCAAGTAAAGATCCATCATGATTTAAAGATACCGATCTTCCAAAATGATCTTCTGCATCTTGTTTGAGTTCAGGAACACTCCGTGTATTAAAATCATTTTCAAATGATGCACATTTCTGAGTTTCATAACAACCAGTTGTATCATACCTATAACCATTACCTATTCGAGACACGACCTTACCTCCCGAAAATTCTGTGTCGTCAAAAGAAATCATAAAGACCGAACCAGATTTCGTTATTGAATTTGCAACACCATTTCCTCTCTCATCATAACCTTGATCAGCATAAACCCCGACTGCCAAAACATCAGCATCGCCATCCAAAGCTACGCTCATTCCAAACATATCAAATTTCTCAATTACAGTACTTTCATTTAAACTCTGCTTAAATAAATTGACATTTTTAGATCCTGTATAACCTGCACCTATTGTGCCTACAACTTGACCATTTGTATATGATGTATCATCAAAGGTAATTAAATAAACAGCACCTGCTGATTTAGTTCCATTATTTTTACCATCATCACCCGTAGCTCCAACTGCTAATCGTTTACCGGTACTATCAAAAGATACAGATCGTCCAAATTTATCATCTTTAGTAAGAGAACTGATATCTACGTTTTTACTTCCTGTATATCCCTTTCCTATGCGACCCATGAGTGTAGCATTCGTAAAATCACCATCATCAAATTTGTATAAATATACCTCTCCAGAATCCTGTGCATATGTTGATCCATCCCCGTGCCTTGCGCCAACTGCCATTAAAGTAGCATCATCACTAATGGTAACATCTGATCCAAAATTATCATTTTTTTGTAAGTTTGCTTCACCAACATCATTTGTTGATGCAACTGAATAATCGTGTCCGATCAAACCACGATAGATCCAATTTTGTGATGTTACACCTGTTCCAACAGTTATATTTTTTGGATCAAGTAATAAATGACCACCTTCTGATATATTAACATTTGATAATCCCACATGGCGTAAGGTATCTTTCGAAGAAATTTCAACTGCGCCACCTGTTGTTCCTGTTGCATCAATATTACCAAGCATGGTGGTTTCCTGATCACTCCAAATAATTGCTGTACCGGCTTTCCCATTAGAGGATGATATATCAATACTAGAACCGTCCGAGACTAAAACTGTTTTTGCATTTGTGAGCGATCGTCTTTCACCCCATCTATCAACAAAAACATTTTGTTGTTCTTCCGTTCTTGTTAAATTATTATTGCCTTGAAACTCTCCACCAATACGAACTAAACCACCTTGGGTATTGCCTGCAACATCAATCTTAGAAGATAATAAACGAATATATCCAGCTGACTCTATGTCAATATATCCACCTTGTTGGTTTCCTTTTGCGGAAACTGAACCAGAAGACATAATATTTGGTGCGGATAAAAGAATATCACCACCATTGGTATTTCCTGATGAATTAATTTCACTGCCGTAACTTTGAACAATTTTATACTCAGATTTAATATTTATATCACCGCCATCATTACTAGTAGAAGAAGCATTTAAATTACCACCTAATGAAATTTCTCCAGTACTATTTAAATTTATTGCGCCTGCATTTGTTCCAGATACGTTAACTTCTCCACCAAAAGATAAAAAGTCTCCCTCTACATTAATGTTACCACCCTCTTTTGCTGTTAAGTTTCCTGCAACAACAATGTCGCTTCCACTTCCAAGAGTAATGACACCGTTTTGTTGTGAAGCCGTAGTTGCAACAAGATTACCGGGAATGTTAACAGCACGCTGAACAACATTTTTGGCAGCACCAACATCAATGTCAATTCTATTTCCCGTTGATGTTCCTGCATGATTGATAATGGTATTTAATTCTTCAGCATTTTGATCGAGTAACGTTATCGCTTCACTCAATGGAACGCTTACTTGTAAAAATTTATCACCACTCAAGTCTAACGTAATTTCTTTTCCAGCCCCTATTCCAATTTTACCAAGATTAGCATTAATAGTACCTTCACTATCAATGGCACCACCTAAGAGAGCAGTAAAGCCTCCATCCAAAGTAGTAATAGAACCTTTATGAACGATTGAAGAAAAAATATTATCTACATCGTCTAATTTAAATAATAATTTATTACTAAGAAAATCATCATTAGATAAAGCAAGCGTGGACGCAGCAAATGAATGAGCGTTGATTGTTGACGTAGGTGTAAAATAGACGCCGTTTTCATTCACAACAAAAACTTTACCATTGGCATTTAGTACACCAGCTAATGTTGTTGGATTGCCAGAAATGACTCTATTAAGTGCACTAGCAGCTGCAGAAGGTTGATTAAAAGTAACTGTATTATTTTCTCCAATGTTAAAACTATTCCATTCTATGATAGCTTGGTCTGATTGCTGTTGAATTGTCAGCGTCTGATCATCAGTAGTAAGTGAAACATCACCTGATATCGTTGTACTTCCACTCGGTAATTCAGCAAATAAATGAAGTGAATAAAAAAAGAATAAAATAATTACAAATACTCTCATAATAATGTTTATCGCCTTTTAAAAATTTAGACCAAATTTTTGATATTATTTATATATGTTTTAAAAAAAAAATAGGTATTTTCTCAGTTTTTTAGGTGATGCGTTGATAAATTTTACCTAAATAAGAAAATAAAGTCAAAGCTCTGGCAATAAAGAAGATGCAGAGTGATAACCATAAGCCTGTATTACCAAAACTTGCTATTAAGAAAAAAGAAGCGACAATATAAATCACCACAGATACTATCATTGCGTTTCGTAGTTCTGTTGTTTGGGATGCACCTACAAAAATACCATCAAATTGAAAACAGAAAGAGGAAATAAAAGGAATAATAACAATCCAATATGCATAGGAAAAACAGATATCTCTAATCTTGTACAAATCAGTCATGGCAATAATAAAGTAATGATTACCAAAGAAAAAAATAACACATATTAATAAAGCTGTAGAAGCACTTAAAATAAAAGAATTTTTAATAACGTCTTTTAATAAACGTAAATTTTTAGAGCCAATAGAATATCCAACAATACCCTCTGTTGAAAATGCATAGGCATCAAGAATAAACGCAGATAGCATCGTTAGATTAAGCAATATTGTGTTTGCAGCAACCGTCTCCTCACTAATAGAATTGCCAAGATAGGTAAAATATAAGAAAGCAAATGTAAGAAGAATAGATCGGATAAATATATTAAAATTAATATTAAAAATATTTTTAATTTTTTTAAAGTTAAAAATCTTTTGTGTATTATATTCTAACTGAGCAAACTTATTTAAATCAAAAAAAGTATAAAATAAAAAAATAATTGTTGTCAAAGAAGAAGAGACTAAAGTACCAAGAGCAACACCCTGAACATTCAAATTTAAATATAAAACAAAAAATAAGCTAAAGAGTATATTTGTAATAGAAAAGAAACCAATAATGATACTTGATGTTTTTGTTTTCTGTAAACCAATAAACAATCCTGTAATTACAAAAATAGTAAGCTCTCCAAATGAGGAATAAATACGAAGATTAAAATAGTCTTTAAAATATTTTTTTGTTTCTAATGATAGTTCAAATATAGATAATGATATTTGAAATATATATCTCTGAAAAATAATAAGTAATAAGGAAATAATAATTACAAAAGAAATATTGCGTAAAAATATATTTATAATTTCCTGATAATCTTTTGATCCATAAGCTTGAGCTACCATGCCGACCGTACCCATACGCAGGAAGCCAAAACTCCAGAAAATCATCGAAAAAACACTTGCTGCAATACTGGTAGCAACCAAGTAACTAGCATTATCAAGATTGCCCATTAGTCCTGTGTCAACAATGGCAACTAAAGGAATAGCTAAGTTTGCAAAAAATATTGGAATAGAAAGTTTAATTATATTTTTGATAGAAGATTTAGAGGACATTATAAATATTTAGATTTTTATTAGTAAAATTTGATAATAAACTATTTATCCAATCACTAAAGTAACAAATTATTCACTATCTTTATTAATCAAATCTTATAAAGCATTACATACTTTAAATGAAAATTGGCAGATACAAATACGAGTTTGATTTCTTTAGTTGGATCAAAAAAACGGAGCTAGTTGAACTAGATGGTGTTAATCCATCAGACGATCCGGTGCGCCCAGAACTGGATAATGAATTTCGTACATCAAAAGGAAGAAAAATTTTTGGTCTGAAATATAAGGATGATATTGAGGGTATTGCCTGCTTTGCCTTTACAAATGAAATACCAGCAACCATTAAAGAAATGGATTTAATGAGTGTTGAAGAAGATCAAGCGACCATTCCAATTGCCTATACGTTATGGTCTTTTAAAAAAGGAGCAGGGAAAAAAATTATGAAAGAATTGCAAAAATATATTAAATCAAAAGAGCAATTTGAGAGCATCATTACTATTTCGCCTTTAACTCCAGTTGCTACACACTATCATATTCGTAATGGTGCCAGATTAATTAAGATTAACCCTACAACGCAGAACTTCGAATATAAAATTTAAGACGTAGGGGTTCAAAAAGTATTATTTGAACTATTTATTTTACAAATCGAAACAAAATAAATATTGTTGGAAATGGCCTACCAAATAAATACCAATTATTCCGTTACTTTTGATGATGTTCTGCTCTCACCAGCGTATTCGGAGATCAAACCAAAAGATGTAGATACATCGATTACTATTGGAAAAGTCAAATTACATATTCCCATACTCTCCGCTGCTATGGATACCGTGACAGAGAATAAAATGGCAATCAATCTCGCACTACATGGAGGTCTAGGTGTTATTCACCGTAATATGCCAATTGATAAACAAGCAAGCGAAGTAAAAAAAGTTCATAGCTTTAAAGTGAACGTTAAAAAATTTCAAAATGCTGTAATTAATTCTAATGGACAGATTGCGGTGGGCGCTGCAATTGGTGTTGAAAATAATGCGTACTTACGACTATTAGAATTATTAAAATTTGGTGTTGATATAGTCTTTATAGATGTTGCTCATGCACATACGAAAACAACTTTACAGTTTATTGAAAAAGCAAAAAAAGTTTTAAAGAAAACACCTCTCATAGTTGGAAACATTGCTACAAAAAAAGCTGCATCAGATTTAATTAGTGCTGGTGTAGATGCTATTAAAGTAGGTATTGGACCAGGATCAATTTGTACAACAAGGGTTGTGACTGGTGTTGGTATTCCTCAACTCTCCGCTGTAATGGAAACATTTCAAGTAGCCAAAAAATTTAAAATTCCAGTAATTGCAGATGGAGGAATAAAAACATCAGGTGATATTGCAAAAGCTATAGCAGGTGGTGCAAGTGCTTGCATGATAGGCTCTTTATTTGCCGGCACTGAAGAGTCACCAGGAAAATTATTAACGATTAAAGGCAAAAAATTTAAATCATATAGAGGTATG
Organism: uncultured Alphaproteobacteria bacterium; assembly: GCA_902595805.1. Lineage (GTDB taxonomy): Bacteria > Pseudomonadota > Alphaproteobacteria > HIMB59 > CACPNW01. The sequence continues at coordinate 59,853 of CACJRM010000001.1, read as the reverse complement.
GGTTCTGTAGGAGCAATGCAAAAAGGGTCTTTTGATCGATACTCCCAAGAAGAAACAAAGAATGCAAAAAAATTAGTGGCAGAAGGTGTGGAAGGGATGGTTCCATATAAAGGTAAAATAGAAGATGTAGCCTATCAACTTGTTGGTGGTTTAAAATCTTCTATGGGCTACACTGGTCATAAAACGATTAAGAAAATGCAGGGTAACTGTAAATTTGTCTTTATTTCAAAAGCAGGAGCTCGTGAAAGTAATGTCCACGATGTCATTATGTAATAATGTATCGAATCATCATTGAATTGATACAATAAAATAAAAATGGTTTCAGCATCAACAAAACATAAAGTAGCAATTGTGATGGGTAGTAAGTCTGATTATGCTACCATGAAAAATTGTGAAAAAATTTTAAAATTACTGAAAGTTAAGTTTGAAACTAAAATTGTTTCTGCACACCGCACACCAGAGAGAATGTTTAAATTTGCCAAATCGGCGGAAGACAATAATTTTTCTGTCATTATTGCTGGTGCTGGAGGCTCTGCACATTTACCAGGAATGATTGCGTCATTAACAACTATACCTGTAATCGGCGTACCTGTAGAAAGTCGTAAATTAAAAGGATTGGATAGTTTATTATCAATAGTACAGATGCCCAAAGGTATTCCTGTTGGCAGTGTAGCAATCGGTGAGGACGGCGCTATGAATGCCGGTTTATATGCAGCTTCCATTATTGCTCTTACGAATAAAGAAATTAAGAAAAATCTAAAAAATTATCGAAGTAAACAATCAAAAGCTGTTAAACAAAAACCATAAGTCATGAATACACCCACACTTGGCATTATCGGTGGTGGACAATTAGGAAGTCTTTTAGCAGATGCTGCAAAAAAAATAGACATACAAACCGTCATATTAAGTGATGATCCTGATGCACCCGGGAAACACTTTGCGTCTAAATTTATTTTTGGTCAGTATGATGATGATACAACAATAAATAATTTTATTAATGCAGTTGATCTAGTTACATATGAATTTGAAAATATTCCCTTCGCAATATTAAAAAAAATTAATGAAAAGAAAAAAGTTTTACCAAAACCTGAAATTAATCAACTCATTCAACACCGAGAAACAGAAAAAAAATTTCTCAATGATAATAATATAACTACAACAAAATATGTAACTGTCAAAAATGAAAAGGATGTGAGTGAAAATGTAGACTTGCTGCCTGGTTTGTTAAAAACCACAACGTTAGGATACGATGGTAAAGGTCAGTATAAATTAAACACTGTAGATGATATTACAAAAGAGATTGATTTTACAAAAGAATATATTTTAGAAAAACTTATTCATCTTAAAAAAGAAATTTCAGTCGTCATTACTCGTTTTGATCAAAATAGTTATGAGATCTATGATCCTATTGAGAATGTTCATGAAGAACAAATTTTAAAATATTCAACAATACCAAGTGATATCTCTGATGACATACGAATAAAATCAATTGAGTGGGCAAAACACGTTGTAGAAAAATTAGGTTATATTGGAACGTTATGTGTAGAATTTTTTATTGATACTAATGATAATTTATATGCTAACGAAATTGCTCCTCGTGTTCATAATTCTGGACATCTTACAATGAACTCTCATAATATTAGTCAATTTGAAAATCATGTACGAGCAGTATGTGGCTTAGAAAAAATTGAGACAAAAAAATTGTATAATGCCAAAATGATTAATTTAATTGGTGATAATATAACACCGTATCGAAATAAAACATTTAAGGATAATGAATTTTTTTATGACTATTTAAAAAAAGAAATTAAACAAAAAAGAAAAATGGGTCATATAACGATTATTGAGAAATAGATTATTAACTTAAATTAAATTGATCAGTTAGTTGTGTTACCAGTTGATATTTATTGGCAACATCTACTAAATCTTCTCCTTCACGAAAAGATTGTTTATCTAATTGTTTAGTTGGATCTCCGCCAGGCCATATTCGCCAACTATCATTATCAACAACATCAGATAAAACTAACGAGTTATCCGATACTTTAAAACCAAGCTCAAACTTAATATCTACTAAATGTATAGGACCATCAATTGTCTTAATAGTTTTCCATTTGTCTTCTATAAGCTCGAAACTTGGAAGAATAATTCCATTAATAGCTATTTCTAATTCTTGATCAGACAATAATTTTTTGGTTTTCATCAAGCTTTTGCTTGTAACAGGTTGTTTGGCTGAAAATAACTCCCATTCTTCTCCAGTTTTTACAAATGGATCCGTAAATACACCCTCTTCCCATTTTCCATCTTTCAAAAATTGTCTTCTCGCTTCACTCTCATCCATTTGCACAGGTTCTGCAACATGCGGAGGGATAACAACGGCTTGTTTATGAAATATTTCCCAAACTAAGTTTTCAAATTGATGAGGATTACTTTTATCTTTTGCAAATTGAGTGTTTCTACTTAAATAACTTCCCCAAGCATAACGTCTAACTACAAATTCCAAAGGAAGCATATTACAGTTATGACTTAAAAGACTATTTGGCGAATCTTGCTCAATAAATGATGTTGCAATACCTGCCTTGGTTAGCATGCTAAAAACATTACTTGTTTGTTTTGTCTTTTGAATTCCAATATCTTTAATTTCCTCTTTCTTCGCTGCATCACCACCTGTTAAAAAATCTTTTGTTACAATTCGAATGATATTTTGATCATTTGTTTTCTCAATAATTTTTGTTTTTCCTTCAACTAAAAAAGAATTACTCATCAATATATCTCCAACCAATATCTTTTCGATAATATCCCTCATCCCAATTAATTTGATTAATTATATTGTGAATAGTTTCTCTAATAGTTTTTAAGTCTTTGCCCGTACTAGAGATATTTAAAACGCGCCCACCATTAGAGAGCCATTTGTTTTCTTTAAGCATTGTTCCTGCATGGAATAGATAGTCATCCGTTGATAAAGTAAGATTTTCTAAATTATTAATTGATGTGAATTTTTTATAATCCTCAGGATAACCATGAGCAGCCATTACTACTGTCATGGCATAATCATTTTTCCACTTAATTTTTTTTATTTCATTTAAGGTACCTATCGCTGATGCATGAAGGAGTTCTAATAAATCTGTTTCTAATAGTGGAATAATTGCTTGTGTTTCCGGATCGCCGAAACGAACATTAATTTCGAGTAAATTTGGACCCTTATCTGTTAGAATTAATCCTGCATAAAACATTCCTTGATAGTTGATGCCTTGTTCAGCAAGATGTTGAACAATAGGCTCAACAAATGTTTTGGATAATTCATTCATTTTATTTGATGAAATAGAAGGAACAGGTGTGTAGGCACCCATACCACCAGTGTTTAACCCTTTTTCTCCTTCCAAGATTTTTTTATGATCTTGTGCTGTTGTAAGAGGTAACACAAATCCATTTTTATCAACAAGTGAAAATAGACTTACCTCTTCACCAACTAAAAATTCTTCAATAACAACAACAGAACCAGCATCACCAAAAGAATTATCTTTAAAACATTTGATCAGTGCATCTTTTGCATCTTCAATTGTTTGACAAATAATAACTCCTTTTCCTGCTGCTAAACCATCAGCTTTAATAACAAGAGGATAGGATTGGTTTTGACAAAAATTTAAGGCATCATCATAGTTGTCAAATACGTCATAGGCAGCTGTTGCAATATTTAATTTTTTACAAATATCTTTTGTAAACTTTTTTGATTTTTCTAGTTCAGCTCCCATTTGATCAGGACCAAAAACTAATATAGCATTGTTCATTAAAAGGTTTGACAATCCTTTAGTTAAAGGCAATTCTGGACCTATCACCACTAAATCAATTTTACTTTCTATACAAAATTGAAGAATAGCGTCATGATCATTAACATCTGTGATAATAGAAGAAGCAATTTCACTGATACTATCACTTCCAGGAATACAATATAAATTAGAACAATTAGTAGATTGTTTTATGCCATAACATAATGCGTGCTCTCTTCCACCATTACCAATGACAAGAACGTTCATGAAAAAAAATAATTCATTAATTAATTATTTGAAGCAAGACTTAAAAATGAAAGTTTTTTTAAGCTTTCGTCATTCAAGTAATCTAAAGGTCTGACTGGATACTCTCCTGTAAAATAATGATCAGTAAATTGAGGATTATCATTATCTCTCTCATCATAACCAAGAGCTTGATACAGACCATCTAATGATAAAAATTTTAATGATTTAGCTCCAATATATTTACACATTTCCTCTAAATTTTTGTTTGCAGCCAATAATTCTTCTTGGGTGGGAGTATCAACTCCGTAAAAGTCAGGATATTTAATTGCAGGTGAAGCAATACGCATATGGACTTCTTTTGCTCCAAAATCATAAAGCATTTTTATTATCTTTGTGGATGTTGTTCCTCGAACCAATGAGTCGTCAATTAAAACAACTTTCTTTTTTTTAATAGAACTTTGGTTAGGATTTAGTTTTAACTTTACACCTAAACTTCTAATTTGCTGAGTTGGCTCAATAAATGTCCTCCCCACATAATGATTTCGTATTAATCCTAACTCAAAAGGAATACCAGACTCTGCACTAAAACCAAGTGCAGCAGGAACACCAGAATCTGGAACTGGTACGACTACATCAGGTTTTATATCAGTTTCTTTTGCTAAGTATGTACCTAAATTTTTTCTATATTCATAGGCGGTTTTATTTTTTAAAATACTATCTGGCCGCGAAAAATAAATGTATTCAAATACACATGGTTTGATTTGTTTTTTTGGAAAAGGTCTTCTACTTTCAACTTTATTATCATTAATAACTACAACTTCTCCATTTTCAATTTCACGGATAAATTTTGCACCTATAATGTCTAGCGCGCAAGTTTCAGAGGCAAGGATAAATGCATTTTTAAATTTACCTAAAACAAGTGGTCGAATACCTAATGGATCTCTTGCGCCAATCAACTTACCATTAGCAATAATTGATAAAGCATAACCACCTTGAATTTGCATTAAAGCATCAATAATTTTATTTAAAATATCTTTCTTTTTTGAACGAGCTACAAGTTGAACAATTGTTTCGGTATCTGATGTTGTTTGAAATATTGCACCTTCACGAACCATTTGCTCTCTTAAAAGGAGTGCGTTAGTTAAATTACCATTATGAGCAATACTAATAGCTCCACCATGAAGATCAGCATAAAAAGGCTGTATATTCCTTATTGTTTCACCACCCGTTGTTGAATAGCGATTGTGTCCTATCGCAATTTTTCCCTTTAACTTATCTAATGAATGTTTCTTCGTAAAATTATCGCCAACTAATCCAAATTTTCTTTCTGAGTGATAGGAGTTGCCATCATAGCTTACTATTCCACAACCTTCTTGACCACGATGTTGCAACGCATGCAAACCAAGAGCTGTTAAGGCAGCAGCATCTTTGGTTCCACTTATTCCAAAAACACCACACTCCTCATTAAATCTGGGAAAATGAGATTGCCTTACCTCAAATTTTTTTAGGAAATTTAATCGATTTTTCATTTTACTGTTGTCTTGTTAAAAGTGTTTTTGCAACCATCTGTAATGCTCTTGGATAAACCTTATGCTCTTCTATCAATATTTTCTTTGAGAGTGATTCGGTATTATCTTTCTTCGAAATCTTTACTTTTTTTTGTAATATAATCTTTCCAGAGTCAATTTTAGCGTTAACGTAATGAACACTACAACCAGAATAGCTCGCTTTAGCCTTTATGGCCTGATCTTGAGCATTTAAGCCTTTGAAAGCTGGAAGATAAGATGGATGAATATTGATTAATCGCGATCGCCACTGCCTTACAAATTTTGAGTCTAAAACTTGCATAAAACCAGCCAAACAAATGATATCTATATTTTTTAGATACTTCATGACTTTGTTTTCGAAATTTTTTCTTGCAATAAAATGTATACATGGAATTTTATTTTTTTTGGCAATAGTTAAACCTTTTGCTTTGGAGTTATTAGAGACTACTAATTGAACCTCTACTAAACTTTGTTTTTCCAATGATGATTGTATTAGTGATTCTAAATTGGAACCTCTTCCCGATATGAAAATAGCAACTTGTAATTTTTTCAACTAATTGTGCACCTTGATGATTTGTTAACTTCTATTTTCCCAATTTCAAAAATATCTAAATTTTCATCTTTTATTAATTGTTCAAATTCTTTGTAATTATTTTTTGAAATAGTCATTATCAAACCTAATCCACAATTAAAGGTCTTCAACATTTCTTCGTCTGAAATGTTAGCTAAACTTTGAAACCATTGAAAAATTTCTTCATCACAAATAAATTTTTTATCAATCCTTGCTGATAAATTTTCAGATAGCATTCTTGGTGCATTACCAACAATACCTCCGCCTGTTATATGCGAAATACCGTTTATAAGATTTGTTGTTAAAATTTTTTTTAAAAAAGGAAAATATAATTTTGTTGGAGCCATTAAGGCTGCTGCATTTGTTTCGTAAGATGATTTAAATTCTGTTTTTTTTTGTAGATCTATATTTTTATCTTTTAAAACCTTTCTAATGAGAGAATATCCATTTGAGTGAAAACCCGAAGATCTAATCCCATATAGAAGATCATCTTCTTTCATGATATCTCTTTTAGGTAAAATTTTTTTTCTCTCCACTGCACCAACACAAAATCCAGCAAAATCAAAATCATCTTTTTTATAGAGCCCAGGCATCTCTGCTGTTTCACCACCAATAAGAGAGCAATTATTTATCTTACAAGCTTCAGTGATGCTTTTCATAATTTTTAAAAAAGAATTTTTATCAATTTGGGAAGAAGCATAGTAATCTAAAAAAAATAATGGCTCTGCCCCATGACAAAGAATATCATTAAGACACATACCAACGAGATCATGACCCAAACCATCTAAAATGTCAGTTTCAATACCTAGTAATATTTTTGTCCCTATGCCATCTGTTCCAGAGACCAATAAAGGATCTTCATATCCACAATTTTTAAGATCAAAAATTCCACCAAATCCGCCAATTTTATCAAAATTTCCATTTCTGTTTGTTGATTTGCTTAGCTCAGAAATATCTTCAATGAGGGCATCTGTATTTTCTATATCAACACCTGCTTCTTTATATGTTGTCATATTTAATTAGTTTTAAACGAATCGTTAACGAGTAAACTATTAATATAGTAAATTAAGTTGATTCGTACTCATAATGACAAATACAATTCAAATTCTCTCGATTGAGAAGACAGGGAAAGAAAGCTCACTACAAAAAGAACATAATAATAAATCCATCAAAATTATAGATGGATATTTCTTTTCGAAAAATCTTGATGATCAAAAGTTTACTAAAATAAGTAAACTTATTTCTAATGATGTTTCTCAAACAATATTAACTAAAAAAAATGTAAATAAGATTTTATTTAGTTATAGTAATTTCAACTGGGCTGTAGAAATAAAATTTTTACCAGGTGTAACTGATAATATAGCTACAACTGTAAAAGAAATAATCAAAGATAATCTAAAAGATAGTTTTAAAAGCTTTGAACTTAGTTCAACAAAAATTATTTTAATAAAAGGAAGAAAAGAAGATGTTACCAAAATCTCTAAAAATGAAGCAAATCCCTTAATTCAAACAATTAAGATTTATCCATTTAAAAAATATTTAAATAATTTTAAAAAAAATCAGTTTAAAATAGAAGAAGTAAAATTACCGAAAAAAAAATACAATAAAAAAGAAATTAATTTAGATATTTCTGATTATCATCTTAGCCTCATTGGTAAACTTGGCATTGAAGAAAATGATAAATCTAGAAGAGGAACACTTGGCTTAGATCTAGAATCTTTAAAAGCCATAAGAAATTATTTTTCCACTATTAAACGTAAACCAACTGATGTAGAAATAGAAACATTAGCACAAACGTGGTCAGAGCACTGTAAACACAAAATATTTTCAGCTAAAATTGATGATATTCACGAAGGTATATTTAAAAAATACATTAAAGGCGCTACTGAAAAAATTATCCAATTAAGAAAAGATAATTTTTGTGTTTCTCTTTTTACGGATAATGCGGGTGGAATAGAATTTAATAAAGATTGGATTATGTGTCATAAAGTTGAAACACATAATACACCTTCAGCCTTAGATCCTTTTGGTGGTGCAATCACTGGAATTGTTGGTGTAAATAGGGATTGTCTTGGATTTGGGAAAGGAGCAAAACCTATAGCTAATACGTATGCATATTATTTAGCAGACCCAAATAAAAAATATCAATTGTATCGTCAAAAAAATAAGGATCCAATGCTTCCAGCAAATTTTATTGCTAAGGGTATTATAAGTGGTGTTAGAGTTGGCGGAAATTGTTCAGGCATTCCTACTCCTCAAGGTAATGTGTATTTTGATGATCGGTTTGCAGGAAAGCCCCTTGTATTTTGTGGAACAGTTGGGATTATTCCAAAAAAAATTAAAGGTAAATTATCGCATAAGAAAAAAGCTAACCCAGGAGATATCATACTAATGGCTGGGGGCAGAGTAGGAAAAGATGGTATTCACGGTGCAACATTTTCATCGGAAGAGTTAGATCCTAATAGTCCAGTTTCTGCCGTACAAATTGGTGATCCAATAACACAAAAGAAAATGTCTGATGTCATCATTAGAGAATTGCGTGATGAAAATCTTTACTCAAGCATAACAGATAATGGGGCTGGAGGATTATCATCATCAATTGGAGAAATGGCAAAAGAGAGTGGTGGTTTTATAGTTAATCTTGAAAAAGTTCCTCTCAAATATAATGGATTATATCCTTGGGAGATTTGGGTTTCTGAATCGCAAGAAAGAATGACACTAGCAGTACCTCCGGCTAAAGTAAAAAAAGTCATAAAGAGATTTAATGCAAGAGGTGTAGAAGCAACAATAATTGGTAAGTTTATTAAAAAAGAAAAAGCCATAGTAAAATACAATAAAACTGAAATTCTCAATTTAGATATGGAATTTCTTCATGAAGGTTATCCTAAATTAAATTTAAAAACATCTTTTCCAAAAATTAAAAAAGAAAAGAAAAAAATAATTAAAAAAAGTTCCTTAATAGATAAATTACATAAACTTCTCTCTAGTCCAAATATTGTATCAAAAGAATTTATAGCCACGCAATATGATCACGAAGTACAAGCAAACTCCATTATAAAACCATTACAAGGAGAAGGCAGAGTTTTTGGAAATGCTACTGCTATTAAACCTCTATTTGATGATGAAAAATCAATAGCTCTTTCTCAAGCTGCATATCCTCAGTATGCCGAAACAAATCCTTATGATATGGCTGGGTGCTCTATTGATACAGCATATAAAAATTTAATTGTAAGTGGTGCTAACTCAAAAAAAATTGCAATTCTTGATAACTTTTGTTGGTGCAGCTCGGATGAACCTGATCGCTTATATCAATTGAAAGAAGCAGCAAAAGCTTGTTATGATTATGCAATTGCTTACCAAACACCTTTTATTTCAGGAAAAGATAGTATGTTTAATGATTTTAAAGGTTTTGATAAAACTGGAAAATCAGTAAAAATTTCAATACCTCCAACATTGCTTATTTCTTCTATTGGAGTAGTAGATAGAATTTCACACTTAACAAAAATAACACCAGATGATGGTGATATACTTTTAGTTTTAGGAGCTACCCGTAATGAATTACAGGATAGTGTTTATTCCAAAATTATAGGTTATGAAAAATCAAAAAATCCAGTTGTAAATAGCAAGGATGCACTTCGAACATATAAAAATTTTGAAAAAGCTAATAAACTCAGAATTATAAATTCAGCAATTGGAATTGATTTGGGTGGACTCGGAATTGCAGTTATAAAGATGGGAATTGCTTCAAAGAAAGGTTTAAAAATTGATTTAAAACTAAAAAATAAAATCTCAGTTGACCAATTTTTATTTTCTGAAACACAAAGTAGAATTCTTATTTCGATGAAAAAAAATAAGTTAGCCAATTTTAAAAAAATATTTAAAGCTTATGATTATACAATTATTGGCAAATGTACGGGCTCAGATGTAATTGAATTTAAAGATAATAAAAAAATTATTAGAGGTAAAATTTCCGATTTTGCTAAGTCATATAAACAAAATATTAAAGGGTTATGAACGTATTAGTCTTATCAGGTTATGGTATTAATTGTGAAAATGAAACACTACATGCATTTGAAGTAGTAGGATTTAAAGGAAAAATTGTTCATATTAATGATCTGATACAAAATCCTAAACAACTTAAAAATTATCAAGTATTCGCTATACCTGGTGGTTTTTCGTATGGCGATGATACGGGTTCTGGAAATGCAATGGCTAAAAAAATTATGACCAATTTGTATGATCAGCTAATTGATTTTTCATTAAATGATAAATTAATCATAGGCATTTGTAATGGATGCCAAATATTAATTAATCTTGGTTTAGTTCCAAGCTTAAATAAAAAAGATCCAGAAGTAGCAATGATTGAAAATAAGTCTGGTAGCTATGAGTGTAGATGGGTTAATTTAAAAGTAAGTAATAATAAATCACCATGGCTAAAAAAAATTAGTACTATGAACTTACCTGTTGCGCATCAAGAGGGACAATTCATGATACCTGTTAATCTTCTTAAAAATATCAAAGCTAATAACCTTATTGGTTTACAATACATTGATCACCAAAAGAAATTAGCAAAAGGTCAATTTCCCTTTAATCCAAATGGATCTAAAGATGATATAGCTGCGCTAACCAATCAAAATGGTAATGTACTTGCAATGATGCCTCATCCAGAAAGAGCATTTTATCATTATCATAATCCCAATTGGCAAAATAATACCTCTAAAAAATTTGGTGATGGATACAAAATTTTTATGAACGCAAAAAAATTCTTTGCATAAATTATACTGCTATATCTACTATTTTTTTCATAACAGTTGGCATTCTAGAGCTAGAATAAGATGATTTCTTTATCCAATTACTTTTTGATAATTTTGCTTTTTTAACATTTCCATAAAAAATTTCTGTTTCTAAATCAAAATGACTAAATGAATATTCAAATGAACCTTTAGATTGTAATTTTGTTTTTATTTTTTGTATGTCTTGATCAGTAGTTAGCAATTTTTTATTTTTAACCCAGACATCATTTGGTACTTCAAGCATGGAGGCCAACATTCCTTTATTTGGTCTACTTCGCACAAGAATTTCATTCTTTTCATTCACAATTACATAAGCTCTTGTATACTTTATGGGCTTAATAGTTTTCTTTTTTAGTTTTAAAGGAATTTTTTGCTGTAAATTCTTTTTATATGATTCGCAAAATTTATTAATTCCACAAATATTGCATTTAGGATTTCTCGGAAGACAGATTTCTGATCCGTAGTCCATGAAAGACTGAATTAAGTTTGAAGAATATTTATCTGAGATAAATTTTTTTCCCAAATCTTTAAGTTTATTTTTTACTTTATTAATTGGCTTATTGATAGCATGTAACCTAACCAAAATTCTCTCAATATTAGCATCAAGTGGCATGACTGATTTATTATATCCTATTCCAAGAATTGCTTTTGCAGTGTAATCTCCAATACCAGGAAGTTGGATGAGCTCATCATAAGTTTCTGGTATTTTATTTTTAAAATTATTTTTAATTATTTTTGCAGACTTTAATAAATTTCTTGCTCTTGAATAATAACCAAGGCCTGACCAGAACTTTAAAATATTTGGTTCTGAAGTTTGCGCTAATTTATTTAGTGAAGGCCATTTTAAAATAAATTCATTAAATTTATTTTTTACGGTATTTACTGTTGTTTGTTGAAGCATATACTCACTTACAAACACAAAGTATGGATAAGGTAAATTTAGATTATTTTTCTTCCGCCATGGTAATTTTCTGGAATTAATGGAATACCATTGAAGTAAAAACTTTATTACTTGTGTTTCGTGTTTAAACATATTGCTTTCATATTTAGGTACTATAAATTATTTATGCATATGGACAAAAAAAATTTAAAACAAAAAAGAACATTTGTTCCACAATCTATTGGCGATACTCTGAGGAAGGTCAATAGAAAATTTTCCTCTAAATATAATCGAACAGAATTTGTAATTAACTCCAAATGGCCTGAAATTGCTGGTAGTTATTTTAAAGAATATTCAGAGCCATTAAATGTTTCAAGGGTGCGTGATTTTGAAAATGATTTAGGTGAGACAGTATATAAAAATTATCTAAATGTGAGTGTGGCTCCTGCCGCTGCCATTGAATTTCAGCACTTTAAAGACACTATAATTGAAAAAATTAATACATATTTTGGCTATAAAGCCATAATGGACTTGAGAATTCATCAAAATTACATACCTAAATATACTAATATGAAACAAATGAAGAAAAAACAAATAGATAAAGAAGATATAGAATTCGTTGAAGAAAATATTAAAAAATTTCAAAATTCTGATTTGAAAAAATCACTATTAAATTTAGGCAATAAAATTACAACTGAGGACAAATAATGAAAATCAAAATTTTATTTATTTCTATAATATTTTCACTACTTTTTATTAATAGCATAGCAGCTGAAAACTCAATACTAAAAGTTAAAGATACTGATTTTTACATTGGTGAAGAAAATGCTCCAGTTACAATTATAGAATATGCTTCAATGTCTTGTAGTCACTGTGCAGATTTTCATAATGATACTCTGGCAGATTTAAAAAAAGAGTTTATTGATACTGGTAAAGTTAAGTTTATTTTTCGTGATTTTCCCTTTAATTATCCGGCTCTTGCTGGAAGTATGATTTTAAGATGTGTGCCAGATGAGGTAAGATACGATTATATGAATGGCCTTTATAAGCTTCAAAATAGTTGGGTTAATAGAGATCATTCCAAAACAAGATCTGAATTATATAAAATTATGCAAAGTGGCGGTATGCAACAAGAAGATTTTGATACTTGTTTAAGTAATGTGGATTTAGAGAATCAATTACTTGAGGGTGTAATGGAAGCGCAAAGAGAATATAAAATAGGCTCCACTCCGTCATTCATTGTTAATGGAGTTTTATATTCCGGGAATAAAAACATAAAAGAGTTTAGACAAATCATCGATAAAATATTATCACAATAGTTGATGATTAATTTTAGGACCCTTAAAGTCAAAGGCTTTAAGTCTTTTGTTGAACCCACAGAAATTTTAATTGAAAATGGTTTGACAGGTATTGTGGGGCCAAATGGATGTGGTAAATCCAATCTCGTTGAAGCTTTTAGATTCGTTATGGGTGAGCTTTCGCCAAAACAAATGAGAGGAAGTGAATTAGACGATGTTATCTTTAATGGAACAGATGATAGACCAGCATGGGATATTGCCGAAGTTACTATAGATTTAGATAATAAAGCAAGAAAAGCACCAAGTATTTTCAATGAAAATGATACTATTGAAGTTACAAGAAGAATTTGGCGAGGTGAAGGCTCAGAATATAGAGTTAATGGCAAGGAGGTGCGATTAAAGGATGTACAATTGCTATTTGCTGATGCAGCAACAGGTGCTCGCTCAACATCGATGGTTAGTCAAGGTAGAGTTGGTGCTATAATCGCTGCTAAGCCTGAGCAAAGAAGAACTTTACTTGAAGAAGCTGCGGGAATTACAGGTCTCCATTCAAGACGACACGAAGCTGAATTAAGATTAAATGCAACTGAAAATAACTTAGAGCGTGTTAAAGATGTATTAAAAGCACAAGACGAACAACTCACAATATTAAAGAAACAATCAAAACAAGCTGAAAGATATAAGTATATTCAAAAAGATATTACAAAAGCAAGAGCGAGATTATTTTATAAGAAATGGATTGATGAAAAAGATAAATTAAAGAATGCTAATGAAAAAATTCAATCTGAGACAAATGTTGTAAATGACCAAACGCAAATTGTTGCACAAATAAATGTAGAATTTGAAAAAGTTCAAGAAAGTCTTCCAAATCTGAGGCTCCAAGAAAGCAAGGTTGCTGCTGAACTGCAAAAATATTCAATTAGTTTAGAAAATCAAGAAAAAGAAATTGAAAGAGCAAATATCGCAGTAGACGAAACGAAAGTACGTATAGAGCAAATCAAAAATGATATAGAAAGAGAGAGGTTTTTATTTGAAGACGCAAAACAAAATCTTGAAAGAGTACAGGAAGAAAAATCTATACTTTTAAAACAACAAGGTGATCTATTTATTCAAACTAATGATGATCTAAATAATGAAAATGTTTCTAATAAAAAAAATAATAATCCAATAATTGATTATCTAGACTTTGAAGATGGTCTTGAGCAAGCAATTGCTGCAGTTTTTTCAGATGAGTTAATTGCATCTATCGATGAAGAACAAAGTATTTTTTGGAGAAAATTAGATGTGGAAGATTCATCCTTTAATTCTGAAATTACTAAATTTTCTTCTTTGATTAAAGCTCCGGATAATTTGAAAAAAAAATTAGAATTTATAGGATTAATAGAAAATAAAGAAAATGTTTTAGAAATACAGAAAAACTTAAAACCAGGACAAATATTAGTTAGCAAACTAGGAGAAATTTGGAGATGGGATGGATATGTATCTAAAGGTAAACAAAATAATTCAACTAAAGCAATATTGGATCAATTAAAAAATAGAAGAATAAAGCAATTAAGTGCAGAGGAAAAACAATGGAATGATATTTCTGCAAAAGCAAATCAAAGAATAGAAGAACTGAATTCAAGGCAAAATACATTAATAAATGAATTATCTAATCTCCAATCAGTTCCTGAAGATGTATCAAGTGAAAAATTAAAAATACAAAAATTGATTGATGAAAATAAGAATTCTTACGAGCAAATAGCTGAGCAACTTCGTCAAACTGAGCAAAATTCTAATGAGATCAATAAGAAGTTAAAACTAGAAGAAATTAAATTAAATGAACTAAGGGAAGAAAGAATTAGAACTGAAGGCCAAATTAATACGATTAATGAAGCAATTAAATTATTATCAACTCAGGTAAAAGAAAGATTGAGTATAGAACTAGAAGAACTATACAATATTGGAGAAATCAATCCAAATAAAGTTTTAGGAGAGACTAATGATTTAGAAAAAAAATTAGAAAGATTAATTGCTGAGCAAGAGCGTTTAGGTGGTGTTAATCTTCTTGCAGAACAAGAGTCCAAAGATTTAGAAGAAAAAGTAAATACAATAAAGAAAGATCAAAGCGACCTTTTAAGTGCAATTGCAAAACTAAGAGAAGCAATTGATTCACTTAATACAGAAGGTAGACAACGTTTACTTGCTGCATATGGAATAGTGAATGAAAATTTTCAAAAATTATTTACTAGGTTGTTTGGTGGTGGCAAGGCTTATCTTAAATTTACAGATGAATCAGATCCCCTTCAGGCTGGTTTAGAAATATTTGCTAGTCCTCCAGGAAAAAAATTACAAAACCTAAATTTACTCTCCGGGGGTGAGCAAGCTCTTACGGCATTATCATTATTATTTGCTGTATTTTTATCAAACCCAGCTCCAATTTGTGTACTTGATGAGGTTGACGCTCCATTAGATGATACTAATGTTGATAGATTTTGTTCATTAGTGGAGGAAATAGCTAAAACTTCTTCAACAAAATTCTTAGTAATAACTCACCATAGAATGACAATGGCAAGAGTAAATAGATTATTTGGTGTTACTATGCCTGAGAAAGGTGTATCACAATTAGTTTCCGTTGATCTTGAAAAAGCAATTGAGATAAAAGAGCAAGACGCTTCAAATGAATTATAAAAATAAAAATTTAGAAGAATTAGGTAAAAAAATTGATGATTTAGATAATCAAAATAAAGAACCTAATATTAAAAAAAAAGAAAGTGGTGCAGGATTTGGTTTTAAAATTAGTACAGAAATTATAGCTGCACTAGTGGTTGGAGTTGGAATTGGGCTTATTGTGGATAATTACTTTAATACTAAACCAATAGGCTTAATTATTTTCTTCATATTTGGCGCATTAGCTGGATTTTTGAACGTTTATCGTGTAATGCGTCGCATTGAAAAGCAAAGGTAATTTTAATATTCAATATCAATTATGGCCGCAAAAGATAGTCCTCTAAAACAGTTCGAAATAGATCCAATATCTAATATTGAACTTGGAGGTTATAACATCTCTTTCACAAACTCATCTTTTGCAATGCTAATTACTGTTTTAGTGATTACTCTATTTTTAACTTTAACAGTGAACACAAGATCAATTATCCCTTCTAGGATGCAGCTTATCTCAGAGCTTATGTATAATTTTATTGCTCAGTTACTCTCTGATACAGTTGGGGATAATGGAAAAAGATATTTCCCATTTGTTTTCTCTTTATTCATGTTTGTACTAATTGGAAATATGGTTGGAATGATACCATATCAATTTACTTTTACGAGTCACATCATTGTTACATTTGCATTAGCAGCAGTTGTATTTATTGGCGTAACTATTCTTGGATTTATTAACCATGGTATTAAATTTTTTACTTTCTTCTATATACCTGGTGTACCGTTTTACATGCATCCACTGCTTATTCCCATTGAGGTAATTTCTTATTTATCAAGACCTATAAGTTTATCAGTTAGATTATTTGCAAACATGCTGGCTGGTCACACACTACTAAAAGTGTTTGCAGGCTTTGTTGTTTCCATGCCATTTTTTACTGGAGTTTTTCCTTTAGCTTTCATTGTAGCTTTAACAGGATTAGAAATTTTAATTGCTTTTTTGCAAGCATATGTGTTTGCAATACTGACGTGTTTATATATTAACGATGCTTATCATTTACATTAATTTAAAATAGGAGGACTTATGGAAATTGAAGCAGCAAAAGTAATCGGAGCGGGTCTAGCCGTTATCGGTGTTATTGGATCAGGTATTGGAATTGGGAATATTTTCTCATCTTTTATTCAAGCAGTTGGAAGAAATCCAGCAGCAAGAGGTGAAGTTTTTACAATGACAATGTTAGGTTTCGCATTAGTTGAAGCGATTGCACTTTTCGCATTAGTTATTGCGTTAGTTATTTTGTTTGGATAGATCATAATAATTAATTAATGCCTCAATTAAATCCAGAATTTTTTGTTTCACAGCTCTTTTGGTTAGCTGTATTCTTTACTTTTCTATTTGTGTTTTTATGGAGGGTATCTCTTCCAAGAATAGCTACAGTTTTAGAGAAAAGGCAAAATAAAATAGATGAGAATTTATCTTCAGCAAAAGAGCTTCAAGAACAGGCAATGGAAATTGAAAAAAAAATTAATGATCAAATCAATAAGGCTAAACTAGAAACAGATGAGAAAATTAAAGAAACAATCAATTCTTTACAAGAAGATGTTTCTTCTCAACTTTCTTCACTTGATAAAGACTTAGAAAAAAAAGTTTCTGATGCAGAAAAAGAAATTTTAAAAAGTAAAGATGATCAAATGAAAAATATTAACAATGAAATAGCTAATATTACAAAACTGACTGTTGGGAAAATCACAGATATAGAATTATCAGACAATGAACTTAATAAAGTTATTGAAACACATAAAGGTAATTTTAACTAATGTTTTCTGATCCTCAATTTTGGGTAGCGGTATCTTTTATATTATTTATTGCAGCTATTTTTAATCCAGTACGAAAAATTCTTACATCTAGTTTAGATGCACAAATAAAAGATATAAAAAATAAAATAGATGAAGTTGAGAATTTAAAAAACGAGGCTCAAAAAGCTTTGGATGAACTTAGGGAGAGAGAATCTAAAGTAGAGAAAGAAATACAAAATCTAAAGTTAGAATCTGAGAAAAGAATTGCTGAATTGAAAGATATATCCACCACTAAATTAACTGATCAAATTGAAAAAAGAAAAATATTGGCAGAAAATAAAATTGAACAATTAGTTCGAGATACTAATAATTCTATCAAAAGTTATATTTCAAGTGTTGCAATAGAGGCTACTAGAAATATTCTACTTCAAAATCTTAGTAAGGATAAAAAATCTGCTTTAATTGAAGAATCTATTACTGAATTTAACTCTGTTCTAAAGAACTAGTAGTATATTTAGTTATTCCAAAATCTACTTACAATATTAATAATTTAATATTAAAAGATTTTCAAAATCTATAGTATTATTAAGTAACCAAAATTAATGGTAACAAATTTGGATGACAAAAAAACTTAATATATTTCTTGCAGGACCTCGGGGATTTTGTGCAGGTGTAGATAGGGCTATAGAAATGGTAAAGGGTGCTCTAAAAAAATATGGAGCGCCCGTATACGTTCGTCATGAAATAGTGCATAATAAATTTGTTGTTGAAAATCTCAAATCACAGGGAGCTATTTTTGTAGAAGAATTAAATGAGATTGAAGATAGAAGTAGGCCAGTTATCTTTTCTGCACATGGTGTTCCTAAAGCAGTCCCAGAGGAAGCATTAAGTTTAAATTTAGTATATTATGATGCAACATGTCCGCTTGTTAGCAAAATCCATAAAGAAGTTGAAAATTTTGATAAAAAAAATCTGCCAGTAATTTTAATTGGTCATAGAAATCATCCTGAAGTTATTGGAACTACGGGGCAAACAGATAAAAAAATTCATTTAGTAGAAAAAGTTGAAGATGTAAAAAAATTGCCTTTAAACCAAAATGATGAGATTGCATATGTTACTCAGACAACGCTATCAGTAGATGATACAAAAGATATAATAAAAGAGATAAAATTACATTTTAATAATGTCATAGAACCAAAAAAAAATGATATTTGTTATGCTACGACAAATAGACAAGAAGCGGTTAAAAAGATAGCGAATCAATGTGATTATTTTTTAGTAATTGGTGCGAGTAACTCATCAAATTCCCTAAGATTAGTTGAAGTAGCAAAAAATTATGGATCAAAAAAAGCTATTTTAGTAGAAGATGTAGATTCCTTAAATTTAAATATATTTCAAGAATCTGAAAATATAGGAATAACAGCAAGTGCATCATCGCCAGAAGTACTTGTTAAAAAACTTCTTGATAATTTGAAAAGAAATTTTGAAATACATATAAATGAAGGATCTTACCAAAAAGAAGATGTATTTTTTAAAGTGCCGCAAAAACTAAACGTATAGAAGATGGCAGTCTTTACTAAATTACTTAAAGAAGATATTGAAAACTTTATTTCTGAATACTCAATTGGAAATTTAGACAGCTTTGAAGAAATTGTAGATGGGATAGAGAACTCAAATTTTAAAATTTTTTGTAATAATCAACCATATATTTTAACAATATTTGAAAAAAGAGTAACTGAGCAAGAATTACCTTTTTTTATAAATTTAAAAAACTTTTTAAATAAAAATAATTTTAAATGTCCAAAAGCTATCTCAGATAAAAATGGAAAAATTTTAAAAAGAATAAAAAATAAAACAGCTGTAATAATATCTTTTCTAGAAGGTAAAAGTATTGAAGAACCTAACTCTGAAATGTGTAGAGAAGTTGGAAAAATGGTTGCTGATTTACACAATCTTACCATAAATTTTGATGAAAAAAGACCTAACAGTTTAGATCTACAGGATTGGAAAGAAATTTACAAAAAGTGCCTTAATAATAAATCCGAAAAGTTTAATGAAACAATGTATTTGTTAAAAAATGAATTAGACTATTTAGAAAATTATTGGCCAACAAATATTCCTTGTGGTGTCATACATGCTGATTTGTTTAGAGATAATATTTTTTTTAAAGATGAAAAAATTTCTGGAGTAATAGATTTCTATTTTGCATGTTATTATTTTTATATTTACGATTTAGCTATAGTTATTAATGATTGGTGTTTTAGTGAAAATGGACAATACTTTAACAAAGAGAACTGTTTAATAATTCTTGGGGAATATCAAAAGTTGAGAGACTTAAGTGATATTGAAAAGAAATCATTAAATATTTTATTAAGAGCTGCTGCTGTTAGAATATTATGTACGAGAGTGCACGATTATATTTTTCATCCGCCTGATGCAGTAGTTGTTAAAAAAGATCCATTTGAATATTTGAATATTTTAAGATGGCATCAACAAAATGATATTTTCGAATAATGATTAATATTTATATAGATGGCGCATGTTCTGGGAATCCTGGTATAGGTGGATGGGGTGTCGTGATATTAGATAATAATAAAGAAATTTTATTAAATGGTGGTGATCAACACACAACTAATAATAAAATGGAACTTACAGCAGCAATAAAAGCGCTGGAATATTTTGAGATAAAAAAAGAATTAATCATTTATACCGATAGCAAATATGTAAAGGATGGTATTGAATCATGGATTACAAATTGGAAAAAAAATGGATGGAAAACTTCAACAAAAAAAATAGTGAAAAATAAAGAATTTTGGATGCAATTAGATAATCTAATTAATAAACATAATGTAACATGGAAATGGGTTAAAGGACACGCTGGTTTCGAATTTAATGAGAAAGCTGATGAGCTAGCAAGGAAATATATTGAAAGTTATATTTAGTTTATTTTTTATATTTCTGTATTGTAACCAGAGTGCAGCTAATGATTTATGGACTATTGATAAAAATATTTCTAGTATAGAATTTGAAGTTCCAGTTTTGTTAACGAAAAATGTTATCGGTAAATTTAATGAATTTGATGGTTTTGTTTCCTTAGATTTGTCCAATCAAAATAATAATAAAGCTCTTATAAATGTTAGAATTGATAGTTTAGATATAAATTATAAACGATATAAAGATTTAGTTCTTAGTGAAGTTTTTTTTGATGCTAAAAAATATCCTTTAGGTCTTATTGATACAAATAATTTTAAATTTAATTATGAAGACAATAAAATTAATTTAATGGGTGAATTAACAATAAAAGGAAGAAGTCAAAATATTCCTATTAATATTGAAGTAATAAAATTGGCCAGTGAGTTGGTTCAGGTAAAAAGTGAAATATCTTTTTCTAGAAATGACTTTAAAATAGGCACTGGTAATTGGAAAAATACAACAATCCTCAAAGATAAAATAAAGATAAAGGCAAATATTTTTCTTTTTAAAGAATAATTTTTTTTAAGATAGATTTACTAAAAATTAAAATTTTTAGCAATTTTATTATTACTGTTATATAAATCTTTCCAAATTGAATACCTTTGTAATAAAAGATCAATGCTATCTTCATTAGGATCATAAGTTTTACTTATTTTTATTTCTCTAATAATATTTTCTTTATTATCAATAGTAGCATCCTGATACATAGCTAATCTTGCAACACCAAGTGCGGCACCAAATTCGCTTTGAGCACAAACACTTAACTTTCTATTTAAAAGTGCTGCAAGCAATTCAATCCAAAATGAGCTTTTTGAACCACCTCCAACCATAAATATTTTATCAAAGTTATTATTAACTTTCAAAATAGAATTTACTCCATCTAATATTCCAAAACTGACACCTTCAATTACTGCATACTGTAAATCTGTTACATTTGTAGTTGTTTTTATAGAATGGAGTGAACCTCTAATATGCGGATCATTATGTGGAGTCCTTTCTCCAGACAAATAAGGTAAAAAATATGATGAATTTTTTATAGAATTTTTATCATTATAAAATTGCTCTACATTATTAAGTGTATCAGCAATTGAAGTATTGGTAATAGCGCAAATCCAATCTAAACAATTACTTGCACTTAACATAACAGACATAAGGTGCCATTTATTTGGTAAACAATGACAAAAAGAATGTACTGCATCACCAGTATTACTTAAAAAATTTTCAGTGGGGGTAAAAAAAACGCCTGAAGTACCAAGAGATATAAATGATTGATTTTTATTTATTATACCCATACCAGTTGCTGCGGCAGCATTATCCCCTGCTCCACCCACAACTTTAACATTATTATTGAAATTAAATTTCTCTTTTAAATCTTTTTTTAAAAATCCTGTCTGCTCATTACCTTCCACTAGATCTGGCATATGTTTTTCTTCTAAAAATGAGCAAGATAAAAGCTGATTGGACCATTTTCTTTTTTGGATATCTAGCCATAATGTTCCAGATGCATCTGACATTTCAGAAAAAAATTCACCAGTAAGAACAAATCGTAAATAATCTTTAGGGAGTAAAACTTTAAAAATTTTTTTGAAATTATCTATTTCATTATTTTTTATCCAATTTATTTTTGGTGCAGTAAAACCAGGCATGGTAATATTTCCTGTGATTGATCGTACATCAAAATTTTGTTTTTCAAATTCTTCACACTCTTGATATGATCTTGTATCGTTCCAAAGAATACATGGTCTAATAACATTTCCATCCTTATCTATTAACGTAGCTCCATGCATATGACCTGATATTCCTATTGAAATAGTTTGTGAAAATTCTTTTGGTTTTTTTGTTTTTAAAGCCTCCAAGCATTCCATTGTTGAGTCAATCCATTCTTGTGGATTTTGTTCACTAAAACCATCTTTAGGGGATTGTACAGTAAGACTTGAATTAGCAGATGCAAGGATGCTTTGATTTTGATCTATTAAAATCATTTTGATTGATGAAGTTCCAAGATCAATTCCAATAAACATAGAGTAAATTTATAACATTAATTTTTTAATTGATACAAAGAAATTAAAACTACCTGTAAGAATATCTAAATATAAATATTCCTGATGAAACAATAATGATTGCTCCTATTATTGTAAATATATCTGGGATTTCTCCATACACTAATAAGCCAAAAATTATTCCCCAAATAATTATAGTATAATTATAAGGTGCTAAAATACTTGCTGGCGTTATACTCAATGCTTTAATTTGTAAAAATAAACCAGTACAAAAAAAGATACCCAAAAAAATAAAAAAGATAAAAGAAAATGAATGTAGAGGTTGCCAGAAAAAAAGTGATAGTACAAATGTAATGATAGCACCTATAAGGCCATTGTAGAATAACATAGTTTCATTATCATCATACTTAGCATTTAATCTTGTTGCTATTTGAAATAGTGAATAGAAAAAAGCAGCACATAATGGGATAATTAGATATGGATTAAATATAGTTAGTCCAGGTCGCATAATTAGAATAACTCCACAAAAACTTACACCAATTGCTAACCAAGTAGCTACATTTATTTTTTCTTTTAAAATAAAATAAGAAAAAACTAAAACTAAAACGGGGGCCAAAGATCCTATTGTGTGAGCATCTGCCAGAGCTAAGTGCCTAAAAGACAATACAAAAAAACAAGATTCACATACAGATAAAATACATCTAGTTATTTGTATTTTGTAATTATTTGAAAGATAAAATTTTTTAACTTTATTTTTTTTTGCAATAAAAAAAGAAAAAATAAAACAGAAAGTAAATTTAACAAATAATAATACAAAAACAGAGTGATATTGAACTGCTGTTTTTTGAATTGTATCTAAAATACCAAAAGATAAATAAGTTAAAAGAGTTAAAATTATTCCATAAGTATATGGATTTGATTTCATGTTCATTAAAAATTTTTAAAGATATTATTGTAAAAATCTTTTTTAATATTCTTATCAGCATCTAAAATTTGCATCATTAAAACAGCTGACAAATTATTTTTTGGATCTGCCAAAAAATAAGTAGCGGCATAGCCTGACCATCCAAATTCTCCAACTGGACCAAACTTATTTTGAGAAGTATTATTCATTAACACTCTAAATCCTAAACCCCAACCATACCCATCCAGATCATTTTCATAATCTTCATCTTTATTTGTATTAATTGATGTAATTTCAATTGGAAATAACTCTTTATTTAAAGAATTATTTCGCATTAATTCTAAACTTTGAGAATTAATAAGCTCTTTTCCATTTTTATTTTTACCATCGATAAGCATTGTAGCAAATTTTTCATAATCTTCAGCTGTAGAAAACAAACCATGGCCTCCTCTGGAATAATTTTTATTATTTGTTGGATACCCATATAATATTAACTTTCTTTTATCGTAATTTAAATTTGTTAGTTTTAATTTATCACTATTATATTCAAATGTTTCAACTAACTGACTATTACTATTTTCATCAATATAAAAATTTGTATTATTCATTTCTAAAGGTAAAAAAATATTTTCGTTTAAAACATCAAAAATTTTATCTTTTGTTACAACTTCTATGATTCTTGCTAAAACATCTATAGAT
Source organism: uncultured Alphaproteobacteria bacterium (assembly GCA_902595805.1). Lineage (GTDB taxonomy): Bacteria > Pseudomonadota > Alphaproteobacteria > HIMB59 > CACPNW01. Next base: position 35,744 of record CACJRM010000001.1, on the reverse strand, counting down.
ATAGAATAATGCCATTTTGAACCAGGTTCATATAACAGAGGTAATTCAGAAATTTTACTAATCTCTTCCTCCAAACTTGAAGATGCAGAATGAAATAAACTTATATCCTCATATTCTTTAGCTAAAAAATTATCACTACTGTTATATGTAAAGCCTGCTGTATGTTGTAAAAGTTGTCTAACAGTGGGTTGATTTTCTAGAGAAGTTGTATTTTTTAAGTTACTTTCAATGCTAGTAAGTTTTTTTAAATTTTTAAAATCAGATAAATGTTTATCTATAGTATCATCAAGAGATAGAAAATTTCTTTCAATTAATTGCATTGCTGCAAAACCAATAATTGGCTTTGTCATTGACCATATTCTATAATATGAATTTTTATTGAGCTTATTTTTTAATTTCAAATCTTTGTAACCAATTACTTCATGATAAATATTATTTTTATGATTTATTATCCATTCAGCTCCATTACATCTGCCAGCATCAATATGTTTTTGAAAATCTAATTTAATATTATCCATAACTAGATTAGATAAGACTCTTTATTTTTTCTATTAGCTCTGAATTAATTTGTCTTGGGCCTTTATCTTGCCTATTAGTATGTCTTCGTTGTCCAGGTAAACGCACCCCATCTAAAGATGCCATTTGTTCAAAAAATTTCTCAGCATGTTCATTCCAATTTTTTCCTGCAATAAGCTCTGGAGATAATGCCATAATAAATTCACCACCCCTTGCAGGACCTCCATCATTATTGTCTTCTTCTTTAGCTTCAAAACTAAATAAATCTCCTACTAGACCTGCAGCTAATAACTCAATCATCATTGCTATTGCAGAACCTTTGTAATCACCAAATGTTAAAAGAACTCCTCCATTTGCGATTTCAGATGGATCATCAGTTTTTTCTCCTTCTTTATTTAAACCTGTTCCAAAAGGAACTTTATGACCATCTCTTGCTGCGACTTGAACTTCTCCCATTGCCATTGTGGAAGTTGCCATATCGTAAACGACAGGAGTATTATTTTTTCTTGGCCAAGCAAATGATATTGGATTGGTTCCAAATAGTGGTTTTTTTGCACCTGCTGGAGCTACACTTGGCTTATATGCAGTACAAGCAATTCCAATTAAATTATTTTCAGCTAATGCTTCAGTTTCATGCCATAATGCTGCAAAGTGGTGTGTATTAGTTATAGTTAAAACAGCAACCCCATGTTTATTTGTCGTTTTAATCAATTCAGGCAAACCAACTTTTATTCCTACAGGAGCAAATCCATAATCACCTTCAACACGAATTGCATTTTGAGTAAGATAAGTATTGGAAGGACGCGAAACTCCATTTACTTTTTTACTTTTTAGAGAAGCTACATAACCAGGAATACGAAACAATCCATGAGAAACACTTCCATCTCTTTCAGCATGTGAAACTGTTGTTGCTACAGAATCAGCATTGAAATGATCACAGCCATTAGTTGATAAAGCTTTATATGCTAGATCATATATATTTTCTAATTCCAATGGTGTGGTATTCATTTACTTTTATTGAATAATTAATATTATTAATCCATGGATAGAGGATTATTGGACAATTTAAAAGATATTTTACAAGAAAGAATATCATTTTCAGAAAGTGTAAGAAACAATCATGCAAAAGGTGAAGATACTTATGATCCTGTTCTACCTAGAGCGGTTTTATTTCCAAACAACAATGAAGAGCTCTCAAAAATACTGAAAATTTGTAATGAATTTAAAGTACCCCTAACTGCCTATGGCACAGGCACATCATTAGAGGGTCATGTCGTTGGAAATGATGAAGGTTTTACAATTTCAATGGAAAATTTTAACAAAATTATTTCAATAAATGAAGCTGATTTTGATTGTCGAGTACAAGCAAATGTAACTAGGGAACAATTAAATGAAACTTTAAAAGATAAAGGGGTTTTTTTTCCAATAGATCCAGGTGCAAACGCTTCTCTTGGAGGTATGGCAGCTTGCTCTGCTTCAGGAACGATGGCAGTTAGATATGGAACAATGCGTACAAGTGTTCTTGGTTTAACCGTTGTAATGGCGAATGGCGATATAATTAAAACAGGAAGTAGAGCAAAAAAAACTTCTGCTGGATATAATTTAACAAATCTTTTTGTTGGTTCAGAAGGAACACTTGGGATAATTACTGAGGTTCATCTAAGGTTATCCCCTATACCTGAAAGTATAATGAGCGCTGTTTGTCAATTCCCGGATTTAGACTCTGCTGTTTTAACGGCACAAGAAATAATTCAGTATGGTGTCCCAATTGCAAGAGTAGAATTATTAAATAAAGATCAAATGGATATAAGTATTAAATATTCAAAGTTAGAAAATTTAGAAAGTTTGCCTACACTATTCTATGAGTTCCATGGGAGTGAAAATTCAAATAAAGAATCGATTGATGTAGTAGAAGAAATTTCAAAAAATAATAATGGCAGTGAATTTAAGTGGGCAGCAAACACAGAAGAAAGAAACAAAATCTGGAAAGCCAGGCATAATGTATATTATTCAGTAAAAGCTGAAGGAGATAACATTAGAGTTTATGTAACTGATGTTTGTGTACCTATTTCAAACATTGTGGAATGTATTAAATTTGCAGAAACAGAACTAAGAGACACTGGATTAAAGGCACCAATGGTTGGTCATGTAGGCGATGGAAACTTTCATGTATCTGTTGTTTACGATCCTAGCAAAGAAAATGTATATAAATATATTAGAGCATTTAGTAATAAATTGATTGATAAAGCGCTAGAAATGGATGGAACTATAACGGGTGAGCACGGTATAGGCCTTCAAAAGAAAGAGTATTTATTAAAACAACACCCGGATAATATTCAATTAATGAAATTGATAAAGAAAAGTTTCGATCCAAATAATATTTTAAATCCTGGTAAGGTTTTTGATGTATAAAAAAAATTAATGGCTATGTCTTTTTACTTCAGCACCTCTTTTTCCAATTAGAAAATCTAAATCTGCTCCTTTGTCAGCTTGCATTACATGTTCTACATACATTTTTTGATAACCGCCTGTGATTTCTGGAACAACAGGTGAATAATTTTCCAGACGTTTTTTTATTGTTTCATCATCAACTTTCAAATTCATTGTACCTTGATCAACATCAACTTCTATTTCATCACCATTTTGAACCGCTGCTAAAGGACCTTTAACCGCAGCTTCTGGAGCTGTATGTAGTATTACTGTACCATATGCTGTTCCACTCATTCTAGCATCAGATATACGGATCATATCTCTCACACCTTTCTTAAGTACTTTTTGTGGAAGTCTCATATTTCCAACTTCGGCCATACCAGGATAACCCTTCGGCCCACAGTTTTTTAAAACTAATATTGAATTTTCATCAACTTCTAAATTAGGATCATCAATCTTTTCATGAAACTCTTCTACACTTTCAAAAACTATAGCTTTTCCAGTATGTTTCATTAATTCAGGTGAAGCAGCTGATGGTTTAATAATTGCACCATTTGGAGCTATATTGCCTCTAAGAATTTTAATCCCTCCGTTTTTAGTCAATGGATTATCAAATTCTTTTATAACCTCGTTATTCCAACATTTGGCATTGTTATTATTTTCAGCTATGGTTTTACCATTTACAGTCATGGCATTTTCTTCTAGTAAATTTTTTTCAAGTAATCTTTTAATAACAACAGGAACGCCTCCTGCATAATAAAAGTCTTCCATTAGGTATTTTCCAGAAGGTTGTAAATTGACTAATGTTGGAATACCATCACCACATTTATTCCAATCATCTAAATCTAAATCAATTTCCATTCGACCTGCAATTGCAGCTAAATGAATAACTGCATTGGTAGATCCGCCTATTGCTCCATTAACTTTAATCGCATTTTCAAATGAATTTTTTGTAACAATTTTTGACATTGTTATATCTTCCTTAACCATTTCAACAATTCTTTTTCCAGACATATGTGCTAAAGCATATCTTCTAGAATCCACTGCAGGTATCGCAGCATTTCCAGGTAGTGACATACCTAACGCTTCTACCATTGAACCCATTGTTGACGCAGTCCCCATTGTCATACAGTTACCTTTTGATCTACTCATTGAAATTTCTGCATTAATAAAATCTTCTTCTGTTATTATGCCCGCATTTAAATCTGCATCAAGTTTCCAAACTCCTGTTCCAGAACCTATTGTTTCCCCTTGGTGATGTCCATTGAGCATCGGGCCACCTGAAACACCAATTGTAGGAAGATCAACACTTGCAGCTCCCATCATCAATGAAGGTGTTGTCTTATCGCAACCCATTAGCAAAACTACTCCATCAATAGGATTACCTCTAATTGCTTCTTCAACATCCATACTTGCTAAATTTCTAAACAACATAGCTGTTGGCCTTAAATTTGATTCACTAGCTGAAAAAACTGGAAATTCTAGCGGAAATCCTCCTGCCTCATAAACTCCTTTTTTAACAGACTCTGCTATCTCTCTAAAATGGCCGTTACAAGGTGTTAATTCTGACCAAGTATTACAAATTCCAATTACAGGACGGCCATCAAATAAATGATTTGGATGTCCTTGATTTCTCATCCAACCTCTATGAATAAATGTATCTCTTCGATGTGATTTAGAATTGTACCAATTTGAAGATCTAAATTTATTTTTTTTATTCATAAAAAAAGTCTTATCTAATTAAAGCAAAAAATCAAATTTTAAATTTATTATCTTCAATACCAGGAGTATTTACATTTAATGCAAATAAACTACCATCATATTTATTTTTACCTGAATTATTAGCAGTAGTAATAAATAGAGTTTTGAGATCATTTCCACCAAATACACAATTTGTTACATTTTCAACAGGTAGCTCATAAATTTTATCAATTCTTCCTTTAGGATCAATTCTCACCACACATGATCCGCCCCAACGACAATTCCAAATAAAACCATCGCTATCAATAGTTGATCCATCTGGAGCACCTCTGTCAAAATCAAAGAAGTTTTTTTTGTTTGATAAACTACCTTCACCTAGGTTAAATTTGTATTCTAGTAATGATCCCTCAGTTGTATCAGCAAAATAAAATTTTGTGTTATCTGGACTCCAAACAAATGTATTGGGTATGCCAAGATTTGTTTCAACAATATTTAACTTATTATCTGATAAACAATATAAACTTCCAGATTTGATATTTAAAGATTTTGGACTTCCATCTTGATTAAAATTATTTTGCATTGTCCCAAACCAAAGCCTGCCTTTAGCATCTGATGCACCATCATTAGACCTATTTGTTGCAATATCATCTTCAACATTAATTATTCTTTCGTATTTTTTTGATTGAAAGTTAAATTTATTTACTCCATCATTTGAGACTAAAGCAATTTCATTCTTTGAGATTATTGATGTCGCAGTTACAAACTCCGGTAAATTAAAAGTTTCTATTTTTTCGTTATCTAAATTAATTTTAAATAAAACTGATTTTGGTTTAATATCTACCCATAGTAAACTTTGATCAATTGAAGACCACGTTATACCTTCACCCAAACTATTTTTTACGTCTTTATATAATTCAACATTACTCATATTTTTGATCAATATAATAAAAATTAAGATATATTAAGATAAGTTTAGAGGTAATGGGCTTTATCTTTTATACGAGCCATTACTTCCTTTGTTGCTTCTTCAGATCCATCGTGAAATGTGCCCATTAGTTTATCTAAGAAACTAGTATTACCTCCTGAATAATTGCATTCAAAATATTTGTGATGAATGTAATGCATATAATCGCCTGTTGGAATTGATGCACCATTTTTGAAAGTCATTTTCTCATATCCTGTATGTCCAGGTGTAGGCGCTAAACCGGCATGAAATACATGATACATCGCAACAAGAGGATGTGAAGGGATAATCCAATGAACTAAAATTCCTGAAAAATAGAGTATATGCTCTATTGGATGCATAGACATACCTGACCAAGCACCTGTATTCGTATTTCGGTGATGAACTTTATGGGCAATTTTATAAAGGGGTGCCCAGTGCAATATTCTATGAGTTAAGTAAAAATGTGCGTCTCTTATAAACGGGACAAGAAAGAACATAAAACAACAATATATTGGATAAGCCTCCCAGCTTACATATGGGATTATTTGATTTGCGAATGCCCAAAATGTAATTACTTCATAAGCTGTCCATAATGGGATAGCACTACAAAAAGTATAGAATAGGTTATCTTTAGTCTGATCATTAAATAAAAAAGTTGAGTTATTTTTTTCTAAAGGTCGTGGGTTATATTTAAATGAAGTTCCTTGTGTCTTCAGCCTTAAATGAAAGAAGCCTGTCCAAACTAAAATAATAACTGCATTTCTGAAAAATATATAGGATATCCATCCTATTTCAAAAGTCTTCATTGTCTCTAGGGAGGGAGTCAAAAAAAGATATGTAGCAACTGTTATTGCTGCAAAGACAAAAGTCCATGGGAAAAAAATTCCTGGAAATTTAAAAAAATACTTTAAAAATTTTATTGGGTTAAAAAATATATCTTTAGGTGGGTTAATACTTATTGTACCAAATGGTTTCCAATGACCTCTTTTATCTCTTGTACCAAAATCACTATCATTTAGTTGATTTCCCATGATGTATTTATAGTATATTTTTAATAAAAAAAAAGAGACTAAATTGTCGTATTTGGAACCTTCACATCAATAAAATAATTCTTATCTTTAGATTGCTTAAATATTGCTGGGATTATTGATCTATAAGCAGAAATTATTCCGTTATGAGGTTCTGGCATTTGATTTTTAACTATTTTGTGAAATTTTTTTAAATTATGGCATGGGATTTTTGGGAAAATGTGGTGCTCAATATGATACTCCATATTTGAATACAAAAAACTAAAAAAGGGATTCATAATAACGGTTCTTGTACTTTTTCTATGATCTTTAATATTATCAGCTAGTCCAGCATGTTGAGTCATGCCGCAAATCATTAATATAGTATTACCATAAAATGGGGGTAAAATTATCATTATTATTGGTAGCCATGATTTTAACAAAACTGATGATAAAATTACAAGCAACCAAAAACTTAAATATAATCTTGAACTATTAATAATTTTTTTAATCTCCTTTTCAGGTACTGTAACTTTTACAACAGGAGTAATTATCCCGAATGAATGTTTAATAATTTCAAAATGTGTAAAATGTCTTATTTTTTGAATATTAATTATTGGACCAAGAGGTAAAAAATTTAAAAGAAATCTAACAGGTTCTGTTGGTTTTGGACTATTATTTTCGTAATCGTATACCTCTTCATGTGTAAATATAGTGTAAGTATGGTGATGAAAATGACTCCACTTCCATCTAACTGCTTCAAAACCACCGAGTAAAGAAGTTATATGATAAAAAAATTTATTTAACGCTCTTGTTTTAAAATATGTTTCGTGATTTGTTTCATGTTGAATGCTTATGATTTTACAATAGAAAATATTTCCATAAAGCAAAAGAGCAGGTATTGACCATAAAGTACCCCAACTTAGAATACACAGATATCCACTTAATATTACAGCAACAATAAATATGGATATATCTAATAAACCTTTTGTATCCGATCTCTTAGAAAGTTCCTTTAAAGTTTTCTTATCAATTTTTGGTTTATACCAAGTTTTTAAATCAACTTCGCCCGCAAACATTAATCAAAATTTTTCTGAAAGCTTTAAAAATTTTTCAAATTCACTTTCATCAATGTTAACTGTGATTTTAGGATCATTAAATTTTTTGTTTACCGTATCATCGTGAAACTCTTTGAATGCACTTACTCTTTCAGCTTGTAGTTTTGAAAATTCTTTTTTAAAATCTCTATAAATTCGAGCATGTCTTGGAATTTTTCCTTGAGTATATCCGAGTACATCATTAGCAAATAAATATTGCCCATCACATCCAGAACCACTTCCCATTGAAAGAGTCATGATATCAACTTTTTTTGTAATAACTTCTGCAACTTTTGGTGGAACTACTTCGAGTTCAACTCCGATAGCACCCGCTTCTTGTAACTCAAGAGTATGTTCTAAAATTCTTATGGCTTTATCTGCAGTTTTACCTTGTGCAACAAATCCTCCAATCCAAGTAGCATTTCCTGGAACTAATCCAACATGACTATTAATTGGAACATACTCATCTCTTAATGCTCTTATCCATTTGTAACTCCAATTACCACCATAGATTACATCTGCACCAATGTCTAAATACTTGTGTGATAGTTTCATTGCTTCGTATTCAGAAGCTACTCTTACTGCTCCTCCGGATTGCATAAAGCAAGTTGGTGCAGCCTCGCGAATTCGCTTAAGTTCATCAAAAGAATTGAAAATACCAAATTGTGGAGCATCATGAGAAGTACAAATCATGTCAATACCTGCCTCTTCAGCTGCTGCAGCTTCGTCAGCATTATGTACAAACATAACGCTTAGTTGTCTTTTACCTTTGCATTGCAAATAATCGTAAACTGTAAGTTTTTTTCTGCTCATAAAATCTCCAAAAAATATTTAATCTATCTTAATGAAAATTTTGTCATTATCAACTTTAACTGGGTATGTTTTTAAATCCTCACACGCTGGAGGGCTTAAAGCTTCTCCAGATTTAATATTAAAAATTCCCTGGTGCATTGGACATTCAATTTCATCATCCATAACCAAACCATCTTCAAGATGTACAGCCTCGTGTGTGCAAATTCCATCAGTAGCATAAAAACCATCTGTTAACCTATACACACAAAAGGTTTTATCTTGATGATCAAATCTAATCAGATCCTCTTCTTCAATACTATCAGTAGACCCTACTTCAATCCAATTTTCTTCAGACATAAGATGTATATAATATCTATTCTATTAAAATAAATACAAAATAATTAAATTATTGTTTTTGTATAAGTTTATTTAATTTTTGATTTTGGTCTGAGAGAATTTGTTTATCTACAATGGTATTTTTCTCAGTTAATTTAGAAGTGATACGAATGTCACGGCCAACTTTTCCTGCAATTCCTAGACCACATGCACCCTTTATTATTTTATTTTTTAGAAAAAAATAAATTACACCACTATTAATATCATTACCTCTTGCAATAATTTCATCATAATCATCACAAATACCAGTCAGTTGAAGATTTAAATTAAATTGATCAGACCACATCCAAGGAATAGAAGTGTATTCTGTTTTTACTCCAGCAATATTTTTTCCAGCACAAATTCCATGATTTTGTGCATGTTGATATGACTCAAGTCGCATATTTCTTTCATAAAATGGATGATAAAAATTACATACATCACCTGCTGCATAAACATCTTTAATAGAAGTTTCACAAAATTGATTTGTTACGATACCATTATCAAGTTTTAAATTTGTATTTTCAAATAACTTTACTGACGGAGTTGAACCTATACCTGCAATTACAAAATCTGTTTCTATTATAGAATTATCGTTTAATAAAATTTCATAAATACCATTTTTTTTAATTATTTTATCTATCTGTTTATTTAATATTATTTCATTTCCTTGTTCTATATGTGTGTTTTGAACTAGATCAGCAATTTGTTTGGGTATAATTCTTCCCATAAGTTGATTACCGATTTCTATAACAGTTACTTTCTTTTGAAGCTGAGATAAAGATGAAGCAATTTCTAAGCCAATAAAACCGCCGCCAATAATAGTTATTTTATTTTTATCTGAAACTTTTTCCTTAATTATTTTGGCTTCTTCTAAATTTCTTAGATAATAAACATCATCATTTAAATTATTATCTAGGCTAAGTCTTTTATTATCGGACCCTGTTGAAATAAGCAAACTATCATAAGTATAAACATCTTCATTTTTTGAGAAAAGTTTTTTATGTTCAAAGTCAACTTTATTAATTAATACATTTTCAAAATCTATATTTTCATTTTTTAGGACCTCGATAGAATGAAAATAAAGATCATCTTCATTTTTTTTATCTAACAAAAAATCTTTAGATAAGGGGGGTCTTTCGTACGGTAATAAATTTTCTTCACTTAAAATTTTAATATTTGATTCTGTATCATTTTGTCTAATTTCTCTTGCAGCATAGATTCCAGCTTGACCACCGCCTAAAATTATAATGTTATTTTTCACTTAGTTTAGGCGTTACTTGGAACAGATAATGGAATTTGATAGTCTGGATTTTTTGCTTGTTTTATAAGTGCTGGAACAATTTCTTTGTACGCCCCTAGAAGACCTTTTCTGGCAGGCGGTAATTGATCTTTAATCATAGCATGTAGTTTAGGTAAATTATGTGAGGGAACTTGAGGGAACATATGATGCTCAACATGATATTCCATATGCCAATATAAAAAACTTAAAACCGGATTTAAATATACTGTTCTGGTTGTATACCTGTGATCTCTTTTATCTTCTCTAAGTCCAGCGTGCTGAGTGAGACCCATTAGCATAACGAGTGTCTTTCCATAAAAATTAGGTAATAAAACATACAGAACTGGAAGCCAGCTTTGAAAGTATACTGAAGAAGCAATACTTATGATCCAAATAGATAGATGACTCCAAGCGGATAATCTACATTTCCATCTTTCGTTTTCAGGGATACAAACTTTCATTACATCTGTAGTCACACCAAATGCATGTTTTATAGTTTCCCATTGAAGAGAATTTTTAAAAAAAACAAAACCAGAGAATGGAATGTAGTGTGAGAAAAACACAATTAAATCAGTTGGTTTTTTTACATGTATTTCAAAATCTACAGGATCATTGAACTGGGTATAAGTATGATGATGATAATGAGAATATCTCCATCTTATAGGCTCGAAATTATCCATAAAACTAGCAATATAATAAAAGAAGTCATTCCAGAATTTTGATTTAAAAGCTGTTCTGTGACCAGTTTCATGCCAAATAGCATCACTACATCCCCAAATATTTCCGTATATTATAAAAAATAATAATGACCACCAAGTGCCCCAAGTGACATACGCAAGATATCCAAAGAGAAATAGAGATGAAAAATAAATAATCATATGCTTAAAACCCTGCCAATCAGATTTCTTGCACAACTGCTTGAATTCTTTTTTATCTATATTTGCTCGATACCATTTACCTAAATCAACATCCATAATGAAAAAATAGCACTTTTTGATAATCTTATAAATATAAAAATTGCTTTATATTGGTAAATAAGTGCGACTATTTTATCTATCAAAAGAAAGATGATTTTAATTTGTAATAAGATCTTTAATACTTTAATTTAATTGTATTATTGATTTATTTACTTATAAATTAATGCATAAATTATTTGGAGGAATTATGAAAAAAATCTTTGCTGTCATTGCTTTATTTTTTGCTTTTGCATCTTCTTCAGCAGTAGCAAAAAATGATTACAGCTGTGATAAGAAATTTATATTTTTCCCAGGTGGTCCTGAAGGTGGTCCATTTGGAACTATCGTTTATAATGGTGCAGTAGCTGCTGCTGAACACACTGGTTGTGACGTAGATTACTACTGGTCACAGTGGAACTCAGAAATCATGATTAAACAATTTAAAGAAGCTGTTGCTTTACAGCCTGATGGAATTGCAATCTATGGTTTTCCAGGAGATGCTGCAATGAGACCTATCATTCAAGAAGCTAGAGAAATGGGAATAGTTATTACTACTATGAACACACCTCTTCCTGATCTTGAAGCAGAATATAAAACTGAAGGATTTGGTTATGCAGGTGCAGATTTATTTGATGCTGGATTTAATCTAGGTAAAAAAGCTGTTGAAGTTTGTGGTCTACAAGCTGGAGATAAAGCTTTTATCTGGGGTCTTGCAAGTATGCCAAATAGAGGAGAAAGAACTAAAGGCGCAATAGCTGGTGTTGAAGCAGCAGGTGTTGAAGTTGTTTATCAAGAAATTCCTGATAACGTAAACTCAGATGCATCACAGGGAACTCCTATGTACGTTGCTACTTACAGTGCAAATCCTGATATCAAATTAGCAATTACTGATCATGGTGGATTAACTGCAAGTTTACCAACATATATGAAAGCTGCAGGTCACGGTACTGAAGAAGTATGTGGTGCTGGATTTGATTTATCAGCTCCTATTGTTGATGGAATTAATTCTGGTTACATTGATGTTGTAATTGATCAACAACCATTTATCCAAGGATATATGCCAATCGTTCAATTATTCCTAAGTACAAAGTATGGAATGGCTGGATTAGCTATGGATACTGGTGCTGCATTTGTTACAGCTGATAACGTAGATGCTGTTGCTCCATTAGCAGCAGTACAAATCAGATAAATTAAATTTTATAACCTGCCTTACTTTAAGGCAGGTTAAATTTTTATGGCAGAAGAACTCTTAAAATTAGAAAATATTTATAAAAACTTTGGAAATGTCAAAGTTTTAAAAGATGTAAATATCAAAATAAATAAAGGTGAAGTAGTAGCTTTAATCGGTGATAATGGCGCTGGTAAATCAACACTTATAAAAGTTATAACTGGAGTTCATAGCCCAAACTCAGGAAAAGTTTTTTTTAAAGAAGAAGAAGTTCAAATTAAATCAGTTGCTCAATCAAGAAAAATGGGGATTGAAGCAGTATATCAAGAGAGAGCACTTTGTGATCAACAAGAATTGTTTAGAAATATTTTTGCAGGAAGAGAAATTACAAACTCATTTGGTTTTTTAGATATCAAAAAACAAAGAAAAGAAGCAGAAAAAATTTTACGAGATTATATAGGATTTACTTCTAAAGCTATAACTGTGGACTCACCAGTAATGGGTCTATCAGGTGGAGAAAAACAAGGCGTTGCTTTTGGTAGATCCTTGTATTTTAATTCTGATTTGATTGTATTAGACGAACCTACTATGGGTTTATCAATTCAAGAAACAGAAAAAGTACTTAACTTTGTAAAGGGTTTAAAAAATGAAAATAAATCAGCTATTTTTATCGATCACAATATAATACACGTTTACGGTGCTGCAGATAGGTTTATCATTTTAGATAGAGGAGAAGTTGTTGGAGAGTTTAACAAAGAAGATATTTCAAGAGAAGAGCTTGTTCAAAAAATGATCCAACTTCATGAATCAGGTAAAATTAAGGTTGAAGATTAAATGAGTAGTTTATTAAATAGTTATTTTGTAAAAACACACAAACTTGAAATTAGTATTACAATAATTGCCATAGTGCTTTTCTTGATTTACTTCTTGGGTGCACCACATGTATTTACAAGATTTCCAATTTACAGAGCTTTCATGCAATCGATGCCTTTTTTTGGCATAATTGCTATATCAGCAACATTTGTTGTTACACTTGGTGAAATTGATTTATCATTTCCATCTATAGTTGGGATTACATCTCTCATATTTGGAATTATAATGACATCAACCGATGGTAATTTTTTTATAGCATTTATTTTAGCCACTTCACTTGGAATGTTTGCTGGATTAGTAAATGGATTACTTGTTACTAAAATTGGTATACCTTCAATAGTTGCCACTATAGGAACATTATTTTTTTGGCGTGGATTAGTTAATGTAATTTCCCAAGGTAGTGGTATAGCAATCGTCGATGTGGCAGATGGAACCTGGCATCATATGATATTTGTCGAAAAATTATTTGGGAAAATTCCAATGCAATTTATTTGGTTCATTGTATTAACCGGTTTGATGCAGTGGGTTTATCGTTACCATAAATTTGGAAATCACATCCACTTTGTAGGTGACAATAAAGCAAGTGCTCAAATGATGGGAATTAATGTTGATAATGTAAAAATTATTGCTTTTGTTCAATTAGGTTTTTTCTCTGCTTTAGCAGGAATTTTTACAATGTATGAAATGTTATACTTCTGGCCTACACAAGGTGAGGGCTTAATGTTAACAACATTAGCAGCTGTATTTGTTGGTGGGACTTCAGTATTTGGTGGTAAGGGTACTATTTTTGGAACCTTTATTGGAGTATTAATTATTGGTTCATTAGAATCCGGTATAGTTGCTTTAGGCTTATCTGGTTTTTATGTAAAATTTATCAATGGTCTCATGATTACAGTTGCCGTAACAGTTTACGCACTTATACAAAGAAGAAAAAATTAATAGGTAGCTCGACCACCACTCAAATCAAAAGTTGACCCTGTGGTATAAGAATTTTCTTCAGAAGACATCCATGCAACTAATGAAGCTAATTCTTCAACTAACACAAACCTATTTCTAGGAATTTTTGATAACATATAATCAATATGTTCTTGCGTAATTTGATCAAATATACGCGTCTTAGCTGGTGCAGGAGTAATACAATTCACTGAAATATTCTTTTCAGCTAATTCCTTTCCTAAAGATTTAGTAAGTGCAATAACTCCTGCTTTTGCAGCACTATAAGGCATTGCATTAGGATTACCTTCCTTACCAGCTATTGAGGAAATATTAATAATACGCCCATAATTATTTTTGATAAAATGAGGAGCTATAGTCTTGCAACAATAAAATACTCCACTAAGATCTATATCTATAACTTTTTGCCATTCCTCAAGTGGATAATCCCATGTCTTAAAATTTGGTCCAGCTATTCCAGCATTATTTATTAAAATATCAATTTTGTTTTCATGCGTAAGACTTTCAGCAAATGCATTCTCTACACTTTTATAACTTGACACATCAACTTCAATTTTATGAGTATTTTTAAGAACAACTTTATTTAAATATTCTGTATCTTTATCCCATATTAATACTTTTGCGCCTGAATCTATAAATCTTTTTGTAATAGCTAAGCCAAAGCCTTGTGCTCCACCCGTTACAATTGCTACTCTATTTTCTAAATCAATTTTATTCATTGGATTTGTTCTAAAATATATTCAGCTGAACTAACATGGTATTCACCATCATTTTCAATAAACTTGTTTATAATCATATTATTTTCAATGATCATGGCAAACCTTCGACACCTAAAGCCCATATAATTTTTTGTCTTATCAGATATCAAGTCAAAATATTTTGTAATCTCAGCATTGCCGTCAGCAATTCCATTGATCTTTTCTCCATCTGTATAACTTAATAACCAAGATTTCATCACATGTTCATCATTTACAGATAGACAGTAAATGCCATCAATTTTTTTATCTATAAATGAATTATATAATTTTATGTAACCTGGAAGATGTTTCTCAGAACAAGTTGGCGTAAATGCACCCGGAACACCAAATAGAATAATTTTTTTATTTATGAATTCATTTTTTAATGAAGATATAGATGAAATACCTTTTTTAATAATAGGAACTTTAAAATCGTCAATAACCATGTTTTTTATTTAACTTTATTATAGGTTTCAAATATTTGTTTCTCAGTCAATATTTCATTCATTACTATACCTTCTGGAAACTTTGAAGAATAAAATGCATTAAAAGGTATTCCAAATTTATTATATTTTTTTAAAAAATTATTTATTTTTTCATTTGGTTGTGTCCAATCAGCTTTTATTAATGTCACTTCTTGTGAATCAAAAAAATCTGAAATTTTTTTTGAGTTTAAAACATTAATTTTATTAAACTTACAGGTAATGCACCAATCTGCCGTTATATCTAAAAAAACAATTTCATTATTGGCTATTATTTCAGGAATACTTTTGGAATTAAAATCTAACCAATTATTACTTATATAATTTTCTTCATTAATTTTTTGAAAAAAACTTAAATATGGAGTTATAAAAAAAATAATTATTAAAGAAATAATTAAGGGAATTTGGTAAATTTTTAATTTTAAAATTGCTGATATTAAAATTAATAAAAGAGTAAATGTAGCTACAAAAAAAAGATTAAAATAATTATTTAATATACTTAATAGCCAAACTATTGTTATAAATAATAAAATAGATAAAAAATATTTAAAATAAATCATCCATTTTCCAGATCGAGGTAAAAAGGAAATTAAGCCTGGAAAAAAAGCGATAATCAAATAAGGTATGCTCATTCCTATACCCATAAAACAAAATATTAAAAAAAGATAGGTTGTCGATTGAGTAAATGCTGCTGTGACAGCTGTTCCTAAATAAGGAGCAGAACAAGGTGTAGCAAGAAGTGTAGCAAAAAAACCATTAAAAAAATTTTTGGTATAAAAATTATTTCCTGAATTTAAAATTTTTGATGAATATAAAAAACTTGGTAAATTTATTTGGAAAAGACCAAGAGTATTCAAGAAGAACATTGATATAATAGTTAAAATAAACATTAAAAAGTAAGGTTCTTGAAATTGCATACCCCAGGATATTGAAATATTGATTTGTTTAAGAATAGCAAAAAATGAACCAAGTATTAGAAAAGAAGTAATAATACCCAATACAGTTATAAAAAAACTACTTTTTATCTTTTTATCTTCAGTATTAATTACAGATAATAATTTTAAAGATAACACGGGGAATACACATGGCATAAGATTCAAAATAAACCCGCCTAATAGTGAAATTAGGAGTAAGTATAAAAGACTAGTGTTTATAGAAATATTTTTATCTACATTTTCAATTTCCACATTTTTTTCAACTTTAAAACTGTGGTTATTATCGTAAAAAAATATTTCAATTGGAAACTTTTTTTCATTAAATTGATCTGATCTAAAATTAAAAGATGTTTTTAATTTTTGAAAATCAAGAGAATAATTATTTATTGGTTCTACAACTGGTAATCCAAATGGCGTGTGAATAAAAATTTTTGGATCATCAAAAAAAGAACTGGTTGATATTTCTATATCAAAAATAACGTCATTACTATTTTCAATAGCTTTAAATGAGAAGTTAGAAATGGGCGTAAAATCAATATTATTGTTTAAGGTAGTAGATAAAACTTTTTCAATTTCAAAAAAATAATCTGTGTAAGCCCCATCTCCAGACGGTAAGTTTAAAAATATATCTGCATTACCTGGAATACAAACATCTCTACAAACTAAATAATTTATATTTAAATTTAAATTTGTTTGTTTTTGGCTGTCTTCAATATTTACAATCAAAGGGAAGATAACTTTATCTTTATAACCAATTGATTTTAAACCTAGTATTTCAAATTCTATTGGTTCTGGCCATAATATTTTAATATCTTTCACATTTGATGAATTGTTCCATATAATTTTTTGAGGAAAACCTCCTCCTCCAGGAGATTTCCAATATGTTTTCCATTCTTCTTCTAGTTCATATTCTAATGCTAAAATTAATTGATTATTATTATTTGAAGCAGTCATTGGTGAAATTAATCTAACTTTTGATTTTTCACTAATTGCCCAATCTGAAGATAAAGAGTATCCAGCTGTGCTAAATAGTCCAAGAGCAAATATTATTGCAATTTTTAACAGATTTATAACTTTAATTACCTTGTCCATATAAAATAAATCAATACAATATTGAAAAATATAAATTAACGCGAATATATATACTATATGAATTTAACTGGTCAGTTCTTAATTTCAATGCCTTCTTTAGAAGATGATAGATTTGAAAAAACGGTTATTTATATGTGTGCTCACTCAAAAGATGGGGCTATGGGTATAATAATCAACAAAAAAATTGATTATGATCTATACCCTGATTTACTTGAACAACTAGGTATAGACAAACCTTTAGAAGATAAGAAACTATATATTCGCTATGGTGGTCCTGTTGAAAGTGGTAGGGGGTTTGTTTTACATTCTGACGAAGTTATTCAAAAAGAAACCCTAACAATAGATAAAGGGGTGGCGTTAACTAGTACTTCAGAATTTTTTGAAGACCTTTCTAAAGGTAATGGTCCAAAGAATAGTATTCTAGCTCTTGGATATGCAGGATGGGGTCCAGGACAAATTGAAAAGGAATTAGCGTCAAATAGTTGGATGACGCTAAAAACAAATAGTGATTTTATTTTTGATGAAAAAGTTAACAATAAATGGAACGATGCATTTAATTTGTTAGGAATAGATGCAAGTAAACTTTCAATATTTTCAGGTAGTTGTTAATTATAGAATAATATCAAAAATCCTTTCATTATCTTTTTCTAAAACTTTTTTTATTTTAAACTTTGTAGTTTTTGCAAGTTTAACACCTTTATTGGTAACAAATGATTTCATTTTTATTACCTCTTTTTCAGGCATTTTTCTTTCATATTTTAAAATATGCTTCTTTCCATTAATCATAAAAGCTGTCTTCATATTTTATCTCCTTTATTTTTAAGAGAGGTAAGATTACCTCTCTTAATTTTTTTTTAAGTGTTAGTCTCTAATTGAATAAGCTACTACTCCAACCTCGGCTTTATCTGTACCAAGTTTTTCGGCTTCTTCACTAATTCTTAATCCCATAATATTTTTAATTAGATATATTACAATATATGAGAAAACAAAAACAAAGATACACACTGAAGCAACGCCCAGTAATTGAATTGGGTATGATGCATCAGGATTAGTTAGAGGAACAACTAATGTTCCCCAAATACCTGCAAACATATGTACGGGTATTGCACCAACAACATCATCTAGTTTTAATGAGTTTAAGAAGTTAGTTCCATAATACATTATTACTCCACCAACTGCTCCAATTCCAATTGCAAGCAATGGACTAGGCATCAATGGCTCAGCTGTTATTGAAACTAAACCTGCAAGAGCTCCATTTAGCATCATAACAATATCAGTTTTGCCACCAATCAATCTTGTTATTGCGGCACCAGCCATACATCCACCACAAGCTGCAAGTTGAGTATTCATGAAAATTTTTGACATTGCAGTTGCATCTTCATAAGAACCTAATGCAAGTTGGGATCCACCATTAAAGCCATACCACCCCATCCATAAAATAAATGTTCCTAATGTAACTAAAGGAATGGATGATGGAGCAAATGGAGCCATATTAGCTGGTTCTCCACTTGCACTAAATCTTCCAAGTCTTGGACCTAAAAGTATTACTCCTGCTAAAGCTGCAGAACCACCACAAGCGTGAACTAATGTCGAGCCAGCAAAATCTGCAAAGCCTAGGGCGTCTAGCCATCCTCCACCCCATTCCCAACCCATTTGAATTGGATAAATTACTCCTCCAAGTACTGCTGCAAATGTAAAAAAGGGCCAAATTTTTATTCGCTCCGCGACAGCACCTGATACAATAGACACAGTAGCACAAACAAATAAAGCTTGAAAAAACCAGTCCGAAGCATCTGAGTAACCTGTTTCCATAGAAGTATTATCAGTCCATATGGATGGTGTACCAATATAGCCTCCTTCAGGGACAGAATATCCAAGATTGTATCCAATTAAATAGAAAACAATTGAAACTATTGCGAATTTTCCAATATTTTTAGCAGCAATTGTTGATACACTTCTGGTTGTAACTAGGCCTGATTCTAAAAATAGAAATCCTGCAGCCATCCACATGACTAAGAACCCACAAACTAAAAAAGAAAATGTATTAAATATATATGCTACTTCTGCATCAACCTCTGCTCTCACAGAAGAACTTAGCAACAAAATAAAAAAGAGAATTGTAAAAAGACTAAAAAATTTTTTATACATTATTAACTCCATATAAAATTATAGAAACATAACTAACCTTTAGTTATGCATTGCATCATGCTTAGCTATGGAAATTAATTACTAAGATCCGCGTTCCTTCGGGTATACCTACTTCCGATTTGCAAGCTGCAAATTGAACGATTTAATAACTTTGCATGCGTTCCTTCGACTTTCGTCTACTTCCGTCACCCCAAAAGAGTGATGAACGTGATTTGACTTATAACTATAATTTAGAAAGTATCAATAAATAGTATTAAAATTAATTATTAAATCTAATTAATTTTCTAGGCTCATTTTGTTAAAAAATGTACCTTCTTTTTTTAACCAACCATTAATCATATCAAGAAAATTATTACTTAAGTAGTAATTCTTAATTCGTTTATCAGATTTACTTTGTTCTTTTATAAAAATATTTTTTTCCAATGCTTCGTTTAAAATTGATTGAATAGAAGATCTAGAACCAATTGACTTTGGTATATTAGCACAAATTGTTTCAAATGAAATTCCATTTAAGCTATTATTTTCATAGATCTCTAGAGAAATAACATGATGCAAAATTGATTTAAATAAAAATTTTGAAACGTAATCTTCTGAAAAAAAGCTTGAATATATGTTTCTTTTTTTTTCTTTAATAATTTCTGTTTCAGTCATTTGACCCTCCAACTAATGTTTAAGAGTTTTGGGAGAGCAAATGCTCTCCCATTTTTTAGTGACCAACTATAAGGAGTTGATGTGCTAATCACTAAATTCATTAGTCTCTGATGCTGTAAGCCATTACGCCTACTTCAGATTTATCGGTACCAAGTTTTTCAGCTTCTTCACTTATTCTTATACCAAAGAGCATTTTCATGATGTACCAAATTATAAATGATACGACAAAAACGAAAACGTTAATTGCTATTATACCGTAAAGTTGGGCTCCAAAACTTGCTGCGCTGTTTGAAATTGGAACAACTAATGTTCCAAAAATTCCAGCAAAACCGTGTACAGGAATTGCTCCAACAACATCATCAATTTTAAGTGATATTAAAAGTCTTGTACCATAGAAGACAATTAAACCACCAATAGCACCAATGATCACTGCTAAGAATGGAGAAGGAGCTAATGGTTCTGCAGTAATTGCTACCAAGCCACCTAATGCTCCGTTAAGCATCATAACAACATCTGTTTTACCAGTTACTAGTCTTGAAATTACTGCACAAGCCATTACACCTGCACCAGCTGCCAAGTTAGTATTAATATATATTGTTGCCACTGCTGTAACATCATCAAATGTCCCCATTGCAAGTTGTGAACCACCATTAAATCCAAACCATCCAAGCCACAGGATAAATACACCAAGAGTTGCAAGAGGTATTGAAGAATTTGCAAAAGGCTCCATTGGAGCTGCTTCACCACTATCAGTAAATCTACCTAATCTTGGACCTAATAAAATTGCACCAGCGAGTGCTGCTGCTGCTCCTGCACTATGTACTAGAGTTGAACCAGCAAAATCTGAGAAACCAGCTTCCGCTAAGTATCCTCCACCCCACTGCCAACCCATTTCGATTGGATAAATGAAACCAGTTAATAAAGCACAAAAAATAAAGAATGGCCAAATTTTGATTCTTTCAGCTAGTGTTCCAGATACAATTGAGCATGTTGTTGCACAAAATACCATCTGAAAGAACCAGTCAGAACCATCTGAATAACCTGTATCAAGAGCACTACCATCACTCCAAGGAAGCGGAGATCCGATGAAACCGCCTGCAGGAATGCCATATGCCATATTATATCCAACTAACCAGAACATTAAACCAGCTATAGAATATAAGCCTATATTTTTTGCAGCTATTGTTGCTACACTTTTAGACGTTACAAGTCCTGATTCAAGCATTGCAAATCCTGCTGCCATCCACATGACTAAGAACCCAGATACAAGAAATAGGAATGTATTTAAAATGTATTGCACTTCACCATCTACTTCGGCTCTCGCGTATGAACTAAAGAGCATAAAGACGGCAATAATGCTAATGAAATATATAGATTTTTTTAACATTAATCCTCCATTATAAATTTCACAGTACATGGCTCACATTGAGTCATGCGTTACTTTTCATGCTTAGCTATGGAAATTAATTACTAAGATCCGCGTTCCTTCGGTTTAACCTACTTCCGATTTGCCTAAGGGCAAATTGAACGATTTATAACTTTGCATGCGTTCCTTCGACTTTCGTCTACTTCCGTCACCCTAAAAGAGTGATGAACGTAATGATTGAATTAGTTTATTATTGAATTTTAGTAAGAATATTTAAGAGAATATTGGTATGCAATATTTGCATATATAAAAAAAACTAATAATACTGCCAAAATATCAATTTATTTCAGATAAATTTATCCACTTAGAATTATTATTACTCGAATCTACAGTAGCATTAATAAATTTCATTATGTGCAAACCATCATCAATATTTGGAAGCATCTTTAATAATTCTTCCTTATTTTTTTTATTTTGAATAACATCTGCAGCATCTGAATAGATTTGTGCAAATGCCTCAAGATATCCTTCTGGGTGACCAGCAGGGATTCGGACATTAGCTTCACTTCCTTCAACTTTAATCGAACCACCTCTAGTTATTATCTGACTCGCCTCCCCTACTTGATTAAATGTTGCATAATTTGGATTTTCTTGACTCCATTTCAATGCACCCTTGTCACCATAAATAGCAACACTAAAATTATTTTCTTCACCTGTTGCAACTTGAGAGATAGATAATGATCCCTTAGCTCCATTATTTAATCTGATCATTATAGAAGCATCATCATCTAATTTTCTTCCTTCAACAAAGGTAGTTAGATCTGCACTAACTGATTGTAATTTTAATTGGGTTATAAATTCTAACAAATGCATAGCATGACTTCCTATATCACCCACACTTCCTGCAGCTCCACTTCTTGAAGGATCAGTTCTCCATTCTGCTTGTTTATTAGAACCTGAATCTTCTTCTTTTGAACCAAGCCAACCCTGAAGATAAGATCCTTTAATAATTCTTATTTTGCCTAGTGCTCCATTTTCAATAAGTGATCTCATACCTCTAACAACTGGATATCCAGAATAATTATGAGTTAAGAAAAAATGAGCATCAGATTTAGAGACTGCTTCAACTAATTTATGAGCATCTTCCATTGTAGAAGTCATAGGTTTATCACAAATAACATGAATATTTTTATTTAGAAATTCTATTGCTGGTGCAGCATGCATATGATTTGGTGTAACAATGGATACTACTTCAATGCCGTCATCTCTTTTAGATTCTTCTTCAGCCATAGTTTTAAAATCAGGGTAACTTCTTGAAGGATCAAGACCAATTTCTTCAGCAGACTTAGCTGCTTTTTCAGGAGTTGAAGATAAACAACCAGCAACAAATTCATACTTATCATCCATCCTTGCACATAGACGATGCACGGCTCCAATAAAAGCTCCTTGGCCACCACCAATCATCCCAAGTTTTAATCTTCTTCCCATAATTACTCCTTATATACCTAAAATCTTTTTGTTAGCTTGCTCGTCCGTTCCAGAACTTGCAAAATCATCAAATGCTTTGTCTGTAACTTCAATAATGTGATTTTGAATAAATGGAGCTCCTTCAGCTGCACCTTGTTCAGGGCTTTTAATACAGCATTCCCACTCTAAAACTGCCCATCCATCAAAATTATAACCAGATAGTTTTGAAAAAATTGATTTAAAATCAACCTGGCCATCACCAAGTGATCTAAATCTACCTGCTCTATTTATCCATGATTGATAACCTCCGTAAACTCCTTGCCTACCAGACGGATTAAATTCTGCATCTTTAACATGAAACATTTTTATTCTTTCATGGTAAATATCAATATGATCAAGATAGTTTAAACATTGGAGAACATAATGACTTGGGTCATACAACATATTACAACGTTGATGATTATTTACTCTGTCTAAAAACATTTCGAAAGTTGAACCATCGTGTAAATCTTCACTAGGGTGAATTTCGTAACAAAGATCTACTCCACACTCATCAAATTTATCTAAAATTGGATGCCATCTTTTTGCTAATTCACCAAAAGCTTCATCTTCTAAACCTGCAGGTCTTTGGGGAAATGGATAAAGAAAGGGCCAACATAAAGCCCCAGAAAATGTAGCAGCAGTTTTTAAATTTAAGTTTTTTGATGCTTGAGCGACATTCATCATCCTTTTTACAGCCCATTCTTGTCTAGCTTTTGGATTACCTTTTACCTCATCAGCAGCAAAACCATCAAAGAGTGTGTCATAAGCAGGATGCACTGCAACCAATTGACCGGTTAGATGTGATGCAATATCAGTTATTTCAAGATTAAAATTTTTTGCTATTCCTTTTATTTCATCACAGTAATCTTTACTCGAAGCTGCTTTATCTAAATCAAATACTGCTAAATTTTCTGCTGGTAATTGAATTCCTTTATATCCAAGATCAGATACCCATTTACAGATACTGGGTAGTGAATTAAATGGTTCTTTATCTCCTATAAACTGTGCTAGAAATATAGCAGGTCCTTTAATTTTTTTCATATATTTTCTCCAAAACTATTTAAACATGAAACTTTTAGGTAGTCATTAAATTTTTAAAATTTTCGTATAATATTTTAGTATTATTGTTCATTTCTTGAATATTATTTCTAAGCAATTTATCAAGTTCCTCAATAGAGTTTTTTCCTAAATATTTTTCTAAAGCATTTTTTAATTCAGGGACTTTGGACCATTTAATAATTGTATTTTCATCTACTTCCATATGAAATTGAATGCCATAAGCATGATTTTTATATTTAAAAATTTGAAATTTTGTAATATCTGATGAACCTAAAATAGTAACATCAGAATTATTTAGTTCACTTACTTCATAACTATGCCATTGTAATGCTTTAATCTCATTATCAAAATTTTGAAATAGTAGATCCTTTTTTTTATTATCTAAAATATCTATATTTAGAACTCCGATTTCTGGTGGATTAGATTTAATTACTTTACCACCAAGAATTTCTCCTAAAAATTGACAGCCTAAACAGATTCCAAGATATGGTTTTTGATTACTTAGGACAAATTCCTTTATCTTATTTTTTTCTTCAATCATCCATGGATATTGTTCTTCCATCCAAGTATCCATTGGCCCACCTAAACATATCATTCCATCAAATATATCAAGATTAACAGGAATCTTTTCTCCTTGATCCAATCGAATAATAGTTGATTCAACTAAATCTTCATTCATTAACTTTGTAAAGTATCCAGGTGTAACTAAAGGTGTATGTTGAAGAATAATTATTTTATGAGACATTTTTTTCTAAATTAAGTAATCTTTTTTTTAATTTGATCCCCCCTCTTCCAGAAAATCCTCCGAGTTTACCATCACTTCGTATCACTCTGTGACAGGGTATAATAAGTAAAAGTTTATTTTGTCCACAAACATTACCTACATATCTTGGAGAGGTACCAACTTTTTTTGCTATTTCTCCATATGTTGAAACTTTACCATATTTAATTTTAGATAATTCTTTCCAAATTTTTTTTTGCAAAGGTGAGCCTTCAAAAGAATAGTTAATCCTGAAATTTTTAAGTTTTCCAGAAGCATATAAATTAATCTGATTCTTAATATTAATTAAATCAATTGTTTTATTTGTTTTTCCAAAACTCAGTGAAAAGACACTACCACTCTTTTTTTTTACTGTAATCCAACCAAGTTTAGTTTCAAAAGAAGCAGTTTCCATATAAAATTAATAACATTATTGAATGAATCTATCAAAATAATTTATAGTAAATCATGGATGAAGATAATTTAAATATAGAGATTAGAAAATTTCTTAAACAAGTTGGTATTAGTTCTCAACGTGAAATAGAAAATTACATACGAAAAAAATTTACTGAAGGAAGTATCAAAATAGGTGATGCCATAAAAGTGTCTATGAATTTATCATCTGAAGATGGAGAACTTAATCATTCAATAAAAGAAGATTTAAAAATAAAATAACTTTTTAAAATTTAATTAAGCAATATTTAAGATTTTTATCTAGAATATTTTTGCGTACTTTCTCAATTCCACATCACTTACTGTTTTAAAAGTTCCATCTCCATTATTTATATAAACATCATTATTGCCGGAATTAAGCCAATGACCGTTAACCATGAAGTCTATGTTGCCATCAAAGTTAATATCTGCAGGATGTAATGATATGTACCAACCATTCTCATCGTGATTAACTTCTGACATAGGCCAATTCTCTTTGTTATATTTAGTTACGCTATGTATTGATTGTTGCCAGCCGATTTTGAAGTTACCCTTACCATCATTCAAGTAAGTAATTAAATAACCTCCAACATAATTAAGACCAATAGTTGAACCTACTAAATCCATATCACCATCGTTATCAACATCAGCAACCATAGTTCCTACTGGATTACATAGCGGAATATTATCTTTAGTCTTTGTGTGATATCCTACATTTTTTATTTCTTTTGAATTTTTGGTGTTCCATTTGTTAGTACCATTACCCCAAAGAATTCTTAGACTGTGTCTGTTTTTAGAACTTTTTTGATGACCCTTCCAATTGCTATGATATTTAAAACAATCTGAACTATGAGCACCAGCCAACATATCGATGTATCCATCACCATCAAAATCTGCGTGTCTTACAATAAAGGCATATTGATTGCCACAAGTTGAACTTTTCATATTACCTTTACCGTCGTTGATAAGACAAATCATTTCACCGTTGTTGCCTTTCCAATCAATACTTGCAAGAATGATGTCAATATCACCATCTTTATCAAAGTCACCTGCATCGGCTCTGTGTGAATAATTACAAATTCTATTATATTTTTTATTGAAATCTTTACCGTCACCAATATGTGATTCGCTTGACTCTTTTAAGAATCCTTCTGGCTGTGACAAGAAATAAGAATGATAACCACCGCAACCTGTGCCAAAATCATTAACGGCCGCTGCCAAATAAATGTCGTCCCAACCATCGCCATTGAAATCTGCAATAAGTGGTTGTGCAGTTCCACTTTGAATGAATGGTAAATTGTCTTGTATTAGTCCGGTACCCCAATATGACTCTTTTCCTTCAGCTCTTCCAGTTTCTTTTTTACCAAGAATAATTTGATAGTTATGTTGTGTAACACCTTTCTCTGCCAAACAAGCACCAGCATCTTTATTAGCTTTACAGACATAGATACCTTGATCCTCGTCTAATTTTGCTTTGAATTGTTTATCAAGATTTAAAACTGTTACTACGTAATCTTGAACACCATCTCTGTTGAAATCTCCTGTTGCAATAAAATCATGCATTGTAAACCAAAATTGGGTTTTATCATACGCTAAGAGTTTCGCTAGAAATTGATCCTTAAGCATCTTTTTTGGTAGAAGCCATTTTTTCTTACCATTCAAATTTTTATCCCACAAATACTTGGTATCAAATCCTTGACCACCTTGAAAAGGATATTTCTCTTTTGTTATTGCAGTAGTTGATAGAAATATTGTAACTAAAAAAAAAGTTGTAAACTTAATCATAAAATTTTTTAAATTTTTGAACGATTTAGTTAATACGATTTTGTATTTTATCAATATTTTCAAGTTTAGATAATGGTCCAATACTCGATATAGTTATTGGCCCTTTTACAATTTCATTAGCAATCTTTTGGACGGTCTCTTTAGAGACCTTGTCTATATTTTTAATAGTTTCAGCAGGTTCGATTATTCTATTAAAGACTAGAAGTTGTCTGGCAGCACTTTCACATCTTCTAAATGCACTTTCTCTTCCCATCATTAAACTTGCTTTCAACTGAGCTTTACCTCTATTGATTTCCTTTTCTGTAATTGAGTTAGGACTTTCGTTTAATTGATCACATAAAACAGGTATGAGTTCTTGAATTTGATTTTCTCCTGTCCCACAATAGATACCAAAAACACCTGTATCAGTGTAAGATGAGCTGAAAGAGGAAATGCCATATACAAGGCCACGTTTCTCTCTAATCTCTTGAAATAATCTTGATGACATACCTCCGCCTAATAAAGATGAGTATACTAGTAAAGAATAGTAATCATCATGGTGGTAATCTATTCCTTCGAAACCAAGCAGTAGATGAATCTGTTCTAATTTTTTATCTTCTCTGTATTCTCCAGATTTGTAATCAGCTTTTTGTCTTTCAGTAGATAATCCAGCTGGTAGGTTAGTGCATGATTTTTTAATTGATTCTACAAATTGATCATGGTCAATTTTTCCAGCTGCACTTATAATCATTTTTTTTGGATTATAATGATTCATCATGAAGTCTTTAACTTCGTCTCTTGAAATATTTTTAATAATATCAGTTTTGCCCAATATGGAACGTCCCATTGGCTGGTCCGGATATGCTTTTTCTTGCCAATAATCAAAAATCATATCATCAGGAGTATCGAGGTACATTCCAATTTCTTGAATTATAACTCCTCTTTCTCGATTAAGTTCATCTTCAGCAAATGTAGAATTTTGCAAAATATCTGTCAGAATATCTATTCCATAATGTAGATCATCAGCTAAGAGTTTTACATAATAAGCTGTTATTTCCTTTGAAGTATAAGCATTTATATCTCCTCCAACATTTTCAATTGTTTCAGCAATTTGAAGAGCATTTTTAGTTGAGGTGCCTTTAAAAGCCATATGCTCTAAAAGGTGAGCAACACCATTCATGTCTTTTGTTTCATCTCTACCACCAACAAAATTCCATATACCCATTGATACTGTTTCCAGCCCTGGCATATTTTGAGTTACTATTCTTAATCCGTTTTCTAGTGTTGTAATTTTATGCATTGCTTGTTTTTTCTAAGATGTAGTTTTTTACATCCATAGTACTATTGGGTAATATAGTCATCTTTTCCTCTTTATCAAAGAGATTGCTCAATTCTTTTGGTATTTCAATTTCTTTATTAATTGCTTTATTCACAGCTTTGTCAAATTTTGCAGGATGTGCACAAACCAAAGATACCCATGCTTCATCATCTTTTTTATCTAATAATACTTTTAGTCCTGTTGCAGTATGTGGGTCAGCAATATAATTAAATTTTTCATATACATATTTAATTGTTTCCAGAGTCTGACTATCATCAATTGAGGAAGCATTATATATTTGCTGAAACTTAGCTAAAACAGAGTCATCAAATTGATAAAAACCTTTTGATGAAAAACTTTCAAATACTTCATTTACTCTTTTGCTGTCTCTATTGAGACTTTCAAAAATTTGCCTCTCAAAGTTACTTGAAACTTGTATATCCATACTAGGACTATATGTTTGAAAAACAGATTTTTTTTTCATTTCTCCAGTGTCTACTATGGACTTCAAGATATCATTAGAATTAGTTGCAATATGTAAATGACCAATAGGTAATCCCATTTGTTTAGCAACAAAGGCAGAGAAGATATTGCCAAAATTTCCTGAAGGAACAATAAAATTAATTTTCTGCTTATCAGCTTGCAAGTAAGCCCAAAAATAATAAACAACTTGCGCAATTAATCGAGCCCAATTTATAGAGTTTACTGCAGTTAAAGAAGTAGACTCTTGTATTTCGTCATCAACAAATAGTTCTTTGACAATTTTTTGACAATCATCAAAATTACCCTCTACAGCAATATTAAAAATATTCTTATCAATTACTGTAGTCATTTGTTTTTGTTGAATAGGTGATACTTTATTATGAGGATGTAGAATAAATACATTTATGTCTTTTTTTGATTTAAAAGAATGAATTGCAGCTGACCCAGTATCGCCAGAAGTTGCGCCTAAAATAGTAATTTTTTTTGGAGAAATCTCTAAACTTGTAGAAAATAGGTTACCAAGAAATTGTAAAGCGTAATCTTTAAAAGCATAAGTAGGTCCATAAATTAATTCTAATAAAAATTTATTATTTTTTAATTTTACTAATGGAGCTATTTTTTCATGATTAAAATTTGCATAAGTTTCATTTAAAATTTTTTGTAATTCTAATTTTTCTATATTTTCATTTACATAAGGAAAAATAATTTCACATGCTACTTCTTCGTATGATTTATTTTTTAAACTTAGTAAGTCTATTCTGGGCCAGCTTTGGGGTAAATACAGACCACCATCTCTCGATAATCCTTGATAAAGGATATCGTTAAATGATCTGCTTAGAGAATCATCCCTTGTGCTTAAATATTTCATTAAAGATAGCGATTAGTAATATATTCTTTGAAATATTTAGCATTTAAAGACGACTTTGTAACCTGTTCTAAAACCTCATTAGTTGAAAAAAAACTAGCTTTTTCATGGATATTTTTTTTAAGCCAATTTACTAAATTTGAAAATTCACCATTTTCTATTTCCTTATCTAATTCCTTTTGATCAGTTCTCAATTGAGACGCAAATTGAGCAGCAGTGAGTGCTCCTAATGAATATGTTGGGAAGTATCCAAATAATCCAGCAAACCAATGAATATCTTGTAAACATCCATCAGTGTCTTTATTTATCGATAAATTAAATAATCTATTAAATTCATCATTCCAAGCATCGGGAATGTCTGCAATATTTATTTCATTGTTAAAAATTTTTCTTTCTAAATTAAATCTTAAGATAATATGCAAGGGATAGGTTACTTCATCTGACTCAACTCTTATAAAAGATTTGTTTACTCGAGTACCTAATTTGTAAAGATTGTCTGGATTTGTAGCTTTGTCATTTATATCAAATTTATTATTTAAGGTATTAGATAAAAATTTTTTAAAAGCTAAAGATCTAGTGATTTGCATTTCAATTAATAGTGATTGACTTTCATGCATGGCCATCCCCCTAGATTTACCTGCTGGCTGATGCATCCAATCTTTTGGAAGGTTTAGCTCATATAATGCATGTCCAGTTTCATGCATAACACCATCTAAAGATGAAAATGGATTTTCATTATTATATCTAGTTGTAATTCTAACATCATTTGTAGATCCTCCACAAAAAGGGTGAACACTTTTATCAAGTCTCCCTCTTGTAAAATCAAAACCTATTTGTTTCATTATATATTCAGAAATATTTTTCTGCTTTTCTTCATCAATACTTTTTTCAAATTGAAGTGTTTCTTCTTTTTTTTGCTTATCAATAATTTTATCAATAAGTGGTGTGAGAAATTTTTGTAAATCATCAAATACTCCAGATATTTTATTTTCTTCTGCAGAAGGTTCAAATTTATTTATTAGTGCTTCATAAGGAGAAATTTTAAAAGTTTCCCCCAGAATATTAGCTTCTTCTTTCGTTAAATTTATAAGTTCTTCTAAATCTTTTTTTACTAAATTAAATTCGGACTTTTCCCTTGCCTCTTGCCAAACACCTTCACATTTAGCTGAAGATTTTGAAATTTTTTCTACAAGCTGCGTTGGAATAGCAGAAGCTAATTTATATTCTCTATCCATTTCATTTAAGTTTTTCTGATCACTGACACTTAGATTAAGATTCTTAGAATCTTCAATTAAATCTCCGACTTCAGAAGATGAAATTTTACTATGACTAAGTTTTGATAAATAGGCTAATTGATCTGATCTTTGATCTCTTGAGCTGCTCGGCATCATTGTTGCCATATCCCAGTGTAAAATACCTGCAATATCTGATGTCAGTGAAGCTTCATTAAAGATCTCTTTAAGTTTTAAATATGTTTTCATTTTTTCTTCCTAAATAAATAAATTATAAAAATAATCAAAAAAGAAAAACTCATCAAAAACCATGTAATTGCATACTGCAAATGATTATTTGAAAAATTATGATTTTGAGATGATGGTATTAAGAAATTCTCTGCATAATTGCTCATATTTTTAATAAAAAATTTCTGATTGATCTTAACATTTAAGAAAGTTTGAATTTGCTCCAAATCGTAATAATACCATTCATTCAAAGAGATAGAATTCTCGGGAGTAAACATCTTTTTTTGAGTTGGATATCGGACGTATCCTAGAATTTCAGCATTTATTATTTCATTATTGTCTTTAAAATAATCATATCTACTTTGCTCAAACCAACCTTCATCAATTAAATAATTATTACCATGATTATCTGACAATAAACTGGCTATTCTAACACCAGAAATCCCATTCAATGTTTTAGCCGGGAAAAAAATTTTTTTACTTCTGTCAACAGTTCCTAAAGTGATAACTTTAGTAAACTCATCAATGTTTGGATACTTCATTTTTCCCATTGATAGTGACAGTG
This sequence comes from uncultured Alphaproteobacteria bacterium, assembly GCA_902595805.1. Lineage (GTDB taxonomy): Bacteria > Pseudomonadota > Alphaproteobacteria > HIMB59 > CACPNW01. The sequence continues at coordinate 4,021 of CACJRM010000001.1, read as the reverse complement.
GTTTTTGATCCTTTAGTTCATTAAATTCGGCTATAATTTTTTCTTTCCATTCCAGTCTTTGCAATTGCCAAATTCCTAAAAATATTGTCAGCGCAATACAAAATAAACTAAATAAAATATATTTTATTGGAAAGTTTTTAATTTATGCACCCCAAACATAAACGCAGACAAACAAGAACAACCAAACTACGTCAACAAAGTGCCAGTACCATGCTGCTGCTTCTAAACCAAAATGTCTATCTGGGGTAAAATGATTTTTGTAAACACGATACAAACAAACAGCTAAGAATGCTGTTCCAACCATTACATGAAATCCATGAAAACCAGTAGCCATATAAAATACTGATGGATAAATTCCATCAGTAAAACTAAAATAATGATGAGCTGCCTCATAATATTCTACACCCTGCATAAATGAGAAGAAAATTCCAAGACCAACAGTACACCATAATGCCTGAATAGCTTGATCTCTATGACCTTCTCTAATAGCATGGTGAGCCCAAGTACAGGTAGTACCTGACATTAACAATATTAGTGTATTTAAAAAAGGAACATCAAGTGGATCAAAAGTTTTGATACCCTCTGGTGGCCAAATTCCAACAGCGCCATTACTATCAAAAGTTTCTGAGAATTCCTCTATAGGTAATTTAGGTGTTAAACTTGCATCAAAGAAAGCCCAAAAGAAAGCAACAAAGAACATTACTTCCGATGCAATAAAAAGTGCCATTCCATATCTTAGTCCCAGCTCCACAACAGGTGTGTGAACCTTTTGAAAAGTTGACTCTTTGATTACATCTCTCCACCATAGAAACATAATAGTTAATAAACCAATAGTGCCTAGAATGAGGAGCCAAGAGGTTCCATAATGCATATAGAATACAAGACCAGCAGCCATTGCAAGACCAGCTATTGATGATAAGAATGGAAGAGGACTTGGATCAACCAAGTGATATGGATGTTTCTGCCCTGTTGTTGATTTATTAGCCATTTGTTATTCTATATATTTAAAAAAGGTATATGACAATGTTATCTCTTCAACATCATTCATTGTTGGATCTTCGTTAATTGAAGGGTCAATATAAAACACAACCGGCATTTCAATTGTTTCTCCAGGTTTCAAAGCCTGCTTTTCGAAACAGAAACATTGTGTTTTAATAAAATATGGACCAACTTTTTCTGGTAGAACATTAAATGTCGCAGTTCCGATTGTTTCTTCGTCAGATTGATTGGTAGCTTTATAATTAACGAGTTTGTTTTCACCAACTTTAAATTTAATATTTTCTGGTGCAATGAAAGTCCAATTTATACTATCATTAACATCAGCATTAAATTTAAGATCAATATCTCTTTCCAAAATTGATGATGAGAGGAACTCAGATGTACTTGTCTTACCGCCATAACCAGTAACTCGACAGAATAAGTCATATAGGGGTACAGAGAAAGCAACTAAAGTAATCATTGTTAAAACAATTAATGATAATCCAAAAGCTGTTCTAGTATTTGTCATTATACTCCAAAAATATTAGCCTTGAATAGGGTCCATAAATAAAAGAATGCAACGATACAAAGTAAGATGATTAAAGTGATAATATTTTTTCTTCTTCTGTTTTTCATCCTAATACCACATGATCAATCAACAAAGCTGAAAATAAACTGAACAAGTAAAGGATTGAAATAGCAAAAAATTTTAATCCTTCAGAATTTGGTATCGATTTTTTTTCTTTAGATTTTTTTAACTTTAAAGAGCTATTAAATAATAATAAATTTAATATAGAAACTATAGCTAAGTATATTTTTCCAACATTGCTATCTAAGTATGGAAGATAACTCGATAAAATTAATATTACAGCATAATAAACAATCTGTTTTTTTGTATCTTCAATACTACTTACATTTGGTAACATAGGCACATTAGCGTTTTTATAATCATTATATCTATATACGGATAGGGCCCAAAAATGAGGTGGGGTCCAAAAAAATATAATTACAAATAAACTAATTGGTAAGAAATTTAATTCAGGAACAACTGCTGTCCATCCAATAATTGGAGGAATTGCTCCGGCTGCTCCTCCAATAACTATATTTAATGAAGTTGTTCGTTTAAGCCAAAATGTATAGATAAATACATAAAAAAGAATTGTAAAAAGAAGTAAGCTTGTTGCTAATGAGTTTGAGAACCATTGCATCAGAATTAAAGAAATAGTACCTGTAAATATTCCTACAACTAAGGCTTCATTTTTAGAAACTATTCCTAGAGGAATTGGTCTTAGTTTTGTTCTTTCCATAGTTTTATCTATATCTTCATCAAACCACATATTGATTGCTGCTGAAGAACCAGCTCCTAAAGCAATAGCAACTATTACAAGAAAACTATTTAGAAATGTTATCTGACCAGGTGACAAAAACATTCCAACAAACGCTGTAAAGATAACCAAGGACATAACTCTTGGCTTCATTAGTTCGTAATAACCTTTAAATTTTCTTAAGAGAAAATTATTGCTATAACCAGCTTCTAAGGATTTAGCATCCACTTAAATTACCCTTTGAATTTTGGTAAAGTCTCAAACTGATGGAACGGTGGAGGTGAAGAAAGTGTCCACTCAAGAGTATCAGCTCCTTCTCCCCATGGATTGGCAACTTCTTTCTTTCCAAAAAATAAAGCATACACAATTGCGAAAAGAAATATCAAAGTTGCAGCAAAAGATAAGTAAGAACCATAAGTTGATACAAGATTCCATCCTGCATAAGCGTCTGGATAATCTGGAATTCTTCTAGGCATACCAGCAAGTCCTAAAAAATGTTGGGGGAAAAATGTTACATTTACACCAATAAAAAATAACCAGAAATGTAGTTTACCTAAAAATTCATTATATTTTCTTCCAGACATTTTTCCAAACCAATAGTAAATACCTGCAAAAATTCCAAACATAGCTCCCATGCTCAAAACATAATGGAAATGTGCAACAACATAATACGTATCATGCATTACAGTGTCTATTCCTGCATTGGCCAGAATAACTCCTGTTACTCCTCCAAGTGTAAACAAGAAGACAAATCCAATTGCAAATAACATTGGAGTTTCAAATGTAAGTGATCCACCCCACATAGTTGCAATCCAACTAAATATTTTAATACCAGTTGGAACTGCAATAATGATTGTAGCTAACATAAAATATGCTCTTAAATCTGCACTCATACCAACTGTAAACATATGGTGAGCCCATACGATAAAACCTATAAATCCAATTGATATCATGGCATACACCATTCCTAGATACCCAAATACTGGCTTTCTTGAGAATGTAGAGATGACCTGACTTACAATTCCAAAAGCTGGTAATATCATAATATAAACTTCTGGGTGACCAAAGAACCAGAATAAGTGTTGGAAAAGAACTGGGTCTCCACCACCTGCAGGGTTAAAGAATGTTGTGCCAAAATTTCTGTCGGTTAGAAGCATCGTAATTGCTCCAGCTAAAACAGGGACAGCTAATAAAAGTAAGAATGCAGTAATTAACATAGCCCATACAAAAAGAGGCATTTTATGAAGAGTCATTCCAGGCGTTCTCATATTAAGTATTGTTGTTATAAAATTAACTGCACCCAAAATTGAGGAGGCACCTGCTAAATGAAGAGCAAAAATTGCCATATCAACAGAAGGTCCTGCGTGTCCGAGTTTATTTGAGAGTGGAGGATAAATTGTCCACCCCGTACCAGCACCAGTTCCTATTGTTGCTGAAACAACTAGTAAAACTAGGGCAGGAACAAGTATCCAAAAACTAAAATTATTCATTCTTGGAAAAGCCATATCAGGTGCACCAATCATTAATGGAACAAACCAATTTCCAAAACCGCCAATCAATGCAGGCATTACAACAAAAAATACCATTAACAAACCATGAGCAGTGATAATTACATTCCAAACTTGACCATCAGCAACAACATCTAAGCCTGGGGCAGCTAATTCAGCTCTCATTAATAATGAAAAGAAACCTCCAACCAAACCAGCTAGTATGGCAAA